>JAISAQ010000056.1 GCA_031266775.1 Treponema sp.
TGGGTGTATCTGACGGTGGTCCTTGACCTGTATGACCGGAAGGTCATCGGCTGGGCTTTAAGCGGCGATATGGAGACCGTTCATACGGCCATACCCGCGGTGGACATGGCATTTGCAAACCGGAAGGCTCAGGAGGGCCTGATATTCCACTCTGACCGGGGAGTGCAATACTGCGCAAAATCTTTTCGGGACCGTCTTGTGGAACAGTGTCCCTCGGTTCGCCAGAGTATGAGCCGGAAAGGGAATTGCTGGGACAATGCGTGCGCCGAATCGTTTTTCAAAACCCTGAAACGGGAGCTGGAAACACTGGACGGCAAACACTCGGCAGCGGAGGTCAGGCAATCGGTGTTCATGTATCTTGAGGCGTATTATAACCGGATTCGTATACATTCGGCACTTGACTATGTGGCGCCTAATGTGTTTGACTCAGGGCAAGCCGCTTAACGGTGTCTACCAAACGGGGTAAAGTCCATTGTTCATGAAGTCTCCAAATGTACATTTATGGTACGTTTATTCCGAATTATTATATCATAGTATCACACTAATAGTACAGGATGACTCTATTGACACTTGCGTAATTTCTTGTATTATCAGTAATTAGTTGCTATACAATACATTAGGGTAAGGTGGGAAAAACACCTTCCAAGCTGGAGACGACGGTTCGATTCCGTTCAGCCGCTTTGTCATTCGAAGGCCCGGTTAACGCCGAAGAGCCCTGCCTCGCGGGATTCTTTATTTTTCTTCCCGTATCCGGTATATTCCTCCCTCCTCCCCTACCATCTGTTCCTTTTTCAAAACTTCAAGCACATCGTACAGATCCTCCGCCGCTATTCCCGTCCGGCTGCCCAGGTTTTCCCGGCAGGCGGGTCCGGAGGAAACAAGCGAACGGATAACCGCGCCGCGAAGCTGGCGGAAAGAGCCTTCAAATTTTGCCTGCCTCCCGTAATGGGCGCTCCGCCTTCCGGGGTTCACGGTTATCCGTTTAAGCGCGGCGCCGTAATCCATGAGGGCCCAATACCACTGGCGGGGATTCTTCCTGTCCAGAGCCGCGGCAATAAGGGGGAGAATTTCGCCGTCCCGCACGCCGGTTTTGTTTTCGAAAAAAAAGTGAAGAAAGACCGAACGTATGTTTGTCTCAATGAACACCGCCGGATAGTTGTAGGCGAAACAGGCGACGGCTCCGGCTGTATAGGGCCCTATTCCCGGAAACGAAAGCAGTTCTTCCGGGACGCCGGGAACCACGCCCCGGTGCTTTTCCGCAATATACCGGGCGCATTCCTTGAGGCTGCGGCAGCGCCTGTTGTAGCCAAGGCCGCTCCATTCCCTGAGGGCGTCTTCCAGGGACGCCCGGTTAAGGGCCTTTGGGCTGGGCCATTTTTTCATCCAGCGTTCCCAGTAGGGGATTACCCGTTCGGTCTGGGTCTGCTGCAGCATGAATTCGGAAACCATCACTCCCCAAGGGGCGGTATTGTCCCTCCAGGGAAACGTCCTTCCCGCCTCCCGGTAATTGGCGTATATGACCTTCCTGAATTCCGCAGTTTTCAACAGATTTTTTGAAGGATCATGGCGACAATCTCGTCCGGCCCCGCCCTGTCGGTGTCAATGACAAGATCGGCAAAACCATAATCGTCGTTGTCAATGCCGTAAATTCTAAGGTAGCGTTCATGATCCTGGCGATCCCGTTCCAGGGTAAAGGCCGCGACTTCTTCTTCGCTTCCCCCTTCCCGCTTCATGATGCGCCGTACCCTGGTTTCGTCCGCGGCCTTGAGGTACACCTTGAGGCCGGCTTCGGGAAGCACCCAGATGGCAAGCCGGGAACCGAGCACGCAGCCTGAAGCCTCCCTGGCCAGGGCAAGCTGGCGGCTGTCGACTTCCCTGTCCCAGGAATCGTCGGCCGCCGCCCGCTCAAGCACATCCTTGAGGCTGAGACCGCGTTCTTTGGCAAGGGAACGGAAGGTGAAATTGATAAAGGCAAGATCGAGCCTTTCCGCCGTCATTCTGCTTATGGTAGTATTGCCGCAGCCGCTTTTTCCCGAAACGGCTATCTTTATTTTTTGCCCCGGCGCGTTTTCCATTCAATCCCTATTGTAACAATAAACGGCCTTTCTGCCTATAACGGGGAGACCGTAAAAAAGGCGCCTTCCCTACTCCACGTTTCTCAGCTGCTCCCGTATGTTTTCAAGGGCGTTCTTCATCCGTACCACAGCCCGGCTTACCTCAAGCTGGGGGGTCTTTGAGCCTATGGTGTTGATTTCCCTGTTGATTTCCTGGCAGAGGAAATCGAGCTTTTTTCCGGGACGCCCTTCCCGCGCCGTTTCGGCCCTGAATTCCCCAAAATGGGCGGAAAGCCGGGAAATTTCCTCGGAGATGGTGTACTTTACAAGAAGCACCGCGGTTTCGGCAAGAACGCGGTTTTCATCGGCCGCGCCGCCGAGCAGTTCGGCAAAGCGGCTGCGCAGGTTCTCCTTGATCGACTCTTCAAGGGAAGGGGCAAAGGTAGAGACGGAAAGAAGATCCTTTTCCATTTCGGAAAGATACGCCAGAATATCCTCTTCGGTGTGCTTCCCCTCCCTTTCGCGTTCCGATTCAAATTCGGCTATTGCTTCCCGCATTACCGGCTCAATGAGTTTCCGGTACCGTTCATCGTCCCTTTTCCTGCCGCTTTCAAGAACCCCTTCCATTCCAAGAATATGGGAAAGGCCGGCCTTCTCGTCTGTGCCGATGGCGGCGGCAAGACTGTCTATGGCCTTTTGATACGCCCTGGCGGCTTCGGTATTTACCGAGACGCTCATCTTTCCGCCGTATTCCCTGAACCGGACGGAAACTTCCACTTTTCCCCTGCCTATGCGGTCCGAAAGAAGGCCGCGTACCCAGGATTCAATGCCGTAAAGAAAAGGGGGAAGGCCGGCGTAAATTTCAAGGAAACGGCTGTTATAGCCCCTGATTTCAACCGAAAGGGAATACTCCGGGGCCTCGATTTCCCGGTAGGCGTAGCCCGTCATGCTTTTCACTTTTTTTCCCTGAAATAACCGTACAGTTCTTCCGCGAGGACCCAGTTGTTTCCGGCGCCCATGGTAATAAAAAGATCCCCTTCCTTAAGCATAGCCTTGAGGGCAGAGACCGCGTCAAGAGGCTCCCCGGCGTAACTTACACCGTCCCTTAAGGACGCGGTCTTTTCGTAAAGCGTGCGCCCGTCTACGCCGCCCAAATAATGCTCGCGGGCCGAACCGTAAATCTTGTGAAGAAAGACCGCGTCGGCATTCTTGAACGAGGCGGCAAAATCATCAAGCAGCGCCGCTGTGCGGCTGTAGGTATGGGACATGAAACTTGCAACGATCCTCCGGTTCGGGTAGAATTCACGCAGCCCTTCAAGTGTCGCCGCTATGGCCGTGGGGTGGTGTCCGTAGTCGTCCATAAAAAGAATGCCCCCCGCCTCCCCGATTATTTCTTCTCTCCGTTTTGATCCCCTGAATTCCTCAAGCGCCTTCCGCGCCCCCTCCTGCCCCGGGCCGCTCCAGCCGCCGAATTCGGCCTTTACAAGCGACGACACCAGGGCAAGGGCGCCCGCCGCGTCCACCGCCATGTGCCTGCCCGGAATACGGAGCGTTATGGTTCCGGGAAAACCTTCGATGGTCATTTCGGCCCTTTCGTTTTTCACCACGTAGTTTGTTATGCGGAATTCCCCGGCGGCGTTAAATCCGTAGGGTATAAGGGTAAGCGGCCGCCATTCCTTTTCCAGAACGGAAACAATTTCCGTGGCGCCCGGATCGTCGGCGCAGTAAATGAGTTCGCCTCCGGGCGGAAGCAGGCGGCAGTATTCAAGAAAGGCGTTGCGTATAGATTCATAGCCGGGATAATAATCCTGGTGATCGCTTTCCACGCTGGTCAGGACTATGCGCCTTGGCCTGAACGAAAGAAAATGCCGTCTGTATTCGCAGGTTTCGGCGATAAAATATGTATTCCCGAGCGACAGGGTGGAACGCCCGCCGAAACTGCCGACGGCGCTTCCGGCAAGCACCTGTACAGGAAGAGAAGCCCCCCTGGCAAGGGCCCCCGCCATTGCCGTAGTAGTTGTTTTTCCGTGTACGCCCGCTATGCCGGAAGAATCGAAGAGTTCCGAATAAAGCCCCAGCGCGTCGGTATATTTAAGGACGGGAAGCCCCCGCCGCAGCGCTTCGGCTATTTCAGGATTGGTTTCCGCGTCATAGGCCGCCGAGTGGATCACAAGGGCAAAATCGTCCTTTATATGATCCGCGTCAAAGGACTGGTAATAAGGTATTCCCAGATCATCGAGAATACGATCTGTGTAGAATACCTCGGCCCGATCGGACCCCAGAACTTTCCCGCCACCTGCCGACATCAATTCGGCGAACGCGCACATTCCAGTTCCCTTGATGCCGATAAAGTAAATTGTCTGTCCGTTCTCAAGGATTTTTTTTAATTCCATACCCATTGATCATACTTTAAAGAATAGAGTTGTTCAATAACTTCAATTATTTTACAATTCCCCCATGAACAACATTTCGGCAGAAGATTTGTCCCGCGTTACCGGTTCCTCCTGTGTTTTCGCCTGGATCTCGCGGTTTATCAATCTGGAAAAAAGTTCCGGAAGCCCGGACGGGAAAGCTTTCCGCCTTGACCGCATGGAGGCCCTCGCGGAGGCGGCGGGGCACCCTGAAAGGTGCGCCCCCGTCGTTCATGTGGCAGGTTCAAAGGGAAAGGGAACGGTTACCGGAATGATCGCCGCCATTCTTGAGTCAGGCGGGCTGCGAACGGCCCGCTACATGTCCCCCGATCTTGGGGACAGGCGGGAGCGCATTACTATGGGAAATGTTTTTTTTGATGAAAAGACATACGCCCGGGCGGGAAGGGAACTCATCCGTGCGGAGGAAAAGGCCGTGCGCGGCGCGGCGGGCACGGCGGGACTTTTTAACGCGGACGGCGAAGGGCCGACTTTCTTTGAGCTTATGACCCTGTATTTTTTTCTCTGCGCGCGGGAAGCCCGCTGTGGCGCGATGGCGGTGGAGACCGGCCTGGGCGGAAGGCTTGACGCCACCAACATTGTCGATCCCCTGGTTTCCGTCATTACCCTGATAGAGAAGGAGCACACTGAATATCTTGGAAATACCATAGGGGAAATAGCCGGGGAAAAGGCGGGAATCATAAAACGGGGAAAGCCCCTGATCCTCGCCGAACAGCCCCCCGAAGCCCTCGAGGTTTTCAGGAAAAGGGCGGAACTCTCCGGCTCCCCGCTTCTGTACCTTCCCGAACGCGCCCTTGTCAAAGACCTCCGCGTGAGCCGGGCGGGAACGCGTTTTACCGTCGATTTTCCGGGAACGCCGCCTGAATCTTTTCCCGGACTGTTCGTGCCCATTCCCGGCGAAATCCAGGCGTATAACGCCGCCCTTGCGCTGCTGGCGGTAAAGACGGCCTTTCCCGCCCTTGACGCGGCGGCGGCCGCGAAGGCCCTCGGCGGCTTTACCCTTCCCGGCCGTTTTGAAAAAGTACGCGAAGATCCCGCAGTGATAATAGACGGGGCGCACACGGCAGGAAGCGCCGGACAGTGCGCCAAAACCTTCGCCGGCCTGTACGGGCAGGGCGTCCTTCTTTTTGGCTGCGCCGAAGGAAAGGACGCCGCCGGAATGGCCGAAATCCTCGTTCCCCGTTTCCCGTACATCATCATCACCACTCCCGGGATCTTCAAAAAAAGCAACCCCGAAAAAACCTTTGAGGCTTTCAAGGCGGCGGCCCGAGGAACAGGCGCGGGTGCGGATGTGACGCTCGCGGCGGATACGAAGGAGGCGGTGGAAAAGGCGCTTGAGACAGGCGTAAAAAAGGGGCTTCCGGTTCTGGGGACAGGATCGTTTTACCTCGCGGCGGAAATCAGGAAGCTCCTGCTTCAGGACAGCGGTTCCTGACAGGGGGCGCGGGTCCGGGTCTCAGGATGGAAAGACAAGCGGGGCGGCGCGGTATTCCCGCCGCTCACCGGAAAGGGGATCGGTAAAAAAGAGGGCCTCACAGCGGAGCGCGAGGCCCTCCCGTTCCGGAACCGCGCCGCGTCTTGCCGTGGTTCCATCGGCGTCCCCCGGACCGTACAGCGCGTCGTTAAGAATAGGCGCGCCTATCCATGCAAGATGACAGCGTATCTGATGACGGAAACCTTTTCGTATACGCAGCCTTACATACTCAGGGCCGCCGAGATCCGTACGAGCGAGAATCTCCGTGACGTACGGCTTTCCGGCGGCTGTTTTTTTCCCCTTCGCGTTATCTTCCCCGCTCCCGGCGTCTCTTCCTTCCGTAACGGGCCGCACCGCCTTCCGCCCCTTCCCGTATGGCCTGAAACGGCTTTCTATGCGATCCGCAAAAACAGGCGGAGGGGGAAATCCCGGCGGACGTTCCCCGCGGGGAAAAACCACCGCGCCATATTCCTTTACAATGCGGCCTTCTTCCTGCTGAAGCAGAAGAGCGTCAAAGGCCCGCTGGTTTTTCGCGACAAGCACAAGGCCGTCGGTTTCAAAATCAAGACGGTAAAGGAGGCCGCCTTCAATCTTTTTTCTGCCCGTAATTTCCAGCGCGGGAGGAAAGAGGGCGCCGAACCATTCAGCAAGAGTGCCCCCCTCCCCTTCGCGGAGGGGAGCGGTATGCATGAACGGGGGCTTGTAAACGGCGGCGTATGAAGGAGTTTCCCCGATGACGCGCGCTTCCATGTCAGTTGAGCTTGCTGCAAAACCCGGTTGGTTTTGCAACAAGCTCTTGGAGAAAATTGCCAATTTCTTGTAAGGCAGGCATTTACGGTTCATGCAATTTTCTCCGGGGTAAGAAGCCGTTCCAAAAACTGAAGTTTTGGAACAGCCTCAGCTTTCAAGTTTTTTCATGACGCGGGTAAAACGCCGGGGCACGGGGGCGGTGAACGTTTGAGCCTCGAGGCGATCCGGAAGGATCAGGCGGAGGGAACGGGCGTGCAGCATGAGGCCGGCGTCCGGGAAACGCTCTTCTTTTCCGCCGTAGAGGGGATCTCCGGCGACGGGATTTCCAAGCCAGCGCATGTGCACCCTCAGCTGATGAGTACGGCCCGTCCTGGGCCTGAGGAGCACGAGGGCGTAGCCGTTCCAGCGGCGCGCCACACGGTACAGGGTAACGGCGGGTTTTCCCCCTTCTTCCGATACGGCGAAGAGTTTGCGGTTCCGCCCGTCGCGGCGGATAAAGGACGCTATGCGCCCCCTGTCCTCTTTGGGATTCCCCCGGACTATGGCCGCGTAGGTTTTTCGTACCTGTCTTTTCCTGAACTGTTCGGCAAGAAAACGGAGGGCCCCCTCGTCTTTCGCGGCTATCATTACCCCTGAGGTATCCTTGTCGAGGCGGTGCACAATACCCGGCCTCAAAGAAGAAGAGGCCCCTCCGCCGCAGCGGTAAAGCAGCGCGTTGGCAAACGTGCCCCGGCTGTTTCCCGCGCCGGGATGCACCACAAGGCCCTGGGGCTTGTTTATTACGATAACCCTTTCGTCTTCGTACAGTACGTCAAGCGGAATGTCTTCGGGAACAAGAAAAACAGGCGGGGCGTCCAGCCAGGAAAGTTCCAAAAGATCCCCTTCCCGCACCGTCCGTGATATTTTTACGTCCTTTCCGTTTATCTTCGCCGCGAGAAAACGGGCCCTTACCTGGGAACGAGTGAGGATACCAAGACATTCGGCCACATAACGGTCAAGCCTGAGACCCGGCGGAACGCCGTTCTGTACGGTTACGGCAAACGAGGGCATCAAGGGCCGGGAAGAGGCGCGTCCTCCGCGTCCCCGTTTGCCGTATCAAGCGGCGTACGGACGATGATGGGCGTACCCGGAGGCAGGAACTTTTCCCTTTGCCGGGTGTTGTTCCGCTTGATCTGGACAATGACAAAATCGGTAAAGGCAAGGGCAAAGGAACCCAGCGCCGCGTAAAGCATGACCCGCTTGTGATCATCGGCGCTCATGTCAACGGCGCCCGCTCCCTTGAGCGGCCAGGGGGCGTAACGCATATCCCAGCCGTGTGAGTAAAACCGCCAGGAGTCCATTATGGTAATGGCAATAAACATGGTAAAGGGAAAAGTACCGAAAGCGATAATTTCCGCACGGCGCAGCTCCTTTGACCACTGGGGAAAGCCTTCCATGTTGAACTGGGTCGCGGGAAGCCCCAGATCCGTCGACTGGCTCGAACTGCTACTCGTACTGCTGGTCTGAGCGGCGGCGGGAAAGAGGAAAACGGCAAGCAGCATGAACAACAGAATGTTTTTTATGTTCATGCGGGCGCCCGTTCCCCAAAAAGAACCGTGCCTATGCGTACCAGAGTGGAACCTTCCTCAACGGCAATCTCAAAATCGCCCGACATTCCCATGGAAAGGCAGGACCAGTCGCTGCGGGGAAACGCCGCCTCAAGCCTTTCCCGCGCCTTCCGCGCGGCCCTGAAGGCGGCCCGTACCGGAGCCTCCTCCGTTGTAAAGGGAGCCATGGTCATGATCCCCGCCGGTTTAAGTCCCGGAAAAGACAAGGCGAGCTCGGCGGCCCGGAGAAGGCTCTCTTCATCGGGGAATCCCCGCTTCGACTCTTCCCCGGTATGAAGTTCCAGCAGTATGCGCAGTTCCCTTTCCCCACAGACCCCGCCCAGTTCGGTAATCAGATCGTCACGGTCAACCGACTCTATGCAGTCAAAAAAAAGTGCCGCGGATTTTGCCTTGTTCCGCTGAAGGCTGCCTATGAGGTGCAGTTCGGTTCCCGGATGTGATTCCCTGAACCCGTCAAATTTCCCCTTCGCCTCCTGTACCCGGTTTTCGCCAAAAAGCCGCAGCCCCGCCCGCCAGGCGTCTTCCGCCGCGGCCCTGTCGTGGAATTTTGTCACACCCATGAGGCGCACGTCTTCCCGCCTTCTGCCGGACCGGCGGCAGGCTTCAAGGAGCCTTTCCTCAATACGCAAAAGATTACTGGCGACAGTCATTGCTTTTCTCCAAAGAACCTTTCAAAGCCGCGTCTCCCATACACCCACATGCCTGGGCCGCCCCGGCAAGAGAGACAAACGCGGCAAGACCAAGATTTTCGGCCCGCTCGTTTTCGCGTATGCCCGCCAGATGCAGTATTTCCCTGGCCGCCCCGCCGGCTTCGTCCGTGGAACGGACCGGTTTCCCCTTTATTATACGGGAAAAAAGAAAAATTTGAAGGCCGTTTTTAATGGTTTTTCTGCGGACGGAAAAAAGGCTCCGTACAAGCGGATAAAAGATCCCCGGATACGGATCTTTTTCTTCGACGGAAAGTTCCATAAGCACCCCCCGCGACTGTACTTTGGGCACGGGGTAAAACGACGCGCCCTTTATTGTCATGAGCGGGGTGACCTTGTACCGGGAACGGCAGAGTACGGAAAAGGATGAATAACAGGGCCCTCCCGGAAGGGCGGCCATGCGCAGGGCCGTCTCCTTCTGAACCATTACCACCACGCGCCTGAAAAGCCGCTTTTCCTCGATAAAACCGGCAAGCAGCGCGGCGCCTATGTTGTAGGGGAGGTTCCCAAAGAGAAAGGGCGCGGGGGGCCTTTCCCGCCATGTTTTTTGAACGTCCCCTTTTACAAGGATGAGCCTGTCGTCATCCCGGAACAGTTCTTCCATAAGACAGGTGAAGCCCGGATCAATCTCAAAGGCCGTGACCCGCGCGCCCCTGTCAAGAAGCCCCCTGGTCATGGCGCCAAGGCCGGAACCTATTTCCCAGACTTCATCCCCCGTTCCCGCCCCCAGCGCGTCAAGGAGCGCGTTCCTCACCGCCTCGTTGATCAGAAAATTCTGGCCGTATTTTTTCCGCATCCCAAGGCCCCGTTCGTCAAGCAGGGCCTTAAGATCTTTTCCCGAATTGTAATTAACCGTCATAAACCGGCAAAAGGAAGGAGGCGGTTTCCGTTTCTCCTTGCCCGGCGGGCAAGAAGAAGGATGACGGCGGTAAGGACAAGAGAGGCCGCGAGCGCCGGCGCGGACCCCGGCGAAAAACCCGGCGCGGCGGCCGCAAGTCCCACGATCTTTTCCTGCGCCCGGTAGAGGAAGGAAAGCGCCGGCGCAGCCGCTCTTCCCGCCGGCGGAAAAATGCCGGCAAGGAACAGAACGGGAACGGAAAGCGCCATGAATACCGTGGCAAGCGGGACGGCAAGAAGGCCCGCCGCCATTCCCGCGGGCCTTAGCGCGCCGAACCAGTACGCCGTTACCGGGGCAACGGCGATAAAGGCACCCGCCGAGGCGGAAAGCGGCCCCAGAAACAGTTCCGGTATCCGGCCGCGCCCCAGTTCACGCAGGGCTTCCCCGGTGATCAGTATGCCGAAAAGGGCCAGATAGGAAAGAACAAAGGAAACGGCGGCTCCCGAACCGGGATAAAGGATTATCTGAACAAGAAAACTCAGGGCCAAAAGGTTAAGCGGCTCCCGGTGAAGGCTCCAAAGAACCGCGGCGGTTCCCAGGAGGTACATGATCACCGCCCGGTTAAGACTTGGCTGGGGACCGACGACAAACACATAAACGGTAACAAAGACGGCGCCGGAAATGGCGGCGGCCCTGACGCCAAGCGGCTTTTTAAGCAGAAAAACAACCGCGGCGGAAAGAACGGCCAGGTGCATTCCCGACAGGGCAAGAATATGGGCGCATCCCGCGTCACGGTAGGCCACGGCAAGATCGCCGTCAAGGGTGTCCTTTATGCCCAGAAGCAGGGCAAGCGAAAGACCGCTCCAGTGATCCTCTTTAGAGCCGGCGGTTTCGGCAAGTTTCACTATCTTTTGCCGGACGCCTGTCCTCATCTGTTCAAGCGGGGAAGCGGCCTTTGTAACATGCACGGAAACGGCCCTGAAATACGGCCGGCCGCCCTCCGTTCCGGCGGTAAAGTCCCCTTCCACATACACGGCGCAGCCTCGGCCGAATTCCTTTACACGCGGAAGGTTTTCTTCGGAAAAATAAACAGGAAGAACGCCTCTTGCCCCGGCCCGCGCGCCTGAATCGTTTACGGCATAGGCAAGATCGAGTCGTCCCATACCCCGGCCGCCCTGAAGCATCCCGGGATCTTCGGCAAGCGTTCCGGAAACCGCGGTAATGGTTTCGGGCGGGAGGCCGGGAAAAGGCCCCCGGGGTACGGCCGCGCGCGCGCCCGCCCCGATGAAGATGCCCGCGGCAAAAGCCGCGGCAAGACGGGCAGCAAAACGGAAAGCGCGGGCACGCTCCCTTTCTTCCCCGTCCGCCGCGCCGCCGTCCGGGGCACGGCTTTCAAAAAAGAAGGCGGGAGCCTCCCCAAGCACGCGGAAAAAGGAAACAAGAGCGGCGCAGAAGAAAACGGTGAAGATAACGCGGCCCCCAAGCCCGCCGTCCCCAAAAAGGCCGGCCGGATAGTAGTACAGCGCGGCGCCGAAAGCGGCCGAAAGGGCCGGAGTAACATGCCTTTTTCCTACCATTTGAGCCGGTTCAAAGCCTCCCTGGCCGCCGCCTTGATCTGTTCGGGGTAGGATAAATAACTGATATAAAGAAGATTGTCAAACGCCGCCTTGTCGCCCATTTCACCCAGGGTCTTTACCACGGCCATGGTTATTTCGCCGTCATATTCGCCGTTCCGCTCCGTCTGTGAATTGATATACCCCATCTGCAGGGCCAGCGCCTGGGCCGCCTCGGAAGTACCCATGGCGCCCATGCAGGCAATCGCCTCAAGTACGCGCTCCTTTGAAACGGCGCCCCGCTGGTAATCGGTCTGCACAACATAAAAATGCCGTATTACAAGGGCGTTCGCCCGGCTCCACTGGAGGGACGCAAGAACGTTTACCGCGGCGTAACGAAGGGAAATTATTTCACCGCGGCCGCCTGAATCACCGGCAAGCCCCAGACCCACATCAAGGGCCGCTTCGGCAATTTCCCCCTTTTCCGCCGTACCGAAGCGTTCGTTGCCCGTACCGGCGTTAAAGGCGGCAAGTTTTTCCGCCGGGGAGCCCCCTCGTATCATATCGAGGAGAAACCGGCGGTAATCGCCGCCAAGTTCCGCGAGGGCTTTTTCCGCCGCGCGGGAAATGCCGTCAGGATACCCCGCGACAAGGGCGGCAAAAAGGACGGGATAGGATGAAGCATCCCCCGCCGCGCCAAGGGCGGCGGCGGCGGCCTCTACGGCAAGGTAATCGACGGCCACACGGGAACGGTAGCGGCCGGTTTCCCCGGAAAGAAATTCGTTGAGCCGTTCCACGACGGAAGGATCCCCCTTCCCCACGATTCCCAGTGCCTTTAACACTTCGGTTCTGACAAGGGGGTCCCGGTAAACGCCGAACACCTGCCAAAGAATGCCGGCGGCCGCCGTATGACCGGCCTCACCGCACCCCCGCGCGGCAAAGGCGGCAAGGCTTATCATGCCGGGATCCTGCCCGAGTATCCCGGCGTTTTCAAGAACAAAGGCCAGGGCAAATTCATAAAGCTGGCCGATAAACGCGCGGGCCTGTTCGTCGGTCGCGGCGTCGCGGAGCACTTCTTCCTTGTCGTCAAGCGACGCCCGCGTAAAATGCCGTTCATAGGAAATGAGTATAGGCTCGGGCGCCTCCTTCCCGTCTTCCTGGGCCGGAACGGCCGCGCACACGCAAAACAGGCACAGCGCAAACGCCGGAATTCTTCCCTTTCGGCCTTCCCCCTTTTTCATCATCATCTCCCCAATCCTTTTTCCCTACACGGCGCCACTGGAGGCATCCTCGGCTCCAATACCGCCGGCTTCCTCATCAAGCATCCTGAAGGGAAGCTCCTCGTCCTCTTCGGGCAGCATACCGAACACTTCACCAAGAATTTGATTCCGCGTCTCCGTGGGAAGGGAATCGGCCTCGATGTGAAGAAGGGAACGGTTCGCCTCTTCTTTGAAATCAACGGAACGTACCGTACCGCTTATGCTGATCGCCGTGTTGTCCAGGGCAAACTGGACCTTTACCCGCAGTCCCGCCGCGGCCTTGCCTCCTATGGTAACGGCGCAGCCCGTATCGGAAAGATCTTCCAAAAAACATTTCAGTCCCGGCGCCGCCTCTATGGTCCCCGGCGCTTCTTCTTCCCCCCGAAGGTACAGAAAAGCCGATTTATGAAGCTTGATACGCACCGACTTCCGTTTCTGCGTGCGGAAGAGGGAATCGGAATGACTTATTTTAAGGGACGACAGCCCCTTGGAAAAGACTTCGTCTTCCACGAACGAATCAAAGACATAGCCCGCGTCGTCTTCCCGCCAGAAATACACCGAAATCTTCTGGCCGTTCCAGGAAAAACCGGCGGGGACTTTGGTGTTGACAGGCCGGGAAATGGTCAGGTACTGGCTTGCCGTTTTAATTATCTGGGACTTGAAGACCCCCGTGCCCGTCACAAGCACCCGGAGGGGCTGGCCCTCGCTTATCTCCCGGGAACTGGAAATGCCGTTTTTCACCCGGGGCTTGTCCATCTCTATTTTCTTGCGGTAATCGTACAATCTGGAAAGAAAATCCTGGGTACCGGTATCGTCCCCTTCCCCGGACATGCGGATGCCGCGGACCATGGAGCGTATACACAGATCAAGCTGGTTCTGCGACCAGAACAGGGACGCGGGATCGGCTATGTCGCACTTGACCGCAAGACGGCGCAGCAGTTCTATTTCCCTGAAGGAAAAACCCGCGTCTTTCCCTTTGGCAAAAAACTGCACCCAGGATCCCTTTTCTTTTTTGGGACGCGAAACGGCAAGCATGATAACACCGAGAACGGCAACAACAGCAAACAGCGTAAACAAGGGCATCCCTTTGTTCCCCAGTCAATTCCGGCTACAATTATAAAAAATACCGGGATTTTGTGTTGAAATACGTTTATAATATACCATAAAATACACTGCGTGTCAAAAGGACAAAGCCATGAGCGCCTTCGCCGAACCGCTGATCCTCTATTGTGTGCTTTTTCTTTCCGGTTTGTTTCCCGGGCCCGCCGCCGGGTCCGCCGGTTTCAGCGTTGCCTCGGAACTGGCGCGCATCTTCCTTTACAATATACCGTCACTGGCCCTGATCTGGTATCTCCTCTTCCGGGTTAAAAGCCTCCGCGAATGGGGCTTGGGCCTCCCGCGCCTCGGGGATCTCCTCTCCCTTGCCGCCGCGTTTCCCGGCATGGCGCTGACAGGATTCACCATATCCGCCGTTTCGTCCATGTTCCCCGGCGTCCCCGAAAGCTTCCGCGCCGAACCGCCAGAGAGCGCCTCCGGATGGCTTGTCCTGATCTTTTCCTGCCTCAGCACCGGTTATCTTGAGGAAAGTTTCTTCCGGTTTTACCTGCACCGGAAACTGGAAGATCGCGGCGTGAAGCAGGAGAGGATCATACTCGTGTCCGCGCTGCTTTTTTCAATCTGCCACGTCTACGAAGGCCCCTGGGGGTGCCTTAACGCCGCCATCGCGGGCTTTCTTCTTTCGTTTGTCTTTGTCCGTTTCAGATCCCTTCACGGCATCGCGTTTGCCCACGGGCTGTACAATATTTTCGTGTACGCGGGCAATTCACTGGGGTGAATTGGAGTTGTTCAATAACTTCAGTTACTAAGCAAGTCCATTATCCCCGCCGTCCGCGCTGGCCTGTCAATTCAAGATAGGCAAGGCGGGCAAGGCCGAATCCCGCGTTTTTGGTAAAGTCTTTGGCGTATTCGTCGTACAGCATGTCCTCGTACATCTTTCCGGCAAAGCCTTCGTTGATAAGTCCCGATTTCTGTATTGTGCCGCGCATGGACGTAAGGAGGTTTTTTACAAGGAAGGTTTCAAGGGCCTCGCACTGTTTGTAAAGCTCGCTTTCGGTATCCACCACCGCCGCTTCCCTTCCGGGCGCGCCTCTATCCGCCTCTTCCTTCGGGAAGGTTTTTTGGTATATTCCGGCAAAACCTCCTCCTTTGTTAACCTCCATGTTATTGTGGTTAACGGCATTGCCGGGGCCGGCATTGCCGCCCTGGTTAACGTAGGAGGCAAGGCGCTCCGCGGCCGGGGGGAGCGCCCCCTCCGCGTACACTGAGGCCAAGCCGTTCAGGGGCATCGTCTGTTCTCCCTGGGCAGTGCGCGTATCATGTTTATCTCCTGTTACCTTTTCAGCGTGGTGGCCGTTCCCAGCATGTTGTCGGTGGTCTGTATGGTCCGCGAGTTGAATTCATAGGCGCGCTGGGCGACGATAAGATTCACCATTTCACGGACTATGGACACGTTGGACATTTCAAGGTACTTGTGCTCAATCTGGCCCATTCCCTCGTAGCCGGGCCGTCCGGGAATGGGGTCCCCCGAAGCCTGGGTAATCTTGAAGAGATTTTCCCCCACGGCGGTAAGGCCCACGGGATTGGGAAAACGGTACAGTTCAATCTGGCCCACGTCTATGGGCTCGTCCGTATTAAGCCCCCCCACTTTAACCGTGACCCTGCCGTCCTTTGATACGGTAATGGTGTCGGGAAGAAAATTTTCGGGCATGATGATGTCAGGCAGAACCCAGTAGCCGTTGGAAGTAACCATGCGGCCGTCCATATCAACCTTGAAATTTCCGTTCCTTGTGTAGGCCCAGCTTCCGTCGTACATCTGTATGCGGAAAAAGCCTTCCCCCATTATCGCCATGTCGGTGGAAACGTCGGTGGCCTGGGGGGAACCCTGGGTAAATATGCGCTGGGTATCGGCGAGTTTCACGCCGTGCCCCATCTGTACGCCCACGGGGACAACGGTATCCTCCGTCGCCGGGGTACCGGCGGTCCTTACGGTCTGGTAAACAAGATCCTCAAAATCCGCCCGCATCATTTTATAGCCGTGGGTGTTCACGTTGGCGAGGTTGTTCGAAATGGTGTCGATGTTGGCCTGCTGGCCTATCATGCCGCTTGCCCCCGTCCATAAGCTCCGTACCACTGTGTGTCTCCTTGTATTTTGCCGTTCCGGTTTTTTCAGCCGAACCTGATAACCTGATTGATCAGGGTTCCCAGCATGGAATCTCCGGACTGTATAACTTTCTGGTTGGCCTCGTAGGCCCGGTTCACTTCTATCATTTGTACCATTTCAATCACGGGATCAACGTTCGAGGCTTCCACAAAACCCTGCAGCACCGCGGGCCGTCTTTCGCCTTCAACAAGAACGGCGGGCCCCGACGTTTCGGATTCCCGGTACAGGCTTGACCCCTGTTTTTCAAGATAACGGTCTATGTCAAATGTAACGAGTTTAAGGGTGTCAAGAAGAGCCGTCTCTTCCCACGTGTTGTTTTCGCGGGAGATCATAAGGGAAGGATCATCGGCATAGGCCGCGTTGATCCAGATACGGCCGTCTTTGTCTATCTGAAAATTGTTCGCCTTGACCCTTACCGGCCCCTTTTCCCCAAGAACGGGGTAGCCCTCCTTGGTTTCAAGGAAACCTTCCTTTCCAAGCTGAAAGGAACCGTTGCGGGTGTAACGTTCGCCCCATGGGGTGGCGATAGCGAAAAAACCCCCGCCGTCAAGGGCAAGGTCAAAGTCGCTCTGGGTTTCCTTCATGGCCCCTTGGGAAAGATCGGTGTACAGTTCGTTAAGCTCAACGCCGGTTCCGATTTTTCCGATGATGGGCGCCGCGTCGGCCGAGCCAAAGGGATGGCGGTACACCCCGTCGTCATCCGTCCGCCTCAGCAGCAGTTGGGGAAAGGTCTTGAAGGCCGCCATGTCCCGCTTGTACCCGTCGACATCCACGTTCGCAAGGTTATTCGCCACGGCGTCAAGCCGCCATTGCTGGGCCTGCATGCCGCTGGCGCCGGTAAACCATCCTCTTATCACTACAGCCTCCGAAATCCGCCGGATTACACCTTTAGTATCGGCAAAGGGGAAGAGGGGATTAAGGAAGAGTTGCCCGGAAACAAACAGGCCTGTATGATGAACCATGCGCCGTCATGCCTTATTCCCGCAGCGCGGCGGAACATTCTGGAAGGGCGAAGGGGCCATTCTGCTCTGCGCCTTCTTCTGGAGTACCTCCGGCCTTTTCATCAAACTCCTGGACTGGCACCCCGCCGTTATCGCAGGTGTACGGAGCCTTACCGCCTGTCTTTTTATGCTGGCCGTCCGCACGGCCTTTCCCCCAAAGATAAAAGCCGAAAGCAGTTTTCCCTTCTGGGCCGGGGCCGTATCCTACACTCTTACCATGCTGACCTTCGTTACCGCCAACAAGATGACTTCTCCGGCCAACGCAATCATGCTGCAGTACACCGCCCCGGTCTGGGCCGGCCTTCTGGGGTGGATGCTGCTGGGGGAAAGACCCCGCTGGGAACACTGGGGCGCCCTGGTTTTGACGGCGGCGGGCATGGCGCTTTTTTTCGGCGGCGGGATCGGGGGAGGTTCCCGCGCGGGAGACCTCCTTGCGGTGTTTTCCGGGATCTGCTTCGGCGCGCACTCGGTCTTCCTGCGCATGATGAAAAAAGGGAACCCCCAGGACGCCATGCTCCTCTCCCACGCCCTGTGCGCCGTTATCTGTGTTCCCTTTGTTTTTTTGTATCCCCCCCTCCTTTCGGCCCCGGCGGCCCTCTCCATGCTCTTCATGGGGGTGGTGCAGATAGGGGCGGCTTCCCTTCTTTTTTCCTGGGGAATCAAACGGGTCAGCGCCGTACAGGCCATGCTCACCGCCATGATAGAGCCCGTCCTTAACCCCGTGTGGGTATTCGCGGTTACCGGGGAAAAGCCCTCTTTCAGAGCCGTTCTGGGCGGCGGGATCATCATCGCGGCGGTGGCCGCTTCATCGATCATCGGAAAAAGGCGGGAAACGCGGGGGAAGATCGCATCAAAAAAGGCATAACGGCGTCAAAAATATGGAGATTATTTGACAGTAATCCTGGTGGCGTGATACACTTCTTTCATATGAAACATGGCTTTAACCTTGTAAAATCGTGTTTTCAGGAGGTATATTATGAAAAATGGAAAGAAAGCGGCGCTCTTGGCGGCGGTTTTTCTTGTTGTCCTTGCGTTCGGGGCATGTAACCGGGGAAGCGGCCCGGCGGCGAAAGGCGGCGTCCGCGAGATTGTGTTTTGGGATATGATGTGGGGCCCCGCCCAGACGTATCCCGCCGCCATGGGGGAAATTGTCAACCGCTATAATTCTTCGAATCCGGATAATATCCACGTAACCCTGCAGACGGTTCCCTGGGACAATTTTTACCAGGTTTTCCTTACCGCGGTTACATCGAAGGCCGCTCCCGATGTTTCCACAGGCGCCTTTATGCAGTCCATCCAATTCGCGGAAATGGGCGAAGGGCTCTCTCTGGATCCCGTTGTTGACGCGTGGAAAAAGGAGAACAACCCCATCCTGAACGATTACAGCGAAGCAATATTTAACTTGCATATGTATGACGGGAAACACTACGGGCTGCCCTGGAACCTTGATACCCGCCAGTTTACATACCGGAAAGATTACTTCGAAAAGGCCGGGATAACGAAGCTTCCCGCAACCTGGGCGGAATTCGAGGAAGCCTGCGCCAAACTGAAGGCGGCGCTGCCCGCCGACACGTATCCGGTCATATTCCCGGGCGGGGGCGATTACAACGGCCTTCACGCCATTATAACTTTCTTTGTCCAGAATGATACGGGGGCCACCGACGCCCAGGGGAACCCGGATTACCTTAACCCCCGGATCACGGAAACTCTCCAGTTTATCAACCGGCTGTATGTAAAGGGCTATATTCCCGAAGGTTTTCCCGCATACAGGGGGACGGACGCCGAGAAACTGTTCCAGTCCGGCAAGGCGGCCATGTATCTGCACAACGCCATAGATCTGCGGGATTTCCCGGACATAGAGGCGGTCGGCGGGATACTGCCGCCCATGGCCGGCCCCAGCGGCAAAGCCCAGAACTACACCTGGGTTAACGCCATCGAAGCGTTTTCCCAGACCAAAGATCCCGAAGCCTGCCATGCCTTTATAAAGTGGCTGCTTGAAAACGAAGGGGATCTCTGGGAAAAAAGCGGGCTGGGCGCCCTTCCGGCACGGGCAAGCCTGCGCCAGCGGCCGTACTTTACAGACCGGTGGGCAACCAGGGAGATCAGCGAACTGGTACTCCCCACGGTGGTAAGCGTCTGTCATCCCAGCCCGTCCATCTTCCTGCCCTTCTCCATCATCGAAGGAGAGGCCATTCCCATGATAGGCATGGTCAATGCCTGCGTTGCCAATCCCGATTACCGGGCAATTCAGCAGGATGTGCAGGATCGCATGCTCAAGGCCTGGGCCGAATTCGAGATGTAACGGCGCGTTGTTTTACAGGAAAAGGGGCGTTATCATGGAAGATTTTTCCGCTGTCCGCGGGTTTAACTATCAACCCAGCGCGGGAAGTACCAGCTTTGAAAACTGGCTGTATTTCAGGCCCGAGTTGTTTGAACTGGAACTGCGCAGGGGGAAACAGTATTTCCCAAAGTTTAATACCGTCCGGTACTGGCTTTCCTGGGACGCTTTTATACGAAAACCGCGCGAATTCGCGGACAATTTTGAAACGGCCCTGAACATAGCCGATTCGCTGGGGCTCCGGGTCATTCCCTGCCTCTTCAACCGCTGGCACAATGACTTTGTCGATAACGGCGGGGTGTACCTGGATACCATCATTCCCGGTATGGGATGGTCTTACAGGCCAGGGTTTTACCGGGAATACTTCGACAAAATCGTTGGGGAACACAGGAACGACCGGCGTGTTCTAATTTGGGATCTCTGCAACGAACCTTTTTCATATCATAAATACCTGAAGGATATGGGCGGGATCCCGGCCGCCGAATTCGCCTGGCTCAAGGAAATGTACGATTGTCTTAAGTCTATGGAGGTGAGCCAGCATGTTTCCTTCAGCCCGCACTGGATGACGGAACTGACGCCGTCCTTTGAGGAATGGGAAGCATGGTTTGAAAAATGTTCCGCGCTGATGGATGTGATAATCATTCATCCGTACTACATCGGCGAGCAGGGCGACACGGCCAAAAAGGCCGAGTACGAAAGGCTGCTGGATTCCTTTACGGCGCTGGCGAAAAAGCAGAACAAGGGGATTGTCGCCAGCGAGACCTGCTGGGGCTCCCTGGACGACCAGTGGCGCGTGGAGAACATCCGTTACACGATGACCGAGCTGAAAAAACGGGGCATAGGAATTATTCCCCACGCGCTGCATCACAGTCTGGTCGCCGATCTGCATCTGCCGGAATACGGGCCCGTTGGGCCTCCGGGAGATCTGCGTTTCATCAACGCGGACGGTTCCCTGAGGAAAGGACACGAGGTTTACAACGATTTTTAAAGAACTGTCCCAAACATAACAGTGCGGCGCCCCCTTTGCGGCTGTGAGCAGCATGAAGGCGCCGTTCTTTTTTACGCGGCAGGAGATAGACGGAATGAAAAAGAACAGTTTGCTGAAAATGAGGCTCAGAAACAACAGCCTTGGGTATAAACTTCTGCTTCCCGCAACCCTGCTTATCGCGGTAATAAGCATTTATCCGCTTTTCAGGGGTATTTCCCTGGGCTTCATGAGCTACAGTATCAGGCGGATGAGGCAGGCGCGATTTACCGGGATCGATAATTTCATCCGGCTGCTTGCCACGGATTCGGAGTTTTACAGTACCCTCGGGTTTTCTTTTGCCTACGCATTCTCCGTGGTTGTTATTTCCTATGTGTCGGGCATGTGTTTTGCCCTGCTCTTGAACCGTGACATCAAATTCCGCGGTTTTTTCCGCGCCATGATCCTTATTCCATGGATCATCCCGCCTGTTGTTGCCGGCACAAACTGGACATGGCTGCTCAACGACATCCTCGGTTTTATCAACGTTACGCTGATACGGCTGGGAATAACAAGCCGGCCCATCCTGTTTCTGGCCGATCCGGTGCTGGCCCGGATTACCGTGTGCTTTACGGGGGCCTGGAAATCGTTCCCCTTCATGACCATTGTCCTGCTTTCCGGGATGCAGGGGATTCCCGACGAACTGTATGAGTCCGCGGCTATAGACGGCGCGGGTTTCTTCCGTTCCTTCCGGGCGATAACAATGCCCATGCTCAAACCGGTTTCCATGATAAGCACCGTCCTGATGTTTATCTGGACCTTTAACAACTTTGAAAACATCTATCTTCTGACAAAGGGAGGACCCGCGAACGCGACCTTCGTCCTTCCTATTCTTTCGTATTACACGGCGTTCTTCCGTTCCCAGCTTGGTTATGCTTCGGCAATATCTACCTTGATGCTGGTAGTCCTTCTGCTGCTTGCCCTCGTGTACATGCGAATTCTTCGTACCAATAAATGAGGCGGGGAGGAAACAATGAAACTGATAATGAGGAAACAGGTTAAAGATATATTGACGTATGCCGCCTTGATACTGGTTATCATAGTTGTGGATCTGCCGTTTTTCCAGATGCTTTCGGTCTCGTTCAAGGGCAGGCAGGAAGCCCTGAGCAGCGTGAAGTTTTTTCCGGAACGGATACGCTGGGATAATATAGCCCTCGTATGGGGCCGGACCGATTTTCCCAACAACATCCTGAACAGCGTCATCGTGGCTGTGGCCTCAACGCTGTGCTGTATTGTCATCGCGGTTATTGCCGGGTATGCCCTTTCCCGTTTCAGGGGCAAGGTTTTTTCCGGCTACGCCGTTCTCCTGCTCCTCCTCCAGCTTTTTCCCAGCATCCTGCTTCTTATCCCCCTCTTTGTTATTTACACCAGCCTGGGCCTTGTCGATACCCTTCTGGCCTGCATCCTCGCCTATACGACGGGGAATCTTGCCTTTTCAATATGGATGATAAAGGGATTTATGGACACAATACCGTTCGATCTTGAAGAGGCCGGGATGATAGACGGCTGTACCCAGTTTTCCGCCTTTCTGCGTCTTATCATCCCCATTTCCATGCCGGGAATATCAACGGTCGGTATTTTTACCTTCATCAATTCGTGGGGCGAATATACCCTCGCGTCCATTCTTCTGAGGAGCGATCACAATATCACCCTTACGCTGGGGCTCCAGAAATTCGTCCTCCAGTTTACCTCGGACTGGCCCTCGCTTATGACGGCGGCTTCCATTGCCACAATACCGACGATACTGTTCCTGGTGTTCGCCCAGAAGTACCTGATACGGGGAATGTCGGCCGGCGCCGTGAAGGGATAAGAGCCGGCGCGGTAAAAACGCCCCCGCGCCTTCTTACAGTATGAGCATGGCGTCGCCGTAGCTAAAGAAGCGGTAGCCTTTCCGGACGGCTTCGGCATAACTTTCGAGGATAAAATCAAGCCCGGCAAAGGCCGCCGCAAGCATGAGCAGGGTCGAGCGCGGGGTGTGGAAGTTGGTAAAGATCCCGCCTGTGACATTGAAGCGGCTGCCGGGATACAGAAAGAGAGAAGAGGTTCCCTCCCCTTCCCGCACGTTCTTTCCGTCCCAGGCGCTTTCCAGCGTGCGGACGCTTGTGGTTCCCACGGCGATGATCTTCCGGCCCAGAGAGCGGGCCCGCTTTATTTTACGGGCGTTTTCCCCGTCAATAACAAAGTTTTCCCCGTGCATTACGTGATCCTCAACGGCATCGGTACGTACAGGAAGAAAGGTCCCGAGTCCCACGTGGAGGGTGACAAACGCGCTGTCAACGCCCGTTTCGGCAAGCCGGGCGAGAAGGCCGGCGGTAAAATGAAGCCCGGCGGTAGGCGCCGCGGCGGAACCGGGAAAACGGGCGTACACCGTCTGGTAACGTTCCCCGTCAAGGGGAGTATCCTTCCTCCTGATGTAAGGAGGAAGGGGCACGTGCCCCCACCTGTCAAGCCAGGCGTCGTCCACAGGTTTTTCAAAACGGAGAACGCGGAATTCCCCTCCGCTTTCGGCGGTAATTGCCGCCCGGTTTTCGCCGCCGAAGAGGTAACACGCGCCTCTTCTGTGCCGTTTGGCCCGCTTTGCCATGGCCTTCCAGGTATGCCCGTCAAGCCTTTCGGCAAGGAGGAATTCGGCGGGGGCCCCGGTTTTTTCGGATATTCCCAAAAGGCGCGCCTTGCGCACCTTTGAATCGTTGAATACCAGAAAGGGGCGGGGACCGGGAATGGCGCCGAGTATGCCGGGCAGATCCTTCACCATGGCGTGACGCAGGGAACGGCCCGCCCTGTCGAGCACCATGAGGCGGCTTTCGCCCCGTACCGGAGGCGGATACTGGGCAACAAGATGTCCGGGAAGATCAAAGAAAAAATCGTCCGTCTTCATCTAAAAAAGCATCCCGCTTTCCCGCTGCCTGAGGTTGAGGTGCTCGTAAGCCAGGGCGGTTACCGTCCGGCCCCGGGGAGTACGCTGGATAAGGCCCGCCTGTATGAGATACGGCTCATAATAATCCTCAAGGGTGTCGGCCGTTTCCCCCACGGAAATGGCAAGGGTTTCGGCGCCCACGGGCCCGCCCCCGTACCGCTCGATGATGATTTTGAGGATCTCCCGGTCATGCCGTTCAAGGCCCAGCCTGTCTATTTCCAGCCGTCCCAGCCCTTCCCGTACCACCTCTTCCGTAACGCGGTCCGTTCCGCCGACCTGGGCAAAATCCCGCATGCGGCGGAGAAGCCGGTTCGCTACGCGGGGCGTTCCCCGCGCCGACCGGGCAAGCAGCAGGGCGGCGGCGCCGTCAACCTTGACGCCGAGTATACCCGCCGAACGGCGCACAATGGCCTCCATGTCGGCGTCCCCGTAAAAAGAAAAACGGCAGGTAATGCCGAAACGGCTTATGAGGGGACTCGCGACATTTCCCGCCCTGGTGGTGGCCCCCACCAGGGTAAAGGGCTGGAGGGGAATACGGATGGTCCGCGCCGCCGGCCCCTGCCCTATGATCCAGTCCATCTCAAAATCTTCCATGGCGATGTAGAGCATCTCCTCAATGGCCGGTTTCAGACGGTGGATTTCATCAATAAAAAAAACGGATCTGGGGGAAAGTGTGGTAAGTATGCCCGCGAGATCCTTTGGCTTGTCCAGGGCGGGCGCGGAAGTAACCTTGAATTCCGCGCCAAGTTCATTGGCCACCACCTGGGCCAGGGTGGTCTTTCCAAGGCCCGGCGGCCCAATAAGAAAAAGATGATCAAGGCTTTCGCCGCGGGCTTTGGCCGCCGAAATAAACACCGAAAGGTTTTCCTTCATGGCCGCCTGGCCAAGAAATTCCCCCAAGTTCCGGGGCCGGAGCGAAAAATCCCGCTCGTCTTCCCCGAAGGTTCTTTCAGGATGAAGTATCCCCGCCTCCTCTCTTTCCGCGGCCGGAACCGGTTTTGTTTTTCCCATGCTATCCTTCCGGCCCGCTCAAATTCACAATGGCTTCCCTGAAAAGCTCCTTTTCCCTTTCCGCCCCGCGTATCCCCGCGTCAAGGGCGGCGTCGGCCTTTGCAAGGGCTTCCGAGGCGGCCCGCCTGTCGTAGCCCATCCGGGCAAGGGCCTCGGCAAGCTCCCCCCAGGGCGAGGCGGCCTGTTCGGGAGCGGGCTTCGCCAGCTTCCCCTTGAGGGCGAGGATCATCTTCTGCGCGGTTTTTTTCCCCAGACCGGGCACCAGTTCAAGGCGGGCAAGATCTTCCGCTTCAAGGGCCCGCTCCAGTTCCTCCTGCCCTATGCCGCTCATGATCTTCACCGCCGCCTTTGGGCCTATTCCTTCAACCTTGAGGAGTTCAAGAAAGGTGCCGCGGCGCGTCTCGTTCTGAAACCCGAAGATCTTCATCTGATCTTCCCGGTGAAAGAGCCAGGTGAAGATCCTCGCCTCTTTCCCGGCGGCAGGAAGGACGGACGCGTCCGTCGCGGGCACGGAAATTTCCCATTCGACGCCGCCTGTCAGGATGAAAACACTGTCGCTCCGCTTTTCGGTGAGGATACCCCGGATGCTGTTGAACATGAAAGAACCATAGCATAACAAGGCATGTTTTGAAAGGCAAATTCAGCCGGCCACGCTGTGGGCGCAGCAGATCGCCGCGGCCAGGGCATCCGCGGCGTGATCGGGAGAAGGAATCCCGGAGAGCCCCAGGATGAGCCGCACCATTTCCTGTATCTGGACCTTGTCCGCGCGGGCAGTTCCTACCACCCCCTGTTTGATCTGGGCGGGGGTAAACTCCCGCACGCAAAGCCCCTTTTCCGCCAGCGCAAGGGAGATAACCCCCCTCGCCTCGGCGACAGGAATGGCGCTTGTCACATTGCGGCCGAAGTACAGGGTTTCAACCGCCGACTCACCGGGACGGTAGGTTTCAAGCAGTTCCTTAAGGGACCGGTAAATAAAAAGAAGGCGCTCCGCCCGCGGGTTTTGCGCCTTCGTTTCTATACAACCATGGGCAACATACCTGACGCGGCCCTGTACATAATCGATTACTCCCCAGCCGGCAGAGGCAAGCCCCGGATCAACGCCCATGATGCGCCGCTGTCCCGGACGCTTCTCCCCGGGCCTGCTTTTCCCGTCCCCTGTCATGGAAGGGTTTATTCGGCCTCAAAACCCTCGGGGATTTCGAGGTTGGAGTACACATTCTGAACATCGTCATTTTCTTCAAGTTTTTCGATGAGCCTTGCCGCTTTGGAAGTCCCTTCACCGTCCAGGGCAACTTCCACGTCGGCCACCATGCTTATCTCGGCGCTCATGGTTTCAAAACCCTTTTCCGAAAGAAAGTCCGCGACAGCCTCAAAGTCCTCCGGAGAGGTGATCACTTCGATGACGCCGCCCAAAAGGGACACGTCCTCCGCGCCCCCCTCAATGGCGGCCTCCATTACCTGATCCTCGGTATATTTTTCACCGTCAAGGGTGATGATCCCCTGCCGCCTGAAAAGCCGGGACACGGAACCGGCGGTGGCAAGCTGGCCCCCCGCCCTTGTCAGGATGTTCCGCACATCCGCGGCGGCCCGGTTCTTGTTATCGGTAAGCACTTCGATAAGCACCGCCACCCCGCCCGGGGCATACGCCTCGTAGGTCAGTTCCTCGTAGTTCACCCCTTCCAGTTCGCCCGTGCCCTTCTTGATCGCCCGGTCTATATTGTCCTTGGGCATGTTGGCGACCCTGGCCTTGAGAACGGCGGTCCTGAGACGGGGATTCCCCTCGGGACTACCCCCTCCCATACGGGCGGCAATGGAAATTTCCTTGATCAGCTTGGTGAACATTTGGCCGCGCTTCGCGTCGGCGGCCCCTTTTGCGTGTTTAATAGTCGCCCATTTACTGTGGCCCGACATAATCGCTCCTTCTATACCAGAGAAAAATAATGTATGGACAATCCTACCATACCGGAGAAATCCTCGTCAATATGACATAAAAATCCGCACAACGCGGCGTTTACTTTCCGGATGCCGGGGAAACTGCTGTTTTACTTCACCGGGAAGCGGGCCGGGAAACTACAAGAGCCCCGGCAAAACCAGCAACAAACCTACTGTCCGTGTTTTGCGAGAGGCTCCATGTCCACGCGAAATATTCCGGTTAACGGACCGCTAAAATTTGCCCCGCTGGATGGCCTTGCTGACCGAATCGAGGTAGAGATTTTCGTACCAGTCATAACTAAAGGGCTGTTTGGTGCGGATCTGCGGCTTTATGGCATTTTCAAGTTTGTCATGACAATCTTCGCAAATATCAAACTTGGTTACATGGAAATAATTACGCCCTGAAACAGGAGCTTCCATTTTTTTTCCGCACACATCGCAGGTAAGAGTCTTCATACTGCTCTCCTTGATAACTCGAGATAAATTCATAATACTTCATTATGAAAAAAATGTCGAGATCCCAGGAAGCGTTTTTTGCCCCCGGCGGGCCGTATTGCGGAAAAAAAGTCCTTGTCGTCGCCGAATTGGGCACTTCCCACGGCGGCGATCCGGTAAAAGCCGGAGAACTCATAGCCGCCGCCGGGGAAGCCGGGGCGGACTGCGTCAAATTCCAGATGGTATACGCCGACGAGATTCTCCATCCCAATACCGGCGCGGTAAAACTTCCCGGAGGGGATATCAGGCTCTACGACCGTTTCAGGGAGCTGGAAAAAGATCCTTCTTTTTACGCCCGGCTCAAGGAAGAAGCGGAAAGGCGGAATCTTCTGTTCCTCTGTACGCCCTTCGGGCCGCGGAGCGCCCGGCGCCTCAGGGAACTTTCCCCCGTAATGGTCAAGATAGCCTCCCCCGAGCTTAACTACACGGGCCTCCTCAGGGAAACGGCGGGGTGGAAGATTCCGGTCCTCCTCTCGTCGGGAGTTTCCCGGCTGGGAGACATAGAAGAAGCCCTGGAGATACTTGCGGGGGCCCCATCCGTCTGCCTTCTCCACTGCGTAACCGCGTACCCGGCCCCGGAAACGGACTACAATCTCAGGGTCCTCGGGAGCCTTTCGGCGGTATTCGGGGTTCCTGTGGGGATAAGCGACCACAGTCTGGACGAGGAACTGGTTCCCGCACTGGGAACGGCAATGGGAGCGGCGGTTGTGGAGAAGCATTTTTGCCTTTCACGGGACGATCCGGGGCTGGATGATCCGATAGCCCTTCCTCCCGCCTCCTTTTCACGGATGGTAAGGGCGGTACGGGAGGCTTCCGGGCGGGGAACGGAAAAAACCGTCGAAAAGTACCGCCGGGAACGGGGTAAAGAGGAGGTTGAAAGGATACTCGGGGACGGGATCAAGCGCCTTGCCCCTTCGGAACGGGCCAATTATGAGCGGACCAACCGTTCGCTGCACGCCATGGTTAACATAGAGGAAGGGGAAGAACTTTTGCCCGGCCATATAGGGGTCCTTAGAACCGAAAAGATCCTCAGGCCCGGCCTTCCCCCGTCATGGGAAAACCGCGTCGCGGGGAGGAAGGCCCGGCGTTTTATTCCCGCCGGGGAAGGAATACGGTTTGAGGATGTGTAAAAACCGTGTATTGCCAGATTCGGCAATTTGTATCAAACTATTATATGAAGAGGCGGTTCCAGGGTATCGGATTGTGAAAGCGGCCCTGGTATCTGTCCGAAATGCAGGCATATCATGGACTGCCTTACAAGGGCATTCGTCCATGGCGTGTTAAACACGGACGGGCGCCGTTATTGCAAAGGAGTTTTCTTTATTATGGCCCACGCACCAACGGGAGCCGCGCAGTATCTGGCGCGGTTCGGCGATCAAAGCATAGCCTGCAGCCAGTATGCCTTAACCAAACTGGGGGTGGACAGGAGCCATTGTTTTCTGAAAATAGACGAGTACGTTATCCTCTGCGTCCCCTTCCAGTTTGGTTTCAAGCGATCCCTTTTTCTCGCGTCCCTTTCAAAACAGGAGATGAGTTTTTTTCAGCGTTACGTAAACGGCATCGTGGGCCTGTCCATCGCCTTTACCCCCAGCGGCCAGCAGGAACCCATCAAATTTTTCATACGCTGTACGCTTTCGACCATAGGACAGATGAAGGGACGGGAAAACGTAGGGCTTTTTGTGGTGGATTACAAGGCCACGCCCGACGATCTTGTGTCCATGCTGGGTAATTTCCTTGAAAGCCAGGAAAGGATCAGAACCCTGTACGATGATTACGGAAAGACCATGATCAAACTGACCCCCGAAATTTCCAGGATCATCGGCTATAACATGTACGCCACCGTCACCGAGCCGAGCAAGGAGGGAAAGCGGATACAGGTGTACGGCCTGAGTTCCAAATCCATTGAACACATGGAAGCTCCCGGGGCGGAAGTCCGCGCGCCGGGAACCTCCGTCGCCTATCAGCTTTTCTTCAAAAAATACCGGATCTCCACGGCGGGAAGCATCGTTCAGGCGGAGGCGCTTCCGCAGGGGCTGGTCAGAACCACGGCCCAGATTGCGTTTAGTCCCGAATTGGTTGAAATTATCGACGATTACTGGTACACTGCCCGTACCGCTCCTTCTCAACAGGCGGCGCAGTGAGGCGTGTAATGAAAACAGAAAAGGCGTTTTCTTCTCTTTTTGTGATCATAATGATTTTTACCGGCGGCTTTCTTTTTGCCCAGACGGAGGGCGGCGGAATTCCGGCGGCCGAGAATATCGTCCAGCTTGACGCGGTGATCCGCTCTCTTGCCGCCCAGGCGGGAACCCGGCTTGACGCCCTGGACGCGGGGAGCCGGATAGGGGCCGGCGATTTTCTTTTTGAGGGTTCGCCCGTCTCAATGGGTACTTACTGGAGAAACCAGCTTGTAAGCGGCCTTGTCGAAAGGCCGGGCCGGAAATTCATTCTGGATAACAACGCGGGCACGGGAGAGGCGGCCTATGCCCTTTCCGGGGAAATACTCCTCCTGGGAAGCACGGTGCGGGTGTACACCCGGCTGAGTAATGTGCGGGAAAGTTCCCTGCTTGCGGTGTGGATAACGGATCTGCGGTACAATTCCTACCTTGACGAACTGATAAGCCGCTCGTCTTCGCCTTCATCTTCATCGTCTTCGGGCCGGGTAATACGGGACAGTTTTGAAGAAGACAGTATGGACAACCCGGTGGAAATTCCGGAGGGAACCTGGATTTCAAGGACCCTTCATTCGGACGACGAGGACTGGTTCCTCTTCGGGCCCGCGGCCGCTGGGCGTTACACCGCCGAAACCTCAGGCGGCATTGACACCTACATGGAACTCTACGGCGCGGAAAATTCTTCCAAAATGGCGGAAGACGACGACGAAGGCGATGATTACAACGCCCGGATCACTTTTTCCGCCGCAAACGGAACGTCCTACCTCATAAAAATAAGGGGCTACGACGGCGACACGGGCCAGTACCGCCTGCGGGTACGAGCCGGGGAATAACCCCGCCGCGCCCGGCAAAAACTTCTGAAAACCCGACCGGGGTTTTCAGAAGTTCCCTAAACCGCAAACCGCGAAAACCGGCAGTATCAGCCCTTTACGGCGCCCGCGAAACTGTCGGATCTCTGCAAAAGCTGCATGCACAAATACATCATAATGCTTGGAACAATGACCAGGGTCGTTCCGGAAAGAATAACCTGCCAGGGGGTCGCCAGTCCTTCACTGACGGGCAGCATGGACACCGATACCATAAGCGTATGTTTGCTGTTCTTGTTCAAAAACAAGAGGGGCCAAAAAAAGTCGTTCCACCGGGCAATGACCGTCAGAGAAGCCCATGCCGCCAAGGCCGGCTGTATGACAGGAACCACGATCCTGGCGAAAATGCCGAAATCTTTACAGCCGTCAATTTTGGCGGCGTCAATAAGCTCGTCGGGGACTTCAAGCATATACTGGCGCAGGTAGAAGATGCCTACGGCGGTCGCTATTCGAGGCACGACAAGCGACCAGAGACTGTTTATCAGACGGATCTTCTGCATAATGATAAACAGGGGAATAGCTCCCGCTTCCGCGCTGATCATCATGGTGGCGACGACAAAATAAAAGAGCCCGTTCCGTCCCGGAAACCGGTATTTCGCAAAGGCAAATCCCGCCAGTGCGCAGAAGAACAGCGTAGTCAGCGTGCCTGTTACCGTAGCAAAAAGGCTGTTAAAAAGACTGTTCCATACCGGGATAAGCTGGAACAGCCTCCTGAAGTTGTCAAGAGTAGGATGCCGGATAACCAAAGCGTTAAACCCCGAAACTTTCTCCCCCACTGTCTTGATGGAAATGACGCACATCCACAGGACAGGGAAAAGGCAGACAACCACGACAAGGATCATAAAAAGGTGCTGGACTGTTTTTTTTGGATCGAATCCTTTTCCCATACAATCCTCTCCCTATATCTCGCCGTCGCGCCGTTTGAGTATAAACTGCAAAACCGAGATGCCAAACAATACGCCTATCAGCAGCATGCTCAGGCTGGAGGCATATCCCAGCTTGAACGTTGTAAACCCGTACTGATAGATCAGTTGAAAAAGCGATACGTTTGACGATCCGGGGCCTTTCAAAGTATAGGACTCGTTAAACATCTTCCAGGTGTCAACCGTGATAGTCAGGGTGCAAAAAAACAGAATGTTTTTCAAACAGGGCAGGGTAATGCTGAAAAACTGCTGGAATTCCGACGCGCCGTCGATGGTGGCGGCCTCATAATATTCAAAAGAAATATTCAGCATGCCCGAATAGATGATTATCGTAAACCATGGAATGGCGCGCCAATTTAACAGTATAATAACCGGCAGCTTGGTGAATTCGCTGCTGGTCAGCCAGGGAATCCGCTTTCCCCCCAACGCGACAAGGAGTTCGTTGATAAAACCGGCGTTTTCATCAAAGAGCATTCCGAAGATCAGGCCCATGGCCACGGAAGCGCAGACATAGGGCAAGAATACGGTCGTACTAAAAAACCGTTTGAACAAAAGCCCGGGCCGTTTTAGGCAGAAGGCGATAAGGGTGGAAAAAAACAAAACAATGACAATACTGGAAATCCAGTAGGCCGTGGTATTAAGGAGGGCGTCCTTAACCATGTAATCCTGAACCAGCAGCCGGTAGTTATCCAGTCCGCTCCACAGGGGCGGATTGAGCCCGTTCCAGGTGGTAAAGCCGATAGAGGCGGTCCAGAAGACAGGAATCAACTGGAAAAAAAGAAACAATAAAAAAAACGGCGCGATAAACAAGTACGGAGAACGGTACTTCGCCAGGGTCTTGAGTTTAATAAAACTCCTCCTCCGGATTATACGGTACCCGCGGATACCGCCCGGTACAAATGAGAAAAGTCCGCAGGACTTTTTCTTCCCGAACAAAGATACCCCGCCGAACCTTCGGTTCGCGCTCTGCGGCGGGGTATCTTCATTTAATCCCCAAACATCAAGGGACCGCCTTGCCTATCTTCAGCTTAAGTTCCCGGTCCATAGTGGCTATGGCCTGGGCCATGGTCTGTTCCCCCGCCACATACTTCTCAATCTCCGCGCTGATAATCGCGTCGGCTTCCGTGTCCGAAGAAGTCAGCGGCATATTGGGAGAGGGATTGGCGCCTAAACTGTCGCTTTCCGCCTTAAAGAAAGACTGTCCGCCGTAATAATTGGAAGGCGCCTTCCAGAAGGGATCGTCCACCAGTTTTTTGGACAGGGGGATGCAGTAAAAGCCGTTGACCCTTTCCCTTTCGGCGGACCAGGCGTTCCGCGCGTTTATGTTGGTCTGGAAATCATACCAGTATTTCTGGATCAGGCCGGTATATTTATTGGGCTTTTTATCTATAAGGCACCATCCGTTAGCCACGGGAGCCCCGCCTGTTCCTCTTTCGGAAAAAACCGGGGCCTTCATCACCCGCCATTTACCGGCCGTAGCGGTACAATTCCTTCGCAGCCACTCATCCCAAAAGGCGCCGATATAGAAGGTCGCTATCTTTCCTTCATCGGTAGCTTCAAATATGGGCGGCTGTAACATGGTCGTCTTATACAACAAACCTTCTCTGTGCAGCTTGTCAAAAAAACCCAGGGCCAGTTTTGTTCCCGGATCGCTGCCGATAACAACATTTCCCTGACTGTCCCAGATCCGGGCATTGGCCTGGGGCATCAAACCCCGCCGGCCATAGTACCGCCAGGTAAAAGTACCGGGGTCCACATAGGAAAGGAACACCTGGCCGTTACTCCGCTGTTTCAGCAGCCGTCCGGCTTCAAGATACCCGTCAAAAGTGGACATCATCGCCGGATCGATATTGTATTTTTTGAAAATTTCCTCATTGTAAAACAGCATCTGCGGGCGCACCTGTTCGGGAAGGCCGTATATTTTTCCGCCGATTGTATAGTCCGACAGAACGCCGTCAATAAATTCGTGCATTACGGGCGCAAGAAAGTCTTTATTATCCAGCAGCAACCCGGTGGAAATCATCTGGGTGACGCCAACAATATCGAGCACTATCACATCCGGCATGGAAGCCCTGTCCCCCGAAAGCGCGTACATGGCAATTTTTTGCTGCCCGGCGGCCATGGTTTGAAGGGCTTCGGTTTCAAATTTTACATTCGGGGCTATGTCCCGGTTTCTTTCCCAAAAACTGTCCCAATACCTTGGTTCGGCATTGGGCTGGCCGGTACTCCAAAAGATCAGGCTTCCGGCGGGGTATGCCTCCGGGGAACCCCCTGCCGAAGGATCTTTTGATCCGCGCGCCATTACCGGAAATAAACCAATCATCAGCAGCGATAAAGCAATAAATGCTTTTTTCATACTCCCCCTCCTGTCAGGCTGTTTATTTTCAGGACAAACAATCGTCCTTGATACCCTCTTTAATGCATTTTCACGACACAGATACGCGCTAAACATAACGCCCCTTCTTCAAAGACGACTTTTCTATCATCACTTCCAGGATGGTTTCATCCAGCGGGATCATGCCCTGGCGGGATATTTTCTCGACAATACGCAAAGTATCCTCCAGTCTGTCGGCAAGGATACCCTCGGAATCCGGAATGAAATTACCTGCCATGGCGAGCCGGGCGCTTAATTCGGCGGCCCTTACGCAGGTATATATTTTAAGAGCGCAGCTTCCTTTGGCCCCGTCACAGATCATTCCCATCAGATTGCCAATCATGTTTTTTATGCAGTACGCCACTGCCTGATCATTGCCGCCCAAAATCCGCACAAAACCCGCCCCTGTACCGGCAGCCGCGGTAAAGACCCCGCACAAGGCGGAAAGCCGGTCTTTCCGCCCGGTTAACATCAAGGCTACAAGCTGAGAGAGACAAAGGGCGCGGGCCGTTTCGTCCCGGTCCCTTCCCAGACCCCGGGCCAAAACGAGAACCGGAACGGAAACGGTAATTCCCTGGTTGCCGCTCCCGGAATTGATGACCACCGGTTTTGAACAGCCCGCCATGCGCGCGTCAGAGGCGGCCGCGGCAAGGCTCGCCCCCAGATGAAACAGATCTTTTTCACCGGCCTTGCAGCTTAACATGGTCTTTCCCACTTTAATGCCGTAACCGACCCTGACGGAATGTTCGGCTAAATCAAGATTAACTTCCGCCGCGTCTATCAGAAATTCTATTTTTTCCAGTTTGACGGCGCCGGCAAAGGCGAAGATTTTTTCCGGCGTTAAAAGGACTGTCTTGTCCGCCGCCAGCTTGACCCGGCTTGACGCAAACTCTCCGTCCGCGTCAAAAATTTCAACCCGGTCATGTTTGTCTACAATCCGGGCGGTAACATTTTTATCTCCTTTTCCAAGGCGAATCTCTATAAAAACAGGCGGAACGTCCCTGACAAGCTCCAGTTTTATCGTACCGGAACGGGCCAGCCGGGCGGCGGCGGATTCCTGCTCTTCACTAAGGGAGGAAAGAATATTCAGGCCGCCTGAAGGGTTTCCTATGGCTATGCCAAGGGCCGCGGCGGCGGTAATTCCCTTGAGCGGAGTATTCGGGATACCGACATTCATGGTGTTTTTTATAATATCCCGGCTCGCGCGGACAAGTACCGCATCAGGCGGGACGCCCAGAGATTCCCTGACCGCCGCGCCGGCCAAAGCTACGGCGGCCGGTTCGGTACAACCCATGGCGGTAACCAATTCTTCCTGAAACAGGCTCAAAAAGAACTTTTCATCGACGGTAATTTGTTCCACTTGCTTAAAAACCTCTCAGTTCATGGTAATCTTGCAGATCCGTCCTCCGTCTTTGATGTCTTCCCCCAGCCTTTCCAGAAACCGGCCGTAATCTTTCTCTTTAAGGGACTCAAAAATTGAACAATGCGGTCTGGGGTTAAACACAAACTGGTTCCTGTACTGTTCCTTTGAGTAATACTGTGCGTAATACCTCCTGAGAGTCCGCATGCCGCAGGTCAAATTCCGCACCAGCAAATCGTTTCTGGCGAGGGAAATCAACATGGTATGGAATTTGATGTTCTCGTCCCAGATGTCCCACACATCATCGAACGTATTCTTTTGGAGGTTTACCAGATAAGCCTCCAGGGGCTCTAAATCCTTTTCGGTAACCTTGCGCATATATTCTTTAGCCGCGCCCAATTCGTTAATGAGTCTGAATTGGATGATATCGATCACGTCCTGCCCGCCCAGTCTTAATACGACATATCCAAAACGGGGAATGCTTTTTAAAATCCTCTCATTGCACAAACGGATCAGCGCCTCACGAACCGGGGCCTTGCTGCTCCCGAAACGGGAAATCAAATATCTTTCAGTGAGGACCCCGTTTTCTTCCGGGGATTCCGTTACCATTCTGAGAATAGAATCATATATTTTATCGGTCATGGTAACCAGATCGTTTCTTACCGGTATAATGGTAGTATCCGCTTTTATTTCCGTTCTTTCCCCGCCGCCGCTATTCAAACCGAAAACTCCTTTTTTCCGTATCCTATATGGCGCGTGATTCTTCTATAACCCATTTAAACCGGTTATAATCCACTTCGTCCGGTATTGTACAATCGGCGCCTATAATAAGCCCTTCCTTTCCAAACCGGGATACAAGCTCCCTCGTAAACCGCCGCACCTCTTTTTCCGTCCCGTAAAACAGTACGCCGGGGCGTGTATTCCGGAAACCGCCAAGCACGGTTTTCCCGCCGAAATACTCCCGGCCTTCCTCAAGACTCATGTCCTCCACATAGACCGCCCAGTTAACCACCTTGGCCGGGTAGTCTTTCCAGTTTTCAATTCTGTTCTTTACCCCGGCCCATCCGCACATGTGTATAATGTTATTATCCGAAACATTATTCGCGCGGTTTAAAACATAAAGATCGCTGGGGGTAATCATTTCACGGTATTCCCGATAGGAAAACCGGTCCAATTCGGCCCCCTGCACGCAATAATAAATTCCGTCGTTTTTTGCCTCGCGGACTATGATCTCCGCCAAAAGGGCGTTATCCGATTGGATAGGGGAAGTAGCCATCGCACATAACTTTAATAAAGTCCGCGTCAACATCGCGGTAATAGTTTACATGGGCCTGAACACACGCCTCCCCGGAAGCCTCGTCTCCGGCAAAATGAAACCAAAATCCTGCAGGCACATGATACACCTCTTTTTTGTTCATGGCATTCAGTACCCTTGTATGTTTGTCCATATATCACCGCTTCCTTTTGGAACAGCCTCATGTTACTGAACTTATTAGTAATCATATCATAAATCATATTAGAAAATACTGTCAAGAAAAATTTTTGAAGATTTCCGGCAATTATCAGGCGCAATGCCGCCGCGCTTTCAACTGTCAGGACCCGCGGCCAACCGGGCCCCTTATACCCGCCAGCTTTCCACCGCCTTCATGAACGCGGGGCGGGAGGCCCTGATTATTTTCTCGTCGACGCAGTAGGCAAAACGTATCCAGCCGGGTTTTCCGAAGCCGGAGCCGGGGACGCCCAGCACGCGTTCCTTTTTGAGGCATTCGGCAAAGGCAAGATCGCCGGGCCCGTCCGGGGACGGGCGCTCCGGGACGCGGCAGAAAAAATAAAAGGCACCTTCCGGTTCGGCGTAAGATATTCCCGAGGCGTCAAGGATCTCCCTGAAGGCGGCGCGGCGGCGGGCGTAGACATCTACGTCCACCCTGGCGAAAGTCAGTTCCGCCACGATGCGCTGCATCAGCGCGGGGGCGTTGACAAAACCCAGCACGCGGGTGGCGTACACCAGGCCGTCCACCAGCGCCTCCCATTGTGAAACGCCGGGGTTTACCGCGATGAAGCCTATGCGTTCACCCGGAAGAGAAAGACTTTTGGAATACGAATACACGAGGATGGATTCATTGTACGCGCTCAGCACGGGGGGAACGGCAACGCCGTAGCTTATCTCCCGGTAGGGTTCGTCGGACACGATGTACGGAAAACGGCCCGTTTTTTCCCCGTGCTCCCCAAGCGCGCGGGAAAGGGCGGCGACGGTTTCGGCCGGGTAAACGCGGCCTGTGGGATTATTGGGCGAATTGATGATCACGGCGGCGGTTTTAGGCGAGAGTTTCGCGGCGACGGCCCCGACGTCGATGTTAAAATCGGGAAGGGCGTCAACTTCCACGATCCTTCCCCCGTGGTTCGCCGTGTAGGGCCGGTACTCCATGAAATAGGGCCTTGTAACGATCACCTCGTCGCCGGGATTGAGTATGGTCTTGAATACGGTATTGAGGGCGCCCGCCGCGCCTGACGCCATGACAAGATGCGAACCGTCCAGCTTTACCCCCTGTTCCCGCGAAACCTTCGCGGCGAGGGTTTGGCGCACTTCCGGATATCCGCCGTTGGGCATGTAGCCGTGGGAGCCTTTTTTGTCTTCTTTTGCCAGCTTCAGAAAAACACGGTGAAAGGCCGGAGGCGGCTCTACATCGGGATTTCCCAGCGAAAAGTCGTACACCTTGTCCGCGCCGTACTGTTTTTTAAGGAGATTTCCTTCCTCAAACATCCTGCGGATCATCGACGCCGATCCAAGAGCTTCCTGTATGGCCAGAGCTACGGGCATTACAATCTCCTTCGCGTTTTCAAGCGGAAGTTATTCAAAACTCCAGTTATTGAATAACTATACTATACCGCATTATGTGTGGTACGGTAAACCATGAAAGCACAAACCATTCCTACGCTTGCCGAATGTCTTGCGGCGGCGGACCAGACGCGCGCCCTTGTTACAGGAGAAAACTGTTACGGGGATCTTCCCGGTCTTCTTCAAAAACAATACGGGCGTGACACGGTGTATATAACCGCCGACGGCAGTACCTGGAAAGCGGCCGGCGAAAAGGCGAAGAAGATCCTTGAGGAAGCGGGCATACGTGTCGCGGGCGTTCATATTTTCCCCGCCGAGCCCCGGCTGCACGCCGAATACTACAACATCAAAACCCTGATACAGGCGATCTCCTCTATCCCGGATCATGAACGCCTGGTTCCCGTCGCCGCGGGCGCCGGAACGGTAAACGATCTGTTAAAACGGGCGGCGTTCGAACTGAAACTTCCCTATCTCTGCCTTCCGACCGCTGCCTCCGTGGACGGCTATACCGCCTTCGGGGCCTCCATACTCATGGACGGCTTCAAGCAGACCATTCCCTGTACCGCTCCCCTTTCCCTTGCCGCGGATACCGCCGTGCTTGCCGAAGCCCCGGCCTACCTTTCCTCATCGGGATTCGGGGATCTGGCAAGCAAGATAATCGCCGGATCGGACTGGATACTCGCCGACGAGGCGGGCCGCCTTGGGGCGCCTGATGCCCACGCGATAAACGAGACGGCGTGGAACATGACACAGCCGGGCCTTATGGATTACCTTCACCGTTCGGTAAACGCGGCGAAGGGCGACAGGGACGCGGTGAACGCGCTCTTTGAAGCGCTTGCCATTACGGGTTTTTCCATGCAGCACATGAAGAACTCCCGCCCGGTTTCGGGATCGGAACATCTTTTCAGCCATGTGTGGGAAATGGAAGATCTTTCGGTAAACGGCGTTCCTGTTACCCACGGGCACAAGGTTACCATAGGAACGCTGGCCGCCACGGCCTTTACCGAAATCTTTTTTGAAAATCCGGACGGCCCTCCCCCGCCGCCAAAAGATTACAGGCGTCCCCTGAGCGGAGAGCGGGAAGCCGAAGCGTCCGCCGCTTTTGCGGGAAGCCGCGCCCGTGAGGGAGTGGTAAAGACCGCGGCGGAAAAGCTCATGGATGAAAAAACGGCAGAGGCCATTAACGGCCGGTTCCGCGGCTCGTGGAAGGAGATACGGGAAAAAATACTCGCGCAGATACTTCCCTACGGCAAACTCAGGGAGATGCTGCTAAGCGCGGGCTGTCCCGTTACGCCCGGAGAAACAGGCCTTACCCGCGAAAGGGTCATCGCCACCGCCCGCCGGGCCCAGATGATACGGAGCAAGTATTCAATACTCGATCTTGCCTGGGACATGGGATCTTTTGACGCGGTGATAAAAAAAATGGAAGCCTCCGGCGTTTATCTCCGGTAAACGCGCATGAGCTTACACAAGCGTCCTTGCTATCCGTACAATGTCGGCGAAGACGCCTCCCGCGGTTACCTGGGCGCCCGCGCCGGGGCCCTTTATTACCATGGGAAGTTTTGAATACCGGCCGGTGGTAATGACAACGATGTTGTCCGAATCGAAAAGCGTGCGGAAGGGGCTTCCCTCCTTTTCCGCGCGGAGGGAAAGTTTTGCCGCGCCTTCTTCTATGACGGCCACGTAACGCAGCGCCTTTCCACAGGCGGCCGCGGCCGCGCGGCGCTCTTCAAAGCCCCGGTCCGTTTTTTCAAGCTCGCGGAAAAAGGCGTCCACGTCTTTTGCCCTGAAGCAGGCGGCGGGAAGTATGGGCTCCACCGCCACGTTTGAAAATTCCAGATCCATGCCGCATTCCCTGGCAAGGATAAGCGCCTTGCGGGCGGCGTCCATGGCGTTAAGATCGTCTCTGGGGTCAGGCTCCGTATAGCCCTTTGCCTTTGCCTCCCGTACCAGGGCGGAAAAAGTCTTCGAGCCGTCAAAGTTGTTGAAGATGTAGCTCAGGGTTCCGGAAAGCACCGCCTCTATGCGCTTTACCTTGTCCCCGGAAAGAAAGAGATCCCGGAGCGTCGAGATTACCGGGAGGCCCGCGCACACCGTCGTCTCGTACAGATAGGGAATGCCCCGTTCCCGCGAATAGCCTGTGAGTTCACGGTAGTATTCAAGGGAACCCGCATTGGCCCTCTTGTTGGGGGTAACAACGGGAACGGACGATTTAAGGATACCCGCGTAGGCCGCGGAAACTTCGTCGCTTGCCGTGCAGTCGCAGAAGGCGGCATTGGGAAGGTTGAGTTCCTTCATCCGCCCGACAAAAGCCCGGAGGCTGTACGGCTCCGTCTTTTCCGTGTTCTCCTGTGAAAGCAGCGAAGCGGCCCTGCGGGGATCGAGTCCTTCGCGGCGAAAGATCATGCGCCTTGAGTTGGCGGCCCCGACAAGGTTTATCCGTATCTTGTATTCATCGGCGAGGATTTCCCGGTGCCCGGAGATCTGCTCGAGCAGGGTTCCCCCGATCAGCCCCGTTCCCGTGAGGAAAAGGTTCACGGAGCGCACGGCGGAAAGAAAGAACGCCTCGTGTATGGCGTTGAGGGCCTTCTCCTCATCCTGACGGGAAATGACCAGGGAGATGTTGAGTTCCGAGGAACCCTGGGCAATGGCGACGACGTTGACGCCGTTCCGTCCAAGCGCGTGAAAAACCTTGCCCGAAATGCCGGATGTGCTTTTCATCCGCGAACCGACTACGGCGATTATGGAAAGCCCCGTTTCGCTCACGGGCGGATCAATGCCGCCCGCGGCAATTTCGCGCGAGAACTCTCCCCGGAGCGCCTCCGCCGCCGCCTCTGCGTCGGAGGGAAGTACGGCGCAGCAGATCGAATACTCGCTTGAACTCTGGGTAATGAGGATGACGTTAATATGGCGCCTTGCGAGCGCGAGAAAAAGGCGCGAGGAAAAACCCGCGGCGCCTACCATGCCGGAGCCCTGCAGGCGGACAAGGGCGATGTCCCGCATGGAACTGATCCCCCGTATGGGATAGTCCCCGCCCGCCGCGTCCTTTACTATACGGGTGCCTTCGCATGAAGGATTGAAGGTGTTCCTTATGCGTATGGGGATGCCCTTCTCAAGCGCCGGCCTGATGGTCGGCGGGTAAATGACCCTCGCGCCGAAGTGGGAAAGCTCCATGGCTTCAACATAGGATATTTCGCCTATTCTGAACGCGTTCTTCACCAGGCGGGGATCGGCGGTAAGAATGCCGTCAACATCCGTCCAGATCTCTACTTCTTTTACGCCGAGCGCGGCGCCGAAAACGGCCGCGGTCAGATCCGAACCGCCCCGTCCCAGAGTTGTGGTGCGCCCCTCCGCATCCGATCCTATAAAACCGGTCGTGACAAAGACGCGGCGAAGCCTTTCTCCCCGGGCGCCTGAAAGGGCCGCCTTTATGTTCCTGAAAGTTTCGGGGAAAAGGACATTGGCCCTGCCTGCATTCCCGTCCGTTTTAAGGAGGGCGCGGGTGTCAAGCGGCGCAGAGGGAATTCCCGCGGCCGTCAATATACTGGCGTAAAGGGAAGCGGAAAGCCGCTCCCCGAAACTCATCACCAGATCAAGGGTACGGGCCGAAAGTTCCCCAAGGATAGCGGCGCCGTCAAGGACGCGCAGCAATTCCGAGACAAGGGCGCCCGTTTCCGCGTTCGCTCTTTTTCTGTCTGCGCCGGCAAGAAAACGGGCGGACAGATCCTTGTGCCGCTTTTCAAGGGCGCGCACGGCGGCGGCATAGGGCTGCCGGGCCTCCGCCGCGCGGGCGGCGGCGATAAGGCCGTCGGTTACTCCCGAAAGGGCGGATACCACCATCACAAGAGGCTCCTTCGGGACCAGGCGTTCGCGTACAATTTCAACAATTTTTCCGGCGCCGGCGGCGCTTCCCACGGAAGTCCCGCCGAATTTAAGGACCGGTACGGATGATTCACTAGTCATTGCGGGGATATGGTACTATATTCTCCGGCAATTTTATAGTACACTGAAAAGAATCAGGGCCATCTTGGGAGAAAAATTCCGGCCCGTTTAAACGGAGTTAATGTACATGCCACTGGAATTGCTTTGCATTCCATCCGCCTTTTTCCTTTCCGCCGCCGGTGTCGCCCTTGTGCTGGGCCTTTCCCGCAAGTACGCATGGTACGATCATGTCAACGAACGGAAGATCCATACAGGAAGCATCCCCCGGCTCGGGGGCCTGGGTTTTGCGTCCGTGTTCATACTCGCCGTCCTTGTCACCGCGTTTACCCGTGAAAATTCCACGCGCCTGTTTCCTGTCGCCGCCGGTATGGTTCTTGTCCTTGGCGCGGGAATCGCGGACGATTTTAAGCCTCTTGCCCCCCGCTTCAAGCTGCTCATACAGATAGCCGCGGCTTCCTGCATCGTCATTTCAGGTTATACCTTCCGCCGTTTTGCATTCATGGAGCAGGAAGCCTTTTTCCCCGCGTGGATCCGGTATCCTCTGACTTTCCTGTGGATAGTGGGTCTTACCAACGCGGTCAATTTCATCGACGGGGTCGACGGGCTCGCGGGGGGCGTCGCTTTCTTTTCCGCCCTTTTCTTTGCCCGGATCTTCACGGTTCTCTCGGGCGGGCCCGCCGTTTCCCTGTACCTCTGTCTCGCCGCCGTCATCGCCGGTTTCCTGGTCTTCAACACGCCCATCCCCGGCGCGAAAATATTTATGGGGGACGGCGGAAGCCAGTTTCTCGGTTTTTCCCTCGCCGTTCTTCCCCTTGTCGAAGGCGGGCGCCTTTCCGTTCCGCTGCCGTTTCTGTATTCCGCGGCCCTGCTTGTCATCCCTATACTGGACACCGTGTCGGCGATCTGGCGGCGTATCCGGGACGGAAAGCGTATAGACAGCCCCGATCAGGCCCATATACACCATAAACTCCTGAGTATGGGACTTTCCGCCGCGTCCGTTGATCTGGTCATCTGGGCCCTGCATCTTGCCGTCGGATTCTTGGTATACGCGGCTGTACGCATTGGGGGAATTCTTTCCCTGGCGCTGGTCGGCGCGGCCTACGCCGCGGCGGGGGCCTTTTTTATCACCGTTCATTTCCTTAACAGACAGGGCAGAAAGCTGCGGGACGGGAAATATTCCGAGCCAAAGAAGGACAGAAACGCCTCATGATACAGGAGGAAGGCCCGCCCCCGCGCCGTTACTTTGACTGGGCCGCTACGGCTGTTCCCTTCGCGCCGCGGGAAACGGATTCGTGGTTCTCAGACTTCGGAAATCCTTCCTCTCCCCATCTTGAAGGGCGCAGAGCGCGGGAATATCTCGAGGACTCAAGGGCCCGTTCCGCCGCGGTCTTGGGAGTACCTTCACAGACAATTTACTTTACATCGGGAGCAACCGAGTCAAACGCCATAGTCCTTTATTCCCGGCTTCTTGGCAGGGGAAACGGCCGTATTCTTTATTCCGCGGCGGAACATCCTTCGATACGGGAAAACTGCCGCGTACTTGAAGGGCTGGGAAAACCCGCCGCCGCCATACCGGTGGACGGGGACGGCAGGGTGCGGCCGGAAGCGCTTTCCCGGACCCTTGAAAAATACGGGGACGCCCGTTTTGCCGCCGTCATGGCGGTGAACAACGAAACCGGGGCCGTAACCGACATGGCGGCCATTCGTGATGTTCTGCGAAAACGCGAAGGGCCGCCCGTACACCTGCACTGCGACATTACCCAGGCAGTGGGCCGGGTGCCTGTGGATCTTTCCCTCTGGGACGCGGATTCGGCGGCGTTAAGCGCCCATAAACTGGGCGGCCCCCGGGGCGCGGGCATCCTCTACCTGAAAAAACCCGCGCCTGTCCTGTATTCGGGCGGCGGACAGGAGGGGGGAATCAGGCCGGGAACGGAAAATACCAAAGGGGCCCAGGCAACGGCCGCGCTCCTTGAACTCCGCGCGTCTTCCGCCGCGGTGCTGAAGGAATACGGCAAGGCGGCCCGGCGCTGGAACACCCTGCTTGACGCCCTCCGCTCCATGGACCGCTGTTCCCTTATTCCCCAGGGCCGGGCAAACGGAAAGGCCGCGCCGGAGTCTTCATACACGGAGCCTTTTTCACCCTATATCGTACAGGCGGCTTTTTCCGGCATCCCCGGGGAAGTCATGGTACGGGCGCTGGACGATCTTGGTTTTGCCGTTTCTACCGGGTCCGCCTGCTCTTCCTCATCGCCGGAACGGCCCGTTCTTGCCGCCATGGGCGTGGCCCCCGGCCGTATCCTTGAAGGAATACGGATATCACAGGGCTGGCTGACCACCGGTGAAGATATAGAAGCCCTCGCCGGGGCCGTCCGGGAAGTCCTGAAATTCCTCTAGAGTATGAACGGAAACAATACTGTCCGTGAATTTCCCCGTTCCGCGCTGACCTACCTCCTTAAACCGGGGGAACTCATCCTCAAGGGAGGCAACCGGGAAGCCTTTGAGCGGGTGCTTAAAAGAAACCTTGTCCGGCTTTTGGGGAACTCGGGCCGGGCGGAAACATCGCCGGGCCGCTACTATGTCCACTGCGGGGCGGAAACGGCTCCCGCCGTGGAAGACGCCCTCAATCACCTTATCGGCATATCGGGCTGGGCGCGGACAAGGATATGCCCGAAGACGGCCGGGGCCGTCATGGCCGCCTGCGCGGCCGAGGGAAGGGAGCTTTTTGAACGGGGAATCCGTACCTTCAAAATAGAGGCCCGCAGGACGGACAAGAGCTTCCCCCTTGATTCCTACCGGATCTGCGCCGAAGGGGGAAACGCCGTCCTCGCGGAAACGCCGGGCTTTGCCGTGGACGTGAAAAAACCCGGAGCGATCATTGAAGTCGAGATACGGGAAAACGCCTATGTGTACAGCCTCGCCAAACGGGGGCGGAGGGGCCTTCCTGTGGGCACATCGGGAAGAGGGCTTCTCCTCCTTTCGGGGGGCATCGATTCGCCTGTAGCCGGATACATGATGGCCTTTAGGGGCATGGGAATAGACGCGGTCTATTTTCACGCGTACCCCTACACCTCAGAAGACGCGCGGCGGAAGGTTGTGAGGCTCGCGGAAATTGTGGGACGCTATGCCATGGGGATACGGCTTTACACCGCGGGTTTTACCTGTGTCCAGAAGCGCATACGGGAACGCGCTCCCCTCCCCTGGACCACGGTGCTGCTCCGCATGGCCATGATGGAATACGCCGAAAGGCTTGCGGAGAGGACAGGCGCCCGGTGCCTTGTCACCGGGGAAAGCCTTTCGCAGGTGGCAAGCCAGACCATTGAAAACATACACTGCATACAGGGAAGGACGCGCCTCCCTGTACTGCGTCCCCTTATCGGCATGGACAAGGAAGAGATCGTTAAAACGGCTTCCGCCATCGGTACGTATGAAACATCCATACTCCCCTATCAGGACTGCTGCGTCCTCTTCAGCCCTCCCCATCCTGTCCTGCGGGGAGATCCCGCCCAGGCGCGGAAACTCTATGAGGCACTTGATCTTGAGGCGCTCATGGAAGAGGCGCTGAAAGAAGGAACCATGGAAAAATGCGGTTTTCCGTTTTGAGCGGGCCGGGAAACGCCTGAGCTATTCCTGTTCCAAATCCTTTGCCTTGACATAGGCGGCCATGCGAAAGTCGTCGCCCTTGATATGGTTAAGGAGCCAGTCGCCGATGGCGGTGGTAACGGTGTTTACCATTTCCTCGCTCGGGCCTTCCTTTACAAGCCGCCTGGTCAGTTCCCCAACAGTCACCTTGAACTCATCGTGATAACGCTTGTGTATGAGGTAATCGGGGTAGTCGTATTTGATCTGGAGCTTTTCTTCATCGGCGAAATGCATGATCGTGTAGCCTGTCAGAAAGTCCAGCGTTTTGAAGATCTCGTCGCTGCCCTTTCCGTTCCTTGACGCCTCGATGATAGCGTTGAGGGCGGCGACAAGCTGTTTATGCTGGTTGTCCACCTTGTCGTAACCTGTCTCCAGACTGCTGTCCCATTGATAAGCCATATCTTTCTCCTTAAAAAAACTTGACCGAACCGCCCTGAAACAGGGGATTCCAGACGGCCTCTTTATTCAAAGGGGGCCTTCATTCCATGGGCGGAAAATATATGATCCCGTCCCGCCCGGATCTTTCCATAAGATACACTTCCGTCTCGACCGGAAGGTACGCCCTGCCGAAATCCGTCGAAAGGGAAGTCTCGTAACCCAAAACATACGATCCGCTCGGAACCGACGCAAGGTCCCGCACAAGTTCCCCTATGCCTTCGGGCCTGTACAGGGAAAGGGCCTTTCCCCCCGTTTCCCGGCAGAGGTAGCGGATTTCCCCGGATGGATTTCCGCCGCCGACAACGACCGCGTTAAAGATGACGCCGTTATTCGCCATGTAGGCGGCAAGGGCGGAAAGGCCGTACCGTTCAAAGGCAAGTTCCCCCGGCGTTCCCGATGTTATAAAGATTACGGCCCGCTTCTTTGCCCCGGCAAGCAGATCGGAGGCGGCAAGACGGAGCGCCAGATCAAAACGCCAGCGGGGGCCGTACGTTCCGGAACTTCCCCTCGCGGCGGCCTCAAGGCTGCGCGGGTTAAGCGGATCAAACCTTTCCCTTTGGGGCTGATCCCCGGCGGACACGAACGACAGTACGCGCTGGCCGGGGCCAAGGGCGGCGGCAATGTCCCGCGCCGCGGCGGCAATGTCGTCCCGCATCGAGGCGGTACGCTCCGAGCGCTCGGCAAGCACGGCTATATCCGAAGCGGTTTGACGGTAACCGCTTTCAAGGAGCGCCTGTCCGGCCGCCTCGCGGCCCCCTTCGGTGACAAGGAAGTTGAGCGCCTGCAGCCCGGTCACGGGACGGCGCAGCCTGTCTTCGACCCGCAGTTCCACCGTTATCCGGGGGAACTGTTCAACGGAAACCCGTTCTATCTGCACAAAAAGCCCCGACGCCATATCGTCCAGCCGGGTCAGAATGGAAACCTCCCCGGCGTCGAAATTGGCCGCCAGCACATTGCCGTTCTGGTCCATGTCCGCGCCGGTTATGCGGACGCGGGAATTCCCCGCCGCCCCAAGTTCCCTTACAATGGCCGTATCCGTGTCGACAAGCAGAACACGGTTGGTATCCGCGGCGAGGAGCCTGCCGTCCTTGAGAAAACGGAGGCTTTCGGGCCCCGAAAAGCCGTCCGCAAGATCCCCCGCGTAGCTTCCGTTCCGGTCAAAGACAACGATGCGTTTTAACGCCCCGTCGGCGACATACACGCGGCCGCCGCGGACCGCGATGCCGGTAGGGGAAAGAAAACCCTGAAAAATTCCATCCCTTTTTCCGAAAGAAAAAACAAAGGCGCCTGAAGGATCGAATTTCGAGATCCTCCTGTTGCCGTAATCAACCACGTAAAGGTAGCCTTCCTCGTCCACGGCAAGGTTCTGCGGGCCTATAAACTGGCCTTCTCCCCGGCCGCGCGTTCCTATGTAGGACTGCCATTCCCCCCGGCCGTTAAGGACGCTTACCCTGCCGCCCCGGTATTCGGAAAGGTACATACGATCCCCCGGCCCTTTTACAAGATCATAGGGCCGGTCAAAGCCGCCAAGAGGCCCGCGCGAACGGCCGTGTATTACGCCGTTGACATCCATGCGCACTATCTCGTTGCTCCCGTAGGCGACTATCCAGACCGAGCCGTCCTCCAGGGGAAGAACCGCCGTGGGCTGGCGGAAAAGGACCGTCCCGTCCGACACGCCCGGATACCGGCCCGATTCCACATAGCGGATACCGTCGTCTTCTACCGGAAGAAAAGAACGGCGGTTTGAGACGGTTTCTATCATGCTTCCCAAAAGCACGCCCGGCCCGGAACTCCAGCCATAGGCCTGGCCCGCGGCCCGCCAGTGCGAAAGGGCCGTCTCTTCCATGCCGGAGCGGTAATAGGAGCGTCCAAGCCATTCAAGGATCATGGCCTCTCCGGGCCTGTAGGACAGCGCCCGTTCAAAAGAAAGAACCGCCTCGTTAAAGGCGTAGCGGTTGTACGCCTGAATGCCAAGGCGGAATTCTTCACGGGCTTCAAGGGTATTTACGCCGGCGCCGGGTATGGGGGTTCTGTCTTCCACGCCGCCCTGCTGCGCGCGAAGAACGCCAAAGGCCGTGATAAAAAGCATGATGATGAGGATCTTTTTTTTCACCGCGGCCATTATTCCTCCCCGGTAACGAACCTGAAATGTTCCCGTATCGTTTTTTCCTGGGGGGCAAGATCCATGGCGCGCCTGAGCCAGGTACGGGCTTCAAGAAGTTCCCCGTTTCTAAAATAGGCCCAGCCCAGGGAATCAAGGTACGCGGGATTCTGGGGCCTGCTGTCCACCGCCCGCCGGCAGAGGCGCAGCCCCCGGATAAGATCCGTATCGGTATCAACGAGTATGTACCCAAGGCCGTTCATCGCGGTGGTGTTGGTTTCGTCCAGATCCAGGGCTTTTTCGTACAGATCAACGGCGTTTTTGTAGTTCTTCTGTGACCAGGCGGCGTAAGCCAGCGTCGTGTACAGCTGAACGGACTCAAAACCGGAGCCCCGAAGCCGTTTTAGCTCGAATTCCGCCAATTTCGAGCGTTTGGTAATCACATAAATATAGGCCAGCGTCATCCGGCACTGGTAAACCCTCAGGACATCCCGGCCGGATGTCACCACCTGTTCAAGGTAGAGAAGGGCGTCGTCGTAACGGCTCAGTTTGGTGTAACAGAGCCCCAGATAATAGGCCAGCTCCGTGTTTTCTTCCCCGGAAAATTTTTCGGCGTTAACCTGCAGCAGTTCCCGCAGGGCAAGGTCCCAGCGCTTCATGCGAAAAAGCCGCTTCCCCTCTTCCATGTTGCCCGCCATCAGGTTCCGCTCAGCCGTGAACGATGCGTACCCCGGTAGCGGGGCGCACCTCATAAATCACCGGATGAAAGCCGAAGATCCGTTCGTAATCTTCAAGCCTTTTTTTGTACTCTTCCACGGCGTTTTCCCTGAGTATGGTATAGGTACAGCCGCCGAACCCCTGCCCCGTCATGCGCGATCCCAAAACTCCCTCTATTTCCTGCGCCCTTTTGACAAGCCAGTCCACTTCGGGGCAGGACACTTCGTAGAGATCCCGGAGGCTTTCGTGGGAATGGGTGATAATACGGGAAAACGCGGGAAGATCCGGCTCCCGCAGCGCCGTTTCGGCGCCGGCGATCCGCTGTATTTCCTCCACAACATGCATGCTCCGCCGCCTTATCTCCTCAGGCAGGTTGCCCATGGAATCGACCAGATCCTCGGCGGCAAAATCCCGGAAACTGGCCCCTTCCCTGCCGCGGGAAAGAAGATCAAGCCCCTTTTTTATGTCGTCACGGCGCTGTTTTAACTCCTCTTCCACTCCCATGCGGGGCACCCGGGAATCCATGACAAGGATGCGGTATTTTGAAAGGGGCGATTTGATCTTTTTTACTTCCAGCGTGGCTTCGTCAATGACAAGAAACTGATCTTTTCTGGCCGAAAAAACGGCAAGATAGTCTACAGGGGAACTCTTCCCGAAAAAAAGCTCCCGCGATGAGGCAAGCGCCCCGACAAGATCGCGGTCGTTGATATTCGCCTGAAAAAATCCCCGGAGCGCCGCCGCCGCCGCCGCTTCTATGGCGGACGAGGAGGCCAGCCCCACCTGCTGGGGAACGGTGCCCGAAAGGGTAAAATTGAGCCCCTTAACAGGACATCCCAGCCCGGCGAAAACATGAATGGCGACTTTGATAAAGTTCGCCCACCGGTCTTCCCGTTTGTATTTAAGGTTGATGAGGGTAGTCCGTTTACGTTCCCCCAGATCCGCCGCGTAAAAACGTATGGAATTGTCCTTTCTAAGGCTCACCGCCACACGGACCGTCCGGTCTATGGCGGAAGAAAGGTAGAGCCCGGCCCCCGGTTCACCGTGTTCGCCAAGAAAATGTATCCTGCCGGGAGCCTCGGCGATAACAACGGCGCACGGGTCCTCCAGGGGCCGGGAGGCGGCCGGCTGCCCTGATTTCTTTTCGGCGGCCCCCCCGGCATTGTCCGGCCGGGATCGGTCGTCGTCTATTTCATACTCCTTTCGGTGAACAAGACCGATATCCAGCATTTATGTATGACCTCGCATGATTGTACTGGTTCCATTGTACCTGAAAACGCCGTGTTGTTCAATAAAAATGAGTATGATAAATGGTTTTCACGCAAAAACACCGCCGTTCAGTTCCGCAGTATGTTCCTCGCGGCGGATATTACGGGGACAACAAGGACAGCCGGAAGCAGGGCGGCTCCCAAAAGGACATGCTGGGAGAAAAAAGCCCAGTAAACCGTCGCCGCCAAAAGAGGCAGTGCCAGCGCGGCCAGCACGGAGAAGACAACTGCGGCCGCGCGGCCGTTTAGAATAAAGCCGGTAAAAAACGGAATGCCGGAGGCCAAAGATGTCCACAGAAGCGGAACCAGCACCAGAAGGACGGGGTTTCTTCCCGCGCTCCAGCCAACCGCCCGCATGGCCCCGGCCGGGATAAGCCACAGGAGTACAAAATTGGCGCTCCCGGTCCCGGCCCTGAAAATTCCCGCGGCGGCAAACAGAAAATACACCGCAAGCGGAAACAGAACCGGAACGCTTACAATGTCCACAAAACCGCTCAGCCAGCGGGAAAACCCGAAACCGCCGGGCGTAATAAAGGAGCCCAGAAAAAACCGCGAAACGGCGGCGACGCTCCCCAGAAACAGGGCCCAAACGCCGCCGGAACTTTCGTCCCCGGGAGAGGTGGAACGGTAGAAGAGGTAAAAGAGAAGCATCCAGAAAAAACAGAAAAAATTCATGAAAGTATCCTACTAGTCTAAAGGGCGGCCCTGCAAGGGCCCCGCGGGACCGGCGCGCATACTTAAGGCGGGGCGTTAAAAAAACGAATCCCCACTGGACAAAAAGACCCCTTTATTGATATACTTTCCGCATAAGCTCGCGGCGCCATACGTTAACCGGAAACTGCGGCTGCCGGGTGGAAGCCATGAGGAGGTCAGTTGTCGGATAAGGATTTACGAATCAACGGGGAAATTCGGGTGCGGGAGATCCGTCTCATAAGGGATGAGGGGGAACAGGGTGTCATGAGCACCTCCAGGGCGCTTGAAATTGCCAGGGAGCAGGGGCTCGATCTTGTGGAAGTCGCCCCGCAGGCGGTTCCCCCTGTATGCAAGATCATGGATTACGGCAAGTTCAAGTTTGAAAATGAGAAAAAAGTCCGGGATTCAAAAAAGAAACAAAAGCTGCTGAAACTTAAGGAAATCCGCATGCAGCCAAAGATAGATGAACATGATCTGGATTTCAAGTCGAAGCATATCAGGGATTTTTTGGGCGAAGGCAACAAGGTCAAGGTAACGATCCGGTTCAGGGGCCGGGAACTTGCCCATACGGAACTGGGGGCGGATGTCCTCAAGGATGTTCTTGCCAGGATAGAAGGGGACTATGTCATGGACAAGGCTCCGGCAATGGAAGGCCGTTTCATGTCCATGGTGTTAAGCCCGAAGAAAAAATAGCCGGGTCATTCCGGAAGATCACAGATACGGAGCGGCACTATGCCAAAGATGAAAACCAAAAAGAGCGCGGCAAAGCGTTATTCATTTACGGGAACCGGAAAGGTCAAGTACAAGAAGCAGAACCTTCGCCACATCCTGACCAAAAAATCCACCAAACGGAAACGGGGTCTCCGTCACAGCGGTATTTTATCCGGCGATAATGTACCAGTCATCAGAAAACGCCTCCTTCCCTACGGGTAAGGGGCGGACGAGGAGCGGACTATGTCACGAGCGGTAGACGGTTCAAAACGGAAGAACCACAGAAAAAAGATTCTTAAGCTGGCCAAGGGTTACTGGGGGCGGAGGCACTCGAATTACAAAACCGCCAAGGACGCGGTGACAAAGGGGCTTTTCTACGCATACCGGGACAGGCGTGACCGGAAGGGTGATTTCAGGCGGATCTGGATCATCAGGATCAACGCCGCCTGCCGGGCGGAAGGAATGTCCTATTCGCGGTTCGTGGACGGCCTTAACAAGGCGGGTGTAGAAATCAACAGGAAAACCCTGTCGAACATGGCGGTGGAAGATCCCGCGGCCTTCAGGGCGGTTGTGGCCCGTGTCAAGTCCGCCCTGGAAAATCCCGCTTCCCGCGGAGCCTGATTCATGGTTACTCTGGATCAGGTTAAACTGCTGGAGACCAAGGTCGAAAAGGCCATAGGGTATGTCGAGAAGGTAAGCGGTGAAAATACCGAACTGAGGGAACGTCTTGAATCCTATCAGAAACGTATTGACGAACTTGAGGTACTGGTGCAGACATTCAGGGAAGATCAGAGCCGCATCGAAGACGGCATCCTTTCCACCCTTGACAGGCTCAACCAGTTCGAGGACGCCATAGAACGGAGTCTCGGCATCAAAAACCGGGACAAGAAAGGCCCGAAGGCGGCCGCGCCTTCCCCGGCGGGGAACGTCCCCGATATAGACGCGGGCGGCGGGGCGGCGGCCGAGTCTAACGAGGGCGCGTCCAATGGCGGCGTGCCTGACGGCGGCGCGCCCGGGGACGGCGCGTCTGGAGACGGCGGGGACCTGGATATTTTTTAAAGATATGCCGAAAAGCGATCTCCGTCTGGATATTCTGGGAACTTCCTTTTCCATCACGGCGGATGAGGATCAGGCGTATCTTGAAGAGATCCTCGCCCAATACGGCGCGGCGCTTGAACGCACACAGGAACAGACAGGGCTCACCAATCCGCTGAAGCTTGCCATACTCACCGGCTACCTTTTAAGCGACGAAGTCTACAAACTCAAAAACCGGAACGGGCACGAGGCCGAAGAACTCACCCTGGATCTTATCGCCCGGATAGACGAGGCGCTGGAAAACAGGTCGTAGGCGCCGCGCGTCATGCTGTACAGACTGCGGAATACCGTTAAACATTATGACTGGGGATCGCCTGATTACATCCCCCGGCTTCTGGGGCTAGTCAACAACGCGGGGGAGCCTTGGGCGGAGTTGTGGATGGGTGTACATCCCTCGGGTCCTTCGCGGGTCCTTCGGGGGGAAGAAGAGACGCCGCTGGCGGAACTCATAGCGGAAGACCCGGCGCTGTACCTCGGCGGGGAAGCGGCCGAACGTTTCGGAGGGCTTCCCTTTCTTTTCAAGCTGCTCGCCGCGGGAAAACCGCTTTCCATTCAAGCACATCCGAATCTTGAGCAGGCAAGGGAAGGCTTCAAAAGGGAAAACGAGGCGGGCATACCCCTGGACGCGGCGAACCGTAATTACAGGGATTCCAATCACAAACCGGAAATCGTATGCGCCATTACCCCCTTTACCGCCCTGTGCGGTTTCAGGGAGCCGGACGAGATTAAAGAGCTCTTCGGCGCCGTTCTTGGGCCCGCGCCCCGCCGTCTCAGGGACAATCTTGGGCCCCTGGAAGAAGCGCTGGCGCTCCCCGTTCCCCGGCAAGCCCTGCGATCTTTCCTTGCCGCCCTTTTTGCCCTTCCTCCCGGAGCGGCGGGAGAACTGTGTTCTTTCCTTGCCGGCCCGGGCGGGGCAGGGCCTCCGGCCGGCGGAACGGCCGGTTCCGCCGCGCGGGCGGCCAGAGCGCAGGCCGCCCGGTTCGCGGCGCTGTACCCAGGCGATCCTTCGGTTATCGCCCCCCTCTACCTCAACCTCATCACGCTCAGGCCGGGCGAGGCGATCTTCCTTCCCGCCGGCGTTCTTCACGCCTATATAGAGGGCTTTGCCGTGGAACTCATGGCCAACTCGGACAACGTCCTTAGGGGGGGACTGACGGGTAAACACATCGACGTGCCCGAACTCATGCGGGTCCTCGATTTTTCACCGGGAAAACTCCGAATCCTCACGGCAGATCCCCTTTCCGGCCTTTACGCCTCCCCCTGCCTGGAATTTTCCCTCAGGATGCTCCGGGGAGAAGGCGGAAAAGGGCGCCGCGCCGAAGAAGGCCCGTCCATTACGGTGGTAACGGAAGGGGCCCCGCGGCTTTTTTCCGGGGAAATTCTTCCGGGGGGAAACTCGGTCTTCATTCCGGCGGGAAACACGGCGGGCCTTGAAGGGGATTTTACCGCCTTCGCGGCGTCAATTCCGGCTCCGGCATAGGAGCGGACACGAATAATGCAGATCCTTGTCGACGCCGATTCCTGCCCCCGGGCGGCCCGCGCCCTGGTGCTTCGCGCCGCGGAAAGAACGGGGATACGGGCCGTATTTGCCGCCAACCGCCCCATTCCCGGCATACGGGGAAAAACGGCGGTGATGGAGATCTGCCCCTCCGGCGAAGGGGCGGCGGACAACCGTATCGTGGAACTTGCCCGCCGGGGAGATCTCGCGGTAACAAGGGACATTCCCCTTGCGGCAAGGCTCGTGGAAGCGGGAGCGGCGGTAATAGACGACCGGGGCCGGGAATATACCCCCGGCAACATACGGGAAAAACTTTCCCTGCGCAACATCAGCGTGGAATTTGCCCTGTCGGGCCTTGGGGCGGAGCGGAACGCCGTCTACGGCAAAAGGGAGCTCAAGGCCATGTCGGACAGTCTTGACCGCGTTCTTTCCAGGCTGACAAGGGGAAAACACGCGCCCGGCGCCGGTTAACCCGCGGCCAACCTTCCCTAGTGGCCGGCTTCCGGGTAGAGGCTCTGTATCTGCTTGATACTGGGAAGTATCTCGAAAAAAATGGACACGAGTTCGGGATCGAATTTCGTTCCCGAAAGGTTTCTTATCTCCGCAAGAACCTGTTCCTCGTCCCACGGCTCCTTGTACACCCGTTTTGAGCACAGGGCGTCGAACACATCGGCAACGGCGACGATACGGCCCGTAAGGGGAATTTCTTCCCCCTTCCTCTTCAGCACTTTTCCGTCCGCGCCGGTCTTGAGGGGCGCTTCGGTATAGGGGTCCACCCAGCCCGGATAGCCCGTGCCGTCCCAGTTTTCATGATGGGTAAGGGCTATGTCCCCTGCTATGTTGTCGATGGGGTCCTGGGGATCCTCAAAGAGCTGCGCCCCGTACAGGGTATGGCGCTGCATGATGAGGTACTCCTCGGGGGTAAAGCTGGCGGGCTTCTTTAATATAACATCCGATATGGCAACCTTTCCCACATCGTGAAGCATGGCCGCTATTCTAAGAGTATCCCGGAATTTTTCACGTTCCCGCTCGGGCACGCCGTGATGGTAGGCCCAGCGGTCGTAGATCTCGACGGCGTAACCGGCAACGCGGTTGACGTGGGTGCCCGTTTCCTTGGGGTCCCGGAGTTCGGACATCTTGATCATGCGCAGTATCATGGCCCTGGTAACATAGGCCCGCTGCAGCGCCACCGTGGCGTTGGCCGCGAAATGGGTGATAAGAAATTCATCGTCGGAAGAAAAGGGAACGGTCTTCCCCGCTTTATCCTTCGCGTTAATCACCTGAATGACCCCAAGCAGGCGGCCGTCGGCGGTGACAAGGGGAATGGTCAGCATGGACGTGGTCTTGTAGCCGGAAATCCTGTCAAAGGACTGGTTAAAGGAATAAGGAGTGTTACCGCGAATATTGTACACGTCAGGGATGTTTATCAGCTTCTTGGTCAGCGCGCAGTACCCGGCAATAGATCTTTCATCGATAAAAACGGAGAATACCGAATAGATCATCTTCTGTCCTTTGGGCAGTTTCTTCTGAACGGTATTGTTTTGGGCGTACTTTATGACCAGCTTGCTGACCTGCGCATTATCTTCAACCTGATTTTCCTTTACATAAATGGAACCGGCGTCGGCGTGAACCACGTTCCTGGCTTCAAGGAGTATCCGTTCCAAAAGAAGATCAAGGTCCTGAATCTGATTCAGTTCCGAATCGATGCGTATGATAGATTTGAAGTCAGTCTTTTCCCCGGCCATAAAACCTCTTTGCTCTTATTGCAGCGAAGCAGCGAAAATTGTTCAATAATTGAAAATATTGAACAATTCCATTCTACAACAAAATCGTCACGGGGAACAAGCGCCACGGCGGAATTATACGCCGGGGCATAACGGAAAAACAAAAAAAACACCCCGGGGAAAGGAGTAACCCCGGGGCAGAAACACAAAAAAGGAAGAAGTATGAACCTTTTATTATATCAACAACGGCGGCAGGGAAAGGTTACACGGAAGACGGTAATTCGGCCTTCCATCCGGCGATAAAATGTTCATGGGCCGCTATGGTGGCCGCCATGACGACATCCTGAAGATCCCCCCGGCCCGCCCAGTCGCCGCCGTCAAGGACATACAGGTGCCGTAAAACGCCTTCGATATCCTGTACCGTGCAGGACGGATCGGATTCCCGGCGGCGGCGGAGGCCCCTTAGTTCCCCCTCAAAAGTTTCCGCGTACGTCCTTTCGCGCCAGTCAACGGAAGCGCCTGTCACCGGGGGCGCTCCGTATAGACAATGTCCCGTACCGTTTCCGTCCCTGAAACGGGGACAAGAAGCCCGAAGGCTTCCTCCCAAACGGTTTCCCCTCGCCGCCGCCAGTTTCCCCTTTCGTCCGTAACGTAATCGTAGCGGAAATCCGCTCCGTCCCCGTGCATCCTCACCAAAAAGCCGTTTTCATCCCACTGGAGGCTGAAACGCGCGGAAGCGTCCGTTCCGGCGGTTTCGGGATCAAGATCCCAGTAAACGGGACGGCCCCGGTAATAAACGGCGGAACAGGCGCCGGTAACAACAAAACCTTCCTCGCCGGAGCTTTCGGCCCGGCGCCTTTCGGCAAAGGAAACGCGGCCTCCGCTTTCGAAACGGTACGTCTCAAGGGATGTTCCTGTCTCGTCGCGTATTTCAACCGAAAGGACGCGGCCTTCCCGGACGGCGGTTTTCGCGTAAGCCAGGGCGCGGCCTTCCCCGTCGTACCAGGTTTCCGAAACGCCGTCCGCCGAATCTTTAAGGATCACGAAATAGAAAACGCCGTTTCCGCTTACCCTGACAAGGCTTTCCGGTCCGGGGCCAAAAAAACCGGGCGGAAATTCGGCCGTCCACAGGCCCTCCCCGCCTGAGTCCGCGGCAAGGCGGAGAATTTCACCTTCACCGCCGTATTCAACCGTTATCATCGCAAGCCCGGCCGAAAGGCCCGGACCGCCTGGAAGCTGCGGAAATTCAAGGAGCCTGTTTTCTTCGTCCCGGCGCACGCGGTACTCACGCCCGCCTGAACGGAGGTTCACAAGGGACGCGCCGCCGCGCGGGGTAAAGGCGTCGGGAGGAATTTCCCGGGGCCAGAGAGGGTTCCAGAGGATCTCCCCGCCTCTAATGGTTTCAAGAAGCGGGGCAATAACAAAGGGAACGCCTTCCGCCAGGGCGGGAACACCCGCGAATGAGGGAAGCAGGATCAAAACAGCAAAAGGCCCGAGCTTCATGTCTTAACTCCTGTTAATGAATCCGGGAGAGGCAAAACGTTCACGGGCAAGAACGCGGGCCCGTTCATCCTCTTCCGCCGTCGGGGAACAGAGGGAAACGGGGGACGATCCGCCCGTTTCCGCGGCATACTCAAGGGAAAGCCGCCGCCTGAAACCTTCGGCGAGGGCTTCCTCCGCATCCTCAAAGGAAACGGGCCTGTCCAAAACGGCGCGAAGACCCGTTACTTTGGAGGCGGAGACGCCGAGCAGTTCCCGCATCAAGAGGGGATCGGTATCCAAAAGAACCGTACCGTGCTGAAGAAGCGTATCCCCCCGGCGTATTTGCGCGCTGCCCGATATTTTTTTTTCTCCCGTGTAAATATCGTTGACCGGCTTGAAGCGGGAAGAGACCCCCAAAATGGAAAGCCCTTCCATGACGGCCCCGCATATCAGTTCAAACGGCGGAAGGACGCACGGAGGGGGAAAAATAACACTGTAGGTAACTTCGGCCTGATGAAAAACCGCGCCGCCGCCCGAAAGCCGGCGTACAATGTCCACGCCCCTCTGCGCGCACGCCCCGCGGTTAACCACTTCGGAAATCTTCTGGAAATAACCTATGGAAACCGCCGGAGGCTCCCAGCCGTAAAAACGGAGAACAGGAAGGCCGCCCTCACGGGCGCTCTCAAGCAGCGCCTCATCAAGGCCCATGTTGTAAAAGGCGTCGGCGCGGCCCGTGCGGATGAGCCTAATCTTCAGCGGCATGGTAGCTTGTCCTCGCGAAGGGGGCGGATACGACGCGGGAAAACCCCCTCATGCGCGCCTCTTCGGCGTAACAGGCGAACGTATCGGGGTGAAGGTACTCAACAACGGGGATCTGCCTTTTTCCCGGCCGCAGGTACTGGCCCATCACCAGCGAGTCAACCCCGGCTTCCCTGAGTTCGTCCATGGCGGCAAGCACCTCTTCCTTCTTTTCACCGAGCCCCAGAAGCAGGCTCGATTTGGTCACGGGTATTCCCGCCTCTTTTGCCGCCTTCAGGGTTTCAAGGCTTCCGTCAAAAGAGGCCCTGCCGTCCCGTATATGCTGAAGGGAACGGACCGTCTCGACATTGTGGGCAAGCACGTCGGGAAAGGCGGCGGCCATGACGGCAAATTCGTCCCGGCGGTAATCGGGGACAAGAGCCTCCACTTTGACGCCGGGAATACGCCTCCTCAGCGCCGCCGCCGCCGCGGCGTAACATGAGGCCCCCTTATCGTCAAGATCGTCCCTGTCCACCGAGGTAAGCACCACATAGCGGAGGCACAGTTCCCCGGCCGCCGCCGCGACGGCGTCCGCCTCGTCCGCCCGGAGCGGCTCCCCGGTCTTCCCCGAGGCAACGGCGCAGAAACGGCAGGAACGCGTACAGATCCTTCCCATCAGCATAAAAGCCGCCGTTCCAAGCCCCCAGCATTCGCCCCGGTTGGGGCATTGCGCCTCGCCGCAGACCGTATGCAGGCAAAAGCGCCCAAGGATCTCCTCCAGCTTCGCGCCGGAATCCCCCCAGGACGCGGGCCTCCGTATCCACAGGGGCTTTTCGCGTTCTCCCGTTCTTCTTGATTCAGGGGATGTTACGCATACCGCCGCGGCCTTCTCCATCTTCACTACTCCCTTTGCGGCATGAAACTCAGCGCCAGAACTATGGGAAGAAGCAGAAGCTGATCTGTTATATTGTCCTGGTAAAAAGCGGGAAGGATCTTAATCAGCATGGACAGGAGGAGCCCAAGGAGGCTGACGCGCCAGAGCAGGGTGAGCAGCCTTCCCGGCGGTATCTTTTTTTCCCCGCCCGAGGCGTACATGATCCCCAGCGGGACAGCCGCGAGCAGAAGAGGGTTGACAAAGAGGATGTTGCTGTTGTGAAAGGTATAGTCGTGGTTGGTAAAAAAGGTCATGAAAAAAAGAACCAGTCCCGTCCCGCCGAAGAAAAGCCCCAAAAGACTCTGGCTTGCGCCAAGGAGAAGCCTTCCCGCGCGGGGACGTTTTACCCGCACAAAGGAAAAGAAGAGAAGGAGGAACGCCGCCGCCGTACCCGCGGCAAGAGCGGCGGGCCAGCGCCTGGGAGGGGCGTCAAGAACGGCGGGTCTGTTTTTGGCCCGGTAGATAAACTCAACATTGGAAACCAGCTTGCGCTCCGTTCCGGACGGATCGGTGTAGTAAAATTCGTCAATCCGCTTCCCAAGTTCAGAGGGAAGAAACATGTCGTCCCAGACGGTAATGGGAACATCAATAGTCTTTCCCATAAGGAAATTAAGCATCCAGTCCATGAAGGGTGAAAACCATGTGTGGCGGACCACATGCTGGCGCAGGGTAAAACGGCCCGGCTCGTTTCCATATTTTTCCCTGAACTGGCCTTCTACCGCCATGTCGATAATGTCCCTCACAGGGTGCGAACAGTTCCTCCTGAAATGATGGTACAGATAGTCCCGGTTTTCGGGGAGCACGTTGTTTTCCGCGAAGCGCCGCACTTCTTCCCGTTTTTCCGGGGGAAGATCCAGCGTGTAAACAGTCACGTCCCGGTTGGTACGTATGTAACCCGCGATGTTGGCCCAGGAAGGAGAAACGCCGCAGCTGTAAAGCAGTCTCCCGAACGCGAAATTCAAAAAAAACCGTTCATTTTCAAAAGAGAAAAGCCCGTAATCGTAAAAATTACTCTGGCCTGTTCTTGTGTCGTCTATGATAAGGGCGATATGGCCCCACCAGAAGTAGAGTTCGTCCCCGGGCCCCATAACGGCTATTTGTATGACAAGGTTATCGCCGGGACGGCCGGTTTCGTTTTGAGCAGGAAGAAGGGCGGCCAAAAAGAGGAACGTACATGCAAGAAAAAAAACCTTCTTCAACGGAAACTTCCCGGCCGCGTTCATTGTGCACCGTCAAGGCCGCCGCGGCGGGCAGCAAAGCGGGACTTCGCGGCAAGACCAAGCAGGAGAACGCCCGCGGCAAGGAGCAGGGGAAAAACCGCCGCGGCAAGCACGCCCGTTTTAAGCGTTGTCCTGTTCATCACCGCGCCGGCAAGGCCGGGACCGGCGGCGCATCCCACGTCGCCCGAAAGGGCAAGCAGGGCGAACATGGCCGTTCCCCCCGACGGGAAAACCCTTGACGCAAGACTGAAGGTTCCCGGCCACATAATCCCCACCGAAAGGCCCGAAACCGCGCAGCCCGCGAGCGAAAGAAAGGGATACGGCGAAAACACCGTGACAAAATAACTTGCCAGGCACAAAGACGCCGCGCCGAAGAGTATCCGCTCAAGTTCAAGCTCGGTCTTCCGGGAGCCGAAAAAAACCCGTGAAAGGCCCATAAGAACGGCAAAGGCGCAGGGACCCAGAAGATCCCCGGCGGTTTTGGAAACCTTAAGACCCGCCTCGGCAAACAGCGAAGCCCACTGGGACATGGCCTGCTCCGAAGCGCCTGAGGCTATCATCATGACAAAAAGAATAACGAATACTTTTTTGGAAAAGAGAAACCTGAAGGGAAACGCCTTGACGGTCCCTTCGTCCGAAAGGCTCTTCATGGGAACGGCCGCGAAGAAGAATATGTTCGCAAAGGGAAGCACCGCCCAGAGCATGGGAAGATACCGCCAGGCCGCCGTTCCAACCGTTGTAAAATACAGGGTGGAAAGCAGCACAACGCCCACATAGCCCCAGCAGTAAAACGAATGAAGCAGGGCCATGGCCGCCGACTTGTTGCCTGTGGGAAGGGCCTCCACAATGGGGCTCACTATTACTTCAAGAAGCCCGCCCCCCAGGGCGTTGATCGTCACGGCAATGACAAGCCCCGCGTAGGGAGGCATGACAAAGGGAAGGGTTCCCATGAGGAGGAGGCCCGCCGTACAGAAAACATGGGCGCTTACGGCCGCCGCCCTGTAGCCTATACGGTCGGCAAATTTTACCGCCGCGAGATCGACAAGAAGCTGCACGGTAAAATTAAGAGAAACAAGCAGCGCCAGTTTTCCCAATGAAACGTCAAACTGGCGCTGAAAAGTCAACAGCAGAAGCGATCCCAGATTGTTGACTATGGCCTGCGTCATATAACCGGCATAACAGGCCGCCACGGTATGCCGGTATGAAAGCCCTTTCATGCGGCCGCGCGGCTCAGCCTCCGTAAACGGCGATCATGACGCCCGCCGCGATGGCCGTTCCTATAACGCCCGCGACATTGGGCCCCATGGCGTGCATCAGAAGGAAATTCCCCGGATCGTCGTCAAGGCCGACCTTGTTGGAAACCCTGGCGGCCATGGGCACGGCGGAAACACCGGCCGAACCGATGAGCGGGTTGATCTTTTCTTTAAGGAAAAGGTTCATGAATTTGGCGACAAGAACCCCCGCGGTGGTCGCGATGGCGAAAGCGACAAGCCCCATCACGACGATAATAAGAGAAGAAGGATTGAGGAATTTTTCCGGGGTCATCTGGCTGCCGACGCCCAGGGAAAGGAACATAGACACAATGTTCATGAGGGCGTTCTGCGACGTATCGGAGAGCCGCTCCACCACGCCGCATTCCCTTATAAAGTTGCCGAACATGAGGCAGCCGATAAGAGGGGCGGCCGCGGGAATAAGGAGCAGGGTCAGCACAAAAACCACGATGGGGAAAAACACCTTTTCCGTTTTGGACACGGGCCGCAGCTGTTTCATCCTGATAAGCCGCTCCTGTTTGGTAGTAAGGGCCTTCATGATGGGGGGCTGTATGATGGGAACGAGGGCCATGTAGGAATAGGCCGCCACCGCCACGGTGGCAAGAAGATGGGGGGCAAGCTTGGCCGCGACATAGATCGTGGTGGGGCCGTCCGCGCCGCCGATGATCGACACCGCGCAGGCTTCCCTGAGGTTAAAAGCCACCCCCGGCAGGAAGTTGGCGACGCTGACGAAGAGCATGGTAGCGAACACCCCGAACTGGGCCGCCGCGCCGAGCAGGGCGGTTTTGGGGTTGGCGATAAGGGGGCCGAAATCGGTCATTGCCCCTATGCCTATGAAAATGATAAGGGGAAAGAATTCGTTGCCCACGCCCGCCTTGTAGATAATATCCAGAAAACCCTGCCCCTCGCGGGTGCCGTCGGCCAAAAGATGGCCGGCCTCGCCCATTCCCGCCATGGGAATATTGACGAAGATGACGCCGAATCCTATGGGGACAAGCAGGAGCGGTTCGAATCCCTTTGCCACCCCAAGGTACACAATAAGAAAACCCACCGCGACCATGAGCAGTTCCTGCCAGCCCAGAACCGTGATGTCCCTGTTGGACGGGGTCCGTTTGGGCGTACTGTCGGTGATAAATTTGAATATGCCCGTCGTCTCGGCGATGTTGAGTATGAAACTCTTAAGGGAAACACGGGGTATGTTCTGGCTGTTGGGAATGATGCCGTCGAGGTTTCTGAAAGAAGGCAGTTCATCGGTCTCCGGGGACCCTTGGGCGCCTGCCCTGGGCATAAAGGAAAATATAAAAGCGCCCGCTATGATGACGAGGCACAGCTTGGTAATCAATACGGGGTTTTTTTTCAGGTCTATCATATTTCCATCCTTAATTCGGTTTACGTTTGGTTTATCAGCCGATTTCGGCAATAGGCTGCTGAGAGGCAATCTGGACACCCGGCTGCACAAGGAAATGAACCGTACCCGAAACGGTAGCCTTTATTTCCAGTTCCATCTTCATTGACTCAATAATAACTACCGTGTCGCCTGAGGCAACCTGCGCGCCCTCGTTTACCGCGTAACGGAGCAGGGTCCCGGCAACAGGAGCGGGAATTACGGTGGAAGCCCCGTCCGGAGCGGAAACCGGGGAAGCAGCTTCCGCCGTGGCGGCCCCGGCGGCCGGATCAAATCCCGCCGCCGGAAGGGAAACGCCCGCCCCCAGGATTTCGGCAACAGGCTGCTGGGAGGCTACCTGCGTACCGGCCGGCACAAGGAAGTGTATTTTGCCCGGAGCGGTGGACTTTATCTCCAGCTCCATCTTCATGGACTCGATGATAAGCACCGTGTCCCCCGAGGCAACCTCTTCGCCTTCGCCGGCCACATAACGGAGTACGGTCCCGGCGACGGGAGCGGGAATGACCGCGGCGGCGCTTCCGGCGGATACGGCCGGGGCGGACGCGCCCGGCGCGGGGGCAACCGCCACAGTCCCGGCGGGAGCAACCACGACATTGTAGTTCGCGCCGTTCACGTTGACCGTGTAGCGGGCCGCCTGTCCCGGAGCGGGGCCGGCGGAAGAACCCGCCTGCGCGGAGAGAGTCCCGGCTTCGGGCTTAAAGACCACCGGCCCTTCGGCCCGTTTCTTGAAGAAGCCGGGAGCCACCTTGGGGAACATCGCCAGGGTAAGGACATCTTCCACGGAAACCGTTTCGGTTTCAAGAAGTTTCTTGGCCTCCCCTTCCAGCTTGTCGTATTCGGGAAGAATGTCGTCCGCCGGCCGGTGGGTAATTTCCTTATCCATTTTAAGGGCTTCAAGGGCCTTCTTTACCACGTCGGGGTTTTTGGGAGCCGGGCACGCGCCGTATTTACCGGCCATGAGATCCTGGAATTCCCCGGAAAGCCGGTTGTAGCGGCCGAAGAGAACATTGAACACCGCCTGGGTCCCCACAATCTGGCTCGTGGGGGTCACCAGGGGCGGATAGCCTGAATCCTTCTGGACCACGGCAATTTCCTTTAACACCGCGTCTATCTTGTCCGAAGCGCCCTGCTCCTTGAGCTGGCTTTCCAGATTGGAGAGCATGCCGCCCGGAACCTGCGACACAAGAATCCGCGTGTCCGCGCCGAGGAAACTGGACTCAAATTGTTTGTAGTTTTTCCGTACCTCCCGGAAATAGGCGGCAATTTCCAGAAGCAGGCCGGTGTCAAGGCCCGTGTCGTATTCGGTTCCCCTGAAAATTTCCACCATTGTTTCGGTGGGGCTGTGGCTCGTGCCCATGGAAAGGGAAGAAATAACAGTATCGAGAATTTCCGCCCCGGCCTCGGCGGCCTTGGTTAACGTAGCAACGCTCATGCCGGTAGTGGCGTGGGAATGAATTTCAACAGGAAGATCGGTAACCTTCTTGATAGCCCTGACAAGATCATAGGCCACGTAGGGCTTTAAGAGCCCGGACATGTCTTTGATACAGAGGGAATCAGCGCCTATGTCCGCGTACTGTTTGGCGAGTTCCGCGTACTTTTCAATGGTATGAAAGGGAGTAACCGCGTAGGAAATGGCGGCCTGAATATGTTTGCCGGTTTTTTTCGCGGCGTCTATGGCCGCCTTGAAATTCCGGGGATCGTTGACGGCGTCGAAGATCCGGAAAATATCAACCCCGTCTTTGGCGGCGTATTCCACGAATTTTGCCACTACATCGTCGGCGTAATGCCGGTAACCCAGAAGGTTCTGTCCCCGCAGGAGCATCATGATCTTCGTATTGGGCAGGGCGGCTTTGAGCTTTTTGAGCCGCTCCCAGGGATCTTCGTTCAAAAAACGGATACAGGAATCAAAGGTAGCGCCTCCCCAGGCTTCCAGCGCGAAAAAGCCCGCCCTGTCCAGCTTGTCGCAGACGGGAAGCATATCGGCGGTAACCATGCGGGTAGCAAACAGGGACTGATGGGCATCCCGAAGAACCAGATCGGTAAGTCTAACTTTCGGCATTGTTTCTTTCCTTATATGTGTAAAATTTTCGGCGTGTACGTTATTTCCGCGATTTGCCGTATTCCGTTACCGCCGCGGAAATTGCCGCGGTCACGGCGCCTGATGTCCCTGAAGCCCCGCCTGATGATGTGGGGACGGCCGGCCGGACATCCTTGTCGGCTCCAACAGCATGCAGGAGCTTCCCGACAAGCGTTACAAAGACAACCAGAATAATCAGAAACGAAAACACAATACCCATGCCGAGCAGGGTAAGAATACCGCTTTGCCCCAGCATTTGAAAAATGGTCATACAACCTCCCGTGCAGATAAAAAATTGGTACATAAAAACAAAAAACAGACAGGACTTTCAAATTTCAAAATAAATTTGAAAAGATCCTGTATAAATATTAGCAAAAAAAGCGGGACAAGCGCAAGTAGGCCGTCAAGGACCCCTTTCTCAAAGATCCGCGCCAAAGCGGATGATGTTTACCGAATGGGGTAAAAGCCGGATTGTATCTTCCGGTTTGTAGGCTGCGGCGCGGGGCGGTTCCGGAGCCGCGCCGGTATGGTCTATATCGTTACAGGACTCCGTGCCTGTACCTGTCAGGGTATGAATACAGTATCCGGAAGGAATGGAACCGCCCGGCCAGACAACGCGGAATTCCCGCGGGTTTGCCGCATCCTTGTTTACCGCCGCAATGACGATACCGCCTTCCGCGTTAAGGGTCGCAATTGTATCAAGGGCGCCTGTTTCCGCCCGGTTTCCCGCCTTGTCCCGGACCTCCAGGACCGGATCGTCCGACGTATAGGTGTCCAGTACTGTTTCCCCCAGGTTATTCACATAGAGGTCAAATACATGGTAGGCCGGCCGGAGAACAATTCCGTCTTTGTGGGTATATATACAGCCCCGGGTATTCACCACAGGCGCGAAGTTGGCCATCCCTACAATGTCGCAGTTGCGGTTCGCCATGTTAAGGAAACAGGCGGTAAACACCGCGTCCGCCATGGTATAACAGCGGTTGTCATCGTTAAGATCCCGGGGCGTGATATACTCTTCAGGCTCAAGGCCGGTATCAACCCTGGGGTGGTGCCAGCCCCGGAGGTTCCATTCGTCAAAGGCGATACGGATCCGTTTTTGAAGCCCCATCGCCGCAAGGAGCCCCCGGACCCTGGCAACCTGATCCTCCAGCGTGTTGGTAAAAACCATGGACGCCTCATAGCCGGCAAACGTGTTATCCTGCCACAGGCCGTCCCAGTAACCGTGAAGGGATATCCAGCGCAGCCTTTCGCCGCAGTTCCGCAAAAGATTGATGTTCCAGTCCAGATCCGCCAGGGCGGCGGCGGAAAGCTCTATCCGGGGATCGACCCGCTTCATCATTTTGGCGGATTCGGTTACGAAGCGCCCCCACTCGGCGGCGGACTTGGCGCCTATCTCGCCGCCCAGGTAGTTTTCGTTACCGATGCTCCAGTATTTTACCCCGTAGGGCTCCGCGTGCCCGCCGGCGATCCGCTGTTTTGCCCAGGGCCCTTCATGGGGCAGATTGCAGTATTCCACCCAGTCGCTCATCTCCTCCGCGCCGCCGCTTCCGGCGTTGGTACAGATATAGGGTTCACAGCCAACCTTACGGCAAAAGGCGATGTACTCGTCGGTCCCGAAGGTATTGGGCTCCTCCACCCGCCAGGCCTTGTCGAAACCGGGAACCCGCCGCGGCCCCACCGCGTCTTTCCAGTGATGGGCGGACACAAAGCAGCCGCCCGGCCAGCGCAGGACCGGGACTTTGATACGCCGCAGGGCTTTTATCACGTCGGTCCTGAATCCCTCTGCATCGGAAAGGGGATTTCCGGGATCGAAGATGCCGCCGTAGATCTGGCGGTGAAAGTGCTCGATAAAGTGGCCGTATATCATGGCGTCCCGTTTTCCCTTTATACGGCGGGTATCAATATGCAGATTCATGGTACGGAAATTAGTCATGGGGTTCTCCTGATCTGCGGGCCGGATTCAGGCCCTTTTCTCTGGTTGACATATGAGCTTGTTCCAAAAACTGAAGTTTTGGAACAGCCTCATATGGTAAACCGCTTTTTAAGCCCGGTCAATAAAAGATTTGAAGTTATTCCTTTTCCCTGATACCCGAAAGCGCCGCATAATTAACAGTCCGGTGCCCGTCTATACACCGTTCCCCAAAAACAACTATGCTTGTACCATGCTTTTTCCCCTTGTCAGGGACATACGTTCCCTTTCCCCAAAGAACCAGGACGTGACCGTGCGCGGCTGGGTCAGAACCAGGCGGGAAATGAAAAACCTCGTTTTTATCGAGGTAAACGACGGCTCCTCCCTTACCGGCATACAGTGCGTTTTTGACAGGGGCGGCGGGGGAAACGCGGGCGCGGGCGCGGGCGCGAAAGAGGGGAACACGGCGGGAACGCTTGCCGCGCTGGGAACAGGCGCGTCGGTGGAAATACGGGGGCGTCTTGTCCCCTCCCCCGCAGCGGGGCAGGACGTGGAAGTGGCCGTGTCGGAAATCGCCGTCCTTGGCCCCGCGCCCGCCGAAAGCTACCCGCTGCAAAAGAAACACCATTCGCTGGAATTTCTCCGGGAAATAGCCCACCTCAGGGCCAGGACCACTACCTTCGGCGCGGTGGCGCGGGTGCGCAGCAATCTTGCCTTTGCGGTACACCGGTTTTTCCGGGAGCGGGGTTTTCTGTATCTGCATACTCCCGTTATCACGTCAAACGACGCCGAAGGCGCGGGGGCCATGTTCCGCGTCACCACCCTCGATCCGTCCGTAAAACCGGAATCGGGCTACGGCGGGGATTTTTTCGGCAGGGCCGCTTATTTAACCGTCTCGGGCCAGCTTGAGGCGGAAACCTACGCCTGCGCCCTTTCGCGGGTATACACCTTTGGCCCGGCCTTCAGGGCGGAAAATTCAAACACCGTCCGCCACCTCGCGGAATTCTGGATGATAGAGCCTGAAATGGCCTTTGCCTCCCTTGAAGACGACATGGATCTGGCGGAAGATTTTCTTAAAAGCCTCTTTACCGCCGCCCTTGAGGACTGCGCCCGAGACATTGCCTTTTTCGACAAACATTTTTCCGGGGAACACGCAGGGAAGGGAATCGCCGGAACGCTGGAAGAGGCGGCCGCGTCGCGTTTCGTCCGCATGACCTATACCGAGGCGGTGCGCGAACTGGAAAAAGCGGCGGATTCCTTTGAATACAGGCCCCGCTGGGGATGCGATCTCCAGAGCGAACATGAAAAATTCCTCACCGAAAAAGTTGCCGGCGGGCCTGTGATCGTCACTTCCTATCCAAAGGAAATCAAGGCCTTTTACATGAAGATGAACGATGATGAAAAAACAGTCCGCGCAATGGACGTTCTTGTGCCCAGGCTGGGAGAGATCATCGGCGGTTCCCAGCGCGAAGACGATCCTCTAAAGCTTTCCCGGCGCATGGAGGAACTGGGCATGAAGACGGACAACTACTTCTGGTACCTTGATCTCCGCCGTTACGGCTCCGTTCCCCATTCGGGCTTCGGCCTGGGTTTTGAACGGCTCATCCAGTATGTAACAGGCATGATCAACATACGGGACGTGATTCCTTACCCAAGGGCGGCAGGACAGGCCGAATTTTAGGAAACGGATGTTTCTTTGAAGAATGTTTATTGAGAGAATGAAGAGAAAAAAAATCCGCGCGCTGTGTGCGCTGTTCCTCTGCGCCTGTTCCCTTTCCGCCCAGAATTTCAGGGACGACGCCCCCGGGATCGTATCGCGGGCCGCGGCGCTCATTGACGCGGAAACGGGGACGGTGCTCTACGAAAAAAACCCGGACCTCGAGATTCCCCCGGCGTCGCTGACCAAACTCATGACCATGCACATCGTCTTTCGCGAGATCGCCGCGGGGCGGGCGTCTCTTGACGAAACGGTTCCCCTTCCCCCCGAAAGCTGGGCGGAAAACCAGCCCCCCGGATCAAGCCTCATGTTCCTGGGCCCCGGCCAGCGGGTAAACCTTAGGGAACTGCTGCTCGGCCTTGCCGTGTCGTCGGGAAACGACGCCGCCGTGGCGGCCGCCCTGCGCTTTGCCCCGGCGGTGCGGGACTTTGCCGGGATCATGAACGCGGAAGCCCGCCGCATGGGTCTTGTAAAGACCCGCTTTACCGAGCCGTCGGGGATCTCGGAAAACAACATCACCACAGCCGGGGAATTTGCCGCCTTTTGCCGCGAATACGTGCGGCAGCACCCCGAAAGTCTTTCCGCCTTTCACTCCGCTCCGGAATTTGCCTATCCCTCCGCGTCAAACGCGGAAACGGGGACGCGGAACAGGCCCCGCACAATAGTGCAGCGGAACCGCAACACGCTGCTGCGGAATTTTCCCGGTGCGGACGGCCTTAAAACAGGCTACATAGACGAGTCGGGCTACAACATCGCCCTTACCGCCAAAAGGGAAGAAACACGGTTCATCGCGGTGCTGCTGGGCGCGCCTTCGGGCCCCGGCGGGGAGGCGGCGCGGGACAGCGACGGGAGGAGGCTCCTTTCATGGGCCTTTGAACATTTCAGGACAATGCGGCCCCTTGTAAAACTCGAACCGGCGCGCCTGTGGAAGGGCAAATCGGACTGGGCCCGTCTTGTTCCGGCGGAGCCCCTTCCCTTTACCGTGCCGGCCGGAAGGGGAATTTCCCCCGCCTATACGGTGGAAATTACCGATCCCCTCGTCGCGCCGCTTCCCGAAGGATACCGGGCGGGAACCCTCGTCATCTCCGATGAATACGGGGAACTCCGCCGCGTCCCCCTTGTTACCCGGGAAGCGTATGAAGAGGGGGGCTTTTTCAAACGGATGGGAGACGGCGTGAAGATGCTCTTCAGGCCGAAAAAAACCGGGATGAATTGACGGCGGCCGCCGCCGGGGCGCGGGACTGCTACTGCTTGCTACTGCTGCTAGCGGGAGTGTTCCAGAAGCGCCGATACTGTTACCAGGTCGTAGCCGGAACGGATCAGGGCGTCAAGAAGCACTTCGATTCTGAGGAAGAGATAATCGTTCCGTCCGCCGGGGAGGGCCCCAAGGCGTATGGGGATAATCGAGCCGGGCCGTTTAAGCCGCATGACGCGTTCTATCATGCTTGAGGCGGAATACCGGGCAAGGGAAAGGCGCCCCCCTTCACCGCCGCGCACCCAGTCAAGGGGATCTACGTCCCGCCCCACCGTCCTGTAACCCGCGAGCGAAGCGGCGGCGGCTATTTCCGCGGAAACGGCGTAATACGGGGGATGCCAGAAAAGGCTGATTTCCCGCCCCGTCGCGCGGTAGTATTCGTCCTCGTTTCTGGCAAGGCCGCGGGCGATAAATTCCCCCGCCACACGGTAACGGGCGTCGGAAAGATCGGCGGGCGCGAAAAACATGGACGCCGCCTCATGGCCGTCTTCGGCTATTTCCCGGGCGGCGCCGGGATGACGGCGGATAAACTCGCCGTTAAGGAAAAAAGTCGCCTGAATCCCGTAACGGCGAAGGGCGGCGAGCACGCCCGGAAGTCCCGACGCATCGTCGTAGAGATCAAAGCACAGCGCCACTTCCCGCAGTCCTCCCCTCTTCCCGTGGGTAAAGAGACCGGGAACGGCGTCCTGAGGATCTTCGGAAAAGGCTTCTTCTTTTTCGTACTCAAAGGATGCAAGAAGCGGGGCGGTGCCCGTTGAGGCGGTGTTCCGTATCATGGGAAGATTTTCGTAGGGACCGTAAAACTGCCGCTCAAGGTAGACGCGGTAACGGCCCGATACAAGGGAAGGGCGGCGCACACCTGGGGCCGCCGTTTCCGTCCAGGAAGATCTGCCGTCGGTCCCGTACCAGGCCCCGCCGTTCTTCGCGAAGATCCTGTTCCCCTTTTCCTCAAAGCCGAATTCGTCCGCGGCCGAAAGGCACACAAGGTTCCGCCCGCCCCGCACGTTTACCCGTTCTATACGGCCCGAGTCTCCTGAAATAAATTCTTCGTTGGCAAGCCACAGGCAGGAAACGCCGGGCCTTTCGCTTATCCGGCCGGAAAGACGCCAGTTCACGTAATCGTACAGGAAGACCCCCTCCGTGCCCCAGAGGAGCGCCCGCGTACCGTCAGGCGAAAGCGCGGCGTTTGAAGCCGGAGGATTCGGAAGGGGAACAAAGTTCACCTCCCCCGCCGCCGTATCGAGCCGCCAGGCGAGAACCTCGCTTCCTTCCCCGGCGGAAACAAGCGCCAGGACAGTTACAAGCCCCGGGGAGGACCAGAGTACGGTAATGTCCAGAGCGGAACGGGGTATCATTACATAGGGAAGGACGGCCCTGAAATCCGGCCCGCCAGGCTCGTAAGTACCGGCCTCAAGCGGGCAGTAAAAAAGGGTTCTCCTGTCACGGCATATCAGCATGGACCTGCCGCCGGGAGCGACGCGGAAAAAATCAAAGGAAGGATCAAAGTCAAAGGGGATCTTCCCCTCAAGGCTGCCCGGTTCAAGAAAATCCGCGTAGAGGGTACGGGCAAGAAGCCCCGAACCGCGCACCCGGTAAAGAGCGCTGCCCTTGAGGTAGAAGAAATCGCCTGAGGGCAGCCAGCTTACCGAATTGATTTCCCCCTCGCCTATTGTCCTGTACTGTTCGTCCATTCCCTCAGGCAAATTGACCGTGTGATAGTAGAGCCTGCCTTCACGGCTGTAGATAAACAGGCGGGAATCGGGGCTCCAGGAGGCGGGAAAATACGGGCCGGGACGTTCGACATGCCGGGCCGCAATCCGCCTTGCGCCCGAGGCAATCTCAAGCAGGACGAGGTTCCCGTAGGCGGAACTTTCGGCTTCAAGAAAAAGGGCCCAGCGGCCGTCCGGGGAGGCGGCAAGATCCTCCGCGCGCCCGCCGGCGGCGGGAACGCCCGCGATAAACGAAGGAAAACCGGGAACGCCGCGGGGAAGCCCGCCTGAAACAGGAATCCGCACCGCGCCGAAGACATTCTGAATCTGCAGCGTCCGTCCTTCTCCAAGCAGCTCCATTTTTTCGGGAAACGCGGTTATCTGCTGAAGGGCGCGATCGGTAAGGCGGGAAATAAAAAGGGCGTGCTGATCCGGTGCGCCGTCTCCGGAGGATTCGGCCCTGAAGAGCAGCCGGTTATCCTCGGAAAGATCAAGATCGTAAAAACCAACCTTGGCCCCGGCATAAAAGGGAAAGGAAAAAAGAATCAGGGCAAAAAACAGGCGCCGCGTTCCGCGTCTCATATCACGCAGATCCGCCTTCTTTCCTGTTCCGAAGAAAAACATCCAGCTCCATTTCCAGATTGGCAAGACATTCCTCCATTTCCCTGATCCGGCGCACGGAATAACGGATCTGTTTATCCGCGAGACCTTCGCAGGCGGCATCCAGAACAGCCTCGAAAGAAGGAAAAACTGCCGGTTTTTCGACGGACGCCATAACGGAACGTTTAATTATTGACGCCGGCTTCCATTACCGGTTCGGCGGTAATGCCGGGCCCCGAATTGTCAAAAGCCCTGATAAAGGTAACCACAGCGATAAAGGCAATAAGTATCAACATAAGATTACGCATGAAACCTCCGCTTTTAGCGTACCGTTTTCAATGAAGATATTCAAGGGGATTTACCGCCTTCCCGTTTTTGAAAACGGCAAAATGAAGATGAGGGCCGGTACTGTAGCCGGTGCTTCCCGCCTCTCCGATCTTCGAGCCCTGATTTACCTCTGCGTCCTTCTTTACCGAGACAACGCGAAGGTGGGCGTACAGGGTCTGGTAGCCGCCGCCGTGGCTTATGATGATGTAGTTGCCGTAGGTCGCGTTGTACCCTACCGACGAAATTTTTCCGTCCATGGCGGCCCTTACCGGCGTGCCGGCGGAAGCGGCAAGATCTATCGCGGCGTGATAGCGCCGCACCCCGCTGATGGGATCGTCCCGCCAGCCGTAGGGGCTTGTAAGCCTTCCCCTTATGGGATACACAAACAGTTCCCCAAGGGCAAGTTTCAGTTCCTCGGTTTTCATGCGGGCGCCGGGAATAAAGAGCACCGTTCCCCCGCTTATGCCGTCGCTCTCTATGTCGTTGGCATCGAGTATCGCCTCAAGCGGGGTCTTGAACGACGCGGAAATTTTTGAAAGACTGTCGCCATTTTTTACCGTATAGGGAATACCGTCCATGTTCGGGATGCGCAGCGTCTGGCCTTCGCGAAGCCTGCGCACGTTGGTAATACCGTTGCAGGCTATTACCGCGTCCATGGAAATGCCGTGATCGGCCGCTATTTTTGAAACGGAATCGCCACGCCTCACCTTGTAGGAGGACCAGGAAAAGGTTTCCATAAGATCGAGGGGAATATCGTCCCCCGCGGCCTCCGGGGGGAGGAGTCCCGCGTAGGAAGCGAGGTTATGGCCATAGCCGCCGTCTTCTTCCGGCTGGGGAAGGGGGGGCTGTTCCCAGGGAAGGGAAAAAGAGGGATCGAAAACAAGGGCCAGAACCGAAAAACCCGCGAGGACGGCGATGATAAAGGCCGGAATAATTCCGCCGGGACGTATGACGCCGGAAAGGGCGCGGGCAATTTTTTCCCCGAAGATCCCCCGTTTTCCGGTAAAGCCGAAGGAAAAAGCCGCGCTCCTTTTTTTTACGCGCGCAACGCGGCGGGTCCTGGCCGGTTTCTGTTTGATATGGACGCTCTTTGTCCGGGAATCCTGCCGGTATGTCATGGCTGCCGAAAGCAGCGAAGGTTTCTTTCTGGGTTTGACACGCTGGCCGGCGATGAGATCCCGTATCATACTGGTTTATCGACATAAAGAGGCCGAATGATTATACTTGCCGGTATGAGAAGGGCGGTCTTCTGTGCCTTTATCCTGGGAGGGGTGCTGAAATTTTTTGTTTTTGATCTGATGATTGCCGAGGGAAAATCCATGGAGCCTTCCATCAGGACGGGAACGGTGCTTGTGGTAAACCGTCTGGTTTACGGCTTCCGTTTTCCCTGGATGAAGACATACCTTGTAAGATGGGCGCTGCCCAGGCCGGGGGATGTGGTGATTTTTCACGCCCCCGGCAGCGGCGTCGCGGTAAAACGGTGCGTGGAAATCGCGGAGGGACATTTCATGGCCCTTGGGGACAACGGCCCTCTGTCATTTGATTCCCGGTCCTACGGCCCGGTTCCGGTGGATTGCATCATCGGCAAGGCGCTGGGCGTTAAATGAACAGCCGGAAAAAAGGCCGTTTTCTGATTTTTATTTCACTCTTTTCCCTCGCCGCCCTGGGGGTATTGATACGCTACGGCTCCCTCATGATAGGGAAGGGAGGGCCTGTGTCCCGGCCCCGTTCCCGCGGCCTTGCCGGACGCGGTTCCATTCTGGACCGTAACGGACGCGTACTGGCCCTGCAGACAAGGCTTGCCAACATCAGCGTGTGGCGGCCCGAGATTGCCGGCGTTGAGGAACTGGCCCGGGAACTGGAGCCCGTTCTTGAAATGCCCCCGGAAGAAATCGCCTCCCGCATACGGGAATCTTCCGGCGATTTTGTCTACCTGAAAAAACAGGTTGACGAATCCGCGGTAAAGCTTATTGAAGAGGCGCAGGCACAGGGAAGGCTCAAGGGCGTAGGCATAGAGCCCATTGTCGGCCGCATCTACCCGGAACGGAGCCTTGCGGCGGGGATCCTCGGGTTTACCGGCGACGGCAACAACGGGCTCGCGGGAATTGAATACGCCTTTGAGGACGATCTTGTTTCCCCGGACGGCGGGCCAGGCGGGCAGGTGATCCTTACCATTGACGCCAATGTACAGTACATTCTTGAACGCACGGGCCGCGGCATACTCGAGGAAACCGGGGCGGAGGCGGTGATATTCATGGCCGCCGATCCGAGAACCGGCGACATACTCGGGTCCGCTTCCCTTCCCGGTTTTGATCCCAACAATTTTCAGTCGTTCTCCGATTCGGCCCGCATGGACAGGCCGGCGATCTGGGCCTACGAGCCAGGATCGGTTTTCAAGGTCTTTTCGCTGTCCGCCTTCCTTGACTCAGGCGCCATAGGGGAAGATACGGTTTTTTTCTGCAACGGCCGCTATGAACGGACAACAAGCCGCGGCGAAACCATTCTTATTAATTGCCTGGGGGCGCACGGCAGGGTTACGGCAAGGGACATCATCATCCATTCCTGCAACGCCGGCGCGGCCTACGCTTCGGACAGGCTTTCGGGGAATTCGTTTTACGAACTCCTGCGGAACTACGGGTTCGGAACCCGCACCGGCGCGGGCAATCCCGGTGAAACGGCCGGTTTCCTCCGGCCTGTCGAACGCTGGTCGGAACGGAGCAAGCCCACCATAGCCATGGGACAGGAGATAGCCGTCTCGGCGCTCCAGATGATCCAGGCGGCCGCGGCGGTCGCCAACGACGGCATCCTTGTTCCCCCCCGCATCGTCTCCCGCGTCGTTTCCGCCGATGGAAAAAACATCAGAACAATAGAGGCGGGGCCTCCGCGCCGCGTCCTTAAAAGCGAAACGGCCCGCACGATGCGGGGGTACATGGCCGACGTTACTTCCAGCATAGGAACCGGCTGGCGGGCCAGCGTGGAAGATCTTTCCCTCGCGGTAAAAACAGGTACCGCCCAGATCATCGATCCCCGGACCGGCTCTTATTCCGAAACCGACTTTATCTCAAGCTGCATCGCCCTGCTTCCCGCCGAATCGCCCTCGCTCGTGCTGTACCTTGTAATCGTAAAACCAAGGGGGGAGTACCTTGGGGGCCGTATCGCCGCGCCGCCCATACGCGAGGCCGCGGAAGAACTGGTCGACTATCTTGGCATACCGCGGGGCAGAAACCCCCAGGTTTCCCATTCGGGCACGGTGGATATTTCCCCTGAAACGCTCCCCTCCTTTGACGGCGCTGTCCCCGATCTCCGCGGCCTTTCCAAACGGGCGCTGCTCCCCCTCCTCCTCCGCGACGACATCAATCTGGAAATCCGGGGGAACGGCTGGGTACGGCGCCAGGACCCGCCGCCGGGAACGCCGCTTGAAAACGGAGGGTTGATCGTGGTGGAACTGGAATGACCTTCTGGGAACTCAACAGGGACTGTCTTCATAAAAATTATCCGGGCCTTGCCGGGGAGCTTGAAAAGGCCTTTCGAACAGAAAAAGAGGGGAACGCCGAATGGCCGGGGGACCCCGCGTCCATAACCGTGAAAGAAGCCGGGGAAAACAGGGACATGATCATCCTTGGCCGCCATGTCCATTCGCCCCGCGATCCGGTACGGGAGGCCGAACGGCTTGCCGCGAGCCTTCCTTCGGGGACCGGGCCCGTCGTTGTGCTCGGCTTCGGTCTGGGATACGGCGCGGAGGCTGTTTCCCGCTTCATGCCGGGCCGGCCCCTTGTTATAGCGGAACGCCATCCTTCGGTGCTGAAAAGGGCCCTTGAGGAACGGGATCTGCGGGAATTCCTTTCGGCGCAAAGGATCATCTTTGTTATAGGCGGAAACGGCGGGGGGATCGTTTCGGCCCTTGCCCTCCTTGAAAAAAGCCCGGAGGAGGCCGGGGAAAAACCTCCCGCCGCGCCTGTTATCCTTAAAAACCGCACGCTGGCGGATCTTAACCCGTCCTGGTACGGGCACGCCGAAAGCATTATCCACACATGGGCTTCGCGGGACGACGTCAACCTTGCCACCCAGCGGCGTTTCGGAAGGCGCTGGGTCCGCAACCTTTCCCGCAACATGACCGCCATCCGCGATCTTCCCGGCATATCGGGCCTGGCCGGCCTGGCCGGCCAGGCGCGGGCCGGGGCGGGAGGGGGGGCGCTTCCCGTGTTTCTCGCCGCCGCCGGGCCGTCGCTTGACCGCGCGGGCCCCCTGCTTTCCGAAATCGCCAAACGCTGCATCGTAACGGCGGCCGACACCAGCCTCCGCTTTCTCCTTAAACAGGGAATCGCCGCGGATTTTGTCCTTGTCGTCGATCCCCAGTTCTGGAACTGCCGCCATCTTGACCGCTGCCCCTCGCCGCGCACGCGGCTTGTCGCCGAATCGGCGGTCTACCCTCCAGTTCTTGAAGGGGCGCCGTTCAGGGAAACGTACCTCTGCGGCAGCCTCTTTCCGCTGGGGCGGTTTATGGAAAACCGGGTGGACCCCAAAGGCGCGCTGGGCGCGGGCGGATCTGTCGCCACTACCGCGTGGGACTTTGCCCGCGCGCTGGGGGCGGAGGAAATCTGGACGGCCGGGCTGGATCTTTCCTTTCCGGGACTAAAGACCCACTACAGGGGAGCGGTTTTTGAGGAAAAGAACCTCGCCGAATCCACGCGGCTAAACCCTGCCGAAACGGGAGCGGCAAGAGCCCTGCGCGACGGCGCTCCTTTCAAAACCCGGTCCGCCTGCGGCGGGGAGGTCCTTACCGACAGGAGGCTTTCCCTTTATGCGGCGTGGTTTGAAAACCGTTTCAGGGAATACCCCGGCGTACGGAACTACCGCCTCTTTCCGGAGGGAGCCGCCGTGGACGGGCTTGTTAACGCGGAGCCGGAGGCGCTTCTTGCCCTTCCGGAAAGGCGGGACGAGATAGAAGAACGGCTCGAGGCGGCCTCCCTCGCCGTCGGGGAAGCGTTCGGCGCGCCCGGAGAATCGCGGGAAAGGGCGGAACGGTACGAAAAGGCCCGCGCTTCCCTTCTGGAAGGGCTGCGGCGTATACGGGATGACGCAAAAGAGGGGGCAAAGACCGCCGAAGACGCCTTTGAACGGAGAGGGAACAGAGAGGAAACTCTCAAGGCTCTTGACCGCGTTAACAGGAGAATCGCCCGAAGCGAAGTGAAGGATGTCGCCGGTTTTCTTTTTCCGCCGGAACGCGAACTTGAGGCGGCCCTTGAAACCGCGAAGGAGGACCGCTACGGGCGCCATCTGGAGTATTCATCGGCGCTGTACCGGGCCCTTGCCGAAGCGGCGGACTACAACGTGCGGATACTGGCGGAAGGGAAAAAAACGGCGGAGAAAAAGGGGGTTTTTCCTCAAGTTCCCCAAAAACGGAACCGATAAGGAATATGACGGGAGGGTAATCCCCCCTGAAAATCAGACGGTGCGCGTTCCGACGTCCAGGCGCATCGTCTTTTTTTATGCCTCCTGCCGGTAGTGCTCCAGAAAAACGCCGAGCCGCCGTATGGCGGTGGCAAGGGTTTCCCTGTCGGGAAGAAAAACAATGCGGAAATGATCGGGGGCCTTCCAGTTAAAGCCGGTGCCCTGCACGAGGAGTATGCGCTGTTCCCGGAGCAGATCAAACACAAAACGTTCGTCGTCGGTGATGTTGAAACGGCCGGCGTCCATTTTGGGAAAGCAGTACAGGGCGCCTTTGGGAGTCACCACCGAAAGGCCGGGAATGGAGTTGACAAGGCTCACCGCTACATCCCGCTGTTCCCGCAGCCTTCCGCCGGGAAGCACCAGATCGTTGATGCTCTGATAGCCGCCAAGGGCGGTCTGTATGCCGAACTGGGCGGGCACATTGGAACAGATCCGCATGTTGGAAAGCATGTCGAGCCCTTCGCGGTAACCGGCGGCGGCTTTTTTGTTTCCCGACAGGCCCATCCAGCCCGCCCGGAATCCCGCGGCCCGGTACGCCTTTGAAAGGCCGTTAAAGGTAACAGTAAGAACATCAGGCTCTATAAGGGCCATGGGCGTGTGCCTGGCACCGTCGTAGATGATACGGTCGTAGATTTCGTCGCTGTAGATGATAAGTTCGTGTTCCAGCGCCACACGGCCGATTTCCTCCAAAACGGAACGGTCGTACACCGCCCCGGTGGGGTTGTTGGGGTTGATCACCACAACGGCCTTTGTCCGGGCGCTTACTTTGGACCTGATGTCCGCAATGTCGGGATTCCAGCCGGCGTCTTCGTCGCACACATAATGAACGGCCCTGCCGCCTGCAAGAGTCACCGCGGCGGTCCACAGGGGGTAATCGGGCATGGGAAGCAGCACCTCGTCGCCGGAGTTGAGAAGCCCCTGCATCGCCATAACAATGAGTTCGCTTACCCCGTTGCCTATGAAGATGTCGTCCACGCCAACATCCATGACGCCTTTTGACTGGAAGTCCTGCATGACGGCCTTCCTCGCGGGGAAGATCCCCTGCGAATCGCCGTAGCCCTGCGCCGCGGGCATGTTGACAATGATGTCGTGAAGAATCTCGTCGGGGGCGTTAAAACCAAAAGGCGCCGGGTTGCCTATGTTGAGTTTGAGAATGCGGAAGCCTTCCGATTCGAGCCTTTTGGCCTCCTTGAGCGCCGGCCCGCGTATGTCGTAGCAGACATCGTTCAGCTTCGCCGATTTTTCATACGATTTCATGCAAACCTACCGTGACTCAAAAAGCCAGTTTCCGGCTTCGTCAAAATATTTCCGCAGAACGGCGGCGTGGACTTCGGTTTCCAGCCTGGCCGTTTCCTTTTTCCAGAGCGAAAGCGTCTTAAGCGATTCCCTGACCCGCTTCCTGCCCTCTTCGGCGGCCTCCGCGGAGATGAGGGGATCTTCGGCGTTTTTCCGCAGGGTTCCCGAAAGAAAATAGGCCGAAAGGCCGGTAACAAGCGCGTCGGGCGATTCAAAGACCATGCTCCTGAACACCGGGGCAGCCTTGTCAAACTGCCGCGAAAGGAGCAGCGAAAAACCGTAGTACCAGCGTATCCACTGGGCGTCACTGCCCTTCCCCGCCCCTTTTTCAAGCCTCCGGGAAAAAAAATTCACGGCCCCCGCCGTATCGCCGGAAAGAATGCGCGCCGCGCCGAAAACAAGGGCGTTTTTTTCGACCAGGGAAGGCCGCGCGAACGAGGTCTTGTTTTCAAGGTTCAGCACCGCCGCCGAATCGGACATTACAAGGTAGGTGTTGGCCAAAAGCCGCACCAGGCGGGACGAATAACGGCCCCTTCTTATTACCTTTAACTCAAGATAATCGGCAAGCGCCGGCCAGTCTTCCCGTTCAAGAAGGCGGTACAGCCTGCTGTTAAGGGCGTAAAAAATGTCAAGAAAGAGGAGGACGGCGGCAAGGACAGCGCCCATGGGCCAGGCCGAACGCCAGAAACCGGCGCTGAAACCGGGACCCAGAACAAGAAGGGGCATAAACATCATAATCAGTAGAAAAAAAACGATGAGTATGTTAAAGATGATAAAGATGGATTTGAATTTCAAGAGGAATACTCCTATAATGAGAGGCAGTTCCAAAATGCCGGATTGCGGAACCGCAGCTTATGAAAACCACAAGGTAATGATAATGATAAAAGAAAGAAAGAGGCGCGTCAACAATGACCGCCGCGCGGGCGGAGAACAGGGGCGGGAATGAAAAATTATTTTCTTAAAGACATTCCTCCTGACAGCTACTTTACCAGGACAGTGTATCTGGACGACAGGTTTGTTATCGCCGCGCCGGAAATGCCCTTTACCGCGGATCTGGTCAAGATCCTCGGCAGCTGGGAATTCAGGGAGGTCCGAAGCGAAGGGGAGCCAAGAGAAGACTATGTGGCCGAAGAGACGGCGGCAGAGGAAACCGATCTTTCCTCGATAACAACGCTGGCCGCAAGCGACGCCGACAAGCTCAAGCGGGCCGAGGAATTTTACGCTTCATTCATGAAATACGTTGAAAAACTCTTTACCCAGGTGGCGATTAAAAATGAACTCAGTTTTAATTCGGTCGCGGAAAAGATCAAGTCCGTCTGCGAAATAATCAGGGAAGACAGGCGCTTCCTTATGCGGGTGCAGAAGAACATTGAGTCCGGCGGCGATCAGAACTACCTTGCCTCGCACGCGGTCCGTTCCACCATTTTCGCCGTCATCATAGGCTCCTACCTGAAGCTGCCCAACCACAGGCTCATAGAACTGGGAGTGGCGGCGCTGCTCCATGAAATAGGCATGATCAAACTGCCCCCGCAGGTGTACCTTAGCAAACGGCCGCTTAACCCCCAGGAACACAAGGCCATCATTACCCATCCGGTGCTGAGCTTCAACCTGCTAAAGTCCTTTGATTTTCCCCTGGTGGTAAGCCTTGCCGCCCTTGAGCACCACGAACGCGAAAACGGCTCCGGCTACCCGCAGAAGCTCACGTCGGACAAGATAAGCCTTTACGCGAAGATCATCGCCGTGGCCTGCTCCTACGAGGCGCTCAGCGCCAGGCGGCCCCACAAGGAAGCCAAAGACGGTTACGCCGGAATGCTGGAACTGCTCAAGAACGAAGGCAAACGCTACGACGATACGGTGGTGCGGGCGCTGGTTTTTTCGCTTTCAATTTACCCCATCGGGCTTTATGTCCTTCTTTCAAGCGGGAAAAAAGGACAGGTGGTGGACGTGAATCCCGAAAATCCCCGGTACCCTGTCGTGCAGGTTTTTGGGGAGCTTACCCCGGACGGCAAGAACAAGATCCTTGAAACCTCCCCCGACGGCCTGTACATCGTGCGGCCCCTTACCAGGGAAGAAACGGGCAGCTGATGGAGGACCCCGGCGGTACAGGCGCTTTTCCTGAAATTCTGGTCTTCTTCTTCCTGATCTTCCTTGGAGGATTTTTTTCTCTTTTTGAAACCGCCCTTTCTTCCGCCCGGAAGGCAAGGCTGAGGAAGGCCGCGGAAGAAGGCGGCAAAAAATACCGGCGCGCCCTTGAAGCCGCCGAGTCCCCCCTGCCCCTCTTGGGCGCGGCGCGGATCTGGAACACCCTGCTTAGAATACTCGCCGGCGCCACGGCCGGTTTCAGCGTCGCGCAGTACCGTCCCGTGATTTCAGTCTTCGGCGGCCCCTTCGCGGGAGAAGCCGTCCCGGTCCTTATCCTCCTTGTCCTTTCCCTTGCCGCCGTGATCCTTGGAGACATGATCCCCCGGTTCATCGCCCGCGCCGCGCCGGAACGCGCCGCCGCCGCCGCCCTTCCCCTCATGGACTTCTTCTGCTTCCTCGGCCGTCCCTTCGCCCTCCTTGCCGGCCGCGTTTCCGCCCTTGCAGGCGCCGCCTTTGATACCGGAAAGGAAGATTCCCCGGAAGCCGAGGACGAACTGCGGAACGCCCTTGAGGAAGGGACCCCCGGCGCGGTTAAAAGCCGCGAGCGGACCATGGTGGAAGGGGTTTTCTACCTTGGAGACAGGCCGGTGGGAACCTTTATGACGCACCGTTCAGAAATACAATGGCTTGATATTCACGCCGGAAGGGAAGAGATGCTCGCCGCCGCGGCCGCCGCCGGACCGCGGGGCTGCATACCCGTCGCCGACGGCACCCCCGATCAGATAAGGGGCGCGGTGTACCCGGAAGAACTCTACCTGGCCCTGCTTGGCGGGCTCTCGGGAGGACTTGGCCCCGTAATACGCAAGGTCCGTTTTATCCCCGAAACCATGTCGGCGCTCAAGGCGCTTGAAGCCTTTAGGGGAGGCGGCGGGGATTATTTTTTTGTCATGGACGAATACGGCGGTTTTGCCGGTATGGTTTCGCTGCGGAATCTTATTGACGAGATCGTTGAAGTTTCCGGCCCGGACGCCGAAGGAGAAGAAATCGTAAAGCAGGAAGACGGTTCCTGGCTTGCCCCCGGCAGCGTCAACATAGACGACGTTTCCCGCGTTCTTTCACTGGAAAGCCCCGCGGGGGATCATCAGGACTACCACACGCTCGCGGGTTTCATCCTTTCGCTTTCGGGGGAAATTCCCCGCGCGGGAGCCGCCTTTGAATCGTCAGGCTACCGTTTTACCGTAGTGAGCATGGACGGAAACAGGATAGACCGGGTGCGCGTCGAGGCGCTTACGGTTCACGGGGATCAGGATCAGGAACGGGAACAGTAACACGGCCGTCCCGAAGCTCCTTTGGGTACACCGTAATTCCCAGCCGTTTTTCAATGCGCTGGAGCCGGCGCATCTCTTCGCCGTCGCCTATGCTTACCATGACGCCGGTTTTTCCCGCCCGGCCTGTCCTGCCGGCGCGGTGAACATAGACGCCGCCGTCCGGGGGAACGTCCAGTTCCACCACATGGGTAATGCCGGGAATGTCAAGGCCCCGGGCGGCAAGATCGCTTGAAACCAGCACGGAAAATTTCCCGGAACGGAAACCGTCCAGAGCCGCCTTGCGCTCCTTTTTGTCAAGGCCGCCGTAAAGCGCCGCCGCGGGAAAACCGGCGTGCCTGAGGCGGGAAAAGATGATCCCCGGCTGTCCGCCGCCGCCTGAGATGACAAGGGTCTTTTTGGGCTTCCCGGCGGACAAAAAAGAAATGAGCGTGTCTATTTTCCGCCGCCTTTCGCTGAAAAAGGCCCAGTGCTGTATGTGTTCCCTGAGTATTTCCTCCCCGCCGCCCTCAACGACAATGGGGTCCTTGAGATCCCCGGCCTCTTTCCCCTCCGCAAGACGGGCAAAGAGGGAAAGGAGCCGTTCCCTGCTGTTTGCCGAAAGGGTCGCGGAACAGGAGGCGGCCTGCGTAACGTTCTTAAGGAGGCCCATAAGGAGGGAAGTCTCCTCAAAGAGTTCGTCCGCCGCAAGACGGTCCCCTTCGTCCAGCACAAGGAAGCGGAGGGCGGCGGTGCGGAGTTTTCCCGCGCGGACAAGTTTTACAAGCCTTCCGGGGTTTCCCGCGACGACAAGGGGCCTCTGCTTCTTTATGGCGTCTATCTGGCGGCCCATGTTTCCCGAACCCGCCAGCAGCAGCACGGACGGGACGAGAGAAGAGGGAGGCGGCCCGCCTTCTTCCCCGCGCCCCTCTTCGGCATTTTTCCGGTTCATTCCCCGCAAAAGAAAATCAGCCTCGTTTTTTATCTGGGCGCACAGTTCATGGGTGGGCGCGCAGATCATCATGGCCGGGCCTCCAGAACCGGAAGACGCGCCGCCTCCTTCCAGCCGTTCCAAAAGGGGAATAAGGTACGCAAAGGTTTTTCCCGTACCGGTGGCGGAACGGAAGATGACGCTTTTGCCCCGGGAAAGAAGGGGCATTACCCGCGCCTGTATGTCCGTAGGAGAGGCGATGTTCCTTTCGGCAAGGCATCCGGCAAAGAGGGGGGAACCGAAATTCACGCCGGACCTTCTTTTTGCTTCCCGCGGCCGAAAAAATTCTTCCATTTTTCGCGCAGCAGGGTCTTCCGTTCCTGCTTGTCAAGATAGGCGTCAAGATCGCTTATCAAATGGGAATATTCGTCGATATGGGGCCGCAGTTCCTTTTGTATGTTCCTTCCGTCCGGAATGCGGGTAAAACGGCGGGAATGCTCCTCAATCTTCAGCAGCCGTCTTTCTATCTTGTCAAGAACATCGGAAGAGGCCTCCCTGTCCACCCTGTCAAACGCGCCGAACTCGTACTTTACAACGCCGTCGTCGCGTATTTCGCCCCTGAACGCCCGGTAAAGATTAAGTTTGATGCCCTTTCTGACATAGGCAAAACGGCCTTCTTTTTCAAAGCGGCGCACGCTTACCATGACGCAGACGGAATTGAGGAAACGGAGCTGGCGGAACGCCGAAGCCCGCTTCACGAAATTGTTGTCCTCGGCGACATAGATTGTCTCGTCGAAGCCGCCGACGCGGTTAAAGAGCCGTTTTGTCACAAAGATGCAGAAACCGAACGCCTTGGGATCTATCCATAAATTGAGAATCACCGCGAGGTTGATGAGCTTGTGTATGATGCGGTCAAGCTGGTAATCGGAAAGAGGCTTTATTTCGCAGGTTGCAAGATCGATGAAACGGTCTTCCATCTCGTTGTACATATTCCTGATAAACCCCGGCGGCAGAATAACGTCCGCGTCAAGAAAACAGAGCAGCTCCCCCAGGGCGGCGGCGGCCCCGGCGTTTCTTCCCGCGGCCGGAAGCCCGCCTTCCACCACCCTGCAGCCGTATTCCGCGGCGATTTCCCTTGTGCGGTCCCCCGATTTGGCGTCGGCGACTATCACTTCGTAATCATCAAAATCCTGTATCCTGACACTGTCCAGCAGCCTGGGAAGCATAGCCTCTTCGTTAAGCGCCGGAATGATGATGCTGACCTTCATTGCCCCCGATTATACCATACGGCCGGGCAAAAAAAAACCGGCGGCCCATGGAACAAGAGCCCCATACCTGATAAAGTAAAGGGCGTTCCTGAAAACCGGGGTTTTTTGGGACGCCCCGATGTTATTCTTGTCATTGAGGAAGCGCAGCATGAACATGGGCATTGTATTTTTGGCGGTGTTCCTTGCCGTTATGACGGCCATAGGGATCTGGGGCATGAAGAAGACCCGGACCCTGGGGGATTTTTTTCTGGGGGGAAGGACCCTGGGGCCGTGGATCTCGGCCATAGCGTACGGGACATCCTATTTTTCCGCGGTGATCTTCATAGGATTCGCGGGAACGCAGGGCTGGCAGTTCGGGCTTAACGCCCTGTGGATAGCGGCGGGCAACGCCGTCATCGGCGCGGGGGCGGCCTGGCTTGTATTGGCCCGCCGTACCCGGCGCATGACGCAGAACCTTGACACCATGACCATGCCTGAATTCCTGCAGGAGCGCTACGGGGCAAAACACCTTAAGCCTGTGGCCGCCTCGGTTATCTTCTTCTTCCTCCTCCCCTACTCCGCCTCGGTCTTCAAGGGACTCGGGCACCTTTTTGAAAAGGTCTTCTGAATTCCCTATGACATAGCCCTTCTTGTCATGATCGCCTTTACCGGAATTTACCTTATCCTGGGCGGGTACTTCGCCATAGCGGTTACCGACTTCATACAGGGGATCATCATGTTCGCGGGCGCGGCGATCCTTGTCGTCGTTCTTTTACGGGAAGGAGGGGGCCTTGCCCAGACGTTCGCGAAAACGGGGGAAAACTACATGGCCCACATCCCGCCCGCCGAAAGGCCTTCGGCGCTTACCGTCATATCGCTTGTATTCATGACCAGCTTCGGCACATGGGGCCTTCCGCAGATGACCCAGAAATTCTACGCCATAAAAAACGAACAGGTAATTTTCAAGGCGGCCCTGGTGACCACAATCTTTGCCCTGGTGATAGGTTTTTCCGCCTATTCAACCGGCGCTTTTTCCCACGTGTTTTTCGGCGCGGACGCGGCCGGGCTCAATCCGGTGCCAAGAACCGCCTCCGGGGGAATCAACTACGATCTTATCGTACCGACGCTGCTCACGCAGCACCTGCCGGAACTGCTTCTCGCGCTGATACTGCTCCTTGTGCTTTCCGCGTCAATGTCGACGCTTTCCTCGCTGGTGCTGGTTTCCTCCTCGTCGGTCGCCATCGACCTTTACCCGTCGCGGCTTGAGACAAAAAGCGGCAAGGACAGATCCGTGGCCATGATGCGTTTTCTTTCGGCCGTTTTTATTGTAGTGTCGTATTTTATTTCCCGCTTCCAGATCAGCATCATCGTGTACCTCATGTCCCTTTCCTGGGGCGTGGTTTCGGGAGCCTTCGCCGCGCCCTACATCTTCGGCCTTTATTCAAGGCGGGTAACCAAGGCCGCGGCCTACGCGGGGCTCCTTTCGGGAGTCACCGTCATGACGGCCCTGTTCTTCATACTGGGACAGCGGAATTCCCCCCTCGCGGCGTCCATTGCCATTGCCGTTCCCTTTATCGTAGTGCCCCTCGTGTCGGCCTTTACCGCCCCGCCCGAAAAAGAGCTTCTGGACAGGGCCTTCCAGGGTATTACCAGAGGACGCCGGCCGGATTTACTCCCGTGAATTTCATGTAGTTGGATGAAACGAGGCCGCCCAATACCTGTACGCCTGTGACAGGGGGCATACTGTCGAGCCTTATGAGCGCGGGGGCGGCGGACGAGTGTCTTGTGAGGTTCGCCGAAACCGTTATAAGGGCCCGGTCATATCCTGAGTTATGGCTCAGGTAAATGTCGTTGCCGCCGCCTATATACGCCCCGCCGCCCATTGAAAACTCAGGCCCTAAAAACCACATCTTGTCCACGACGATGCCGCTTCCCGTGCCGCTGTCGCTGTAGTTGCCCGAAATTTCCCCTCCCCGCATATCAAACACGTTTACCGGGATAGAACTGGAGGAGGCGCTGGGGATAAACACCCCTCCGCCGTAACCGTTACAGAGGGGGCTTACGCCGCCCGGAAGCCCGCGCGCCCGGTTTCCGCTTATATACCCCCCCTGCATGGTGAGTTTTACCCCGTACGTACCGAACATGAGGCCTCCGCCCGAAAGGCCCGCGCTGTTGCCGGATATGCCGCTCTCCCCCGATATTGTTCTTTCCATGGCGGCGCCGCCCGGGGCGTTGGTGTAGAAATAGATTCCCCCGCCGCTTCCCGCCGTTCTGTTAAAGGTGACGCTGCCCCCCGACATCTCGAAGCCGCCCACACATTCAACGCCGCCGCCGTTACCGGCCGTTATCCGGTCGTTGTTTTGCAGTACCGCGCCGCTCTTAAGCCTGAAGAGGCCCGGCGTGCTGTCTACATACACCAGGGCGGAATCGGAGGTAATACCGGTATTGGACACCACGCCGGCCGCGGCGGGCGTTCCGCCGCTCCAGACGGCCCCGCCGTCCACAATAAGGGCCGACCCCGCAGGGGCGCCAAGTTCCAGGACTCCCGAGGGGCCTATGTCAAAGACGCTCCAGGGGCTGTTGCCGCCTGAGGGGCCGTCTCTCTTTATGACATATTTGCTTCCCGCCTCCACAGTAAGGCTGACGGAACGCATGTCAACATCGATCTCTTCGGCAAGCGGCAGATCGACATTGGCAAGAAGGGTAACGGTTTCGGGGGCGTAGTAGCTGCCGTACAGGGCGGCGGCAATGGCGGACTGGAGCGTGGGGTAATAAACGGCCGTCCCGACAGGCGGCCCTTCGCCCGCGGAGCTTACAACGCGCTTTGCCGCCACGGGAACAAGATACCCCGCGCTGTCCACCCGCCAGTGGCGGGGGGAGTACCAGCCGGAGACCGTCATGTCCTCCGGGGTAACGTCAAAGCGGGCGTGATTGGCGGCTATGTCGGCGCCCAGAACCGTGTCGTCCAGAACCTGCACCGTAGCGCCGTATGACGGCGGGGTAAGGCGCGCGATGGGGGCAAAAGGGCCCCCGCCAAGGGTTCCCTCAACGGTAATGTACGCGCCGCTTTCAAGGTACACGTCGTTGTCAACGGCAACGGACGCGCCGCCTTTAAGCAGGAAATTTCCGCCGCCTGTAACGTACACGGCGCGGCCGGGCATGGACGCCCCCCTTACGGACACGCCGTCAAGGGCAAGGGTCGCGCCTGAGGCCACGGTAAAGAGGGCTTCGGCGTTTCCCGGCCAGCGGGATATGGAGACGGAGCTTCCCGGAGTGTTGGGGACCAAAAGGATGTGTTTACCCGGCCCCAGGGCAATCCCGTTACACCACCCCATGGAAAAATAATCGCCTATATTCCTCATAATGCTTATGACGGAAGGGGAAGAGGCCGTTCCATCATCCGCCGCGTCTACGGCTTCCCTCAGGGTGTAAAACCACCTGCCGTTCCAGACGGCAAGGGGCGCCTGTATTTCGGGGACGCTTTCCCTCAGAAGATAATTCACCATGGGGTTCTGGCATGAAAAAAACATGAACACAAACAGGAATGCGGAAAAAAAGATCGTGCCTCCGGTTTTTTCTTTCATGCCTTTCCTTATCGGGAATCCGTATTTTTGTAGATCCGCACACGCACACGCCTGTTCCCTTCGGGGCTGCCGCCGGCGGCGTCAAGCCCGCCCGACCCGCTTGCCGTGATACGCTCCCCGCCGACGCCTCGCCTTACAAGCTCGTCCCTGACAAACGCCGCGCGGGCGCGGGAAAGCGGTATAAGCCGCAGGGTCTCCTCCTCTTCCGTTCCCAGTACGGGATTGGCGAAACCCTCAAGACGGACCCGGTAAGCGCCGTTGGCGGCGAGGAAGGCGGCCAGCGTGTCAAGGGCAAGGGTATTGGCCTGTATGGTCCGCGCGTCAAGACCCCGCTCTGGATCCGCGTCCCTTCCGGCAAAATCGGCCTCGTTCGCCCGGAATATGAGGTCCGGTATTTCGGGAATAACGGGTTCTTCACGCTCCAGGGGAGGCGGCCCGGACGGCGGCGGCTCGGGAGACGGCGGCGGTGGCGGCTCAGGAAGAGGCGGCGGAGGTGGAAGCGGTACGGGAGGCGGTGGAGGAGGCGGCGGTTCGGGAGACGCAAGGCCGAAGCGGTAACCCGCGGCGAGGCCGAAACCAATACCGGTGGGCCAGCCGAAACGGACATACGGTTCGGCGTAGAAACTCTTCCAGAAAAAACGCGCACCCAGGCTTCCGTCCGCCAGAACGGTGGAAACGCGCCTTTGGCCTTCCATGAGCATGATAAAACCGGCGCCGGCCTGTGCAAAAAAGGAAAAGGGCAAAAAAGTTTTGGGGAAATAATAGCGCCCAAAGGCAAGGGCCTCAAGCGACGAGACATCGTGAAAATCGGTTCCGTAATCGCCCCTGATCCCGGCGGCAATATGCGGGGTGAAGCTGTAATCACCCAGAAGGCCCCCGGCAAGGCCAAGGCCGCGCCGTGTGTTGCCGTTTCCTTCGGCAAAAGCGCCCAGGGAAAAGATCCCCTTCTCCTCCGCAGAAAGACCGGAGACGGCGCGGACGAGCAGTATGATACAGAACAGATTCAGCTTTAATCTGCCGGACAGGCGCGTAAAATCCCCCCTGTTTTCTGAACGGCGTTCAGGCTAGAAATTCCAGGAAAATCCCATATAGGGGGAAAGACTTGCTTCCCTGCCGACATTGGCCAGTTCGACTCCCAGCTTAAAGGCGCAGCTTTTGAACCGGTATTTTATCACCGGCATTATCGCCGCGTGCGTAAACGTACCGTAGACCATGATGTCCAGTTCCGCCGCGAAGTTGTTCCAGCCGTACTTGACGGCAAATTCGGTTACGGCGTACCGTACGCCGGGAACAAAATCGATTCTAAAGGCGGCTTCCCCGCCAAGCCCAAGGCCAAACCCGTCGTTGTAACCCACCCTCATTTCCATGCCCAGCCCCATGCCGCTATCGGCGCGGCCGAGGTAGGAAACAGGCAGCGCAAGCTGCAGGCCAAAGACACCTGGTTTTCCAAAATCCTGGCGGTAGCCCGCCCCCCACTGAAAACGGCCGGTATATTCGCCAAGGCGGCTGTCCACGATGAGCGCGCCTGATTCGCCGGGAAAATCAGGGGCAATGTACAAATTGTCGCGGTGGTTGACGTATGTCCACAGAGTCCCCGGAACGGCGGCGAGGGGAAGGCGGTACGCAACGCCCTCTTCCATGTAAATGCTGAGCCATGTCCGCCTGTCCGCGTCTTTGGCGTTCTCTGCCCGGGCAAAAGGAGAGGGATCGGCGGCCTTGAGATCCACGGAAAAATCCAGTTCGGCGTTTATGTCAAAATCGCCTATGGTCCGCTCATAGGTCATGTAGGGCTTGAGAAAAAGGGAACGTATGCTGTAACCGTCCCGGTAGCGGCCGGGGTACCACACGGCCAGCGGGTATTCATGGGCGCCAAAATCAACGCCCAGCGAAAGCCCCTGTATAGCCTGGAGGAAAGCCGGTTTCTTCTTTTGTCCGGCTTCCCCGGCCCCGGCTGTTTCCGCTTGGGCAAAGACCGCCGCGCCCAGGCACAAGAGCGCAAGCATTGTACAGATGATCCGTTTCAAAAGGCACTCCTTATCAGGGCAGAAAGCTGTGTCCCACAGCCATTCCAAAGGCCAGGCGGAAAGGGTACCCGACACGGAACGAGGGCTCAAGAAACCATCCCTTCCAGTGCGCCCGTGCGCCCACGCTCACTTCACCCAAAACATCGTAGACTTCATAATCCTGTTCGCGGTTCATGCTGATGCCCAGCCCCGTCTGCACAAAAGGCCGTATCCAGCCGAAGTCGTATACATAAAAACGGCCGTAAAAGCACCCTTCCATGACCGAAACCAGCTGGTCCTCGGGCTTGTTCGACGAAAAGGTAAGGCCGCCCCGGAGGCCAAAGCCGAAATAACGGGAAAGCTCGTAATCGCTCATGACAAAAATTTCAGGCAGCATGCTTGTCCTGTCGTTCTGCGTCAATTCGATGCCGCCCGCCACGGAAAAGGGCTTGTGAACCTGGGGGGCAAAGAGGATTTCGGTAAAACCGGCCCAGAATTTGGCGAAGCCCTTTTTCGGCGCGTCCGGGCCGGAAGAAGGAAGGCCGTCTGTGGCCTGCGCGGCGGCAAGCGCGCATACGCACACGCCCATTACTATCAACAACAAGAGCCGTTTCACTCGTTCCTCCTGATTACTGTTCAAAGGCGCCTATATCAAGACCGCCCGGCCTTGTTTTGTTCATGGGCCCCTCATTACCGCCGTTATCGCGGAGATCGCCCACATTGTAGCTGTTGTCAAAGCGCAGAAACTGCCCGATCTCCCGGTAATTGACAAGGGGTATGCCGCTTATATAGACGGGTACAGGCATGACAAGCCAGTCCGGGCTTCCGGCGCCTCCCATTCCCGGCTTCCAGTCGGCAAGGAAAAGCTGGCCCAGGACGGCTGACGTGCCCGCGGGATACAGGGCGGAATTTCCCGCGTTTACAAGGGGGCTTCCGCCGCCGGGTTTGAAGGCGGACGTAAGGGCGGGATTAAGGAGGCCCGAAAGAGTGTGGCTGGATGGATCCGCCGGCAAATTGTGTACAAGGGAATACTCGATGACCTGGCGGTCGGGAGTCGGGTTAAAATCGGCGGCGTAGGAAGGGTTTGAACCAACACCCCAGGAGACGCTGGAATAATTGTTATACGAGGAGTTCCCGTACAGGACGGAATTCCGTATGCGCATGTACACGGGGAAGCTGCGTTTGGCAAAATCACTTTCGCCGCTTTCGTCTTCCACCGCCGTGTTACCTTGAAACCTTGTGTCCTTCCACGTATAAACGGCCGCCCCTTTTTGCGCGGCCCCGCCGTTGTTCACGGCGGTAACGTTGTTCAGGGTAAGCCGTATGCCCCTTCCCGAATACCGGTAGTAGCGGTTAAAAACAGCCGCCCCCGGACGGTTCAGATCCCCCACGGGACCGGTGTTGCCCGTGATCTGCACGTTGGTAAGGATCACGTTAAGGGAACCCTGCGCAATGCCGTAGTCGGGCACGCCCTCAAAGTCGTTGTATATACCGCCCCCGCTGTTTCCCGCTATGGTCACGTTGGACAGCATGGCGCTGGCATTGCCGCCGTTCGCGCAGAAATTATAGAGGCCCCCGGCGTCTCCCGGTACAGGGCTTCCGTTGACGCGGTTGTTGTTTCTGATGATGACGTTGGCAAGGGAAAGGACGTTCGTGTTGGTTATGCCCGCCCCCGTATCCGCGCTGTTACCCTCTATGGTCACACTGGCAAGCAGCGCCGTACCGGCGTTGTAAAGGCCGCCGCCTGAGGGGTTGCCTGATTGCCGTATGTTTCCCGTGATCTTCGCGTTGGTCATATGAAGGGTTCCGGCGTTGTATATCCCTATGCCGCTGCCCCCTTTGGACTCGTTTTTCCTTACGGTAAGGTTGTCGAACACCGAAACGGTACCGGCGGCGTTGGCGTTGTAAATGCCCGAACCGTTATTCAGGGTCCAGTTGTCCTCGACAAGGACCCTGCTGAAGATGGTACGGCCCCCCGCCGTGTAGACTCCCCCGCCGCTCAGGGCCGAATTGGAGATAAAGTCCGTGCCCCGCACCTCAGGCTCGCAGTTGGACCCCGCGATGAACATGCCGCCGCCCTGGTTTACCGACCTGTTTTCCTCAAAACGGCTGTTGTTGATAGCAAGGTCAAAACGCCCGCCGCCGGCCTGGTTGTACATGCCGCCCCCCTGGTTCAGGGACGTGTTGCTGTAAAAGTACACGTGATCCAGTTGGGATCGCCTGCCCTCCGAGTACACGTACATGCCCCCGCCCAGCGTGGTCTTGTTGTGCTGTATGAGCAGGTTGGAAAGCGCCATTTCGCTGTTGGAAACATGCATGCCGCCGCCTGACCACCGGGAAACGGATCTGCCGTTAACGCCAATAGAGCTGTCCGACTGGGGACCCATGGCCCCCGATATGGTAAGCGTGTCCATTGCCGCCCTTACCCCCGAGGCTATTACCACATGGTGGGCTATGCCCGCCCCGCTAAGGACGGTCTTGCGGGCGGCCTGATAGACAACATTTTCCTTTCCTGAACCCGTGTCCACATAGGGTGAAAGGAAACGGTCGTCCGGATCGTCGTGATCTTCCTCAAAGCCGCCGCGTACGGGGGGAAGGTTGTCCCGTATGATAAAGGCGATGTCCTGTCTGCCCGCGATGCCGGAAAGGGGAACGCCCGGGACAGTATAGGAAGAGGCGGAAGGGGACGTAAAAACAGTTCCCGTCTCGTTGGCGACCGGAACGGCGTAGTCCGCGGGATCTGGTATCTCGCAGGTTCCCTTGAGTATCCAGATTTCGGCAAAGAGGCCGTTCGTATAGCTGTTGATCACCGCCTGAAGATCGTTGCTTGCCGTTCCCCAGCTTGTGGCGGTATCCTGGCCGGGCCCCGATCTATAGCCTCCGCCCCGTTTGGCCGCCGAGGCGACATAGGCTATCCTGTCCTTTGCCCCGACGGTTTCAACATAGTCAACCTCGAACTGGACGTTTTGATCGGGCATGTAGAATTCATAGACGCGCCGCTTGATCTGGTTAGGCTTGGCCCCGCCGCTTTCGGAGATGAGCCTTACGTCCGCGTTCTGGCCTATATAGGCCCCTATGGTCATGCCCGCCGCCGTAAGCCGCACGCCGCTTGTATAGCCGCTGTCGTTCCGGGTGTTTTTAATGTAGTAGCCAAGATCCGCCTCGACAATAAAACGTATCCTTTCGCCGGGAAGGGCCTGCGGGGCGTTGACGTTGGTATTGGAGCCGAACACAGACTGCAGTACGCCGTGTTCGACGGTGTTAAGCAGAATAATGTCGTTGAGGTTCTTGCTGAGAATGCTGACCACGTAAGTCTGTGCCTTCCAGTCGGGAAGATCGCTTACCACGATACGCACCTGCGTGCTGCGCCCCCGCAGTTCCACGTTTATCCAGGGCGATTCGTTTCCCCACATTCCCCAGGAAGGATCATTGGAAGCAACGTTGTCGCCGTTCCTCCAGACGCCCCCTTCGCTCTGCTTTCCCCCGGAAAGATGCCAGACGGACGTTCCATCCGGCGTGATGATTGTTATGGTCCTCTGGGCGGTTCCCTCAAGGGCGTTGCCCAGATAGGGATGACTAGGGGGAGAATCGGGAATGAGTTCAAGGTTGTTAAGAACGAGGTACGCGCTGGTGTAGCCCGCCTCGGAAGTAACGTCGTAATTTGCCCGTTCAATCTCAAAGGAGGCCGGGTTTATCTTGTTAACGTCACGGCTCGTTACGCCCGATTCGGTTTTCCAGGGGTACACCTCAATACCCGCGTGAACGCCTGCCCATGCGCCCGCCAGTGTGGCAAGCGGTTTCTGCCGCTGTATCGTTACGCGGTAGGTCCTTTCAAGGTAGGAGCCCTCGACGGCCCTGACAATGATCACCACTTCCATACGCTGGTACTCTATGGGGAAGGGGAATTCCGCGGAAATGCGCGGCAGATTCGCCGCCGTTATTCTTTCCGGAAGATCGGGGTTGACCGCTTCGACGTGGCCTTCGGCCGGGGGGCTTGCTATGGGAGGATCGCCTGACTGAACGGGATGTTCACTCCAGGGCGGGGGAGCTGAGGCGGTAAAGACATACCCTCCGGGGGTCTGTCCCCCGTGGCTCCCGGTAACGTAGTAACGCTTCCCCAAACCGTCGTAGTAATACGGAACGTAGGTAATTGACTCAAGAGTGTAATGGGCGTCCGGCACGGGGGCTATGTACGCGGTAAAAGCTGTGGTGTCGGGGAAGCCCGCCTCGTAGTTGAGCGTTGTCGGCGAAAAATTGCCGCCTATGATACGGTTAACCGGGTCGGAGGGTCCCTGGCGGACGCTGAGCTTGTTGAGGTAAGCCATGCCCTGTTCCCGCTGGAGCTCTATGGTGTAGGTCTTGCTGTCAAGAGAGGCGGCGAAAGTTGTAATGAGTATCTTCGCTATTTTCCCCCTGCCGCGCGGATCGGGATCTGAAGGAATGACAAATTCACTGCTGAAGAAGGCCGGGCTGCCCGGCGCGCCGCCCTGGAAGACGTGGATGTCCCCCAGCTTGACGGTGCTTTCAGGATACCAGGAGGGCAGCGGCCCCTTGTTAAGCTGGCCTGTGTTTTTTTCCGCGTAATAACCGGGAACGGCGCTCTGCCCGTCCGCGCCTATGACATTGCCCTGCCAGTCGAGGAACTGGTACTGTACCCGCGTTACCCGGCGTTCCTCGACTTCGGGGGAACGGAGAATAAAGCCCGCGTTGTTGGTATACGCGGGAACCTTTACCTCGTAACCGGCCCGTTCCGGCACAAAGTTGACAATGTAGTTGTTGTCCTCGTAGGAATTAAGGTCGCCCGCCGGTTCGTTTTCGCCTATGTACAGTTCAATGCCCGAAAGAAGCGCCTCGGGTTTTCCCCGGATCACATGTACGGTGTACGTCGTGCTCAAGCGGAATTCTTTGTGAACCGCGATAGTAATTGTCTTTGCCTGTTCGTCCGCGGTAAAACTGTACTGTGGATAGTAGTCCGCGACGGCGCCGGCCTCGGGAACGCCGCTTACAATAATGCTTGTCGCGCCGTAGGGAACCACGACGGTGTAACCGGTGCGGAGGCTGTTGAACACCGGATCTACGGCGTGGGAAGGCTCTTCGGACGTGATCTGATCGGAGCGTATCTCTATCTTGGTAAGGTACACGGGCCTTTCAAGATTGTGGCTGATATAGGCGTTTTTACAGGCGCACAGGAGCGCAAGCGCGGCGATTGCGCAGCACTTCTTCATGACGTTTCTCATTGATAGGCCCCCGCCCTGCCGCCGCCTCCGCGCGGGTTGGCGGAACCGTCGTCCCAGAAATCCCTCTGATCTCCCTTCCGCCCCCCGTTGTCAACGGAAAGGAAATCGAAATAATCGAAGGTACGTTTGGCAAGCGGCCCGGAAGCCCCCCATCTGTAGAGAAGGCCGTCAAGAACGTTTTCCATGCTGCTCTTGCTGGAAGTTCCGCCCTTTCCCTCATAGCGCTGGAACATCTGATCAAGAAGCGCCGCCTTGCCGGCCGGATAATTGGAGGTGTTTCCGGCAAGACTGCCGTCGGTAACGCGGTACCGGCCGGCCGCGCCTGTTTTGGCAAAGGGCGCCATGCCGCTAAAAACGCCTCCCGCGTTCTTTGAGGAATCGAAAAGAGAACCGTCGCCGATGCCGGTTTTATCGGCGCCGCCGGCAAGGCTCCTGTCCCAGCTTGCGTGCCCGTCCATGGCGACATACAGAGGAGGCGCGGCGGACGTTATGACGAGGAAGTCTGTAGGATAATACCTGTATGAAGAAGGAAGAGGCGGACTAAAGGAAACTTTGCCTGTGGAAAGAACTGTTCCCGCTGCATATTCTGTCGACTGGAATTTATACAAATTATCATTACTTGCACGGTCTCAATTGGCCGTTCTTTTCAAAGTATCCCGTAAGGCCAAATAAATATACTCCAGGGCAGTTTCATAAGAAATCTTTTTCTGTAATACTCGCCGTAGTGTATGTTGAATCGGCATCTGCCAACTGTCCATTTCCATGGACTGACCGTTGAGATATTTGTCCCATCCTGTACTATCAAACATGGCATCCACAAAAATTCCAAGTTCCGGCTGAGTATTCTGAATTATTACATCTTTTTCATACAATTCAACAGGAGGAAATACCCCTACCCTGCGTGTATAAGGGAAAAGGATATCCATGTCGGTAAGATGCTGAATAAAAGACATGGCCAAACGGGGGTTTTTACATTTGGCAGAAATACAGAATGGTATCCGGCCGCGAAAGCTTTTACCATGTACTCTGCCCTTTGGTAATTTTACCACCCCCCAGGAATCCGCAAGCCTGTCCCGTAAAATTATGCTGAATGATGGAAGTCCTATTATCATGGAAAGACTTCCTTCCAAAAACATGGTACAGAGCTTTGAGTAATCACCTCCGGCCTCAATTGGAGGGGCTATCCTGTGCTGTAATACCAAATCACAAAGCCAGCGGAAACTTTCTGCAAAAGCAGGCTGATTTGTCATGATCTGAACTTTTCCATTCGCCTTTCCGCATATTTCTCCGCCGTTTTGCATTATCAACGGCATAATTGTGTTCAGGGTATCACCATCGCTTGAGGTTGGATACGCATAAGCCCAGCGGGCTTTCCGTGGCAGTGTTAATCTTTTGCACAGTTCAAGGAAATCATCATGGGTCCAGTCAGAATCAGGATACGGCAGGCGTGATTCGTCAAAATGATCCTTGCGGTAATACATGAGCCTTGTTTCGGAGAAAAAGGGATATCCATAAAGCATGTCGTTATAAATGTATTGACAATACTCGCTGTTTCGTTCCCGGTTCTTTAAATCTTCAAGTTGTTTTTTCTCCAAAAGGGAATCAAAGGGAAGAATGACACCCATTTTCGCAAAAGAAGCAATTGCCACATTTGAAACCAGAAAAACATCAGGCACCTGGTTTTCTATAAGCGCGTTAACTACATGATAAAGGCTTTCCTGCCATGGCCCCTGCGGCATAACAAATATTTTACAGCCCCTCTTGTGTTCAAATTCATCTACCGCCTGAAACAGGTAAAAATCCATTAGAGGCGAAGCAAGAGAAACCGTAAGTCCTTCCGGTGACTCCCTGGAAAAGGACATGTTTGGCTGAGCGGCAATATTATTCTGGATATCCGGCTTGCGTACAAACGTACCCTGAGGATGCTTTTTTTCAAGAAGGTTCATGTCAACAAGCTCTTCCACAGCCCTGCGGATGGTTGGACGGCTGACGGCAAATTCAGAACAAAGTTCCATCTCATTTGGAATTTTGCTTCCGACAGGATAGACTCCATTCTCTATCCGTTCCTTCAAAATTACCATAACCTGATAATGAAGCGGAATGCTTAAGTCATGATTTAACAGTTCCATCATTCAACCATGTTATATCAGGATACAACAATAAAATGAGACAAATATACTATATCTGTAATCATTTTATATGACATAAAACGGGAATTTCCGCCATATACACAAAATATACCAAAACCCCATGCCATGATACTATTATGAAATTGAAAGTAAAGCAATACCCCAGAATCAACATACCGTGCGGCAGAGCCATGCGGTATGTTGATCTGTATGTTGATCTCATTATGAATCAATTTTGGCCGCTAATCCACAATGTGAATCGGGATACAGGATTCAGGCGGGATATTTATATATAAAGTATCTTCACTGTCAAACCAATAGCGGTACCCCAAAGGTCCCAGACATCGAATTGGCAGTTCGGAGGCATACCGTACCTTTAAGGGCATGCGAAGTGTTGTAACTATATATGCCCCGTGTGCAGGATTTTCAAGCAGGATAATTTTTTCGGAAGAAGCCCCCCCTTCCCTTTTCCCGGTCGAATTTTCCGGAGTAATCCTGATACCGTAAAATTGTCCCTTGTTTACCCTGGGAAGTTCGGGAATAAAATTCTGTATGCATCTGGCAATTGTAAGTTCAAGAGAATCAGGATGAACGGAAGCCATTGCTTCTGCCGACTGGCGGATAGTATTTACCAGTTTAGGCCTTCTTGGAAAAGCAGGCCTGTCGCAATTAAATTCGGCAGGACTTAACGGCATCGCAAAACAGGGCATTTCCCTGCGTTCATGGGCAATATAAAGGGTTGAGGAGGTCTGTCCAACCAGGATAAAATCGTTGTCATGTATCACAGGAACAGCGCCATCGGAAACATACAATCGATTTAATAGTGGATATGTTCCTTCCGCATCCGGTATATTTTCCATCCATAGCTTTTTCTGATCATGTATCTGCCATCTTCCACTTGCCTTGCCACCTGATTCCTTAATGCCTAAAAGCCTTAACAGGCGTTCATTGTCGACCCGTCCTGTTACCAGTAATTTGGCCCCGCCGGCCGCCGCGCATTCCAAAATGGCAACTTCTTCATCAGTAATGCCAATCGGATCGATCAAGAGAAATCCCTGAATGCCCCTGCTCTTGATTATTCCCGGTATGGTGCAGCCACTTTGTACGGGAATCCCGGAAAACTGTAATCCAAGGACAGTTGTTTTAATATCCCAGGATTCATTCAGCTTTGCATGAGCAAGAAGGACGTTCGTACTCCACAGAATTGCAAGCCCCAAATTTGCGGTTTCACCAAATCCAAAACCAAGGTCTGTACGGTATAAAAACCATTTCCATTCATCAGCGGTTAAATCAATTCCAAAAATAGTCAGAAATCCGTCAAAGGCCTTCTTGCGGATGCCGTCGTCTCCTGTTACACCGGCGGTCCCAACTGAAAGAGCTTCCCTTTCCAGGATGTTGGGTAAATCCCGGGGAGTATGCCAATGTTCGGGGATATTTGCCGTTGCCGCCGTCCAGAGAACCTGCATTTCAGGCGCCTGTAATTTAATGGTAATCGCCGCGGTTAATCCTGTTGATTCCCAGGCGATTGGACTATGCCACCGCCTTCCGATGACCTCTTCCATGACCTCAAGACAAATAGTTCTGACACCCGACTGGTACAATTTTTGAAAATTAATCCCGTACATAACAAGGCTGTCCGCCGGCCCGGTGGTCCAGGGACTGAAAATAACAAGATCCTTTCCCTGCTGGTACAATGCCGCCGTTAGTTTACGGTAAAAGGATGCCCATCGCCAGGAATAGAAATTGGTCCATTCAGTTCGATGTTCTTTAAGAATCCACGAGACCTGACTGTCAAGAGTTCCATTCGGAACAGGATTTCCAAGAAATTCACCAAATTGCCGCAGCATATCCCTGGAAAAATCACCATGATCGAGGGGACAGTCTAAACCACAGAATCCGTCCGCGGCAAAAAAACCGTCCATTTCATAATCGTTTAAAAAAAGAACAAGGTCTCTGATCAATAAATCCTCATACCAGCTACCATCACTGAAGCGGCGTAACGGATTAATGCATCCTCGTTCATCGGCCGAAGTTTTGCCATTGTCAAACTGCAAAAAAAGCTCAGAGAGATTGTTATATGTATAATCACAGCGGTTGAGCACACCGTATTCGGGCCAGTAATTCCAGGCCGCCTCGGCACCCTGAAAGTATTTTATTCCCTTTCCGTGTAATGCATCAACCAAACCCCTGAATTGCCGCCTGGTCCAGCGCTGTACACCGGGGATAGCCCTTTGGGAAGTCCATTGCGGTTCCAGAAAGGAATCATCAATAATTCCGGAATGAGTGTGCAGCTGATCAACGTAGGTTTCATGATTAAAAAGCATATCGGGAGTACATCCTATGGTATCCAGATATGCGCCGACACCATAATCAGGATATGAGTTATTGAAACAGCGCAGATCAACGCTAAAACACTTTTTGTAACCTGTCATTTAAAGCTCCTTGTATATGATCTTTACCGGTATGCACGCATCAGGCGGTACGCATACATCAAATTCATCAGGCTCCCCTTCCCCAAAGAATACATATCCCACCGGTCCTATTGGTTTGATTTCCGGAAATTCAACAAGAGTTTTTTTCTCCCCGGGCAGTTTGACATTTATCACCGAATACATAAGATTGGCGCTGTTTTCAACAAGCAACAGCTGGCTTCCATCCTCCTGGTTAAATCCCAGCAGCTGTCCCCGGCTGGGTACCGGCAACAATGGAGATGATTTTTGTATGACTCCGGCAGCCAGAGTATCCAGCGTATCAGGATGAAGAGTAATCACACTGGCCATCTGCTCTCTAATGGAGCCAAACTTGAGTGAAGCGGGATCATACATATTGGATGGGTATGACTGACGCTCTTTGGCTGTCCTGGGAAGTTCAAGCGCGGGCATTTCGGGAATAATCCGCCTTATAAAAACACATTTTCCCTTGCCAAAATCATGTACCGAAAGCGCGGTATCTCCATTATCCAGTTTTACCATGCATGACGCTTTGCCGGCCGCGTAACCCTCAAGTCCTTGTTCCCTGCCGGTATACATATCCATTTTCCATTCATGTACCGCTCCATCATTTTTGGTTTTTTTTATGCCCAATAATTCCAGGAGTCTTGGGTGTTCCACTTCACCTATGACATACAAATTTGAGTTGTTGTTAACAGCCGTCTCGATACGAATTACCTCATCATCATCAATCCCCAAGGGCTGTACCAAAAGCAGATCTTCGCCCGATACACGCAGAAGATTATCCGTACTGACTGCCTGAGAAACCGGTATTCCGGCATATCGAAGTTTCGTAACCGCCCGGGATAAAGGATAGGTAATGCCCCGTTTCAAATTCCCGTAAAGAACATTATCACTCCATACAATGATTGGTCCAAGTCCCTGCTTTACCTGATAGCCAAAGCCTTCGTCCCAGCGGCGTTTTAACCATCTCCATTCCGTATCAAACAGGTCAATTCCAAAAATGGCAAGAACACCATCAATAACCCGGATTCGCTCACCCCTGGAGGTAATGGCCCGTGCGCTTCCGAGGGCAAGACATTCGCGTTCAATGATCACCGGCTGATCCCGCAGGGTATGCCAATGTTCAGGACAGTTACATGTCGATGTAGTCCAGAGAATTTCCAGGTTTTCCGAAGCCGCTTTGGCCGTTGCCGCACTGCAAATGCCGACGCTTTCCCATCCAAGCGCAACCTGAAACCGCCGGCTTGTAACTTCTTCCATTATTTCAAGCGCTACCGAATCAATTCCTGCACGGGCACATTTTGCATAGTCATACCCATAAACGGAAAGGCTGTCGGCAGGTCCAAGCTGCCAGGGGGTAAACGTAGTAAGCCCTTTCCCGGCTTTTTTCATTCCCCTGCTCAATTTTGAGGCAAAAGAAGCCCATCTGTCAGAATAAAATACGGTCCATTCGTACCGGAATTTTTCCCAGATATAATCCGCTTTTTCAGTAATGCCGCCGTCCGGAATCCTGATTCCCGTGTATTCGGCAAACTGTTCAATCATATCGCCGGCATAGCAACCTTTGTACAGCGGCATCGCCAGGCCCGCAAAACCGTCGGCCGCAAAAAAACCGTCACAATTATAATCAATTAAAAAACGCTGCACATCCCGGATGATTTTGTCTTCATACAAAGTGCCGTCTTTTAAACGCCGAAGCGGATTTATTGCCCCCATCCCGTCCTGTCCCGAAGTGCGGCCGGTACGATCTACAATAAAGACTTCAGACATATGTTCATACATGAAAACACATTTACTAATATACCCGTATTCAGGCCAGCAGCTCCATGCCGCTTCACAGCCCTGAAAAAATTTTATCCCGTATTTGTGTACCTCTTCTATCAATGCCCGAAATTGCCGTTTTGTCCATGTTTGTGCACCCGGCATCGCACGCTGAGAAACCCATTGGGGTTCCAGCATGGTATCATCAATAATACCGTTATGAGTATGTATTTGATCCATATATGTCTCATGGTTAAACAGCTGATAGGGAATAAACCCCAGTTTTTCCACATACGCACCGACTCCCATATCAGGTTTTGAATTGTCAAAACACCTCAAATCAACGCTCAAACTGGTTTTATACGTATTGATGTCCTTCATCTTCTTCCTCCTTGGCTGTCTGATTATTCTTTTACACCGCCGCCGGTAAGACCGGAGACAATCAGTCTCTGAAAAACAAAGAAAAGAATTACGATGGGTACGGTCACAACCATGGAGGCTGCCATTAACAGTCCATAATCCTTCGTATATTGCCTTTCAAATTCCCTAAGACCGATCGCAAAAGTTCGAGTCCCCTCATTCGTCAATACGGTAGCAAACAGCACTTCATTCCACGCAACAATAAAAATATACATTGCGGTAGCCGCTATGCCGGGTGCGGCAAGAGGTAAAATAATATGGAAAAATGTCTGCATCCGGGAACATCCATCCACACGGCCTGCCTCCGCCAATTCATTCGGAATAGTATCAAAATAACTTCTCAGCATCCAAAGGGAAAACGGAATGCCAAAGGTTGAATAAGTCAATATCACTCCCTTGTAGGTGCCTGTCATCTGAATGCCTGTTTTCTGCTGGAACATAACCATGATAATATATATTGGAAGCAGGAAAAGTACGCCGGGCATAAGTTGGGTAAAGAGAGCGGAAATGCCAAAGGCCTGTCTTCCCGGGAAAGGAAGCTTGCTTAACGCATAAGATGCAAAAACCGATATGACAAGGCAAATGGCTACTGTAGCAAGGGATATCATTATCGAATTCAAATAGTATTTAGCCAGCGGAATGGCACTCCAGATTTTGATATAATTATCCCATGCAGGATGTTCCGGAAAAAGCCTGACATCAGCCAGAAACTGTTCGGCGGGGCGTTTGAGTGAAGTACCAAACATCCACAGGAGCGGCAGCAGTATCCACAGCAGGAGAATTCCAATGGAAAACAGCCTGTAGGGAATTTCCGCTCTTTGATTTTTTCTCATCGGCGTACCCCGGTGTTATTGTCATTCCTGATAAAACTCCTTACATATATGATACATACCCCCAGCATGAACAGCATGAGCAGAGTAGAGACAGACGCGGCTTGACCGAAATCCCAGGTTTGATACCCCATATTATAAACAAACACCGGTACAACATTTGCATCGGAAGGAGGCGCAAAACCGTACATGACATATATGGTAGTAAAATCCAGCGCAGTCCATACCATAAGCAGCATTATCAGCACCCTGGTAATGGGAAACAGTGACGGAAGGGTAATATGAAAAAATTTCTGTACACCGCTTGCCCCATCGACATCCGCGGCATCATACAAATCGGGTGATATGCTCTGCAATCCGGCAAGAAATGTAATAAACGCAAAGGGCCAGGATCTCCACACATTTGAAACGATGGGTGGAATTATTGATTTGGGCCCTATAAGCCAATAGATCGGTTTACCAATGATCTTTAAATTGACAAGTATCGCGTTAAAAGGTCCCGAGTCACTGAGAAAAATGGACTTCCAGATATAAACGGTTACAACATTGGGAATAATCCAGCTTACAAGAAAGACTGCCCGCAGTATCCGGTACATAAAACCGTCATGGTTCAACAGGGTTGCGGCCCAAAGACCTATGACGCAAATAGAAACAAGACTGCCTGTGGTATAAATAAACGAGGCCCTGACCGACTGCAGAAACCTGGTACCCGAGATACCATCAATACTAAACAGGTTGATATAATTTCGAAATCCGGCAAAATCGGCTTTGGTCCAATCCCTGAGTGCGCGGGATGTGAAATTTAAAAAGCTGACAAAAATACCGATTAATGAGGGAAGGAAATGTACCATGGTCATGGCCAGGAAAGCCGGTGCAATACACAAAAACGGCATCCAGTCTGTCTTTTTTTTCCCGATACCCGGTTTCATTTCCATCCCCAAAAACAGATTCTTCGGTTATCTGTCCAATTCCGCCTGGACTGCCCTTTCCGCCGCGGCGAGGGTTTTTTCAACATCACCGGAACGATAGGTGCCAAGCGCTACGGCAGAATACAATTCGCCAAGATGAGACGCCATGATACGGCACACTGAAGCGGCATGTTCATTACCCGGCATAAACGCAGTTCCGTTTTCCATGCCATAACGAATGTTTGCCCGCCATCCCTGTGAAAAATAGGGATCATCCCATGCTTCAATACGGGCGGGAAGCCAGCCGGCGGTTTTATTGTAGCTGATTTGCCATTCGGGCTCCATCAGAAGCCTGAGAAATTCCAGCGCGGTGTCCTTGTGTTTGCTGGCATCAAAAACGCTCTGTACCGAAATGGCAAGGAACGCACCGAATTCACCGTTTGGACCACGCGGAGGAGTCTGGCACATTACGTCGGTTATGCCCGCAGCTTCCGCTTCGGCGGCTGTTCCGGTGGCAGCAGGAAGAAGTAATGCCGTTCCGTTTATGAATGCGGCGGAATTCATGGTAGGATCGTTTTCGGCCATTGACGGGGAAAGCGTCTTGTCAACCAGAACAAGATCAATAATATCCTGCAGGGCTTTCCGGCCTGCGGGGGTATTGATGGCCGCCGTCTTTTCGTTGTTTGTCAGAAACTGGCCGCCACGGGCCAGCATGGTATAATACCAGAAATAGAATACGTCGAACTGAGTACCGCTGCCTTCCATGGAAAAAGGATATTCAAAACCATTTCCCTTAAGAGCAAGCAGGATATTTCTCATGTCATCCCATGTCCAGGTATTGTCAGGAGGAATTACGCCTGCCTGCTCCAGGATTGAACCTCTGAAGTAGAAGGCCCGGCAGTCCCCGCCCCAGGGTAATCCATAGGTACTCCCCCCAAACTGGCCATATTTCAAGGCTCCGGAATAGTAAGCCTCATAACCTCCAAACTCATCGATTTTGTCATCAAGCGGAAGAAAAGCTCCCGTTGAGTACGCCTGGCCTGTCCATTGCTCGGCAAGCTGAATAACGTCGGGGCCTTCGCCGGAGGCAACCGCGGACATAATTCTGTTAAGACCATCATCCCAGCTTGCCCCCGCGATTTCAACAGAAACGCCTGTCCGTTTTTTGAATTCCTCAATTACCGCCCTGTTCCACCTGTTTTCCTCTTCGGGAGTTCCCGCCGGATACCTTTGCCAGCGCAGCGTAACGGAAGACATCGCATTTTCCGGGGATGTTTTTTCGCTACAGGCCCCGAACAGTACCAGAAAAACAACCGAAAACAATCCAGATATTCTCCAATACTTCCTCATAAATTCCTCCATTAAAATAACATTTATAGTCATTACATTATTACGTTATAACGATACTATCATGAAAGACAGATCCTGTCAACATGATTTTTACAAAAAATATTCGTAAATTCGTGTTCAGGATATAAACAATGCGGATCTGTCCGGCGGCGCGAGGAAGGTAACAGGAATTGATAATTGGGCCTTAAAGGCTATATCGCCTTGACGGCGGCTGCCATTCGCGCCGGCCTCAGCATTATGTATTGAGGCGCTATGGCCGGAACGGGTGGTAACTGGGCGGTAAAAATCCGTTACGCGTTCGGTGTCCCTATCTTCTCCAGTGCCTCCACATTTGGACAGTCGAACGTGCCGGCGATTACGGCGGGGTTTGCCCATTTGACGGCGTTTATGATTACACGCCTGATGTTTTCGTTGTGGTATACCGGGTAGGTTTCATGTCCCGGCTGGAAATAAAAGATTTTACCGTATTCGCGCCTGAAGGTTACGCCGCTTCGGAAGACGTTGCCGCCTTCAAACCAGCTTATGAAAACGGTCTCTTCCGGCCGGGGAATGCCGAAAGGCTCGCTGTACATTTCTTCCCGTTCAAGGACAAAATTTTCGGGGATTCCGGCGGCAATGGGATGCGAGGGAGAAGCGGTCCAGACCCGGCAGCGCTCGTCCGCTTCACGCCAGGAAAGGCGGCCCGACGCGCCCAGAAGGGACATGAAGGGTTTTGATTTGTGGGCCGAATGGAGAAAGATTATCCCCATGCCCCGCTGGACCCTTTCGACGACCCGTCCGGCAAACCTGTCTTCCACTTCTCCGTGATGTACATGGCCCCACCACACAAGGACGTCGGTGGCCTGGAGCTGCTCTTCCGAAAGGCCCTGTTCGGGATCGGTGATGAGCGACACCGACGCGGTGATCCCTTCTTCCCTGTCAAGAAAATCCGCGATGGTCTTGTGGAGTCCTTGAGGATACACGGAGGCGACTTCCGGCCGTTTCTGTTCGTCAAGATACTCATTCCAGATCCTTACCCTGATTGTGCCGTTTCCCATGTCCTTTCTCCTTTTAAAAAAAATAAGGTTTTCCCGCCGCGGCGGAACGGTAGATCCCCTCAAGGATCATGGTTACTGCCGCCGCTTCCTCGGGCCGCACGTACAGTTCACCTCTGCCCCGTATGGCCTTCGCGAAACACCGGGCCTCAAGATCGCTTTCCGGTTCATCGCTGCCGCCGTAAAAGTCGACGCCCCCGGCCTTGAGCGAAGGGGTAAGCGTGTACTGCCGGCCGTTCCTTACGCCGTTAATGACAAGTTCTCCCTGCCGGGGCATGTCCGCGCCTCCTTTGGTACCGCAAAAGGAAGCGACTCCCTCCCTTATTTCGGCGGTATTGAGGGCCCAGCTTGACTGCAGCATGATCGTGGCGCCGTTCTTCATGACAATGAAACCGAAGGCGGAATCTTCGACGGTGAATTTTTTCGTATCCCAGTCGCCCCATACGTTGCCGGTATTTTTATCCCTGTTGAGTTTATGGTAAACCGTTCCGGCCGCGTAAACCGGTTCGTAGTTATCCATCATAAACAGGGCAAGATCCAGCGAATGGGTCCCGATGTCGATAAGAGGGCCGCCGCCCTGTTTTTCCTCATCAAGAAACACGCCCCAAGTGGGAACGGCCCTGTGCCTTAAGGCGACGGCCCTGGCAAAGTAGATTTCACCCAGCGTTCCCTTTTTACACTCGGCCTTGAGAAAGAGGCTGTCGGGTCTGAAACGGTTCTGGTACCCTATGGTAAGGAGTTTTCCGGCCGCGTCGCGGGCGGCCAGCATGTCCTGTGCCTCTTTGTATGTTTTTGCCATCGGCTTTTCGCACATCACGTGCTTGCCCGCCTTGAGCGCGGCGATGGAGATTTCGGCGTGGGTGTTGTTCGGCGTAAGCACGCAGACCGCGTCAAGGTCTTCCCCCAGAAGTTCCCGCCAGGAGCCGAAGACTTTCCCCTTCCCTCCCCCGTATTCCCTGTTTGCCTTTTCGGCCCGTTCCCGGATGATATCGGAGAAGGCGGCCATTTCAACGCCGGGGATCTTCTTCAGTGACGGCAGATGTTTGGCATTGGCGATACCGCCACATCCTATGATGCCGTATTTGAGTGTCTTGTCCATACCCACATTCCTACCATTAAAATAAATGAATGACAACTATCCGCCCAATGACAGCCCGGAGGCAAACGCCCCGCACACGGGATCACTGTACAGGTGTTTCCCCGTACAGCGCGCCGTAGACATCGAAGTACGGGGCCTTTTCGCCGTGAACGCCGCGGGCAAATACCGCCGTGCGGACAAGATCAAGGTTGGTGAGCCCTTCCAGCGCAGCGCCCGAGCGGTAGGTTTTTTCATCGGAGATCCTCACTTCGTCGTCACAGGCGCGGCCTTTCTTCCGGTACACGCCGCCCCAGTGAAGCGAAGAAAGGGAATGTTTTTTTTCACCGGTCCGTATAAAGTAGTTCCGCGCCGCGCCTATCCGTATGCCGGCGGGAAGAACGGCGTTCATGCTTCCGGCAAAATCGGCGGCCCGGCAAAAATATTCCGTATCAACCGCGGCGGTCTCGTTAAGGCCCGCTATGCCGACCGGGAGCGGCGAAACAAATTCTATTTTTTGAAGGGGATTGAATCCCGCCGTAAATACAACGGGAACGCGGGCCCTGATAAGGGCCATGGAAAAAATTTCCACCATGTCGAGGTGCGAATGAAAAACGGCCGTTCCCGTCTTTCCGTACATGAAGACTATCCTTGAAGTGCCCGGGCCGTCCTTCCCGTCAGGCGCGGACCGCCCGGAAAGTACGGGCGGGAATTTCGGCGAAGGATCCTGTTCATAAGAAAAAGTATCATTATGTATGATATTTTCGACAATTCTTTGGTCTTTGCCGCAAATTCCGCAAGGATGTGAACAATTATTCATACATGGTGAGGTTAATTCTCCTGCCGCGGATCTTGAACATTCGGCCCCTAAATAACCGGGCAGCGCAAGCGGGTCGACGCAGCTCCAAGCGCTCTCCTTCCGCCCCGCTTCCGGTCCGGGATCGCCGTCCTCAGGCGGTCCTCCCGGCCTGAGCCACGCGCGTACATTTTCTTCGTGGCGGCTCAGTATGTCCGTCCAGATGTCCCTTCGCAGATGTTCACTCCAAGCGTCAAAGCGGCAGCCTGAGCGAAACGCCTCCTCAATCAGCGTCCCCGCGCCGGTGTCTCCCCGGCTGAGAATCCCCTCGATGACGGAAGTCAGGGGATCGGGCATGTTTACTTTGTGTCCAAGCGGCAAAAGGCGCGCCCGTATGTACTCGCAGCGGCGGCGGGCCTCTTCGGGATCCATCTGGTCCGCCCATTGGTAGGGAGTGTGGGGCTTGGGGACAAAGATTCCAAGGGAAACGGTACAGCGGGTCCCGGTGCGCCGTCCTATCCCGGCGATAAAGTCGGCTATCAGCGGCGCCTCGCCGTCCCCGGCCGGAGGAAGGCCCACCATAAAGTAAAATTTCGCCCCGCGCCAGCCGTTTTTTTTCGCCTCACAAAGAATGGCGCTTACATCGTCAAGCGGAACCCGCTTGTTAATCGAATCCTGCCATTCGTCACTGGGGGTTTCAACGGCAAAGGTAAGGCCGCTTTTTCGCACGCGGGAAATTTTTTCCAGGAGAGAAAGAGAAAAACCCGAAATTCTAAGAGAGGGAAGCTGGAAGGAAATGTGACGGCCGGAAAAACGCCGGTCAAGAGAAGCGGCAAGCGCGTCAATATGCCGGTAATCCCCGCTTGAAAGGGAATAAAGGCTAATCTCGCGGTACCCGCCCTGTTCCACAAAAGTCTCCGCCTCCCTTATTACAACATCAAGCGGCTTCTGCCGCATGGGCCGGTACCAGAACCCCGCGTGGCAAAAACGGCATCCGTTCGGGCACCCCCGCATGATCTCCACCGCGCCGTGCTGCTGCACCACCCTCATGCCGGCCACGGGAAAGACGGCGGGAAGGGGCGGCCGGGAGGCGAAGGCAGTGTCAACGGCGCGGACGGCTTTTTTCTTTCCCCTTACCCAGACCGAAGGATGACAGGCGATCTTTTCAAGAAGGGCCCCCCTCCCCTCCCCCTTTTTTTTCAATTCAAGCAGATCCGAGGCAAGTTCGAAAAAACCCGCTTCGGCTTCGCCTATCCAGAACGCGTCGGCAAAGGCCGCGTAGGGAAGCGGATTTGAAACGCAGCAGCCCCCCATGATCACCACAGGATCTTCCTCTTTTCTTTCTTCCGAGTGAACGGGAATGGAAGAAACATCCAGCATGGCAAGAACTTCGGTGATCCCCAGTTCATAGCCCAGGGTAAACATGAGAACGTGGGTATGGCCGGCGCTTATCCCCGTGTCAAGACCGTACAGGGGCAGCCCTTTTTCTCTGAGCAGCCGTTCAAAATCGGCGGCGGGGGCAAATGCCCGGTCACAGGAAATGCCCGGTATGCCGTTGAGGCGGTTGTAAAGTATGCGGAACGCCTGGTTGGACATGCCTATTTCGTAGAGATCCGGAAAGGCGACAAGCATGCGGAGTACGGCGTCTTTTTTCGCGAGTCTTCCGTACTCCCCGCCCGAATAGCGGGCGGGCATTTCCACGGAAAGCAGCGCATCTCCGATGTCGGCAAGGGGATCTACATACCGGACCATACCCTAACGGCTGTACCTTCGGACGTGAATACTCTGGGCAAGACCTATTCCAATCATGGCGGAAACGACGGAGGAACCTCCGTAGGACATAAAATGAAGGGGAATTCCCGTGATGGGCATGATCCCCATGGTCATTCCCACATTAACAAGAAAATGAAAGATGTACATGGCCGAAAGTCCGGCGCAGATGTAACGGCCCGAATGATCAAGGGTGATCCTCATGGTGCGGATGAGCCTCTGGGAAATAACAAGGAAAAGGGCGAAAACCAGAAATCCGCCGAAGAAGCCCCATTCTTCGGTAAAAATGGAAAAGATAAACTCCGTACTCTGTTCGGGAAGAAAACGATAGTGGCTCTGGGTACCCTGAAGGTAGCCCTTTCCCGTAAGCCCGCCTGAGCCTATGGCGGTCATGGACTGTATGATATGCCAGCCGGCCCCCAGGGGATCCACGCCGGGATCAAGGAAAACGATAAGCCGCATGAGCATATATTCCCTGAGCATCTTCCGGGCGGCGGCGGAGGCGGTAAGGGAAAGGACGATGATTCCCGCCGTATACACTATCCAGAAAAAGTAGCGTTTCCCGTAGCGGATAAAGCCGAAAAAGGCCACCGCCCCCGCCGCGCCTATGCCCAGCGCCGCGGCCAGTATGAAGCGGCTGTCGGTCAGCACCGCGAGGGCCGGCAGGGAATTCCGCAGTATATAACTCTGCCAGAGGGGAAGGACTATCAGAAAACCCGTGAGGGCTATGCAGGCGCCCAAAAAGATGATGTACCTGGCGGAGATTCCGGCGACAAAGGTCATGACAAAGAGTATGGGAATAAACACAAGGGAAGTGCCGAAATCAGGCTGCAGAATGATGATGCCCATGGGAATAAACACGATAAGGCAGGAAACAATAAAGCGCGAAAAGATCCCCGCAGAACGTCTTGTATCGCTCAGGTACTTTGAAAGAAAGAGGATGACGATGATCTTGGCAAATTCGGACGGCTGTATGCCGAAGCCCCCGAACCCTATCCACGCCCGCGCGCCTTTTACCAAGCGCCCGAAAACGCAGGTGTAAACAAGAAAGGCAAGGATTCCCAGATACAGGTAAAAAGAAATATTCACAATGCGTTTGTAGTCGATCAGCGCCGAGACAAGGGCAATAACAAGCCCGCCTCCCGCCCAGATGATCTGCCTTTTGTACTCGCTTGATACAAGAATGCCTGTGGAAGTAATGCCCGACGAATAGATAAACAGTATGCCGAATACCGAAAGAATAACCGCCGCGAAAACAAGCGGAAAATCAATGTCAAGAAGATCCCGCGCCCTCATTCCCTTCTCCCCTGCACCGTCATGAGGTACTGGAAACCGAGGGCCCCGACGGCTTCCTCGTAGCTTTGTCCCGCGAAGATACCCTGAAAAATGATAGCCGAGGCGTAGGGCGCCCACCACTCCCATCTGTTCGACGCCTCCACGATGACGGAAACGATGACCTGCTCATCGGGGCTGCCGGTATAGGGAGCATAGGCGGCGAACCAGGAATGCCAGCGGTCCTGGACTCCCACTTCCCCGGTTCCCGTTTTTCCGGCTACCTCCACCGTTTTGATGTTAAGGGGAAACTGGGCGGTTCCCCCGCTGATAACCCCGCGCATGTCCCGCCTTACCTGTTCAAACACGGCGGCGTCTATGCCGCTCGTGCGGATCACTTCCGGCCGTACGCTCCGCTCCACCGCCCCTGAGACGGGGTCCCGCACTTCCTTGAGAATATACGGCTTGTACATTGTCCCGTTGTTCAGCACCATGCCCACCATGGACGCCATCTGTATGGGGGTAACGAGGGTGTACCCCTGGCCTATAGACATGTTCATGGTATCTCCCCCCAGCCACCTCTCGTGGATGCGCGTTTCCTTCCATTCGGGAGTGGGAACAGTGCCGGATATTTCACCGGGAAGATCGATGCCGGTATTTTCACCAAAGCCGTATTCCTTCGCGTAGGAAATGATGCGATCCACCCCCAGATAATCCCGTCCCGTTACCCAGTAGTAGATATCGCAGGACTGGGCCATGGCCTGGTGGAGGTTAAGGCGGCCGTGGCCGGGCCTGCGTATGTGGCAGCGCCAGAGCCTTTCCCCGTAGGAAAATTCCCCCTGGCAGTTGACGGTCTGTTCCGGGGAAATGACATTTTCCGCCAGTATGCCTGTAGTCATGACGATCTTGAAGGTGGAAGCCGGGGGATAGTTGGACTGTATGGCCCTGTTGAGGAAGGGCTTGTTGGGATCGTTTATCAGCGCCTGGTATTCGGCGGACATGCCGCCCCGGTTAAAAAGGTTGGGATCGTACCAGGGATAGGATACCATGGCGAGGACCTCGCCCGACGGGCGCATCACCACAACAGATCCCATGCGCGCCCCCAGCGCCTTTTCGGCAAGCATCTGTATGTCCCGGTCTATGGTCAGCACAAGGTTCTTTCCCATTTCGGGGGGAGTCCTCAGGTTCTGCTCCTCGCTGGAGACGCGCCGTCCCCGGACATCCACGGTGCGGACTTCCCTGCCTTCCTTTCCCCGCAGGATTTCATCGTACTGCCTTTCTATTCCCGCCTTGCCTATTATGTCCCCCGCCTGATATCCCCTGTTGTACAGCATGGTAAGCTCGTCCCTCGTGATGTCCCCGACATAACCCAGTACATGGGAAAGGCTTCCCGCATCCGCGTAGGTGCGAAGGGGCTTGCTCTGCCACGAGATTCCCCGCAGGGTATCGGCGTTTTCGGCAAGCGCGGCAACGGCGGCGTAGGGAACGTTTACCGCGAGCTCCACCGGCTGGTAGGAGGAATTTGACTGTGCAGGAAGCCTGTTTTCCAGATCGGACCGGGATATGCCGATGATGGCGCCGACTCTTTCAAGCAGTGCGGGCATTTCCCCCCGGGGCACTTCCGCCGGGGTAATGTTCACCGCATAGGAATCGGTATTAAGCGCGAGGGGACTGTTGAAATTCCGGTCGAAAATTTCACCGCGCTGCGGGGGAATCACCGTGGTTCTGCGGGCTATGTCCTGTGCCTCCCGCCTGTACACATCCCCCTGGAGGATCTGCATGCTGAAGAGCCGCACCGTGTACACTGCAAAGATAACGATAAAAAATACGCCGAGAACGCGTATGCGCCGTTCGGGCGTTTCGTCTCCGGAAGAAAGGTGGTTAAGGGGCGGCATTGTAGATCCTCCGCCCCGAAAGGAGGGGCGTAAAACGTTTCAGGAGAAAAAAGAGAAAAGGCGCCAGGAGGGCGTTGAGGAAGAGTTCGGTCCACAGGGCCGGGGAGGCAAGGGGGTACACGGGAACCGCGTCCGCGAAAAACAGATGGAGGACAAAGAGGACGGCGGCCTTGAGAACGGTGGCTGCCGCGCAGAGGATCATGGGAAGAAAAACGGCGCCAAGGAAAAAGGTTCCCTTCATGAGCCCGGCAAGGGCGCCTGTAAGGGTACGTATCAGGGAATTGAGCCCCAGGGGAGAGGCCGAAATAAAATCGATGAGGATACCCGAAAAGAAACCTGAAAGCTGGCCCGTCATGGCGCCGTTGACATAGGCGGAGTAGACGACGACGCACAGGGCAAGATCGGGGACAACCCGGAAAAGGGCAAGATGACGGAGCAGGGTCGACTGGAGTACGGCGGCCACAAAGGAAAAGATCACCGTCCATATAACGTTTCTAACCACCGGAACCCTCCCCGGCGCCCGGCGCGCCGTCTTCTCCCCGGGAATTTTCTTCACGGGAAGATTCAAGGGCCTCGATGACAAAGACATACTCAAGCCTGGAAAAATCCACCACGGGTTCCAGTTCGGCTTCCATGGAAATGTCGTCTTCGTGGTAGATGATCCTGCTTACCCGGCCTATGTTGATCCCCGGCGGATACACCCTTCCCGTTCCGCTTGAAACGACCATGTCGCCGTAACTGATCTCTTCCCGGGCACGCTTGTTGATAAGCCGCATGAGCAGGGGAACGTCGGGGGTTCCCTGCCCTTCGGCAAGTCCCTCAAACCGCGATACGGAAAGCCGCGCGGGCACCGAAGAACTCAGGTCGTAAAGGGGCATGACAAGACTTTCCAGGCGGCCCGCCTGGACCACCTTGCCCGCCAGCGCCTGTGTCCCGTTCTGAAAAGCAATGACAGGCATGTTGTAGGCGACGCCGTCTTTCTTCCCCCTGTTTATCACAAAGGCCGAAAAAAGATTGTCCGGATCACGGCCTATGAGTTCCGCGGGTATATGGCGGTAACGCAGGGTACGGGAAAAACCGAGCTGTTCCCGCAGACGCATGTTCTCCTGCCCTATTTCGGCGGCGCTCCGTTCGAGCTGTTCATACCGGGTAACGCGGGCGGAAAGCTCCGCGTATTCCTCGCGGAGACTGGCAAGTTCACGGACGGAAAGCGCCGTGCGGGAGATCAGCGATGAAACCTCGTTGACGCTTCCCCGCACGCCCGAAAAAAGGGAAAGACCCATGTTCTTGAAGTCCGCGATAAAACTGCGGGTCGAAAAGAAAAGCGCGGCAAAAGAGACAAGGATAAGCGCGGCAAATACGTAGGAAGAAGGATTAATCCGGCCCCGGGGGTTTCTGCCCTTCCCTGTCACCATATCCTAACCGTTCAGGCTGTCATAAATGCTTTTGGAATTGTCAAGGCCCCTGGTGTATTCAAAATACTTTCCCGCTCCCAGCGCGACGCAGTCAAGCGGCCTTTCGGCAAGGATCACCGGAACTCCCGTTTCATTCGAGATAAGTTTGCCAAGGCCCTTGAGCAGCGAACCGCCGCCTGTCATAACAATGCCCCGCTCCACAATATCCGCCGCCAGTTCCGGCGGGGTCTGCCCCAGCGTCGCCTTTATTTCGTCAATAATCTGGGTGATGGGATCCTTCAGGGCTTCCCGGACTTCAACGGAATCTATTTCAAGCCGCCTGGGAAGCCCCGTTATGGCGTCGGTTCCCTTTATTTCAACCTTTTCTATGGTCTTGTCGGGCGACGCGTTGCCTATTTCGATCTTCAGGCGTTCGGCGGTCTGCTCTCCTATGATGAGGTTGTGGGCGTTGCGCACATACTTGATGATGGCCTCGTCAAATTCATCGCCCCCAAGGCGTATGGCGTTGGTAACTACCATGCCGCCAAGGGAAATAACCGAAATTTCCGTAGTGCCCCCCCCTATGTCGCAGATCATGTGGCCGGCGGGCTCCCAGATGGGAATATCGGCGCCTATGGCCGCGGCCCGGCTTTCCTCGATAACGACAACCTCCCTGGCGCCTCCTTTATAGGCGCATTCTTCCACCGCCCGGCGTTCCACCTCGGTAATGCAGGAAGGAATACCAATGACCATGCGGGGTTTGACGAAACGGTAACGGGGCAGCACTTTGGAAATAAAGTAACGTATCATCTTTTCGGTGGATTCGAGATCGGCGATAACCCCGTCCTGCATGGGCCTTATGGCGATGATGTTTTCCGGGGTTTTCCAGAGCATGCGCTTGGCCTCCACCCCGACGGCCATTACCTTTTTGGTGCCCCGTTCAACGGCCACCACCGAAGGCTCGTTCAGCACAATGCCCTTTCCCCGTATGTAGATAAGCGTATTGCAGGTTCCCAAATCAATGCCAAGATCCGACGAATTCCTTCCGAACATATTCCCTCCCGTATCTCCTGATCACAAAATGTTAAGCCGCCTGCGGGCTCCCTCGTGAACGGGATTGGCCCATAACGCCCGCCGCCATTCCCACCTTGCCCTTGTGGTATCTCCCCTGGCCTGGTACAGCTCCCCAAGCCGGAAATGCGCCTCGGCGTTTTCCCCCGCTTCTTCCAGCACGGCGGCATATTGGGCTTCGGCCCCTTCACTGTCCCCTTCTTCTCCCAGAATTTCACCCAGATGAAGGCGCGCCGTAACACGGGCGACCGAATCCCGCGAAGTTTCAACGCATCGCATCAAATAGGCCCTTGCGGCGTCAGATTCTTCCATTGCCATGTAGGATTTGGCTATGGAAAGAAGCAGTTCATCGGAAACCGAACCGGCTTCCAGGGCAAGGGTAAAAACCGCCACACTGGCCCGGTAATCCCGCACCGCCACATAGGCGAGCCCGAGATACTTGGGTATGTCACCCGCCTCATAGCCTCCATTTCTGGCCATTTCAAGGTATTTTACCGCGAGATCCGCGTATCCCTGTCCCTTAATATAATACGCCTTTCCCAAAATATAATAGATCCGTTCCCTGCCGGCGGCATTTTCGAGAAGAAGGGCCTTTCGCAGGGCAAGAATACAATCATCGATGTAAGAAAGCGTGTCGAAGGCGTTAATCTGGGAAATGCCGATTTGGTAGGCCGAAAAACCGCGCAGGGTCAGCAGAAAAAAATCCAGCGGCTTTCTTTGAAGTTCCGCCCCGCTTGATTCATAGGTTTCCCGGTAATGCCCGTTTTCCCAGAGGGAAAGCAGTTCCTTTCTGTCGCTTCCCCGCCTGTTTTTTACGTCGAAAAAAACCGCGCAGAAAACAAGAACGGCGGCCGAAACCAGGATGATTACAGCGGCGGCATAAAAACTTTTTTTACGATGAACGTGAGTTCCATAACCAGATCTTTTTTTACTGTCAAACATCCATATATATATAGCATATTTTATTACATAAAGTCAATTATGTTTAACAATGCCGGCGCATTCACATAAAAATAAAAAAAGCGATGAACCGTAAGCCGGGTTCTGTATGTTCCCCGTTTCCCGGAAACGGCTGTTTCCGGGAGAACCGGGAAAAACCGCCATCTGTCTCGCGCCGCCGTCACCGGCGGCGTCAACAGCAGTCTACCCGCGTTTAACCGGAACGGGCAGTTCCGTGGTGAAGAACCGGGACCCTCTGGCCCCGCCCTTTACCCGCGAACGGGATATCCCCTTCGCACGCCGCTTGACTTTGCTCCTGATGAGGCTTGCCGTTTCCGGCCGCGTTACCGCGGCCGAGGCGGGCTCTTGCCCCGCCGTTTCACCCTTACCGGGCGTAAAGAAACCGGCCCTGCCGGGCCTGTTTCTTTACGCCTTTCCGGAAGACCGGAAGTCCTCCGGGGACGCCGGAACGGCGTCCTTTCGGCGGTATACTTTCTGTTGCGCTGTCTGTCGGAAAACCGGGCGCCGGGGAGTTTCTCCCCCGTCACCGGCTTCCCGCCCGGGCGTTACCCGGCATCATGCCCTGCGGAGCCCGGACTTTCCTCGATACATAAACAGCGTTGTTTATATAGCGCGGCGGTCAGGTTCATCGCTCAATTACTACAGCGGAAGCCGTTCAACAACCTGGATTATTGAACAGCTCTGTTTTTCGCCTCCCTATTCTTCGTAATCGGCGTCGGCTTTTTCCTCTTCCTCTTCGTTCTCATCGTATTCTTCGTCTTCCATGTCGTCAAGATCGGAAAGGCTTCCGGCATCCTCGGCGTTAAAGAAATCTTCCTCGCCTTCTTCCGATTCCTCATAAAACAGGATACGGGAACAATAGGGGCAGAAGACTATTTCTTCGCCCGTGCGGACATCGTTGGCGAACTGGACAGGAAGTATCATGTGACAGCCCATACAGACGCCGCTTCTGATGGCGACGATTCCCTTTCCGCCCTTGTTCCTGATGATCCGCCCGAATTTAAAGAGCACTTCGGGATCGAGATCCGGAATCAGGTTTTTTTCTTCTTCCCCAAGTTCTTCGGTTTTCTTCTTTTTTTCGGCTATGAGGGCTTCTATTCCCCTGCGGCGCTGCTCCAGTTCCGCCTCCTGCTGTTCAATGAGGGCCGTATTCTGCTTTATCTGCTCGTCAAGCTCCGAGATGACACGCTCTTCGCGCTGGAGTTCCTTGCGGTACTGCTGTTCTTTTTCCGAAGCGTCGCGTATCTCCTTGTCCAGCGCCTCGTATTCCCGCTGGGTACTTATGACATCCATGTTTTTTTCGGCCTTCTCGCGGGCGCTTTCGGCTTCCACAAGGAGGTTTCTGAATTCACTTTCCGCGACCCTGGCGCGCTCGTATTCCTGGTTTTTTTCGATAAACGTTTTTTTCAGCCTTGTAAGGAGTTCTTCCTGGGTAAGAAGATCCTTGGGGATCTCCTCTATTTCCTGTTCCAGCTTGAATTTTCCGGATAAAATATCCTGCAGTGTGCGCAGTTTGGCGAAAACCTCATCCATTGCCATGTGTACTCCTGTAACGGGCCCGGGGGCCTGTGCTTTTAATGATCCAGATAATCTTTCAGGCGGCGGCTCCGCTTGGGATGCCGCAGGCGGCGAAGCGCCTTGGCCTCTATCTGCCGTATTCTTTCACGGGTAACGTTAAAACAAAGCCCCACTTCTTCCAGTGTAAGCGAATAACCGTCGTCCAGCCCGAAGCGCATCTTGAGCACTTCCTGCTCCCGCGTGGGCAGCGTGGCAAGCACGCCTGTAAGCTGTTCCTGGAGCAGGGTAAAGGCGGTCTGGTTCGCCGGGTTTTCCACGTCCTTGTCCTCGATGAAATCGCCCAAAAGAGAATCTTCCTCTTCCCCGATAGGCGTTTCAAGGGATATGGGTTCGCGGGCCACGTTTTTAACCGACTTTACCCGTTGGGCGGTCCAGCCGAGCCTTTCGGCTATTTCCTCATCGGAAGGCTCCCTTCCCAGGGACTGCATGAGCTGCCTGGATTCCCGCACCACCTTGTTGATCTGCTCTATCATGTGCACGGGCACCCGTATGGTTCTGGCCTGATCGGAAATGGAACGGGTAATGGCCTGCCTGATCCACCAGGTGGCATAGGTGGAAAATTTGAAACCCTTCTGATATTCAAATTTTTCCACGGCCTTGATGAGCCCTATGTTGCCTTCCTGCACCAGATCGAAGAAGTGAAGCCCCCGGTTGGTGTATTTTTTGGCGATGGAAACCACGAGGCGCAGATTCGCCTTGATGAGCCTGTCCTTGGCGTTCCGCATCATCACCTGCCCGTGGTTTATTTCCCTGGCCATCTGGTTGATGCTTTCGATTGACTCCTCGAATTCCGCCTCCATCTGCCTGAGTTTCTTTTCCGTTACCTGTATGAGCCGTATCTTCTCTTTTATTTCGTCGGAACCAAGCCCAAGTTCTTCTTCCAGCCGCTCCCGCTCCTCTTTGATGGTAAGCCCGCGGCCCAGGATGCGCAGTTCCCTGAGGGAGCCTACCCGCAGATGCTTTTCTATCCGTTCCTGTTCTTTTTTGTAACGCTTTATTTTTTTGGAGGCCTGGATGAATTTGTCGGAAAAACCGGCGATTTCATCGGGATGTATTTCGGCGCCCAGTATTACTTCCATGACACGGCCGCGTATTTCGCACAGTTCCCCGTCTTCAAGGAAATCGCCGCCCCGGCTTATAAGGCGGCGTTTTATCTCGATGTAGTTTTTAAGATCCCCGAGGATGACGCGGAGGGTTTCCTTGTAAAACTGGTTGAGCCGCCGCCGCTCCGTCATGTGTTCGGTGATCTCTTTTTTGGACAGGTTAAGTTCCCGTAAATCCCGTTTGGAAAAGGCCTTCTGGGCAATGTGGTAAAATTCGGGGATTATCATTCCCGATTTTTTTATTACCCCCTTGATGATGTTTTCGCCTTCTTCCATCTGCCTGGAAAGCTCTATTTCCTGTTCCGCCGTAAGGAGGCTTTCCCGGCCTATTTCCCTGAGATAAAGCCGTATGGGATCGTCTACCGACGATTCTTTTTCGCTGTATACGAGCCGCTTTTTCCCGTTCTCGGGGCTCTTTCTGCTTCCGCCTTCTCCTTCCTCGTCGCCCGCCCCTTCTTCCTCGGTAAGCTGGACGTTGTTCGCCTCCAGCAGCGCCAGAACTTCTTCAATTTTGTCTGAATTGGCGATATGTTCGGGAAGATAGTCCGAAAGTTCCTCGTACGAGAGGGTTTTCTTTTCCTTCGCGTATTCAATCAGCTTTATTACGGCGGGATCAAGCGCCACGCCGGATGTTCGTGAATCCGTCATTCGTTATTTTCCTTCCAACTGCCGTAATTCATTATCTATCTGTATTTTTTCGGCCAAAAGATCATCCAGCCTGTTTCCGGGACCTTCGCGTTCCTCATGCCGTATCCTCCTTATTCCGGCGACAATTTCGTTCATCCTGCGGTGAAGCCGCCGTGCCTTTACACGGCGTATGCCGTCGGATATGAGTCTTTCGGGGTTAAGGGTAAATTCCCCCGACACGCCCTTTCCGGCAATAAAATTACGAAGGACGGCGGAGGATATTCGCGCAAGGAGCGTATCAATGCCTGATTCCTCGTTGACAAAACACTCCTCCATGGCGACGAAAAGTTCCTTGGCGGCGGGATCTTCTATTTCCTTGATGGAAAGGGCCGCGCGGAATTCCGGATACCGGTGAAAATTAAACGCCACAACGGCAAGCAAAAAAAGCTCGTCGTTCATAACGACCGGCTTTTCGCTTTGAGCCCCCCCTTCTCCCCGCGTGGGGGCGTCCTGCCCGCGCCGGGGTGTATCAAGACGTCTCCTTTCGTAGTCTCTCTGTACCGCGGCCTTTTCGGCCCCAAAAGCCTCCGCCGCCGCGGTAAAACAGTCGTCCCGCGACACGTCGGAATCCAGTGCCTCCAGATAGGGAAAAAGAAAAGCCACGGCTCTGGCTTTGCCTTCCGGGTTCGACACGTCGAAGATACTCCTGCCCCGCGCCAAAAGATACTCAAGGTCATTTATAAAACATTTCATGCTTTTTTGCAATGTCTCTGGCCCAAAAAGTTGCAAAATATCCGCCGGGTCCTTTGGACCCGCTGTGTCCTTAGGATCTGCCGGGCCTGAGTTCCGGCCCCCGGGAGCGACTACAAAACAGGGAAGGCCGTTCCGTCTGGCCGTCAGAACGGCCTTTACTGCGGCGGCCCGGCCCGCGTCGTCCGAGTCGAAGACCAGATTGAGCCTTTCGGCCCAGCGGCGGAGGAGTTTTGCCTGTTCGTCGGTAAACGCGGTTCCCAGGGGGGCCACGGCGTTGCGTATTCCCGCTTCATGAAGGGCAATAACGTCCATATAGCCTTCACAGAGATACGCCTCCCTTGTTTTCCGTATTTCAGGGATCGCAAGGTCAACGGCAAAAAGGGTCTCCCTTTTTTTGTACCACGGGGATTCCCGCGAATTGATGTACTTTGGCTCCTCCCGCGCGCCGCTTTCCCCGGACGGCGCGTGTTCGTCCGGGGGAGAAGGGACGACGCGGCCCCCAAAGGCGACGGTATTGCCGTTCCTTCCGGCTATGGGGAACATGAGCCGCCCCGAAAAGAAGCTGCTCCGGGGGTAACGCTCGGAAAAGAGGCCTGAGGCGGCCAAAAATTCCTCCGAATATCCTTTTTTGGAAAGAAACTGAAAGAGCCAGTAACGGTCCGCGGGGGAAAAACCAAGCCTGAAACGGTCCATGCTTTCCCGGCTTATTTTACGGGACTCGACATAGTCCAGCGCCCTTTTTCCTTCGGGCCTTTCGACAAGCATGTGATGAAAGCTCACCGTTACCCGGCGGTACAGCTCGGCCGCTTCCTCCTCCTTTTTTTTGTCCCTGTCCCCGGCGGGAACCTCGTACCCGTCACGTTCGTAGACGATCTCTACTCCGAAGCGCCTTGCCAGGGTTTCGACCGCTTCGGGAAAGGTGAGTTTGTCCATTTCCATGATGAAGGTGATGATCCCCCCGCCCTGGCCGCAGCCAAAACAGTGGTACATTTTTCTGCCGGGATCCACGGTAAAAGACGGTGTCTTTTCGTTGTGAAAGGGGCACAGCCCCCAGTAGCGGCCGCCCTTTTTTTCAAGGCGGACATAGTCGCCCACCACGGCCAGGGCGTCAAGCCTGTCGTTTACTTCCTGTATGGTCACTCTGGAAATAAAAGCCACTAGCCCCTTCCCTTGACATAAAGCACCCCCGCGCGGATATGGCCGTCCAGCGTGCGGGCAAAATAATGCCGGCCGGTCTGGGGATCAACCAGGCGGAAATAGAGATAATCGCTTTCGGCCGGGTGAAAGGCCGCGTCCAGAGCCACCCTGCCCGGCGCCGAAATGGGACCGGGGGGAAGTCCGGGCGTCAGATAGGTATTGTAGGGATTCGGTATCTCCGTATCCCTGGTGTACAGCACTTCCGGATGGGGCCTCCCCTGTATTTCGGTGATCACGTACTCCACGGTGGCGCAGGACTGAAGCGCCATGCCTATTTCAAGCCGGTTGTAGAACACCCCCGCCATGAGCGCCGCCTCCTCGCCGACACGGTATTCCCGTTCCACGATGGAGGCGATAATTACCCGGCGCTCAAGCTCGCCGGCGGACAGTTCCAGCGCGGCCGGGTCAATTTCCTCAAGACGGTCAAAAAAGGTGCCCGCCATGGTCCGCACCGCCATAACGGCCGGGTAATTCAGGGGAAAAAAGTAGGTATCGGGGTACAGATACCCTTCCATGGTCTCGCCGGAGACGCGGTATTCGGCCCTGACGGCGGGATCCGAGGCGGCGGCAAGAAATTCAGCCTCGCCGCATATTCCTGAGTCTTCGAGGATGCGGGCGTATTTTTTCAGCGTAGCCCCCTCCGGAAAGGTGACCCGGCTGAGCATCTGGGCGCCTTCGACCAGAATCCGGTATATTTCAAGCTGTCCCGCCGGAATATCGAGGCGGTAGACGCCGCTTTTAATATACTCCCTTTCGAAACGGGAAATAAACTGCCAAAAATACCTGCTCCGTATGATTCCCGCTTCCTCAAGGCGCCTTCCCACCGACCAGGCGCTTTCACCCTTTCGTACTTCAAGGTAAAGGACATTGCCGTCCTCTATGCGAAGGGAATCGCCGGGGAGGGGACGGGGAGCGGCGGACGGCGCCCCGTTAAAATAAATAAGCCCCCCAAGGAGCGCCACGAAGAGAAAAATCACCGTTCCGGTAAGAAAGATCAAAAGAAAAACAAATTTCCTGAAAAAACCTGGTTTAACCGGTATGGCTCCGGCCCGCCGGGCCTTGTTTTTTTTTCGCATACCGGCGTTCTGTAACATTCCGTCGTTATGTTTATCGTGTTTACCGTGATCAGATCCTTTTAATCTGCCGGGTTTGTTCATTTTCATAAACTACAGGTTAATTTCCAATCCTTCCATGGCAAGCGACAGCTCAATTCCCTTGATATTCATGCGTTCGGTGTACCAGCGCGCGGACTGGAGTATGTTGAAAAGTTTCCGGTCGTTGTAGGTGGGATCGTGGTGGAACAGCACCATGTGCTTGATGCCCCAGTTGGCGGCAAAATCGACCGCCAGGCTGAACGCGCTGTGCCCCCAGTTGTACTTTTCGATAGCTTCCCCCAGCGTGTACTGGCAGTCTATGACGATAAGGTCGGCGTTCTGGAAGAATTCGGTGTTTTCATCGTTTTTGATAAAATCAGCCGCCGAAAGCTCCGTATCGGTTGCGTAAATAAAGCGGCGCCTGCCGTCGTTGACCATATACGAATAGGAACCCCCGGGATGGTTCATTTTCTTGCAGGAAATGGCGGCGTTCTCAAGCTCCAGCCTGCCTTCCATGAGGTGAAAATTCTTCTTGCATCCCATTGATTCCATGTGAACGGGAAAATACGGGGAAGTCATCTGCCCGTAAAGAGCGGCTTCAAGGTCCTTCATGGGAGAATAAAAATCCATAGTTACCGAAGGATCGTAAGACGGATTGAAAAAAGGAAGCCCCTGAAGGTGATCCCAGTGAAAATGGGAAAAAAACACCCGGTAATGGGACGGTTTCGGCTTCTGTCTGCCCATGGCAATGCCCAGTTCCCGGACCCCTGAACCGCAGTCAAACACGACAAGTTCGCGCGGGTTATCGAAACCGACGCTGACACAGGGGGTGTTTCCGCCTACCGTGCCGAAAAGCCAGGGGGGAAGTCCCGCGAGAAAGCGTTCGCGGTTCTCCGTATTCTCTATGTCCGCCGGGGTAAGCCGTTCCAGAATGGCGGAAATTTTGCTTTTTATCTGAGAGGGAAGCTGAGGAGACGGCAGGGAACCCCGGACGCCCCAAAAATGAACCAGCACTACAACCCCCTTACACCAGGCGATATTCTCATAACAAGCGGCTCGGCCCTCCTTGCGGCAAGACAGGCTTCTATTTCTTCCCGGCTGTGCGCCGCGCCGGAATTCATGCCCGGACAGCCTGTTTTTGCCATATTCCACGCCTCACGGGAACCGACAACCGAAGGCCAGAAAGGAAAGGTTCTGCACTGCAGGGGCCGCGCCCCGTAGACCGTACAACCGCCCTTCCAGAAGATACAATCATAATCGGCTTTTTCCTTTAGCGAAAGACGATCCCTTCCGCCTTCGGAGGGAACCCAGCGGCACCAGGCCTCTACAAAATCACTATACTCCATGTTACAGGCCGCCGACAGGACGCATACGTCTTTCTCCGAAAGAAAAACAAAACCGCTTTCGTAACGGCAGCAGGAAGAACAGCGGCGGCATGAAAAACGAAGCCCGTCCCGGTAAAAGGGTTCCTTTGTCATAAATTCCAACCTACTTTTTACTATAAAAACCCCTTTTTTTCAAGAGCGCGCGCGGGTTTCTACGCATCGCGCCGCGGAGAAGCTAAACCGCCTCCAGCAGGAAGCGCGCTATCTTCTCCTGGTTCCTGTCCATGGAACGGACAAGGGCGATCTGGTTTCTGGCCCTGTCAAGGTTATGGCCGGGCCGTGAAGTACGGTAATACGTATCCCCGTTAAGGTAATCCGTCAGAAAACGCAGGGCCATGATATGGGTGATGTTCCGCCCCGATTCGGCGAGAAGTTCTTTTTCTCCTGTCGTAAGGAAGGAGGAAGCCTCGGACAGGTACCCTTCAACAAGAGAAGCAAAAAACGGGAAATCAAATTCCACCTGTGAAAGATCCCGCTCGTCTTCCTTTGCCCGCGCCGCGACGGTACGTATTAAATCGCCTACGTCAAAAAGGCAGGTTCCCGGCATTACGGTGTCAAGATCAACGACGCACAGGGCCCTGTTGTCCCCGTCGTCAATGAGTATGTTGTTTATTTTGGCGTCATTGTGGCAGACACGTTCCGGGACGCGGCCTTCCATGAGGGCGCAAAGGAGAACGGCGCCCCGCTCCTCGTTTTCCAGCATAAAGTCAATTTCGGCGCCGGCCGTTTTGGCCCGGTTAAGGGGGTCCCTTTTTACCGCGTCACGGAAAGCCCGGTAACGGCTTTCCATGTTGTGAAAACCGGGAATGGTTTCGTTAAGCCGCTTTCCCTTAAGGCACGCCAGCTGTCTTTGAAAACGTCCGACAGCCTTTCCCAGAAAAAAGGCCTCGGAAGGGGAAGAAACCACGTCCAGCGCGTGCGCCCGCTCAATAAACAAATATGTCCGCCACCAGCCCCCGCCGCCGTCACGGACAAAAAGCCGGCCGTCCCGCGAGGGAACCACCGTAAGGGTCCTGCGGCTGATATCCGCTTCGCCTTCCCCGCGAAGGACGGACGCGATGTGCCGCGTAACCCGGTCTATGTTTTCCATAACCTCGCCGGGCTTGAGAAAAACGCGGTCGTTTATAAGCTGATGCAGATAACGGGCGCGGACGCCGGCCTGGTTCCACCGGGAAACAAAGGTTGTGTTGATGTGCCCCGAACCGAAGAGACAGGAGCTTTCCAGTTCACCATAAATGGCGAAACATTCCGCGACGCCTTTGGGCAGGGACCCTTCGGGATTCACTTTTTCCGGGATTGGAGTTCTGCGTTCTTTTTTTCGACAGATTCGCGGATCTGGGCAATTTCCGCAAGCAGCGTCTTAACGGCATGGGTATCCGCGGACAGGGTCTTGACCCCCCGTTCGGCGAACGCCTCGTACGCCTCGGCTCCAAGACGGCCGATGAGTTTCTGGGCCTGGCCTTCAAGCTGTTTGACTTCCAGCATGAGAACGCCCCGTTCTCCCAGATCCTGGGCCTTTGCCCCCGCCTTGGCGGCAAGGTCCTTTGAAACCGAAATGCCCTGTTCAACAATCTCCTTCATCCGTTCGCCAAATGTCATAATTAACCCCCTTGTTACAAATTTCAGCTTTTGATGCGCGGAACAGGAAAATTCCGCCTACTTTCTCTTGATCCCCAAAATGGTAAGATCGTCGTACTGATCATCTTCGATGACATGAGTATAGTACATATACGCGTCGTTGCCAGGGTTCTCTTTTGTGTAGGAACAGTAGGTCCTGTACTGGAGAAAGTGATCCTTGAGGAATGCGTCTACTTTACGGTCCACAAGCACGCGGGAATCCTCGCCCGCGCCGGGGTCCTTGCAGCAGCGGAACATCTTTTCTACCGACACCAGCGCCATGATCACTTCCTCGACTTTGCCTTCGCAGTTTGAAAAATCGAAGGAAAGATCGGCGTTGCCTTCGGGGTTGTGCCATTTGTGCAGGGTGTACACGTCCCGGTTCATGACGGCGTTGATGATGGCCTGGACCCGGTCCGGCCCCATTTCCTCATCCCCCTGCCCCGCCACATGGTTTTCGTGAGGGGTATCGTTGGGGCCTTCGGCACAGACGATTTCCCTGAAATCCCCGTCCCTGAATTTCCGCTTTGCCTCTTCTATACCGTCGGTAAAAAGGAAGAGAATGTCGCCGTGATCGACTGTCATGGTCTGCACGGTATAACCGCCTTTGGATTCCACAAGAAAGTTGGGAAGTACGCCTGTGGCGGGCGTTTCCGGCAGGGTAAGGGTCTTGATCCGGCCCTCCGAAGCGTCAAAGAGGTGTATGATGTTGTCGCCCGCGTTGCAGAACCGCACCGTTCCCGTCTGGGAATCGAAGAGGCAGAGGGTAAAGGCGGCGAAACGCCCCTTGAAGCCCAGTGTCTCGATGAAGTCGTTGATCTGGTAGACTACTTCCTCAATGTGCATGCCTTTGGCGGTCGGCTTCCACGCCTTGAAATAATTGAGGAACATGGTCGCTACCTGTATCATGATGAGGGCCGCGGGTATTCCCTTGCCGGCCACGTCGCACTTGATGATCGCGTAGTAGCGGCCGTCAAGATCCTGATAATCAAAATAGTCCCCGGATACCCCCTTGGCCCCTTCGTAGTAGCCGAAGAAACTGACGTTTTTGGTATCCTTGTAGCCTGAGCTGAGTTTGTTTCCTTCCCTGTCCATTTCCAGAGGAATAAACTTCTTTTGTATTTCCTTTCCTATGGAAAGATCCGACGCCGCCAGCGCCGCCTTGACAAGACCGTGGGTCATATCGTTGATGGTGTTTCCAAGAACGGCAATCTCGTCCCTGCTTCTGATGCGAATGTCCACCCCCGCGAGTTTTGCCTTGTCTTCGGTATCCCTAATCTGCTCGACATGCCGCACCAGTTTCCGTATGGGCCTTATGATAAGGGTGGAAAGGACCAGCGCGCCTATGGTTCCTATGGTAAGGGCGATAAAGGCGATGATAAATATGAGCCTTATAAGCGTCCGCTGATCTTCGGCTATTCTTTCGAGAATGGAATCTATGGTTACTTCAAGACGGATAAGGCCCCTGAAGTAGACGTCCTCGTTTCCCTGCCGGTACATGACGGGCTTGAAGAATATGTAGGTCCTTGTCCCGTCGCGGGGAAGCTCCCCGGTAGAGAAAGACGGCTCGGAACCGATGTCGCGGGCTATTGCGGCAAGCCCCTCGGTAAAGCGCGCGGAAAGCTGGCTTGTGGTTATCTGTATGTCCTGGAAGCGCCGCCTGCTTTCCGCGTCGTTACGGGACGCGAGAACAAGCCCTTCCTGGTTGAGTTCGCCTATGCTCTGCGAAAGGCTTCCCACCTCGGCGCGGGCCCTGTTGTTGAGTTCCCCGCTGATCTGTTCAAGCCGGGGACTCAGCACGTCGGTAAGACGCGAGATTCCCGGCTGGAGTTCGGCGGTATCTATCTTGGCCAGAATTTCAGGATCGTTGGTGGCCCATACCAGATCTCCGTATGCCGACGCCTGGGCGTTGTAGCCGGTAATGGTCACGTAGCGTGCTTCCGGTATGGCCGCGATCTGGGCGGGGAGGAAGCCGAGTTCCAGTACGTTGTTTGCCGGGAGATAGGCGCGGGCGCTTGACGCCAATCCTTCAAGAAGAACCGAGGAGCGGTCCCACAGTCCCCGCAGCAGGGTCTGCCGCTGGGTGCTGGTCATTACATAGGCCAGGGGCAGGGACACCAGGGCGACTACGGTAAGCACTATCGCGATGGTAAAGAAAGCCAGCTTGATCCTGAGGCCTCCCCCTCTCCGCCTGATTCTTACTGTGTGTTTTTTCTTTTCCGAAGGCATAAAATCTCCTGTTATAAGCGCGGCCGCTTCTACCCGTATCGCGGCGCTTTCGGCGACGGCGTTTCCTATTCCCCTTACGGAGGCGGCAAGGCCGAAGAGGCAGAATACGAAGATGACGGCGATGAGGAGCAGGGACGGATCGATAACGCGAAGCGTTTCCCGCCTGAGCCAGGAAGGCTCCCATACGCTGGAGAAGTCGCCGAATTTAACTGTTCCCATCCTGTTCACCGTTACCAAGGGAGAAGTAACGTACAGTCCCCGCTCCGGATGGAAGAGTCCCAGCCTGTAGGTTCCTTCGTCCATGTCTTCGGCCCGAAGTCCCGTAATTTCCCTGTCGGAAAGGATGCGGAAATCCCCGTTTGAAAGCGTATATTCCCTGTCGTAGGGGGCCTCCCCGTCCCGGTCGAGGAAGATCCGGTACACGTTGCCCCCGGCGGAAAAACCCCGGCCTATGACGCGTATCGAGACAAGCCCCTGTTCATCCTGGGCCGAATCTACATAAGTGGCATAGGTATGGGGAATGTATTTATTGGTTCTGAAGAAAACACTCGACGTGGGCCCGACGTTTCCTACCTCGTCCACGGCCGCGACGGTAAAGCGCCACATTCCGTCGTCCTGGTTGACATAGCCGGCCTGATTTCCGGTTTCCACGATGCCCGCGGGAACGATTCCCGTTCCAAGCCCTGTGGCGGATACGGTAAAGGTTTCGTAATCCTCGCCGCGATCCGCGTCTCCCAGATATTCGAGGTTCCATGTGTAACCGGCCACGTCCGGATCACCGGGCGGGTTCCAGTGCACGGAAAAGGTATTTGACGGAAGGTATCCGTTTTCATCCAGTTCGGGAGGAACGATGGATGCCCATGAAGGCGGGGTGGTGTCCCGTATGAATTCGACGCGGGACGGAAGGGACCAGTTCCCCGCGTAATCCAGCGCGATGACGCTGAAATACCAAGAGCCGTCCTCTTCCGCGACAAGATCCATAGACAGGGAAATGTTTGTCCCCGGATAAAGCAGGACCTCCCGGGGCGGCTCCTCCCGGGGGGACCTGGACCAGAGCCAGGAATAGCCTTCTATGCCGGAGGTGTCGAAGGGAGGGGCCCAGGCTACCCTCGCCCGGTCTCCCCGGGTGCGGCGCGAAGGGGAAAAATTGAGCGCGGCAAGAACCGGCGGCGGAACGGTTGTATCGGGAAGAATCGTGTAGATGTATCCGGCGTTCCCTCTGATAATCTGCCAGAGGACAAGCAGATCGCCCCCGTCTATGACGGGCCTTCCAAAGGAAGCGTCCCCCGAACTGCCTGAAAGATCGTAATTCGACCAGGCGACGGAATCCCGTTGTCCAAAAAAGATCCGGTTGTCCCCTCTGCGGTTGTCAAACCACACCGCCATACGGGTTCCATTGTAAATAAAACCTACCGGGTTATTGCAGTACGCCTCTTCGGTATTCACCCGTTCCACCCCGCTTGCCGCCCCTTGGGGGTTGACGAGGGCGCTGTAGATCTGGGGGGAACCCGTACCGAAACGCCGCTCCCACACAAGGAACAGGCCGTTACCATATACCGAAAGATGGGGCCGCTGGTTGTCGAAACGATCCGGCTCTGAACCGGTGTTCATGAGGGGATCGCGGAAATCGGTTATGCGCCGGGGCTGGCTCCAGGAAAGGCCCCCGTCCGTACTGGTCTGCAGGTAAAGCTGAAAGGCGGGGATTACATCGGCGCCGCCGATAAACGATTGAAAGATCACATAATCGGCGGAGCCCAGCGCGGCGTGGGCGGGAAGGAAATTAAGATTGAGCCCATAACCCCGCACAAAAGGAATAAAGGGACTCCAGGTGTTCCCGTCGTCCGAGCGGGAGTAGTAGAGTGAAAGCGACTGGTCGTATCCGCGGGTAATGAAAAGCAGATACCCCCCGTCGGCGCGGACGGCAAGGCGGGGCGCTATGGAACTTTCCGAACCGCTGTCGAGCCTTCTTTGAGAAAAGCTTTCCCCTCTGTCGGACGATATGAGGATCTCCGTCTCGGTTACGGAAGCCGCGGCGGCTATGATGATCCGGTTCCGCCTGTCGACAGTGACGTTGAGGATCGCCGGCTCCTCCCCCGAATAGTAGTAGGGGCCCCCCACGTTCCGGTATATTTTCCAGTCTTCCCCGGCGGACTTTACCCCGATGGAGACATGTATCTCCGACTCGCCTGAGGTAATGACGCGGCTGTTGGGTGAAGTCTCCTGCCAGGCGATGACGGAAAGATCGCCGTTAAAGCCGGAAACCGGAAAACGGCCCTCGCCGGGGGAAAAGCGGTTCGGCTCTTCCCAGTAAAAAGTTGTCTGCGCCTGTCCGTACGCGCATACGATAAAAAAGAGAAGGGCGGGAAAAAAGATTCTGAACCTCGAAGAGACGAGATTCCCCGGTGAAAGGCGTTTTAGAAGTGTCATAAGAGGGACTGGAGCCTCCGGTGAAGTTCCAGAATCAGGGTAGAATTCTGGTTTCTGGGATTCTGAAGCAGCCGCTCGATTCTGGAGAAGGCCCCAAGGTAGTTGCCCTGCTGATACTCCCTGACGGCCCGCTGGTATTCATCCTCGGTTTCCCTGTCGAGCACGACAACCCCGCGCCCGCTCATACGGGTAAGAAGTATGTCCTTTTGCCGGGTGGCTTCCATGTTGTTGGGGTTAAGCCGCAGCGCCTGATCAAGCCAGACAAGAGAGGCCTCGTACTGGCCGGAAAGATTCCCCTCGATAACCCTCCGCGCGTCGGCGGTAAGTTCGGCGGACCTGGCAAGATCGGCGGGATTGGGCGGCGGGAGCCTCCAGCCCATGTCTATTTCCGCCTGGGTGATGATGCCGCCCATGCCCGGATACCGGGGGTTGATCTTCGCGAGGTTCTGCAGATCGGCGAAAGCCTCCATCGACTTCCGCCTGGTCCCGGCTATCGCGTCCCGCATGCGCTGTTCAAAGGACTGTTCAAAGGCGCGGGGGTCCACCATCTGATCCATGCGCAGTTCGAGAAGCCCCGCGTCCTCGTTCAGCGGGAACATGATCTTCACTTCCCGTGTCTTCTGCCGGGCCTCGGTAAATTTGACCGTTCCGTCGCTTCTCCTTCCTGAGTTGAAGTAACGCACGCCCTCTTCGTAGTTCTTTCTGGCCTCGCTTAAAAGCTGGCTCATCTCCGCGTAGAGGGGAGCGGTGGGAGGAATGACGCGGCCTGAACGCAGCGACATGGCGTTGCGGACCAGGCTGAGCCAGTAGAGCACTTCCCCGTCGTCGCCGACATTGGTGCGCCGCCAGCGGTTCTGGGCCCGTACCAGAAGTTCTTCCGCCTGTTCAAAATTACCCGCGTAGTAGTTCGTCCGGGCGCTGGTTACATAGTTCCTGACATCCCGTATAACAAACTCGTTTTCCAGACGGTTGATCTCGTTTCCCAAGGCGACAAGCCTGTCCCATTCGGCCCTGATGGCATCGGACTCCTGCAGTTCCAGTGCCATATTGTACCGCCCGGTGGACTGGTTGAGCCTGTCCCGGGCCGTGTCGAAGTTGTTCCCGGCCAAAGCGGCCTGGGCTTCCCTGAAGAGCCGGTCCCCTTCCTGTCTGTAGGTCTGGGCCCTGTCGGACTGGGCCTTCGCCGCGGACAAGAGGCTTGCCCCCTGGCCTCTAAGCGAAAAAAGGGACACCGTCATTGCCCGTGCGGAGGTGTAAAGCGCGGCCATTTCACTTTTGCCGGTTATATCGTTCCGCTCCGCGCCGTACCTTTCAAGGAGGGCGCTTCCCGCCTCTATGTCCCTCCCTATGGCCGCGTTCATACGCTCGAATATGGCAAGCCCTTCGGCCGGATAATAGAGGGTGCGGCCCCCTTCGGCTGTTCCCTCGATAAGGCGCGTTCCCTCTTCCATTTCGCCGAGGCGTTCGTTTACCCGCTTCCCGAGTTCATCGTTGGCTATGGTGTACTGCCATACCGCAGCGCCATATTCTTCCTGCCCAATGCGGTCCTGAAGGGCCGCAGCAAAGTTCCGCGCCTCTTCCAGGGGGGAAAGCGGGTTTCTTCCGCCCGGATCTTCCACCGGCCCTGCCGCCGCCTCCGGCCCCGCCGTCATCTCCGCGCGGAATTCGCCCTCACGCCCGCTTGCTTCGGCGATCAGCGTTCCGGCTTCAGTGTAAAGAGCGGTGAAGGCCGCCCGGTACTGCCCTTCGCGCCGCTCCGCCTCGGCGGAATCGAGGGAACCGCTCTGCCACAGGGAAATCGTGCCGGAATCACCGCCCCGCACTTCGGCAAAACGCCGGCCCAGTTCCGTCCCGCCGGCAAAATACGAAACGGCATCGTCCAGGGCCCGGTACGCGAGAAAATCGCCGAATTTTTCTTTGGGCACGGAAACGCCGAAAAGGGTAAAGGACGGCGAATCGCGCATGAACTCGTTCCATTTCCCTGAAAGGGAAAGAAGAAAACCGAGATAGGGCCGGGCGTCCGCGTAGGCGGCGGCGGCGGCGGCGTACTCCCCGTTTGAAAGATTCGTCCATCCGGCCGCGTAGTTCCGTTCGGCAATGCTCAGCGCCGCTCCTTCCGCACGGGACATTACGCTGTTCCAGTAACCTTCCACCACGCCGAGCATTCCTTCGGGAAATTCGGTATGGGAAGGGCCGTGGATAAGGCGGGAGGCGAACGAAAGGAAGGAACGGTCTCCAATTTCAGGATCGCCGGCCTGCAGCCGGGCAAGTTCTTCATCAAAATAACTCCCGGTATCAAGAAACACACCGCGGGAACTGGCCAGATTGTCAAGTCCGGGAACAAGGCGGCCGTAAATTTCTTCAAGGCGGGCAAGGGCCGTATTCCCGGCCCCCAGCCTCTCCACCTCCGCCGCGTTCTGCTCAAGGGAACGGACAATGGCGGGAAACCTCCCCGTTTCCGCGTTTATATCCGCTATGCCCGCCCGCACCCGGCTTTCCGTTTCCTCGCCGTACCCGGCGCTGAAAAAATCATCACGGTAAATATCCATGCCCCCGGCGTAGAGGGTAAGGGCCCCTTCAAAATTCCCCCTGGCCAGCTCCCCGCGCCCGGCCGAAAGGATCTGCTCCAGCCTGTTCCGGTTGTAGGTGAACAGCGCTATGGCCTGGATACGGGCAATGAATGCCTGAACATTGGGATTGTTGGGAGATTCTATGCTCTGGAGCCGCTGGATAAGGGCAAGGATCTTTGAGGCGTTTCCCGGGTCCGAGGAAACCGTCGTCAAAAGTTCGTTGGCGACGGCGTTGTATTCATCCCTGAACGCCCCTATCTGCTTGAGCCTTTTCTGCGCGGTTTCAAAATCATCGGGGTTTTTTCTGATGTATTCGGACAGGACTTTTATGGCTTCATCGAACTGTTTATCCGCGATGAGGCGGTCGGCATGGGACAGATCCCCGTCCTTCCTTCCCCCTGCGTAAAGCGGGGAAACTGCCGCTGCCAGAGACCAGCAAACCGCCAACAACCCGAAAATTCGCCCTGTAAAGCGCGCGCGCGCCGGAGGGCTCTCCGCATTCATCCCAAGGTATACCTGCTCTATATATCGGAACCGCCGGGAAATCCCTGTAGACAGGGTCCGGAAATTCTCCCGTTAATTCCAAAGCCGTCTTTCAAGGCTCCGGTTCCAAACGCTCCCCTATAGTCTATTATAGTATCATAGAAATATTATTTTTTCCGATATATACTAATAGTAAGGATAAATGAACAGAAAACGGCTCCTCTTTTCCGGGTTTATCATCTTCACGCTCACCGCCGCCGCCGGGGCCGCCAACTTTAATCCCAACGGTTACTACTCAATTTCCGAATATCTGGACAGGATATACGGCCCCGACGACAACGCCGGCCTTACGGCTTTTCCGGTTTTGAATATACCCATGGGGGGCCGTTCCGAAGGCATGGCGGGGGCTTTCAGCGCGGTGGCCGACGATATTTCCTTTATCGAGTTCAATCCGGCCGGTTCTTCCATGCTCAAAAAAACGGAACTGGCCTTTTTTCACAACAACTGGATAGCGGACACCAAGATAGAGGCGGCGGCCTTCGCTTCCCGCTACAAAAACCTCGGCTTTGCCGCCGGGGCCAAATGGCTCTTTACCCCTTTTACCGAATACAACCTGTTCGGCGAACGGGTATCCAAAGGCTATTACTCGGAGGCGGTGGCCATTCTCAACGCCTCCTACAATTTTTTGTCGAGCTATTACTTTTCGGGTATTTCGGCGGGGGCCAGCCTCAAGGGCGCCTTCCGTTTTGTGCCCGATTACACCGATAACGAGGATAATGTCATAGCCGGTTCGGGGAAATCCCAGTCGGCTGTTATGGTTATGGGAGATCTGGGGGTGCTGACCCGTTTCGATTTTTTGAAGCCGTACCAGTCGCGGGACAGGAATACGTCCTTGGCCTTTGTGATACGGAACCTGGGGCCGCCGGCCAAAAGCGATCCCCTCCCCACAGTGATGACCGCCGCCCTGTCGTATCAGCCCATGCGGCCGCTGCTTGTCGCCTTTGACTTTTCCGTTCCGCTCAACCTTCAGAATCCGCAGCTGTCGGAAAAACCCTACTGGTCCACCGGCGTTTCCGTCAGCGTCACGAATTTTCTTTCCATGCGGGCGGGTTTTCTGGCAAAACACGGAAACGTGCGGGTAGCCCTTGGCAGCGCCATAACCCTTAAATCTGTCGCCGTGGAGGTGAATTACACGCTGGATCTGCTGACCCAGCTGCAGCCCCTTAACCGGGTCAGCGTGGGGGTCCGTTTTGACCTGGGGGATCAGGGAAGGGGCTCCCTTGCCGCAAGGGTCGACGAACTGTACCTCGCAGGCCTTGACGCCTATGCCGGGGGAAACTACGGTGAGGCGGAAAGCTTCTGGAAGGAGGCGCTGAGGCTCAACCCCAAGTTCGAGCCCGCCCGTGAAAGCCTTGCCACCCTTACCCGCGCGCTTGAAGTCGAGCGGAAGATAGACTCCATGCAGAGGCTTGATTTCTAACGCCCTGGAAAGCCGGGGCCGTTCCGCTTTCTCCATGGCCGCCCTGAACCGGCGGTTCCTAACGTTTTTTCCTGAAGATGCGGTAATTGATGTTGGGAAAAATGTTGTGCCGTTTTTCAAGACAGGTCAGCCATTCGGTGCTTATGTAATTGCTTCCCAGTGTTTCGTAAATAGTGGTGAAATTTCTTAAATGTTCCTCAATTCTGCCCCTGGCAAACGCGGAATCGCCTTCGTACATCATTTTGGGCCAGTCGGCGGCCTGTGCGAGCAGGAGTTCCCTCGCAGCCTGGTTAAGGGCCCGTTCCCTTAATCCCGAATCGTCGGAAAAACGTTCCGCCATTTCCGTCATTCTTCCGGCGGCCCTGAAGAGATGCCGGTATATCCAGTCGTTTGACGCGTCAAGCCAGGCTTGAGCGTAACCGTTGATCCCCCCCGATGAAAATCCGGGAGTCACGGTCTGGAAGGAAGATTCCTCCCTGTAGAGGAATTCCGCCGGATTCATGAACTGCAGATCGTTCCGCTCTACCCCTTCCCTGAACAGGGTTTCAATGAAAGCCGGCCCCTCGTACCAGAAACGGCCGAAGTCGTCGGCGTTAAAGACGCACAGGCTCACCGGCCTTTCCTTCATCATCGCGGCGGCCGCGCCCAGCCGGGCGGCGCTTGCGTCAAGAAAACGGCGGGCGTCACCGGCCGCCTGCCTCCGCGCCGCGCCGGGATCGTAAAGCTGTCTTTGGTCCTTCCCGGCAGGGCCGCCGTAATACCTGTACCCGGTTCCCGAACGTTCCCCGTCCGCGGAGAGAAAGGGGCCCAGCATGCCGGCCGGGAGGTCGTAGCCCGCGTCCCTGCTGTTGTCCCGGTAGAGGGGGCTTCCCGCGCGGAATTTCCCGGCCGCCCCGAAATCCCTGCCGAGGACAAAAATACCAGAGGGGGTCTTTGCCGGATAAAAAGTCCCCTTTTCCGCGGGGGGATTCCCGAAGACAAGAGCGTGGGATTCCACGATGGTGTAGCCCAGATTGTTGGCCCTTAAATGTTCGTCAAGCGCGGCCGTCCAGCCGCATTCGGGGAGCCAGAAACCAAGGGGATATTTGCCGAAATTGCGGCGGTAGGAGGCAAGCCCCGCCTCAAGCTGGGCCTGGACGGCCTCCGGGGAGGAACACAGGAAGGGCAGAAACGCGCCTGTGGCGGCGGTGGCGAGGATCTCCACCTTGCCCTTCTTCTGGTAGTGATCCAGCTGCTTTAGAATGTCCCCTCCCCTCTTCATAAGGGCAAACCGCCTTTCCCCCGCCAGATCAACGTAAAATTTCACCAGCGAGTGAAGATCCTCTTCCCCCTTTGTCCTGTCCTCTTCCTGCCAGCCGAATTCTATCTGCCTGTCCGTGTAGTCAAGGTATTTTTTTATGAGCCCCTCATCGGAAAAGAGATGGCAGAGCACCGGGGAAAGGGATATTCCCAGCCTGAAGGGGACATTATCCCTGTCAAGGCGCGCGAGAAGGTCAAGCAGGGGAAGCCAGGTTTCGGACAGCGCGTCAAAAAAAACCTGTTCTTCCCGTGACCAGAGCGCGCCTTCGTCATGCTGTATAAAGGGCAGATGGGCGTTGAGAACTATCGAAATAACGTTCCGTCTTTCCATATCATCACGCTAATTGTTCCGGAAATTGTGAAAAGCGCGCCTGTCCCTTGGCGGCAGGCGGTCGGCATTGCGGATCACGGGAAAATCCCCGGCGCCCGAAAGCCGCGCAAGGGTTTCAGGCGCTCCGGAAAAAAGAGGCTCCAGCAGCCTGGGAAGGGTAAAGGGACAGGAGAAAGCCAGCGTGGTTTCTTCTTCGCCCCGCAGCGCGCAAAGTTCCACGCGGCACCGGCCGCTGTCCGGGGGAAAACCCAGATACCAGGCGGCGTCGTTCAATCCCACGGCGACGGTAAAAATATGCCCTCCCCCTTCAAGGTTCCGCACCTTAAGAAAATATCCCTCAAAATCAGGCGATTTCTCATACAATTCCCTGTCGGCGCTTTTTATCTCCCAAAAGACAAACACCCACAGCGGGTCCCGGACAAGATACTCCAGATAGGTGATGTTGTACTGCCTTGGAAGGGGCACAGGCTCGCGTATATCCGCCTCTCCCCCGAACCGTTCGCCGTTCCCAGGCTCATCCCCGGTAAAATCCGCCTCAAGCAGCTCCTCTATGATAAAGATCCGTTCCAGATCCGGGGGGATATCTATCGCGTAATAATCCGCCAGTTTAACCAATTCATCGGTACTCAGCCGTTCCAGACAGGGCCTTGTCAGCCGGATATCGTCCATACCCGGATAATCATGGAAAAAAGGGAGGTCCTTGTCAACGGCCGGGAACCGCGGGTAAAAGCTCCGGATAACCGGGGAACTCCCTTTCGCAAAATTCCGCGAAATAACCGGGAAGCGGGGCCTGTGCGCCGAGGGGCCGGAAAATGCCGAGCCGGGGAAGCGGCGGGAGGCCAAGAGCGGCGGCGTGAAGAAGAAGGCGGCGCAGACCCATGGTTTTTCCCAGGCGTTTGTTAAGGGAAAAATCCCCGTATTTGCCGTCTCCCAGGACGGGATTCCCCAGCCGGGCAAGGTGGCGCCGTATTTGGTGCATCCTGCCCGTCCTGAGTTCCAGGGCGGCAAGGGAAAATTCTCCGTTATCCTCCAGAACGGTGTATGAAGTCAGGGCGTCTCTTTCGCTTCCCCGGACAAAAATCCTTTCCCGTATGTCCCCCTCTTTACGGGCAAAAACGCCGGCGCAGACGGCGACGTACCGCTTCCGTATCTTTTCCCCCTCTTTTCCGGAAAAAAGGGGGGCAAGAATCCCGGCGGCTTCCCTGTTCCTGGCGACAAGAACAAGCCCGGAGGTGTCCCGGTCAAGCCGGTGGACAAGGAGGGGCCGCGGCGAATATTCCGCCGCGAGAAGTTCGTCAAGGGAAACTTTTACCCCTTTTCCGCCCTGTACGGCAAGCCCCGCGGGCTTGTTAAGGATGAGAAGCCATTCATTTTCAAAAACAACGGTAACCCGCTTCAAACAGCACCCCCTGAACGCCTGTAAATGAACCCGGAAGAAGAGTATAGTATACATATCATGAGAATAACATTCCCGGCGCGCGCGGGAACGGCGGCCGGGGGCCCGCTGTTTTTCTTTCCCCGCCTGATTCCGCTCTTCCTTGTACTGTGCGCCGGCCGGGCGTCTTCCGCGCCGTTTTATTCCCCTGCGTGGGGTTTCCGCATCGATCTGCCCGAAGAATACGAATACTCAGGCGGGGACGGCCTCCAGCGGTTTTCCTTTGCCTCTGTCCAGGGCGCCGCGCTGGATCTTGTCGTGTACAACGGGACCTACGCCTCTGTAGAGGATATGGCGGCGGACTCAGGACGCCGCATCGGCAACAGAGGAGGCGTAAGCTGTTTCGATTACCGGGGCAGAAAAGCCTGTCTCATGGAACTGGATTTTACCATTGGGGGAAACGCCCGCGGAGGATGGGGCTTCTGCGTGGAATTGGGGCCGCCTTCCGGAAACGCCGCGGGAAAGACGCCCCTGCTCCTTGCCCTGGCCTACGGCGGCGAAAACATTCCGGATATTCTTCATTTTTCCGTCCTGGATTCCATAGCGCCGTCCGAGGCCGAACGGCGGGCAAGCGGGCCTGTCACCGCGTTCAGTTATCCAAGGGGAGAAGTGCGGGAAGTTCCCCCCGCCTCAGGCGGCGGAGAGGCTGTTCTTGTCGCCGAACACGATGCGGAAGGCGCGCAGGCCCTTGTCGACAGGGAATTTGCCGTGCTTCGCCGTTACTCCGGTTCCCCCCTTTTGGAAGCCGCCCGCCTCCGCTTCTACAGGGCCGTCTACCGTGATTCATGGGAACGGCTTGCAGACGCCGCCTTTAAACTGGAGCGGCACTGGAACGTTCCCCCGCCGGAGGACGGCGCGCGCCCTTCCCTGCCTCCGCGGGTGTTTGCCGAAAAAGTTTTGCAGTGGATTCAGTCGTTTACCTATGAACGGGATCTTATGGGAAGCGATTTTGTCAACCTTGTCAGCGCCGTAACCGAAGGCCGGGGAGACTGCGACAGCAGGGCCATGCTCTGGGCCGTCATACTGGCGCAGGCAAACATCCCGGCGGCGATGATGGTTTCACCTGCGTACGGCCACGCGATGGCTCTGGCCGATCTTCCCGGAGAAGGCGCCCGTTTCCAGGCGGGAGGCGTGAGCTGGCTTGTCGCGGAAACTACCGCGAAAGTGGGCATAGGCCTTATAGAGAAGGAGGTCAGCGTTAAAGATTACTGGTCTGCGGTGATCTTTGAGTAAGAATGCCGTATACATCGTCTTCCGTTTTTGCCCCAAGAAGGGAATCCCTCAGTTCGCGGTTTTTAAGGCGGGCGCTGAAAAACGAAAGGGTCTGCAGATAATAGGCATGCTGGTTATAGGCGGCGGCTATCATGAAAACAAGGCGCACCGGCTCGTCGTCAAGGGCCTTAAAATCGGTTATGTCAACCCGGCTTATGCCGACAGACACGACAAGGTCGGTAACCGACGAAAGCCTGATGTGGGGAATGGCGATGCCCCGGCCTATGGTGGTACTCATCAGTTCTTCGCGCCGCAAAATTTCCTGGATCAATTCCTGGCGGTTTTTTACCTGGGGGGCTCCGCCCAGATTATCGGCCAGGGCGACAAGGACATCCCGTTTGGAATAATAATTGAGGAAGAGGATGCGTCCGGGAGATATGATGGCGTCGATGGAAATCGACGCAGTCTGAGGCCCCATGCGGTCTCCCGAAAGCCTGTCGTTGACCCACGTTTCTATATCGGATCTTTTGAAGCGCCAGACGGTTCCTATCTTGCCCGACGGTATCTCTCCTTTTTGGGCCCAGTCGTACACGGTCCGCTCGGAAACCCGCAGATATTTCGCGACTTCCTCGATAGTCAGAATGTCATCGTCCATACCGCATGATCTACAAAATGTCAAAATATGTCAATGGGAGACAGAATCCGCAAGATCGTGAAGTGAATCATGGGGCAAGAGTTCCCCAATGGTCGTATCAACCCGCCGGGGACCTGAGCCCCCGAAACGGACCGGGGCGTCTTCCGCCATGAACTCGCTCAACACCTGGCGGCAGGCGCCGCAGGGCCCTACCGGTTCCGCCGAATCGGGCGTGGATATGGCAAGAGCGGCAAAGCGGCGCTTTCCGGCGGCGGCGGCCTGAAAGACGGCGTTCCGTTCGGCGCAGATCGTAAGCCCAAAGGAACGGTTTTCAACATTACAGCCGGAGAAGATCGTCCCGTCCTCACAGGCCAGCGCCGCGCCCACCCTGAATTTCGAATAGGGCGCATAGGCGGCGCGGGCGGCGTCCCCGGCCTTTTTGAACAATTCGTCCATATTATACGCGCTCATGAAAACCTCCCGTACAGATTATAAATATCGGCTTTTTATGTATGTACCAATACTTTTGACATCCATTTTCCTGAATGAAACCTTGTGAACAACAGCCGCCGTCTGGCGGTAAACGCCGCTTTTTGTTACAATCGTAACAAGAGGTTCATGTGGCCAAAGGAAAGAAAAAATGGTGGCTTGGCGCCGGATCGATGATCTTCATCCTGTATATTTTTGCCGCTCCCAGGCCCATTCCTCCTGAAACCGTACTTGTCCCGCGCTGGCTTGCGTCGCTGGAATCGGATTTTCCCGTTGTTGTGGGCGGGGAGCCGGGAGGCGGAGAGGGGGTTTTCCCCTTTGAGCTGGGGGACCGTTTCGGCTACGCGGATACGGGCGGCCGCTTTCGTGTAAACAAAACAAAAGAAGGCTATGTCGCCCTGTCGGAAAAATACTGGGCGGAATACTCAGGCGAGCCTGGGGCCATAGACATTATGGACAGCTCGAATACGGCGGCGCTCCGTATAGAGAACGGCATGGGGTATCCCCTGTTTCTTGACAACCGGATCTTTCTTGTGGGCAAGTACCAGAATTCACTGACCGCCCTTGACGAAAAAGGAGAGGTTCTGTGGACCTACGACTTTGCCGCTCCCATTACCTGCATAGACGCCGCCTCGGGGCTTCTTCTTGCCGGTTCCGTAGACGGCGCTGTGGAACTGCTTGACGCGGAGGGAAAACGGATCTTCTTCTTCGTGCCCGGCGGCTCCCGCCTTCCGGTAATCGCCGGCTGCGCCATTTCACGGAACGGATCCCGTTTCGGCATTATTTCGGGCGTGGATGATCAGCGTTTTCTGCTTTTTGAGCGCTTCGGCGACCGGGGGAACAGGGAATACCGGGTCATCTACCACGAATTTCTTGACGAAGGGTTCAGGCGGCCTGTTTTTATTTCGTTTATTGACGGGGACAGCCGCGTGATCTTTGAGCGGGCGGGCGGAATAGGCGTTCACACCATAAATTCCCGCTCCGGCCTTACTGTTGAACTGGACGGGGAAATAGCCGCCATAGACCGCGAGGGAAGCGGGGGCCTTTTCTTCGCCGTTACATCACAGTCGGCGCTGCAAAAGAGGCTTGTGGCAATACGCCTTCCGGGGAACGTCGTCATGGAAGCGCCCTTTAAAAGCCGGGACGCGTTTTTTTACCGTGAAGGATCGCGCCTCTATGCGGGAGGGGGAAGCACCCTTGCCTCCTTTGAACTGGAGAAAAGATGAAAAAGAAACCTGTTAAAACCTTCCTTTTTCCCGCACGGGCCTTTTTTATCTTCCTCTTCCCGGCGGTGTTTCTTCCCTTTGCCGCCTCCGCCATGGACTGGCCCCAGGCCGGGGCGGTTTTGCGGGGCAATTTCGGGCACAACGATCAGGGGCGGCCCCAGCCGGGCATGATCTTTGAAGGCGGCGGGCCGGTGCGGGCCTCGGACGGCGGCGAACTTGTCTTTTCCCGCGGAGACGGGGACGACGCCGCTTCCCGCCTCCCCTCCCCTCTGGGCGCATGGGCCGCGGTGGATCACGGCGACGGGCTTATCAGCATATACGGCCGGTTCAGGGATTCAGGCGGAAAGCCGCCCGACACGGTGAACCCCGGCGAGATTATCGCGGAATCGGGCGTTTCCGGATGGTCGGACAGCGAGGGTTTTTTCTTCGCCCTTTTTGACAGGCGGGAACGGCGCTGGGTTAATCCCTCAATGATCATCACGCCCCTTCCCGATACCCGCCCGCCTGTAATACAGTCGGTGCGGCTGCGCGCTCCGGGAAACAGGCTCATCGATCCCGCCCAGACGCGGACCATCAGCCAGGGCAGGTATACCATTGAAGTGGCCGCGTCGGACACCATGACGGCGGCCGGGGAAAGCCCTCTGGCCCCCCATCGCATCGTCTGTTCGGTTAACGGAACCGAAATAGGCTCGCTTAATTTTGAAACCTGTTCGGCCAGGGACGGAGTGCTCATGGTGTCGCGCAACGGCCTGGTTCCCGCGGACCAGGTTTACGCCCCTTTCCCCGGCTTTGAAGTCGGCGAGGCCGGGTTTACCCGCGGGCAGGCCACCCTTGAAGTAATTGCCCAGGACATAGCCGGCAACACCCGCAGCGTGGTTTTCCGCCTTGTTGTGGAATGACAAGGCGAATGAATTCCGTCAAAACCTGGTCAACTCCGGTAAATGCCGAAGAAAGCCGCCTCATACCCTGCGCCCTCTGCGGTTCCCTTGTGTTCAAACCGATCCTTGCCTGCGAAGGTTTTTCCTACGTCCGCTGTACCCGCTGCGGCCTTGTTCAAATGAACCCCCAGCCTTCCGCCGGCGCGGTGGCGGGCCGTTATACATCGGCCCACGGAAAAGATTATCTTGCCTATGAGCTTGAAAACGAGCGGAATTTTCTCCGCCTTCAGGAACTTGCGCTGCGCGACGCGGGTTTTGATGAACTGGAGCGCGGGCTGCTGGGCCCGGCGGCGGGAGGCGGCGCGGGCGGGCCTTCCGCGCCCCGCGTCCTTGACGTGGGATGCGCCACAGGCGCGCTCCTTGAAAAGCTGCGGGACCGGGGATGGGCGGTTTGCGGGCTTGAGATTTCTCCTTCGGCCGGATACGCAAGGGACGCGCGGGCCCTGGATGTACGGAGCCTTCCCCTCGAAAAAAGCGGCCTTGAGGACGGGAGTTTTGACGTGGTGCTCGCGTCCCACCTCATCGAACACCTCAACGATCCGGCCATCTTTATCCGCGGAGCCGCCCGCGTACTCGCGCCGGGGGGCCGCCTTTTTATCACCACCCCGAACATAAGCGGCCTTCAGGCGCGGTTTTCAGGCGGACGCTGGCGCTCCGCGATCTTCGATCATCTCTATCTGTTTTCGGCGGGGACACTCTCCGCTCTGCTTGTAAAAGAAGGCTTCCGGCCGGAAAAAACAGCCACATGGGGAGGCCTTGCCGAAGGAACCGCGCCCCCCTTCATAAAGCGCGCCGCCGACAGGGCGGCAAAACGTTTCGGTTTCGGGGATGTGATGATCATTCGCGCGGCAAAGACGGCGGAATGCAGGGACGCCCGGACTCTTGGGTATCAGACCCCCATCGAATAACCCTGCAAAATTTTCCGGTTGATTTTTTTCAGCGTCAGCGCCATGGCGGCTGTAAGGGGAATACAGCCCCCCGCCCAGGCGAGGGGGCTTGAGAAACAGAGCCCGGTGAAGCCGAAAAGCCTCGACAGGATAACCGCGGCAAAGGTGCGCATGCACAGTTCGGTGATACCCGCGACGGTGGGGATAAAACTGTTTCCAAGCCCCTGCAGGGTCTGGCGCAGGATAAAAAGCCACGCGAGAAAAACATAGCTCATGCCGGCTATCTTAAGGTAGGTATGTGACATGGACACGGCGGCCTCCTCGCTCCCCAGAAAAAGGGCGGAAAGAAAATGCCCGAAGAAGAAATACACAAGGCCTATAAGCATGCTGAAGGAAAGGGCCATGCAGAGCGAACTTTTTACCCCGGCCTTGATCCTCTCAAGTTTTCGGGCGCCGTAATTCTGGGCCGAATAGGTGGCCATGGCGGCGCCAAGGGAGCCCAGCGGCATGTTGACGAGCATGTCGATCTTCTGCGAGGCGGTAAACGCGGCGACCGCCAGTGCCCCGAGCCTGTTGAGCGCGAAGGTAACGGTAACGGAACCCAGGGCGATGATGCTCATCTGAAAACCCATGGGAACGGCGATCCTGACGTGGGCCCGCAGTTCGCCGGCGGTAACGCAGAGGCTGCTCCGCGAGATCCTGAAAAAGGGGAACCGCGCGGCCATGACGGGAAAACAGAGGAGGCCCGAAACAAGCTGGGCGATAACGGTAGCGTAGGCCGCCCCCTCGACGCCCGTATGAAAAACCAGGATGAAGGTATAATCAAGGATGATGTTAAGCACGCAGGCAACGGCCAGGATCACAAGGGGGGTCCGGCTGTCCCCCACGGCCCGCATCATGCTTGAGAAGAGGTTAAAGAGCAGCGCCGCCGGCATGCCCCAGTATATTATTATGATGTAGGAACGCGCCGCCCCGGCTATTTCCGCCGGGGTTCCAAGAAGCGCAAGAAGAGGACGGCAGAAAAAAATGCCCAGGAACATGAGGACGCAGGTTGTCATTGCGCCCAGCGCCGCGCTTGCGGCGAAACTCCGCCTTACGCCCGGAAGATCCTGCGCGCCGAAACGCTGGGCGGTAACGATGGCGGCCCCCTGGGTTGAATTTATAAGGAACCCCAGAACAAGAAAATTTATGCTTCCCGTGCTTCCGACCGCGGCAAGGGCGTTTACCCCCAGCGTGCGGCCGACAATAAAGACATCGGCCATGTTGTAAAACTGCTGGAACAAATTTCCGGCAAAAAGGGGTGCGGCAAAGGAGACAATAAGCAGCGCGGGATTTCCCACCGTAAGGTTTTTGGTCATTTTGTGGCGGAGAGCTGTTTGTTGAACATCTTGCAGAAACTCTATCTTCTTCATACGATAATGTAAAGATGAAATACCGTTGCGTAATTTTCGATTTGGACGGCACTCTGGCGGATACCATTCCCGATATAGCCGCGGCAATGAACCGGGCGCTCGCCGAAGAAGGCTTCGCGGCCGTTGACGAAGAGGCGTATTCAAGCATGGTAGGCTGGGGCATCAAAAGGCTCGCGGAACTCGCGCTGCCCCCTTCCGCCCGGACCGCAGAGACGGTCGAGAGGCTCGCCGCAAGCGCCGGGCGCGCCTACCATGAAAACCCCCTTGTCCGCACCAGAGCCTACCCGGGCATGGCCGGAATCGTTTCCGCGCTTGCGGAAAAACACATAAAGACCGCCGTTCTTTCCAACAAACCCGACGAACTTACCCGCTCCGTTGTCAACGGCCTTTTTCCTCCGGGATCATTCGGCGCGGTCCGGGGAGGAAGACCCGGCTTTCCCCTTAAACCCGATCCTTTCGGCGTCATGGAAATTCTCGCGGAGCTTGATCTGACCCCCCGGGACACGGTATTTGCCGGCGATTCCGAAGTAGACATGAAGACCGCGCGGGAGGCCGGCTGCTTCCCGCTGGGGGTAAGCTGGGGCTACAGGCCCCGCTCCGTTCTTGAAGAAGCCGGGGCGGCGGTCATAATGGACAGTCCCGGCGCGCTCCTTTCCTTTGTGCTGGAAGGCCTCCTCCCGCGCGGGAAGAGCGGAAAGGGAAGCGTGACGTGACCATAAACGACCCGAGAGTAAACGAAAACCTCGCCGATCTTGCCGCCGCGCTTGCCAAAACAGGCGACAGCGAACTTGTCGAGTCGTTTCTGCGCTGCCTGCTTACCCCCGCGGAAACCGCGGACATAGCGGCCCGGTGGGCGCTGGTCAAGGCGCTCGACAAAAAAATACCCCAGCGTGAAATCGCCAAAAACCTCGGGCTGTCGCTCTGCAAGATCACCAGGGGCTCGCGGGAACTCAAGAAAAGCGGATCGGCCTTTAGGCGCGTTCTCCAGGCCGCCTCCGGAACAACTACAGGGAATCTCTAAAAACTTCGGTTTTTGGAGATTCCCTGCAACATGAGGAAGGTATGGAGATACTCAAAAGCGGCCGTTACGGTTTTGATTTTATAAGCGGGGATTTTCTTCCGCCCGGAAAGGACGAATACTGGCGGCGGAACGAACAGCAGGGGGCAAACCCGCCAGAGTGGCGGAAACTCAAGACGCACGAGATTGAAAGCCTCGTAAAAAACGGCAACTACTGCGCCGACTGGAACCATTTTCTTGTGACGGATCCCTTCGATCCCCTTTTGATAAGAAACTCGAATTTCTACGGCCTCATACGGTTTGGGCCGCTGCGGGAAGTGTCCCTTAAACATCATGACTTCTGCATTCCGGCGGGCGTTCGCGGCAGCACGATCATCTCATGCGACGTGGGCGGCGACACGGCGGTTCAGGACTGCTCGTACATTTCCCACTACATCATAGGTTCTTCCTGCGTACTTTCCGGCATAGACGAGATGCAGACCACCAACCACGCCAAATTCGGCAGCGGGGTTGTCATGGACGGGGAAAGCGAAGACGTGCGGATCTGGATAGACGTGATGAACGAAGCGGGGGGCCGTTCGATTCTTCCCTTCAAAACCATGATCCCGGCCGACGCGTACCTGTGGGCCGGTTTCAGGGACGACGGGGAACTTGCCGAAAGGCTCAAGGACATAACCCAGAAAACCTGGGGAGGAAGAAGGGGCTCCTACGGGACTGTGGGATCGGGGTCCGTGATCAAAAGCTGCGCGGTTATCAAGGACACCGACATAGGCAGCTGCGCCTACATCAAGGGGGCCCACAAGCTTAAAAACATCACCGTTCTTTCGTCGGAGGACGAACCGAGCCAGATAGGGGAAGGGGTGGAGATGGTGAACGGCATCGTAGGCTACGGGTGCCATGTTTTTTACGGCTCCAAGGCGGTCCGTTTTGTCATGGGGAGAAACAGCAATTTAAAGTACGGCGCGAGGCTTATCCATTCGGTACTGGGGGACAATTCCACCGTTTCGTGCTGCGAAATACTCAACAACCTTATCTTCCCCATCCACGAGCAGCACCACAACAATTCTTTTCTTATCGCGGGCCTTGTTCAGGGGATGAGCAACATCGCCGCGGCGGCCACGCTGGGCTCCAACCACAACAGCCGGGCCAACGACGGGGAGATCAGGGCGGGCCGCGGATTCTGGCCCGGGCTTTCGGTAACGGTAAAACACTCAAGCCGTTTCGCGAGTTTTGTGCTTATAACAAAGGGGGATTATCCTTTCGAACTTAACATCACCCTTCCCTTCTCCATGGTAAGCAACAACACAAAAACCGACAGGCTGGAAGTAATGCCCGCCTATTACTGGATGTACAACCTCTACGCGCTGGAGCGGAATTCACGCAAATCCGCGGACCGGGACAGGCGGAAAAACAAGGTCCAGCACATAGAGATGGATTACCTTGCCCCCGACACGGCCGAAGAGATCATCGCCGCCGCCGGCCTGATACAGGCGTGGATGTCCGCCGCCGGGTATTCTGAAGAGCCCCGGCCGGTTTCCCCCGGAATCCCGGCGGAAATTCCCGCGCCGGGCCTTGAGCGGAACGACCGCGGTTCCGTGGTTCTAAAGCCCCGCGAGGCCCTTGCCGCGTACCGGGAAATGCTCCGCTATTACGCGGTAAAAACCCTTATCGCCTTTTTCGATTCAAGGGGGGATCTTGATTTTCACGGCATGGCGGATCTTCTGAACGGGCTGCGCCCCCTGCCCTTTACCCGCGTCTATTCCCGGGAAAAACGCGTCACGGAATGGGAGAATATGGGGGGCCAGATAGTTCCCGCCTTCCGCGTCGACGGGCTGAGGAAGGACATCAGGGAAAAAAAGATCACAAGCTGGGAGGAAATACACGCCGTCTACGGGAAGTGGCGCGAGTGCTACACGCTTGACTGTGCCAGGCACGCCTGGGCGGTTCTTTCGCTCCTGGGCGGAAAAGACGGGGAGCGCGCGGTAAGCCGGGCGGCCTTTATAAAGGAAACGGAAGCGGCGGTGGAAATTAAAAAACGCATGACTCAGGAGGTCTACGAAACCAGGGCGAAGGATTTTACCGATCCCTACAGGCTCATTACGTACCGGAACAAGACCGAAATGAACGCGGTAGCAGGACGGCCGGAACAAAACGCCTTTGTGGAATATGCGCGCAAAGACTTTCTTCAGTTCGAAAAAACGGCGGAAAATACCATGAAACGCCTTGAATCCTTCCGTGAACTTTAACGCGCGGCCCGCCCGCGATTCAGTCCGGGGGGAGGAAGAGAGGCCCGAGGAGGCTCCTTACGTCTTCTACCCCGTCGACGAGCACGCCGCCCATGCCAAGCTCAAGGGGAACGGCAATGTCTATGTCGTAGCGGTCCCCAATGGAAACGCACAGGGAGGGGGAAACGCCGAGCAGTTCCGCCGCCCTGAGGAAGGGCGCTTTATCGGGTTTGGAAACAAGGCAGGTGTCAAGCCCCACGACAACGCCGAAAAGATCCCGCACGGAAAGACAGGCAAGCGTCCGTTCGGCTATGGACAGGGGATTGTTGGTAACCACCGCCAGGGCGTACCGGAAAGAGAGCGCCTTTAGGGAACGGCGGAGAGCGGGATCAGGGGCAAGGTAACGCTCGGGTTCGTAGAGTTCGGCGCGCCACGCTGCGCTTTCACGAACGGAGATCCCAAGCGATTCAAAAATGGCCCCAAGGCCCGCCTTTCTTCCGCCGTGCCCCGTTTCCCATTGATCCTTGAGCCGCTGCACGATCCCCGTCATTTCAGCAAAACTCTTCCCCTTCTTCTCCGCGAGACGCCTTACGGGAAGTTCCGTCTGGCTTCGCGCGTATTCCCCGTGGGTATACAGGGTACAGTCCATGTCGAAAAGCAGGGCGGAAACCGTTTCAGGCAGGCTGAATACTTTCATCAATGGGAAGAAAATCCGCGGGCTCCGCGCCGGAAGGCTTTACACCGTCAAGGAGCTTCGTGATGATGTCCCGGTTGTCAAGCAGGGAACTGAGCGACTGCTGTTTGTGAAGCCGGGAAATAGTCTGGGCAAAGAGCCGGGAAATGTTCACGCTGATATACCATTCCCTCTTCAGCGCTTCCTCGTAGTAAACCGCGTTGGTCCCTATGATGCGGTAGAAGAGCCCTTCGCGGTAGGCCTCGTCAAAATAGGAAATAGCGCCGCCCGTAAAAAGCGGAAGGCTGATGGCGCAGATCACCTTTCCCGCGCCGTTTTCCTTGAGGACACGCATGCCTTTAAGAAGCGTACCCCCCGTACCGAGTATGTCGTCGGCGATAAAGACCGTCTTGTTCTTCACATTTCCAAGGAGCTTTATTTCGGCAATGTTGCTTTCGGACGCGTTCTTCGTGATACGGGAATAATCACGTTCCTTGTAGAGAAGGGCAAGCGGTTTCTTGAGGGCGTTGGCGTAAAATTTATTGCGGTCCACCGCCCCGGTATCCGGCGAAACCACCACGAAATCGTCGCCCAGAACGCCGTCCATAGCCGAAAGGCTCCTTATGATCTGGTAACTGGCGTGAAGGTTTTCAAGCCGCATTGTGTCAAAGGAATTGCCTATGTCCCTTGAATGAATATCCAGGGTAATGATCCGGTCAACACCGAGCCCTTCCATGGCCTTTCCCACCCGGCTCGCGGTAAGCCCTTCCCTTCCCTTTGCCTTGTGCTGGCGGGCGTAGGGATAGCCGGGAAGCACCAGCGTTATACGGCCGGCGCCGGCCTGTTTGGCGGCGTCAACGGTAACAAAGACCGTCATCAGGTGATCGTTGACCGAAAGCGTCTTCTTCGCGTCCCCTCCGTTAAAATTCACCGGATAGTGGTTTTCAACATCCTGTATGATGAAGATGTCCTTTCCCCGTATTGATTCAAGTATTTCCGCCTTTACTTCCCCGTTGGGGAAAATGGTAAAGCACGTGGATATGTTGAAGCGGGGCGTGCGGAATTTTTCGATGTTGCCGGGAAGATGGGGAGGAGGGGAAACGGCGTCGTTTATAAAGTTGATCCGGTGTATGACATAATGAATGTCCAGGTTGTACCGTCCGGCCATTTCGGCGGCCATGCGTTCAAAACTCCGGCGATAGCCTTTTTTGAGGTGGGCGGCCACTTCACCGGCAAATACCTCGCCTCCCGGACAGGCGATAATGCCAAGATCCGCCGGATTTGAATAATTCATGAGTGACATTATCCTGCCACGGACAGCCCTCCGCCGTCAAGGCGGGCCTCAGGCAGACCTGAAGCGAGGCAGGGCTGCACCCCCGGCCGGTCCCTAATTTTCCAGTATGGTTATCTCGACTCGCCTGTTCCGCCTCATGCCTTCTTCGGTCCCGTTGTCCGCCAGGGGCCTTTCGGCGCCGAAACCGCGGACCACGACGCGATCCGCGCCGCGGACGCCCTTCAAGATGAGGTAATCGGCAACGGCGGCCGCCCTTTCCTGTGAAAGCCGCATGCGTCCCTCCGCCGCGCCCGCCATGGCAGTGTGTCCGCTTACAAGGATGTCCCTTCCGGCATGGCGGAGGAGGATCTCCCCTATCCTGTCGAGTTTTTCCTTTTCAGCCGCGGACAAAACCGCCGAATCCGGTAAAAACTGTATGTTTTCAAGGCTGATGGTTATTCCTTCGTCCACTATCCGCACCGAAGCGTCCGGTATGCCGCTGTCCCGGATCTCGTCCCGTATTTCGCCGGCCAGTTCTTCCCTGTTCATACGGCTTGACCCGGCGGCCTCCGCTTCCGCTTCCCCCCGGTACTCTACGGTTCTGCCGTCGGACAGTTCAAAGATCATGCGGAAGTATTCCCGGTAGGCCTTGGGCTGGCCCGTTGTACGATCCCAGAAAACAACCTGATCGGAAGCCCCCCGGATACGCCTGGGCCACAGGCGGCCTTTGACCGGGGCCGGTTCGGCTGAAATGCGGTAGGTTACCGAAAACGCGGGGTACATGGCCCCCTGCCATTCCCTTTCGCCCAAAAAAGAATAACGCGCGGTAAAGGGAATGCGGTACGGCGCCTCTATGCCGAAACTGTCACGGAAATCGTGCATCTCATGCCCTTCGGCGGTCCAGGTATCCCCCGGTTTCAGATCCTTGCCCGGGAAGACAGGCACATTCCGCACCACCGGCATATAGTATTCGCGGCCTATGGAAAGATAGCCCAGCCTGTCGCGGTCAAACACCGATTCGTATTCACGGGCCCACTGGAAGCTCCGTCCCCCGTTTTCCCCCGACGCCCTTTCGGAGGTCTGGAAAACCGCCCGGTGGCGGCCCCTTGCTCCCGTGACGCCGGTAACTTCCACGGCGATGCGGTTGAGTATTTCCGCCCTGTGGGTAAGGCGGCGGTCCACATAGACATCTTCCTTGACCCTGGAAATAATACGGTACATGTCCCCCGCCTCGTGCCGGTAGAAAAATTCCTCGCTCGACACATAAGGCGGAAAAAAAACAAACAATGAAACAGCGGCAAAAAACAGGGCCCGTCCCGAACCGGGGCCGGGCCTCGCGCGTATAGTCATGCGGTACTCCCGCTTCATTATCGGCAAAACAATCCCGTTTTTGCCGCGTGTTTTTAAACGGAATATGCCGATATACATACTATAGGAGTTATCAATGGCCAGTAAATGTCAATTTTGCGGTTCTTCCGGTTATGGTCCCGGCTGTCCCAAAAGCCTCAACGGGCTTCACCAGCACAACAATGATGAAAAACACTGTATCTACTGCGGAAAATCATCCTACGGAAACGGATGCCTTCAAACGCCGACCCGCAAGCACGTCCACGGGCACGGCGCCAACAAGTGTGTCTACTGCGGTTCAACCGACTTTGGCATGGGCTGCAAACACAGTCCCACAGGCAACCACCAAAAATAGAGCGGGCTGATTACACTAAAATCACTGATGAACGGGCTTTACGCGTCTGTCAAAGATTCCGCGATAAAGCGGGCAAAATCTTCTATTTTTTCAGTGAGGTTCTTGTCGGAAAAGGTCGCGAGGGCGGGCCTTAGAAAAATGGCCTTTTCCGCGAGATCCATGATGATGCGCCGCTTTTCGGCGGTTAACGCTTCATAATCCATACAGCATTATCGGCAGTTTCGCGGAGCGAAAGGCGAAAAACCGCGGGAGCCGGTTACAAAACAACCGATTTTGAAACCGGCTCCTACATAAGCGCCTTTTTATTGTCGATGATAATACTATGAAAACCAGAATTCTTGCCGTATCCCTTTTTACGGGGATTTTCATGTGTACGTTCCTTTACGCGGGAGGCCGGAGCGCCGCCCCCAAACAGGCGCCTGCCGAAGATGTCTGGACCCTTCTTGAAAAGGGGGACGCCGAAAAGGCAAGAGCCCTGTTCCTTGGCCGGACCAGTGTCGGCGACAGGGACAGCCGGGGCAGAACCCCGCTGCACATGGCGGCCGAAACCGGGGATTCCGATCTTGCGTCCTTTTTTATTTCGCTGGGGGCGGAAGTAGACGCCGTTGACAACGACGGCCGCACACCGCTTGGAATAAGCGCCGGGAAAAGGGACGGCAAAACCGCCGGGGTGTTCACCGCCGCCGGGGCGGATATTCACGCCTTAATGCCCGGAGGAACAAGTCCCGCCGTCACCGCCGTCTCCTCGGGGGGGGCCTTTCTCAGGGCGATCCTTGACCCCGCTTCCGTAAAATCAACAGATAAAAACGGAAAAACGATTCTCCACATCGCCGCCGCCGCCGGCAATACGGAGGCTGTCCGTATCATACTTGAGGGGGAAAGCCCCCTTGATATCAAGGACAATGACGGGAAAAATCCCCTCGATCGCGCGCTGGAACGGCCGGATTCGCAGAGCCACATGGAATGCGCGGAACTGCTCATACTGCGCGGCGCCCGTTCGGATCTTCCCCTCTTTGCCTGGTTTGCGCCCGCGGCGCGCGTTATCAACTACAATATCCGCGGCGCGGACGGTTCCGCCCCCCTCCACGCGGCGGCCCGCGAAGGTTACACGGGATTCATCAGTTTTCTCATCGCCAGAAAAGCCGGCGTCAACATCAAGAACGCGTCGGGAACCACGCCGCTTCATGAAGCCGCGAGATCGGGGAACATGAGGGCCATGGAACTTCTTCTTGACGAAGGCGCCGACATCAACGCGCAGGACGCCAAAGGCAACACGGTACTCCATGTCGCCATTCCGGAAGCGGTACACCGCGAAGCCCTTTCCCTTTTTCTTTCACGGGGGGCAAATCCCAACATACGCGACGTGCACGGCGAATCGCCCCTCCACATCGCGGTAACGCTTAACCGCGGCCCGGATATAATCCAGACGCTGCTTGGGGGAGGCGCCGACACTTCCATCCGCAACATAGACGGAAAAACGGCCCTGTACCTTGCCGTCGAGGAAAACCGCGAGGGCATCGTGCCGCCCCTTCTTTCATACGGTTCGGACATATTTGCCGCGGACAACGCGGGAATTACCCCTTACGAAAAGGCGCTGCTGGACAGAAGCCCGCTTCTTGAACAGCTTGTTACCGAAGAAACGGTGCAGAAAAGCGACAGCGCCGGCAATACGCTGCTGCATATCACCATACGGAACCACGGAGACGCGAAGATCGCGGGGCTCATCCTTGACAGGAGGGCCATGGTGAACGTACGCAACAAGGAAGGCGACACAGGGCTGCATATCGCGGCGCGCCAGAACGAGGAAGAAACGGGATCTCTCCTCCTTTCCCGCGGGGCGGATATTTTTGCCCCGAACGCCCGTGAAGAATCTCCCCTGTACCTCGCGTTCCATTCACCGGCTTGGCCCATCGTTGATTGGCCTGGAACCATACGGAAATGGATGATAACCCCCCTTACGCTGGAAGCCAGGGACGGGCTTGGAAATTCCATCCTTCATTATGCGGCGCAGTGGAAACTTGACGCGTACATTCCCTATCTCATACAGGAAGGGGCCCCTACCGAAGCCGCCAATGCCACCGGGGAAACTCCCCTCTTTACGGCGGCCAAGTACAACGGCTCATCGACGATCCGGGTTCTGCTTGCCGCCGGGGCTTACCTTCACGCCAGAGACAGTCTGGGGAATTCCGCCCTTCATACGGCGGTACGCTGGAACGCCCCCCTTGCCGCGGAAAGCCTTCTTGACGCGGGAATCGACATCAACGCCCATAACCTTGCAGGGGAAACTCCCCTGCACGAAACGGTGCGGCTCGGGATTGCCGATCTTGAAACGATGCTGATACGCCGGGGGGCGGACCTTGAGGCCCGTGACAATGGCGGCAATACCCCGTTCATGGCGGCCGTTACGGGGGGAATTACATCCCAGGCGGAACGGCTGGCAAACCACGGCGCCGATCCTGTCGCGAGGAATGCCAAAGGCGATACGCCCCTTCACGCCGCGGTGGCAATGGAAAGGAGCGATCTTGTCACCCTGCTGCTCGACTGCGGCGCCCCTATACACGCCCGTAATTCCAGGGGGAAAACCCCCTTCCTCATGGCGCTCTCCCTGTCGCCCCGTATGGTATCGACTCTGCTCACCAAAGACAGGATCTACGCGCCTGACGACGACGGCTCGTCCCCGCTGACCATCGCCGTCCGGGAAAAGGCGCCGGCCGCCATCGTAAAAACCATCATCGATCAGGGAGCGCGGCTTAATCCGGTCGACCGGGAAGGCCGCACGCCCCTGCGCCTGGCCTCGGACGGAAGCGCATGGGATCTTGCCAAACTCATCGCCGACGCGGGCGCCGATCCTTTTATTTCCGCGAACGACGGCAGAACCCCCGCCGAAACGGCGCTGGCCGCGGGTGAAGAGGGAGTACGCGCCCTCTTTTCGGGCAGAGGCATTAACGCCAGGGACAGCGCCGGAAACACCATACTCCACTACGCGGCAAAGATCGAAAAACCTGAACTTATCGTTGTGCTTCTGGAACTGGGGGCCAACAAGAACGTAAAAAACATAGCGGCCGAAAGCCCCGCGGATATAGCGCTGCGGTGGAACCACGCAGGCACGGCGGCGCTGCTCAACTGATCTTTGTCCCTAATCGTAAAACAGGCATATTCCGTATACCCTTCGCGCGCCTGAGGCCTTAAGGGCCCCGGCGCACGCCTTAAGGGTTGAACCTGTCGTCATGACATCGTCGAAGAGAACGGCCAGAGGGGGAACCTTTCGTACGGCGGTGATACGTCCGGCAAGGTTCTTCTTCCGCGTTTTCCTGTCAAGTTCCTTTTGACTGACTGAGGGAAGCCTCCTCAGGCACCGGGAAACCGGAGGAACCGCCGGGCTTTTTTTCCCGGCCCGTTCCAGAAGCCCCGCAAGGTATTCAATCTGATCCCACCCCTCCTTCCGTATCTTTCCCGGACGCGGCGGAACAGGGACAAGCGCGGTGTTTTTCATGTCCGAAAGGGGAAGGCGGTCAAGGGCTTCAAGTATTTTTTCCGCGAAGAAACGGCCCAGCGCGAGATTTTTGCCGAATTTGTAGGCGGCAAGGAGCCGCCTGTATTTGCCCGAATACGGGTATACGGCGGCGGCGGAATCAACGCCGTCTTCTTCCGAATTCCTGCAGGCAAGGCACATCCCCGATTCGGAAATGAGGGGTCTCCCGCAGCGCCGGCACGGTTCGCCGCCTGAAAAAACCGCCCCGGCATCCAGTTCCGGGCGGCAGGAAAGGCAAAGGCCGTATCTGTTTTCATTCGCCATGAGGGCGGTTCCGCAGAGGCCGCAGAAACGGGGAAAAAGGTATTCCATAGAGAAAAAACGCATACAGGATATATGGCGCCAATCCGCGGGGCGCTTTAATCGCACGCGAAAAAAGCCGGTTTTCGCCTCTCAATCACAACGAATCAAAGAGCCCGGGTTCCTCCGCCTCAGGCGAATCAGGGATCTTTACGCCACTTCCCGGGGCGGCCCGGGGCCGGCGTTTTTTTTCGCGCTCCGGGAGGCCGGAGGCGTATTTGTCTTTTAATCCGGCAAGGACGCTGAGCGCCTTGAGGGGGGTCATGGAATCAGGCTCCAGGGAGGCAAGATCCTCAAGAAGCTGTCCGTACTCCCCGGTTTGGGTATCGGCTTCCGCCTCCCGGGGGGCGGAAAGATCCGGCCGGCCCGCGACAGCCACGGCGTAACGCTCCTGTATGCGGGCCATGATGCGGCCCGCCCGTTCAAGCAGTTTCTCCGAAAGGCCGGCAAGGCGGGCCACGTGGAGGCCGTAGGATTCGGCGGACGGGCCTTCCTTCAGCCTTCTTAAAAAAACAATTTCACCGCCCTCGTCAAGCACCTCCATAGAACGGTTGGCAAGGCGGGGGTGAACCAGCAGGGAAAGTTCGTGATAATGGGTGGCAAAGAGGGTCCGGCACCGGATACGGTCAAGAAGATCCTCGCAGACGGCCCACGCTATGGAAAGGCCGTCTTTGGTTCCCGTTCCCCGTCCCACTTCATCCATGATCACAAGGCTTTTGCAGGTGGCGGTGTTGAGTATGTAGGCCGTTTCGTTCATTTCCACAAGAAAGGTGGATTCGCCCCTGGCAAGGTTGTCCGAAGCGCCGACGCGGCAGTAGACGCGGTCGGTCATGCCTATCTTCGCCTCACGCGCCGGCACAAAGCTCCCCATCTGGGCCATGAGAACAATGAGGGCCGCGGAACGGAGATACGTCGATTTTCCGGCCATGTTGGGCCCGGTGATAAGGGCAAAGGAGATCCCCTCCCCGTCCAGGATGATGTCGTTGGGAATGAACTCCCCCCGCGGAAGGTGGGCCTCTACCACAGGGTGGCGCGCTTCGGTTATTTCCAGCCTTCCGCCGCCGTCCACGGCGGGCCTTACCCAGCCGCGCACCGTGGCGGCTCTGGCAAGGGACTGCGCGGCGTCCAGTTCCGCCATGCGCCGGGCCGCCGCGGAAAGTTCCGGGAGGCGGGTCTTGGCCTTTTCCCGTATTTCAAGAAAAAGCCGTTTTTCAAGCTCAACTATCGTGTCCTCCGCGCCGTTGATGTCGGATTCCAGCGCGGCCAGCCGGTCCGTGGTAAAACGTTCGCCTGAGGCAATGCCCTGCCGGCGTAAAAAACGGGAAGGTACCCTGGAAAGGTGTACTTTGGAAACCTCAAAGAAATAACCGATGAGCCTGTTGTACCGTATCTTGAGGCCGGGAATGCCCGTGGCTTCCTTTTCCTCCTCAAGATACGCCTCCAGCAATTCCCGCCCCGAATTCCGCGTCTTTTGCAGTTCGTCCAGTCGGGGGCTGTACCCGTCCCGGATCAGGTTTCCTTCGGAAAGCAGAATGGAAGGATCTTCGCACAACCCCTTTTCCAGAAGTTCCCGTATTTCGGCAAGCGCGGCGCGTCCGGCGCTTTCTTCGCCCGGCGGGGACGTCCCGGAAGACTCAAAACGGAAGGGAAGATCGCCTGTAAGTTTTTCAACGCGTTCAAAGCCGGACAGGGCGTTTTTGATCGCTTCCAGGTCTTTGCCGTGGGCCCTGTCCATGGCAAGCCTGGCGGAAAGCCGTTCAAGATCCGGTATCTTCCCCATGATGTCCCTGAGGACGCCGAGTTTCCCCTGATCCCGGTAGAGCGTCTCCACCATGTCAAGGCGGTTCTGTATCAGATCCGCGTCCCGCAGCGGGTGGAGGAGACGCCGCTTGAGGAGACGCCGGCCCATGGCGGTACGCGTTTCGTCCATCACCTCAAGCAGCGAAAAACGGACGTCTCCGTCGCGCAGGTTGCGGACAAGTTCCAGATTGCGCTGCGTCGATTCGTCTATGCCCACATAGCGGGAATCATGGTACAGGGTAAGGGAGCGGACATGGGAAAGAACGCTCCCGGCGGTATCGTCAAGGTAATCAAGGAGCGCCCCGGCGGCGGTGATCTCGGGGCTTTCGGCCGCGACGCCGAAACTTCGCAGCCCCTGCGGGCCAAACTGTTTTTCAAGGCGCCGCCTGCTCCGGTCCGCGTCAAAAAGCCAGTCGGCCCAGCGGTTCACCACAAGGCCGGACCTGTTCCCCAGCGCCGCCGCTATGCCGGCGTTTTCCTCAAGAACGGATTCCTGGACCACTATTTCCCTTATCTGAAGGCGTTCAAGCTCCTGCCTGATCCTGTCCTCCGCGCCCGCGGCGGGGAAAGAGGAGGCGTAAAAATCACCGGCCGAAAGTTCTATGTAGGCAAAGGAAAAAAAGCGGCCCGACACCGCAAGGCCGGCAAGATAATTCGAGCTGCCCTTGTCAAGGTAATCCTCGTCCACGGTGGTTCCCGGGGTAACCACCTCTACCACCTTCCGTTCCACAAGCCCCTTTCCCGGCTCGGAGATCTGTTCGCAGATCGCCACTTTTTTTCCCAGCCTGAGCAGCCGGGCTATATAGGAGCGGGCGGCGTGATAGGGAACGCCGCACATGGGCCTTCCGCCCCGGCTGGTAAGGGTAAGGTTAAGAAGGGACGAAACCAGAACGGCGTCGTCGGAAAACATCTCGTAAAAATCGCCCAGACGAAAAAAAAGAATCTCTCCCTCATGCTCGCGTTTGATCCGCCTGTATTGATCCTGCATGGGGCTCATTTCATCACCGCCCCCCGGAGAAGCGGTACGCATTTTTCTATCTTCCCGCCTTGGACCTCAAATTCTCAATTACTTTGTCGGTAATGTCAACCGTCGGGCTGAACCACAGTATGCCGGTGCTTTCCTTGAGGTTAAGAACCATGCTGTAGCCTTCGCTTTCGGCGATAAAACGGATTTCATCGTATACCTGATCGAGAAAGGCGCCCGATTGGGCAAGCCGTTTTTTCTGATCCTCCAGTTCCCGGGTCCTCAGGCGGTAATACTCCCTTAAGTATTCGGTCTTCCGGTACGCTTCGCTTTCAAGGCGCAGCGCCTGCTGCTCGTCGCCCTTGAGCGCCGCCTCAGCCTGCCTGAGTGTAAGATTCTCCACCTCCTGGGTCATGCGGTCGACTTCCGCCTGAATCCGCGTGCTGCGTTCCTCAAATTCCCGCACCGCGCGGGATTCCCGGAAAAACGCCGAATATACCTTGGCAAGATCCACCACGGCGAAACGGGTCAGCTGCTGGGCCTGTACGCCCGAAAGGACCCCCCATAAAAACAACGCAAGAACGCATGTTTTTTTCACGTCAAACCTCTAATAGCTGGACATGACAAAGGACATGACAAAATCAAGTCCCGAAGTCGGACTGTTGCCGGAAAAAAGCTCCCCCTTTTCCCAGTGAAAAGATCCGTCCCTTACCCGGAAACGCTTGGCAAGACTGAAGCGGAAGGGAAACTGGGGAATGGTAAAGCGTATTCCCCCGCCCATGCTGAACCGCATATCCTCTATGCCGAAACTGTTGACAAACGCCGTCGGCGTTTTCTTGACGGCGGCGGCGTCAAGGAAGAAGTCCCACGCCAGTATGCCGGGCACAACGGGAATGCGAAGTTCCGCCCAGCTTTCCCAAAGGGCGTTTCCCTTGTTGCTGTACTCGTCGTGCCAGCCGCGGCCTATGAACATGCCGTCTATCGCGAATCTGTTGGAAGGCGAAATGGGAACTTCACCGGTACGGCCCGGCTGATTCGTGATAAAGGAAACTCCCGTGTGTATGCCGAAAATCGTCCTGAAGCTGAATTTGTCGGTAATGGGGATATTAAGAAGGGTGTGGTAATATTCCGCCTTGGTTTCCCACTTGAAGTAATGCTCCCTTTCAACGGGAAGGATGCCGTAAAAGCCGATGCGTTCCATAAGAAAATAGCCGCTGGACGGATCGTAGTAGATGTCCCGCTGATCCAGGGCAAGGCTCGTCCAGAACGAATTGACGGGCATGACCCTTTTAACGGTCTCCCGGAGCACGTAATCAAAGGGCCTGTACAGGTTCTGATCGTAGGTGCTGTACGTGATCCCCGTCCTGATGCCCCCGCTTAAGGTCAGGTTTCCAAGGAAGGTTCCCCACCTGTAGCCCGTACTGAAACCAAGGGAAAAATTCCACTGGTCGTACTTCATGAGGTACTGAGCCGTGGGAAGTTTGGATGATGTATAGTACTCGTTCCAGCTGCTGAAGCCGTCCGGGTAATCATCCTCGTTGCCGTAAAAATACGGCGCGGCGTTGTCCATAAAGGCGGACCGCGTAAGGCGCTGAACGGTAAAGTCAAAGCCGCCTGAAACGGGAAGCCCGAAGATCCACCTGTGATCATAATTGAGAACAAGGCTCTGCGTGTCGGGGGACGCGTTTATCTCCCCGCCAATAAGGTTGCCGCTTCCCCTGAAATTACGGTCGTTGAGCTTGAACATAACCGACACGGGAAAGGTGTCGGGATCGGCGCTGCCTGAAAAGGTAAGCCCGAACTGGACATCGATGGTGGGCTGCTCTTCCACGGTAAAGACAAGGTCCATGAGGCTGTCCTCGCTTCCCGGCATGGGCTCGGGAGCCACCACGGAAAAATACTGGAGGTTGTAGAGGTTCCGCATGGCGTCGGTGATCTTGGCCTTTGAAAAAACATCCCCCGGTTCAAGGGGAATTTCCCGCAGTATGACCCCTGTCTTTGTCTTTTCGTTTCCCCGTATGATGATGTTTTCGATATGGGCCCTGCCCCGCTCTACAATGGGAATGTTGTAGGAGACGACGCCTCTTCCGCTGTCGCGGTTTTCTTCCCTTCCTATGGTGTTAAAGATGTACCCGTTTTCAAAATAGAGATCCGCCACCCGCTGAAAATCCGCCTCAAGCCGCTGCGCGTTGACGGTTTCGCCGACCTTGGAACGGACAAGAGCCGAAAGCTGTTTTGTCGAAAAGATCAGGTTGCCTTCAAACGTTATCCCGCCAAAGGTGTATTTCCTCCCCTCAACCACTTTGAAGGTAATGGTCATGTTGTTGTTGCCCTTCGCGTCCTTTTCCACGGTCCTTACAATGTCGGTTACGTCGGCGTCTATGTACCCGCGGTCATGGTAGTACTGGATCACCGCGGCGCGGTCGGACACGAGTTTCGATTCCTGGAAAGCGCCGTCGTTGAGGAGGAATTTTACCTTGAGGGAAAGCCGCCCGCGCAGGGCCCCGTCCGAAAAGACGCTGTTTCCGTCAAAGAGGATCTTCCGTATCGTTATCTTTTCGCCTTCCTCGATAAAAAAGGTCAAAAGTATGCTGGAATCGGACGCTTTTCTTGTTTCCGATCGTACCTTGATGTCCGGAAAACCCTTTTCCAGGTATTTGTTGACGATGGCCGCCTCGTCAATACGGAGCTTCGCCTGGTTCACCACGTCGTTTACCTTGAGGGTAATGGCGCTCAAAAGCTCGCTCCGGTTCACGCTGCCGTTGCCCGCGAAATTTATTCTTGACACGATGGGACGCTCGGTAACGGTGAACCGTATAATTACCCCGGTCCCGGCGGAATCCGCGGGGACGGCGCTGGGGGATATAAGGTCAAAATATTCAAGGGCGTAAAGCCTTCCCTGTATCTCAAGAAAGAGGGTGTCGTCAAAGATCATGCCTATATACGGCTTGACGATTTCCTCAAGTTCGGAAGCGCTGACATGGCTGAGGCCCGAAAAATCAATGGACTGGATCGGCTTTCCCTGGTACCACTCATCACTCTGGGCGCAAAGAAGGGCGGGGAAAAAAACAGATGAAAAAACCAAAAAGAAGAGAATTCTTGTGACTGTTAAACGCATCCGGACTCCTCAATGCTCCTTAACCGGCTCAAAAAGACCGGCTCCAGGACAGGGTAAAAGACATATCGCTGACAAACAGGGTTTCCGGGTGAAGGGGCATAAAACCCCAGCGAATATCAAACAGGGGGCCTTTTATTTCCAGTCCCAGATCCCCTTCCAGGATCAATCCCCCTCCCAGCGCCAAACCCCTGCCCGAAAAACCTCCGGCACTGGTCCGGTTCGCATCGTATCGCAAGGATAACATGGCTTGACCGAAAAAGTCCGGCGTAATGTACTTACCCAGAAAAACACTTGTGTTATCAAAATAGTTACCGACCATGGCATTCCTGTCAACCGGGTCACGGTTCACCCGGTACAGGGTATTCTCGAAAATGGCGTTCTGAAGCAGCTGCGTGCGGACCGAAAACATGTCCAGCCTGAGGAAGTCCCGAATTCCCCGTTCCAGCCTCCGTACCACCTGAAACTGGGCCAGTATGTCGGAGGTTGAACCAAGCAAGGCCCGGCCCATGGCTTCGGTGGCGTTTTCCCCGGACGTTCCGGTGATGGGCTGGCCCAGGAGGGAAAAAATTTCCGCCTGGGAAAGGGGGGGGCTCGATTCAAAACGGGCGGTAAAGCTAAAGAGGGGGGCGTTGTCCACAACAAGGGAAATGGTCACAGGCCCGTTGTCGGTACGATCCCTCACTTCCGCCCTGGCGCTTATTCTGGGCTCAAACCGGTCTTCGTTTTCCCGTAAAACAATAGTACCCGACCGTATGTAAAAGCTCCGCTCAAAATAGTACAGCTCCCCGTTTTTTACGTTGATGTCGCTTACAATTGAAAAACGGGGAACCGCCGTATCCGCGGTGATCTTTACCTGCGTCCCCATGTCCGCGTAGGCCTGGATAATGGGAAACCCGGTGGAAGGCCAGGTAAATTCAACCTGTTTCCCCGTGGTAACGCCTATATCCACCAGTACCGGAATACGGACCGGCCCGAACAGTTCTCCGGCCCGCGCGGCATTGATTCTGTCCATGTTAAGCCCCATTTCGGTATTCTGGGCGACAAGGTCCCCGGTAACGCTGAAGACCATGTTTTCCATGCCAAGGCGCAGTTCTCCGGCGGCGTCCCCGGACGCCATAAAGCCCCCAATGTCAAAACTATAGGGAATGGGCGTTTCCTGGGGAACGGAGATGTCAATAAGAAAGGTGCTGGGTATCCACCGGTCAAAGATGAACCAGCCCCCGGCCGTTCCCGCGCCGCCGCCTACCCGCGCCGGTACCGGCCCCCAGGATATCGCGTTGCCTTCAAGGCGGGCGGTAAAGGGCACGGGCCGTATGTCCCGGGAAAGGTAGTGCGTAACCTGTATGCCGACACTGGTTCCCTTTACCATTCCGAAGAATTCCGGGTCTCCCAGAGGCCCCCGTATCTCAACCGAACCGGCCGCGTAGCCTGAGGTAAGGGCGACCTGGCTAACGCGGGGAAGAACACTCCACAGGGCGGAAAGATCAACGTAAAGATCCGGGCAGCGGGCGTCTATGGCGCTTGAAGCAATGATCCCCGAAACCGTACCCCGCACCGGAGACGGGGCCGAGAGTCCCGCGTAGAAATTTCCCTTTCCGTCCATGCGGAAACGGATCATGTCTTTGGGGCCGCCTGAAAGACGGAAATCGCCGCCGGCGCGGGAAAAGACAAAATCAAAGGGTTCCCCCGGACTCAGGCTGCCGAGACGGGCGGAAGCGACGCGGACGGCGCCTCCCAGGGATTCCGGAATGCGGCGGGCAAAGAGCCAGGAATCAACCGGCCTGAAGACGGATTCAAGGGAAAGTTCAAGAAACGCTTCCCTGCCGCCGGCGCTGCCTGTTACGGACAGCCCGCCCCTCATTTCCCCCGATTCCCGGTCCGCCGTGAAAAGGGACACGGTCCCTTCCAGGCCGGCGTACTGTACGCGCAGATCCCGCACGGAGAAAGTCCTGTTGTCAAGGGAAGCGGACGCGCTTGCCGCCAGATTGTTTTCGCCGACGGCGGCCAAAAAAGAACCGATGGAAAGATCCCCCCTGAAACCGCCTTCGGCGTTCCGTTTTATCCTGAGGGAGCCGTCCGCGAGGGCGTTCCGCAGGCCGGAGAAACGCTCAAGCCGCACGTGTCCGCCCCGCAGCTCAAGGTCAAGGTTCCCTTCCTCGACGGAAAGTTCAAGGTTGTACCGTTCGGAAGGCCGCTCAGGCCGGAAATCCGGAGAGGAAAAACCGTCCTCTTCCGCCTCCGAAAGAAAGGCGGAACCGGAAACAAACGAAAAATTCTTCTCCCAGGAAAATACCGCCCTTCCTGTAAGAGGTTCCAGCCCGTCGTCAAAATAAATAAGAGGAACAAAGGCGCCGTCCTGATCCGCCTGGCCTGTAACACGGAGGACCGCCCCGGAAGAAGCCGGGGTAACAAGACTGGAAAGCTCGAACCGTTCAAGGTCAACCGCCCAATAGCCCGCCGAATCGTAACGGACCGAGGAAAAAAGGCTCAGGGCGGCAACATGCCCCCTAAAGGGAACGGGAATGTAGTCCGCCTCTATGTACCCCGAATACCCGGAACCGGAGGCGCTGATATAGGCGCCCAGCCCGTAGGAGCCCTGGACGCTTACGGACTTCCCGTCCAGAATGATCCCGTTGATAAAATAGGACTGATCGAGAAAAGAGGTCATGAGGGAAAAGGAAATGTCCATGGGGTCCGAGAATTCCGCGTAGCCGGACATCTCTACACTCCCCTCCGGCCAGACGACGCGGCCTTCGCTCACATCGAAACGCTGATCCGTGCCGGAAACGGAAAAAAGCGCGACGGTTTCCCGCGCTCCCTTATAGGCGACGGCGAAACGGGGAATGTTGTAAAGAATATGGGTAAAATCGGTTGTAAAGAAAATTTCCGTGGTAACAAGCATATCGCTGCCGATCAGCCTGAGAGGCAGGGGAATGTGAAATTCGGGAGGAAGAAAGGAGGACGCCATCGCGGCGAGATCTCCGGCGGAAAAGGAATCGAACCTGACATTGGCCTCCACGCCGGGAGGCTCCCCGCTGTCCCAGGAACCTTCAAGGGAAAAAGAACTCATCCGTACGTCCCCGTAGGATTCGGTCCCGGTAAAACGGAGCGCCGAAAGGGCGAAGCTGCCCCCCTGTTCCTCCAGAGACACTATGGCGTCAAGGCCGGAGAGTTCCACCCCGCCCGTTTTAAGCAGTTCCCCGAAAATGCTGATCTCGCTGCCCTGCGTCACTACCGAAAGTTCCGTACTGAGTCCCCCGCTTTTCGAAAGGGTAAAATCCGAGACGGAAATGGTTCCGTTGGGGGCAAAAGGCTTAAAGCCTATGCTTCCCTGGTACGCAAAGGTTCCTATGGGAAGGGAAAAACGGCAGCGTTCAAAGTCGGCCTGTTCGCCGTTTCCCCCGGCGGCAAGCGTAAAGGAATTTCCGTCTTCCCCAGGGGCGCCGGTTCCCGACATGTCGACGGCGTACCGGAGTTCCTCTCCTTTCCGCCTGAATTCCGCGTATCCTGACACTGCCGTCGAAAGAACAGACTCGTATTTTTTTAAGGCCCCTGAAAACGAAAAGAGGGCGGACGGGACAAAACCGCCGAACCGCAGGCCCGCCGAAAGCGTTTTTGTCTCGAGGCCGTATTCCAGGGAAAAATCACAGGGCAGGGAATCGGCCTTTTTGCGGACCGAAAGCACGCCCCCGTCAAGACGCACGCCGACCCCCAGCGCCCCCATGCTGAAGAGATCCCCGCGGGTAAGGGGAAACGTAAGGGAAAGATCCCCTCCGCCAAGATCACGGGCAAGGGAGCCTGAGAGAACCGTCCTTGTTTCAACGTTAAAAGGCCCTGTAAACACGGACGAAAGGGAAACGGCGGCCCGCCATTTTCCGTTAAGGGAAAGGCGGCCGTCCCCGGCGGAAAGATCAAAACGCAGATCCGAAACCCGGACGCTGTTTTTGCCCGAAACCGCCGTGAGCTGTCCGTTCCGCACCCTGAACGTAAACCCTTCGGGAATAAAGGCAAGCGGCCCTTCCCCGCCGCGCCCCGGCCGTGAAAAACCCCGCTCCCGGGAAAAAAGCGCCAGTAAATCGGCGTCCCGCCCGTTGTCAAAGGAGATTTCCGGACTTTCAATCAAAACGGCCTTAACCGCCCCTTCCTTCCCCCGGACAAGATCGAAAAAGGAATACGAAAGCTCCAGCCGCCGTACCGAAAGAACCGGAAGACCGTCTTTTCCCCTTACCTGTATGTCCCGTATATCGACGGCGCCAAGCAGGGACGGGCTCATGGAAGAATAGGTAATAGTCCGGCCAAGGTACGCTTCCGCCCTGTGTATCCAGGTGTCGCGCAGTTCCCTCATCCGCCCGGTAATAAAGCGGCCGGCGGGAACCAGAACCGGAACCGCAAGCGCGGTAAGCGCGGCAAAGACAAAAAGTTGTTTCAGTACGGGGATAAAAGCGCCCTTTTTCCTGTCCGCCTGCTTTCTGGTGAAAAATCCCACGGTATCCTTCGGCCCTGGTATCAAAGATAACACACAGGCCCTTCATTTGCCATAGCGGGAATTTTATGGTATAGGGAATCATGAACATACTGCGGAATTTCGCCGTCTTTGAAGGCGGTGACGGAAGCGGAACCACCACGCAGATGGAATTGCTGCGGAAACGGCTTCGGGCCCGTTCTTCCCCCCCGTTTTTCCTCACGAGCGAACCTACGGACGGCCCCATAGGCCGGCTTATACGTTCGGCGCTGGGAGGGGATATTACCCTCAGGCCCGAGACCGCGGCCCGCCTCTTTGCCGCCGACCGGGGGGAACATCTCTACGCGGCCGGGGGCATAGCCGAAAGGGCGGGCCGGGGAGAACTTGTCGTTTCCGACCGTTACGTCCCCTCTTCCTTGGTGTACCAGGGGCTGGCCTGCGGCGGGGATCTTCCCGGAGTTCTTAACGGGGACTTTCCCGCGCCGGAACTCATTGTCTTTTTTGATCTTGCAGACGAAACGGCCCTTGAACGGGTAAAAAAACGGGGAAAACGCGAAATATACGAATACCCTGAATTCCAGGCCCGGGTTGGCGAAGGCTACCGCCGTATTCTTCCCGCGTTCGAAGAAGGGGGAACCCTCGTCTTTACCGTTGACGCTTCCGGCTCCCCCGAAGAAGTCGCCCGGGAAGTGTGGAGAGCGCTGTCCTGTATGCCGATACTGAAAGCATGAAAGGCCCGCGTATTTCCGCAAGGATTAAGGCCGCGCTTCTCCTTGTCCTCTTTTTTTCGGGATCTTCCCTTGGCGCCTATTTTGTCACCTACAAGGAACAGTACTACCGCCTCTACCACATCCACTACAACCAGTACCCTGACGACACCATGGAAAACATCTACTGGCTGGAAAAAGCCGCCAAAGCCAGTTTCTGCAACCCCCTGTACGCCCTTGCCCTTATCGAAAACGAAAAGGAGTGGGAAAAATACCGTTATCTTTTCAACATGCACATCAGCCTGAAACTCGCCGAACAGTACCTTTATCTGGGAAACAAGTGGAACAAGCGGCGCGCCTATTTCTACAACGCCCCCTGGAAAGAGCAGAACCTTGAAAGCCTTGAAACAGCGGAAACCTGCTTCAAGACCGCCCTGTACTACTGGCAGGAGGCGGAAACATGGGCGGAAAAAACCCGCGAAAGCAGCTTCAGGTACATCAACCTTGTAAGGATACAGAATTGGGAAGACGAGGCGTTCAGGATGGAATCAGGCTCGCTTGATTACGGAAAAACCATAGGGAGAGAACTCCGCCTCCTTGAGGATGTCCGCGGCCGTTTCCAGGCCACGGACGAAAACACCTACTAGCGGTTTGTCGCGCTTCGGCTGTACAGCAGATCCAGCGCGTCAAGCCTCGCGCGGTGCGCGGAAAGCCGCCGGGTAAAATCCTCAAAACCGGCCGGCCCTCCGGGATTCCAGAGCGCCTCGGCCAGGGCGCAGATACGGGGAAAGATCATGTATTCGGCGATTCTTCCTGAGTATACAAGTTCCGTCCAGAGATTCCCCTGCCCGCCGAGGATCAGATCCGCTTCTTTGCCGTCCATGCCGCCGGCCGGGTTCATGCCGTAGATCGTCCTGAGGGATGAGATCCCCAGCTGTCCGGGCTCCTCGGGATCTTCCGAATGTTTGTAATCGAGGTAACAGCCTTCGGTATTGGGGCTCATGATGACGCGGCGGCCCCGGCGCGCCGCCTCAAGGCCCCCTTCCCGCCCGCGCCAGGACATGACAACCGCCCCGGCCGGCAGGGGAAAAGCCGGGCTGTCCTCAAGAATTTCGTCCCAGCCTATGGGGATCTTTCCCCTTTCGGCAAGCATCGCCGCAAGGCGCGAGGTAATCCAGCTCTGCAGTTCACGGGGACTTGAAAGCCCCGTTTCGGCAAGCCGCTTCCGGCATTTGGGGCAGGCTTCCCAGCGGTTAAAGAGCACCTCGTCCCCTCCGATATGCACCCAGCGGGACGGAAAAAAATCCGCGAGCGCGCCGAAGACGGCGGCGGCAAAGTCGAAGATTCCGCTGTTACCGGCGCACAGTACGTCTTCAAAAATGCCGAAGCGATCCTCAACCTCATAGGGGCCGCCGGTACAGCCCAGCGCGGGGTAAGAGGCCAGAACCGAAAGGGTATGGCCGGGAAGATCCACCTCGGGAACAACTTCTACATGACGCAGGGAGGCAAAATCCACGATGCCGCGGATCTCCTGTCCGGTGTAAAAACCGCCTTCGAGCCTCCCGCCGCGCAGATCCTTGCGCCGCGATCCTGTTTCCGTAAGGAGGGGATACTCCGGAACCGGGAAGCGCCACCCCTGGTCGTCGGTAAGATGCCAGTGGAACCGGTTGATGTGGTGAAGGGAAAGCGCGTCGATGATCTTCCTGATAAAACCGGCGGAAAAAAAATGCCGGGAACAGTCCAGCATGAAACCCCGCCAGGGGAAACGGGGAGCGTCCTCAATTTCGGCGCGGGGAATTTCGACGGCCCCCGGACGGAGCCGCTTTTCTTCCCCCGAAAGGATGAGCTGGCGCAGGGTTTGAAGGCCGTGGTACGCGCCGCTTCCCGACGACGCGGCGACCGTGACAAGGCCGTCCCCTATATGGAGATGGTAGGCCTCTTCGGCAAGAGCGCCGTCATGAACGCAGCGGAGCCTTGTCCCGCCTTCGGCGTTCATCCCCGGAGGGGAAAGAACGCCGCCGTGAAAACAGCCCCGGATCTGTTCCTGGAAAACCCCGCATTCGGCGGCAAACGGGCCGCTTTCGGCGGCGGGCGGGCCCGAAAGGCGGAGAACGCCTCCTTTGACCCTGACGGCGGAGGGTTTAGGAACAAGATCAAGATCAGGGCGCGGCGTATTCATGACTGTACTCCCTGGGGAAGGCTCCCGTCCGCCTTTTTTACCCCGGAGGCAAGAATGGCGAGAAACGCGTCTTCCCCAATAACCGGCACGCCCAGTTCGCGGGCCCTTTTATTTTTCGATGTTCCCGACTCCGGATCGTTGGTTACAAGGTATGAAAGATCCTTTGTCACCGACGGCCTTGCCGAACCCCCGAGGCTTTTCACCTTTTCTTCCGCCTGCTGCCGTTTCATCGAGGCAAGCTCGCCTGTAAAGCAGAAGGAAAGCCCCCGGAGGCTCAGTGATTCACCTCGCGGCGGAGAAGCTATGACTATGATCCCCGTGGAAAGAACCTCGTCCATTTCCCCTGCCGCTTCCTTTAGGCCCTGAACGATGACGCCGGCGGTGATCTCCCCGAGGCCGTAGACGGCGGCCAGTCCGGAAACGGAGGCGGCCCTGAGTTTTTCAAGGGTGTCAAAACCGGCGTTCACCGCCTTTTCCATGATAAGTTCCCCCACCCCTTCAAGATCGAAGCCGGCCACAAAGGCGGCCAGGGACAGTTTTACCGGCGTCCTGATGTGCCGCACAACCTTGGCGGCGGAAAGTTCCCCCATCCTTTCGTACCCGGCAAGCTCCGCCGCTTCCAGCGTGTAAAGATCGGCAATGTGTGTGACGCGCTTCCTGTCAAAGAGCTGGCGGAGGAGCTTGTCGCCCAGTTCCCGTATGTCAAGGACAGACACCCATTTTTCAAGACGGTGGTGAAGCCGCTTGGAACACAGAGGATTGGGGCAGTACAGCCTGGTGCCGCCGTCCACAAGATCCGTTCCGCAGGCCCCGCAGCGGGCGGGAAACGCTATGTCTTTTAGGTCCCCTTCGGCCAGAGCGCCCGGGGGGGCGGGGCCTTCTATTTTGGGGATGATCTCCCCGCGCTTTACCACGGAGACAGCCGATCCTATCCTGAGGCCCATGGCCCGTATCATGTCCGGGTTGTTAAGATTCGCCCGCTGAACGGTGGTTCCCGCGAGCCGCACCGGGTCCACTACCCCAATAGGCGTGTAGGTAGCCCCCGATTCGCTCCATTCCACTTCCCGCAGTATGCTGAAGGCGGTTTCCAGTTCAAACTTGAAGGCTATCTGTTTTTCCGGCCGCGCCCTTCTAAGGTCGGCCATATCCACCGCCGTGTCCTTTACCACAAGGCCGTCTATGTCGACGGGGATCTTCTCCCGCTTTCCGGCGATCTCTTCCCTGTAGGCGACGATTTTTCCGGGATCGGAAAATTCCCTCGTAACCGTCAACTCAAATCCGCGGCCGGTTAACCAGGCGATCTTTTCCCTTTCGCCGCTGAAATACTCATCGTCCCCGGAGGCGGCGGCGTCATAGACGATGACGCGGAGATCTTCGCAGCCCTTCCCGTCCTTGCGCCTCATGATGCCGTTGGCGGCGTTGCGGCAGTTTGCCTTGCCGGCGTATTTCTTCTTCCACATTCCGCGGGTCATCACCACTTCGCCCCGCACGCCGCCTGAAAACGGAAGATCCAGCTTTACAGGCACCCCGCCCATGCGCCTGGCGTTGGCGGTTATCTCATCCCCGGTGATCCCGTCTCCCCGTGTAACGGCCCTTTTGAGCGTTCCCTTTTCGTACTGGAGTTCAAGACTTGCCCCGTCGAGCTTGTACTGGACAAGGAAGGTTTTCGGGGCGCCGCCTTCTCCCCCGTTCATTTTTTTTACCCAGGCCAAAAAATCGCCGGGGTTCGCCGCCTTGTCCTGGCTCCCCATGGGAATGATGTGCCTTGCCTTGGGAAAACCGTCCTCTCCCGGAAGGGCGTCTGACCCGACTTTTTTGAGCACGGGGCTTTCGGGGGCAAGGGACGCAAGTTCGTCCCAGAGGAGGTCAAATTCGGCGTCGGAAATTTCCGCCTCGCCGCCGTAATAGGATTTCTGATAAGCCTCTATCAGCCGTTCCAGGGCGGCAACCCGCCCGGCGTTCTTTTTTTCCACACCGCACCCCCGGCATTCAGGAACGTATGAAATATAGTTCCCTGATTTGCCTGCCTTTGGCAATTCCCTTCCGTTCGAATTTTGTTTCCGGCCGCCAGGCGGGCCGCGGGGCAAAACCTTCCCCGTAAGGATTCACCAGTCCGGCCGTCCGGGAAAATTCCCCAAGCGCCCATACCGCGTAGTCCTCCCAGTCGGTCGCGGAGGAAATATAGCCGCCGCTTTTAAGCCTGGCGGCAAGAAGGCTGGTAAAGGGCTGGGCAAGAAGCCTCCTCTTGTGGTGGCGTTTCTTGGGCCAGGGATCGGGGAAAAAGATGTGAAACGCGTCAAGGGAGGCCGCCCCTATCATGTATTCAACAACTTCCACCGCGTCGTGTTCGATGATCCGTATGTTATCAAGCCCTCTTCGATCTATTTCCCACAGGAGTTTCCCGATGCCGGCCCTGTAAACCTCCACGCCCACATAATTCACGCCGGGATTTTCCGACGCGGCAAGCGCGGTGCTTTCCCCCATGCCGAATCCTATTTCGGCGGTTACCGGGTTTCTGTTGCCGAAGACTTTTTCAAAGTCAAGCGCCCCGTTCCCAAAGGGAATGCACCAGCGGGAATAAAGGGCCCGGTAGCTCCGTTTCTGGGCGGCGCTCATGCGGCCGGAACGGAGGACAAAACTCCGCGGCCTCATCTAACCGGAACTACGGCGGTAAAGGCGGAAGTACGGTATTCGGGATCTTCCGCCCAGAGCGCGGCGGAACGCACGCTGCCGGGCAGGTCAAGGGAAAAAAGCGGCCCGGAACGTTCCCCAGGAACAATGGTGTTCACATAGCCGCCTTCGCCGTCGTACAGGACAAGACGGTTCACCGGGTACTGTGAATCGATCCGGTACTCGCCGCCGCCCGCGAAAAAAGAGGGAAAAGGATAGGGTTCCTCCGGGGCGTCGAAGGTAAAGGTCCGCTCCGAATGTTCCCCCCCCTTGCTGAACAGTTCCGCCCGGTACATTCCGCGGGGAAGGTTTTCGTCCCCGTTCATGGCTATGGCGCGGCTTCCTATCCAGGTCTTTCCGTTCTCTTCGTACTGGACCCAGTCGCCGCTCGATATTTTCCAGCGGAGCCCCTCCCGGTCGTGGTACAGATAAAGTTCCGAAAGATCCTCAATGCCGTCGTCGTGTTCGGGAATGACAAAGAACGAATACCGCTCAAACGGCCGCCCGCCCCGGTTTCCCCCCTCCCCCGTATCCTGATAATAGACCAGCTCTATAAAACCAAAACGTATTTCAGGCGCCGAACGCGAACAGGAGGCAAAAACCGCAAGAAAAACCTGTGCTAAAACGAGGAAGAAAAAAGCCCCCCCCGGCAGGGGAAAAAAACGCGCCGCGCGGAATGTCATGCCTTTAGTATACATTCAGAAAGGATGATTTGTCAGCGGGCATTGTCCAATAATCTACCAGGTGAATTCCAGCGCAACAGGGGCCCCGAAGGAAAGGAGGTCTCCCATGGGTACGGAGAAGGAAGCTCCGCCGCCTGTAACGGAGGCGCCGGGGATGTCTATCCTCTTCCCCCCGCCGTCTGTGGGAACAACGGCCGCGCCGGGACTTTTAAGGCTTATGACGGCGGCGTAGCCCTCGAATGCCGCCGTGATAAAGGAACGATCCTCCCCGCCCCGAGGCGCGCCGCCTGCCCTGAGGAGCGTCATGGAAAGAACGTTTTTTCCGTTTGCCGTTGTATACGACACGTCTTCTCCCGCGGCATCAAGGAACGAAACAAGCGTCTCTATACTGTCAAACTCGAGCGATACGCGGGTAACAAGATCGTTCCCCGTGATTTTTGAGGAGAAGGATTTCAGATGAGTCCCTTTAAGCCTGGCGGCGGTACGCTCAAAGTCCCGCCTTCCCGCGGGAAGCATGGGCCATTGCTCATTCCCGTCCAGTTTTCCGGTTTCCTCCAGCCGGGAAGAAACGCGGTATTCAAGGTTAAGGACGGCGCCGTTTTCCCTTATTTCGATCTCCGCGTCAAAACCGAAGCAGGAGACAAAAAAAAGCAGGGACAAAAACAGCGCGGGAACGGAAAAAATCTTTCGTACTTTCATATAAATCATGCAAACTCCCGGCGTCCGGGCCGGATTAAAATTCCTCGGAATATATGTGTATATCCTGAATGCGCACCGGCACGTCCCGTTCTACCATTTCAAAGGCTTTCTGCATTACCGATTCGCCGAAGGCGCGGGAATTCGACACCAGCGCGCCTCCAATCTGGGCGAAGCGGAGCGAATCCTGCAAATCCACCTCGGCGGCGCTCATGCGGAACTTCCTCTGCAGTTTGTCTCTGACCGATCTGATAATACGGCGTTTTTCCTTTATGGTATCCGCGTCCGGTATTTCAAAAATCATCTGAATCATGGAGACAATCATAACTCCGGTTTAGTATACTGTACCCCGGTATGAATTTCAAGGGCGTTCTTTTATGCGTATTCCTCACCGTGTTCCTGGGCTTTTCTCCGGCGGCACAGGAGGCGGAAGAAGAGGCCGCGCCGGCGGCCGGGAGCGCCGGACATACCGAAGGGGAGGAGGCCCCAGGAGACGGCGAAACGGCACAGACGGAAGAGCCGCCCGGCAATCTTGACGTGGAAAGCCTCAGGGAAAACATTACCCGCGAGGCAAGCACCGAACTTGCCTCCATCACGCTGGGAAATTCAGACGTGGATCTTTTGGTATCCGGTTTCTGGAAAGGCACGCTTTCGGGAAATCTGGGCTTTACCCGCAGCAGCCTGGGAACGGCGCTTTCCACCGATTCCCCTTTTCTTTTCGAACAGGAAGCCGATCTGACCCTCTCGCTCTGGGTAAGGAACCGATGGTTTGTCGAGGCAAATTTTCTGGACGACTACAGCATGAATACCTACCGGGCAGGTTATCAGGGCCGTCCCGGTGAAGCGGTTCAATATGTGGGAATAGGTAACACCGGCCTTGATTTTCCTGTTTTTCCCTACATGGATCTGGGGGGCAATTCGCCTAATTCCTTTGGCATTTACGGACGTTTCGGCGCGGGTGATTTTACGGTCCACAGCCTGTTCCGCTATGACGCCGCCGCCAGGGAGGAGCGGATCTTTGTGGGGGACCGCGAACGGACCTACAGCTATGTCGGCCTTGAAAGCCCCGTCCATGGCAGGTTCTTTGTACTCCCCGACGACAACCTCGATGTTCCCCCCGTTGTGTACGTTGAAGATGTCAACGGGGAACTCCGGGACCAGAACAACCGCCGCTGGCGGCGCGCCCTTTCGACCGAGTATGCCGCCGGGGCTTCGCAGGGGGTTGTTGAACTTGGCACAAGCCCGGCCGGCATGGTCGCCGCGGCGTATACGAAGGGCGGGAATTCCGCGCCCTGGGGGATCTCCATGGGGAACTACGCCACCCCGGCGCAAAGCGGTTTTCTTGGGGAAGCGCAGAGGTGGTTCGGCGCGGGGGCCAATCTTGAAGACTACCCGCAGCCGGGGGATTCCGCCTCTCCCCCGGCGGGGAGGCCGGGAACCGTCACGTTCAACAACGGCGTCACCGCCCTTGTGATCTACGAAAGGGGAACCTTCTCCCCTTTTGAACGGCAGAGCCGGTACCAGGCGCCTTCCAGTTCGTCAACAGGGGCAAGCCTGGTGCGGCTTTCAAACAAGGAACGGATTCCGGGTTACGACATTGTATCCGTAGAGGAAAACGCCATAAGCGCGGACGTTCCCCTGTACGCTACGCAGGAGGCCCGGCGGGGGCTTTACGAACTTGCGGGCCCGGTCCGGGGCGGGCGGGAGAGCGGAACCCGCTGGCCGATGGGAAACCTGTACCCCGAAATCTACCTTCCCGGCTCTTATCATTTTAACGGGGACATGGGCGTGCGTTTTACCAGTTACGGCAGTTCAGGCGGAGGCTCCTTCGCGCTGGGAACCGACGTGGTGCCGGGATCGGTGCAGGTCTACAGGAGCGGCCTTCCCGATACGGCCTTTACCTATGACGAATCAAGCGGAACGGTGACGCTTGGAAATCCCCCGCTTCACAATGAAGTCATACGGGTAAGTTACCTGAAACGGAGCAACGAACGGCGGCACGGCAGCATAGCCGCGGGGGTGGGCATGGTGTACGATCCCGGCCGGGCCTGGAGTTCGGAACTTGCCATCGGGCTCAGGTGGAACCTCAGCGGGGAATCGTATTCCGAAGAAGGGGCGTCAAGCCCGGGAACCGTGGGAATTTCGGCGGCGTCAAACTGGGACTACGACAGGCTCAAATCAAGAATAACCGCGGGATTTTCCTTTGAGCAGCCCGACACGACGGGGATGTACCGGGTCGCGGGAATGGAAGGAAACGAAATCGTCCTGTACATGCCCGCGGAGAATTCCTTTAACGCCTGGCCGCCTTCCTCTCTTTCCCTTGATAACAGGGCCCCCCTTGTGTACCGCAACTACTACGACAGATCCATCCTGGGCAACCTCACGCAGATTACCTGGGCCGGCTCCTCCGTTATCGCGGGCAGGGACGGCCCCTATCCCGCGCTCGACTCGCAATTCGGCTCCCAGGCGCAGGTGCTGGCCGCGGAATTTACCCTTGACAGCAGCAAGACCTGGGCCGGTTTCGAGGTTCCCCTGGGAAGCGAAAGAGAAATTCTGGAACGGGGAAGCGAGATTGAAATCCCCTTCCGTTTCTACGGTTTCTCCTCGCTTCCCGCCGCGGGCCAGATAGAAGCTTTCCTTCAATTCGGTTCCCTTTCGGAAAAGGACTACGGGATCGCCGAAAACGACAACCTCATAGTTACCATCCCTCTCTTTACGGCGTCCTCCGCATTCGACGAGAACGCGCGGATCGTGCCGTACAGGCTTACCGACAGCGACCGCCAGAAACTGCAAGGCGCCGATCACATGCGGCTCGTTGTTACCTACAGCGGAACGGCCGCCATGCCGGGCCGCATCCTGCTCGCCCCTCCCATTGTGCGGGGGGCGTCCTGGCGGCCCGTCGTCGAAAGCGCGGGGTTCCTCCTCCCCGCTACAGGCGGGGTTGCCAGCGCCGCCGAATGGCTGGAAACAGGAACAGGGAGGCTTGAGGATAAATACGGTGAAATGACAGGCAAGCTTCACCCTGAAGGAAGCCGCCAGCGGGTGCTGAAACTGGATCTGGATCTCGGCTCCGGCAGGACCGCGGGCGCCGACGGCCGCGTGCCTTCCCTTCCCCTTTCCGAATATGAAACCGCAAGTTTTTTTATCAAGACCGAACAGTTCAGCCCGCCCCTGGAAAAACTCCGTTTTATCCTTGCCGGCGGTCCCGAACTGCAGTATTCGGACATTACCCTGGACGCCGAAATTCCGCTGCTTCCGTATTTCAGCCCCGGCGAATGGCACAAGGTAGAGATACAGTACCGGGGAAAGGGGGAAAGGATAACAATAGACGGGTACCCCGCGGCCGGGGCGTCTGTCCGTTACCGGCCACCCCCGTCATCGCAGACATCCTCCCAAACCGGAGACACCGCAGGGGGGCGTTCCCGGTACGCCGCGGTGCTCGTTACGGGCAGCGGCAGGGGAACTGTGTTTCTTGATGAAATCATCCTGGAAGACCCCTCGCCCGCTTACCGCTTTAACGGGGGAAACGTGACCGAATGGCATTATCCTGAAACCATACTTTCGGCGGGGGGGAAAAAAATCCTCGAAAACTTTTCCGTGAGGACGGCGACGGAAGGCGCCCTGCGCGGCGATCCTTTTACCTCGGCGGACGAGCTTGACGCGGGCGCCATGAACAGGTCGAACGCCGGAATCACCTTTCTTGGGGCGGACCTTGAAGGCAATTTCGCCTTCAGCACCGTTGAAAAGGACCTGTACTGGTCGGCCGGCCACGGCACTTCCCGAAGCTGGGGGCCTTTGTCCGCCGGTGAAAATTTTTCACTTTCGCCCCATGACGACGCCGCCAATCACCGTTTTAACCTGCGCCTCGCCGGGCCTTTCAGCGCGGGGATGGAAGGCGAGGCGGACTACGATACCGAACGCTTTGTCCGCAGGTGGAACGGTTCGGCCGGCCTCGCCTTTTCCGAAAAGCTCATTCCCGTGTTCTCCGCGAATACCCTTGCCACATGGACGGAAAACACGCCCGAGCCGTCCTTGTGGCTCAACAGTTACGGGCGGACCTGGGCGGAAACATGGAAGAGGCTGCTCCCCGATTCGGGAAGGGGGGCGGCGCGGCGGGATACCCGCACCACATTCCGCCTTGCCGAGGAAACAAGCCCGGTGGGGGCGGGCCTGTCCCTTGAAGGTTCTACCGCCTTTTCGGCCCCGAATACCACGCTCCTTTCGGCGCATAACGTGCGTTTTGACGTTCCGGTCGTTTTCCCTTCGTTCAGCGTCCTCTTCAGGGGGGAACGGGGTTTCAGGCGACAGCTTGATTACGCGGACGACAATGTCTTTTCCGACGGGAGGAAATTCACCGAATCGGTAAGGGATTCCCTTCCCCTCTGGAAGGTGGTTCCCTTTTATTCCCTTTTTACGCCGTCCCTGTACGGAACCATGAAGAAGGGGCTCGAGGCTTCGCCGTCAAAATCCTCCGCGGAATACACGTCGTTCAACGATCGTTTCGGCCTTACCCTGACGCTTCCGGAAAGGTACGATATTTCGTCTTTGTATATTCCCTCCGGTTTTGATTTTCAGATAGGCCGGACGCTGGAACAAAAATTCGACGTTCCGGCGGATCTGCTTAACGTCGGAGGCAGCCTGGTGTTTACCTCCATCAACCTCTTCGGCGCCATGGGATCATCTCCCCTTTTCAGTTTCTACGCCTTCGACGAACTTAACCATTCCGTCGCCGTTTCCACGGCCCTTCCGCGCGGAGAGTCCCCTTCATGGAGGGTGCAGTCGAGCCTCGGTCTCAATTTTCAGGGCTTTGCCGGGGCAAGCCTCGGTACGGCGAATACCCTTACGCTGGGAACGTCGGGCTGGATCGAAAGCATCGAGGCAAGCTGGATAGTTCCGACAAAACGGAGCCTTCTCAGCGTCTTCTACAATTTTATCGCCCGCATGGTCCGGACACAGTCCTCATGGCTGACCATTTCGGAACTTTTGGATTCCGAATACGAACAATTCCGGAAGGAAACGCTGGAAGTGGCCGTGGACAATTCGGCGGACGCCCTCACCTGGAGGCTTTCGGCGGGCCACGAATCGTCGATACGCATGACGGGGCGGCTTAATTTTTCGGTTTTTGCCAAAATCAGCCTTGCGGAAAATACCGGAACGGAAACCTTTACCTTCCTTGGAACCATAGGGACAACGCTGAACGTCAGTTTTTAACGCCCCGGAACACGGCGGATCAGGGCGCGCCGGCCTCTTCCGCGCCGGCTTCCGCCGCGCTCTGCCCCTGATCCGCCTGGGGCGGCGCGTTATTCACGGCCTGCGCCTCTTCAAGCCCTTCGAGGATACGCCGTATGCCTTCCCGCCCCGCGGTGTTAACCCGTTCATCGGCAAGCAGATCCTCAAGCGCCTCCTTGCCGCTGAATCCCGCCCCGGCGGCGGCGGCCAGTTCCTCAAGTCCTTCGGGATTTTCGCTGTCGGCGACAAGGAGGAGCCGCGCGGCGGCAAAGTGAACATCCCCCAGAGGGGGATCGGCGCTGTCCGGAGGCAGGGTAGTAATGACGTCACGGTACAGTTCAAGGGCCCTGGCATAGTGATCCAGCTTTTCAAGGAGCCCCGCGTATTCGTAGCTTACCTTGGGGTCCTGGTTGTTCGTGAGCCACTTGTCATAGCTGTCGACAGCTTCCGGCTTGTGCAGGGCGGCCTGGACGCGGGCGTAAAGGAGGAGAAAATCGCTGTTTTCCAGCAGGGCGAACTGCCGCTTTCCAAGGACTTCTTCGGCTTCGGCGTATTTTTCAAGCGCGTAGAGCACCAGTGCATAGTTGTACCCCTCGTCGGCGTCTTCGGGAACCAGGGCAAGCACCCTGCCGTAGAGGGCCTCCGCCTTTTCCAGATCGCCTGATTTGATCCGGGAATACGAGGCGGCCTTGAGCGCCATGATGTTAAGCGGATCTTTTTCAAGGATGCCTTCGAAAAGTTCGGCCGCTTCCGTAAAACGGCCCCGCTCAAAGGCGATGCGGCCCAGGTTGTATTCGGAGGCGGACTTTGTCTTGTCGCGGCTTCTCGCGCGGTTAAGCCAGCGCTCGGCGTCTTCATACCTGCCAAGCTCATAGTAGGCCATTCCCAGAGAAAAAGACTCCTCGGCGGAAATGCCAAACCCCGCGCAGGAGGCAAAGAGCCAGGAAAGGCCCGCCAGCACAAGGATACTCTTCATGGCCTTCTGTTGAGCACGGTATCCTCTATCCCGCGGAGCTGGCGCCGGTAAAGCCGGGTAATGTTCTCCCCGTAACAGGCGATAAGCTGTATGATGTTGCGGAACTCTCCGCCGCTGTCCTTTCCGTTGATGCGGTCCCCCGCGTCCCCAAGGCCCGGCATGATATAGGCCGACTCGTTCATTACCGGGTCCATCCACAGGGTGTAAACCCCGCAGTTTTCAAGGGCCCGCACCACCCTGAGCGCCCCCTTGAGGGCGGCGATGACGTTGAAAAACTGGATGGACCGGGGCTTTACCCCCTCGCCGAGCAGGTACTTGACCACCGTGACAAGGCTTCCCCCTGTGGCGTTCATGGGATCGGCGAAGAGGAGATCCTTTCCGTCAAGGTCCGCGAGGCTGAAGTAGGAATGATCCAGATCCAGAATGTACTCCATGTCGTTTTCCTTTTTGGTCTCGTCACGCCTTATCCTGAAAAGCGCGAAAGGAGTCACATAGCCGTGGGAAGAATATTCCTCTATCTCCTTGGACATGATCATCGACGGAAGCAGGGCGCCCCGGAGCATTACGCACATGACGGCGTTTTCAATCCTGCCGTCTATGTTGGTGATCTTGTGAACCGCGTAGTTTTGAACGGGAGAGGTGACCGGCGTTTTTACAATAAGGTAATTCTTGCTCGCCCCGGGGGCGCCCCCCCAGGCCAGTTTGAAGAGCATTTCATAGGCCCGCTGTATGTAATACACAAATTCCTGGTTTTCGGTCCGCACGTCGCGGAGTTTCGCGATGAGCCGGGAGGCTTCCGCGTGGCTTTCCTGGGGAGTGAGAAAAGAATACACATGAAGGGCGCTTTCCGTCCCGCAGATCTTCTGCATCAAAAGGCCCATCTCGTTGTACAGGGAAATGAGCCGGTCTTCGGCCTTCCGCCTCTGCTCGGGGATGCCGGAGGAAAGAAGCTTGAAAGATTCCATGACTTCGCGGTACAGGGCATCCATGCGGGAAAGGTAGTCCCAGTCGGCCCCCGCAAGATACCCGTCCAGATCCCCGGCCTTGAGAATAACCCTGTTCATACAGGGAGTATATTTTCCCTCTCCTCCAATTGCAAGTACGGCCTCCTCTCCCCGCGAAAGCTTCCGGGACGCCTCGCCGCGCGGACTGCTACTTTACTTTTCCCTGAATAATAGTTTAATATGTTAGTCATTAATTGAAAAAAAGAGGAGGTTTTAATGAGAATTACCACCAGGGGCCGGTATGCGTTGCGGGCGTCTATTGCCCTCGCGAAGCTGGGTAAAGACGGAAATCCGGTGTCGATAAACAGCCTCGCGGAGGAGGAAAACATCTCGCCGGTATTTCTGGAACAAATTTTCTTCAAACTCAGAAAAGCGGGCATTGTCAACTCGGTACGGGGGCCGGGAGGCGGCTTCTGTTTTGCCCTTCCCTTGGACAAACTCACGGTCAAGGAGATCCTTGACGCCGCCGGGGAGGATCTTTCGGTAACGCCCTGCGACAAACACAACGAAAGCTGCAACCGGATAAGCGGCTGTATCAGCCACAAAGTCTGGGTAGGGGTAACCGACATGGTCAATGATTACCTCCGCAGCCTTACCGTCAATGCCATTCTTGAAACCGAAAACAAGGCGGCGGCCTTTCATGAAGCGTCCTGAAGCAGGCGAAGAACAGGCGTACCGGAAAATAACCGAAACCCTGCGCCGCTTCTTCCGCGGGGAAAGGGGCGTCACCGCGGCGGACCTTACCGCCGCCACGGCCCTTCCCCTGGCCACGGTGCGGGAACTCCTGCCGCGGGCGGCCGACGAATACAGCGGCAGGCTTCAGGTTACGGAATCCGGGGAGATCCTCTACTCCTTTCCCCGGGGCTTAAAGAGCCGTTACCGCGGCTTCCGCGCCGTTTTCGCGCGCGCCTGTGAAAAAGCCGCCGTGTGCCTTGCCGTCTTTTTTTCATGGCTCTTCAAAATCTGGATCATGGCGATGCTGATAGGTTACTTCGCCCTTTTCATGCTCATCGCGCTGGCGTCCTTTGTCCTTTCGACGGTCGTAGTCAGATCGTCCGGTTCCGGCGGCAGATCCGGACGGAACGGGGGCGGCTTTTTTGCCGGATCGGTTTTCAACCTCATCATACGGCTCTGGTTTTATTCGGAGCTGGCCCGTCCCTACGGCTCCAGGAGATCCGGATGGGACGCCAACGGGCGGGCTTCGCGGCCGGGGAGAACGGAGGCGCCGCGGCCCCTGCACCGGCGTATTTTCGCCTTTGTCTTCGGAGAGGAAGATCCGAACCGCGGCTGGGCGTCCCGTGAAAAAAAGGCAATTCTCGCCTACCTGCAATCGCATTCGGGGATCATTGCCCTTCCCGAATTCATGGCCCTTACAGGGCTTTCCCCGGACAGGGCCGAAGAGGAGATCCTTGCCTTTTGCGGCGAATTCGGCGGAATGCCCGAGGCGTCCCCCGGCGGCACCGTGATCTACCGCTTCAGCGAGATCCTCAAGGGCGCGGAAGAAGCCGCCGTGCGTCCTGGAACGCGCGGAGAGGAGATTATGGCGCCTGTCAAACGGCTCAGGATCTTTTCGGCGAACACAAAAAACATGAACGGATGGTTTGCCGCCGTCAACGGGGTAAACCTTCTTTTCGGGAGCTACTTCCTTTACAACGCCGCGGCCGGCCCCGTTTCCGCCGGAGCCGGGATTGAAAGGAATTCGTATGTATACGCCCTCGTCACAGCCTTTCTGGAGTACATGGGACCGGACCCCAGGCTCGCCATCGCCGTGGGGCTGGGCGTCATTCCCATTGTGTTTTCCGTCCTCTTCTGGCTCATTCCCGCCATACGCTTTTACGCGCTGAAGAAGGAAAACGGGGCGATACGGCTTGAGAATTTCCGCAAGGGGGCCTTTAGCCTTATCTGGGAAAAACCCGCCGGAATCAGGGAACAGGACATAACCGGAAAGGCCGCCGAATGCAGCCCGGAAAACCTGGCGGCCGCCCGTGACCGCGTCATCAAGGACATGGGGGCCTATTCGATGCCCGGCGTCACAGCCGGTAACGGAATGGTGTACGACTTCACCGGCCTCAAAGCCGAAAAGGAAATTCTGGAAGAATGCCGGGCCGGCGTAAAAGACGAAGGCCCCGGCAAAACCGTTTTTGACAGCGACGCGTAAGGGAGGGCGGCGGCTATTTCCGCCTGAATTTCAGGACATGGGCGGCGTTGTCTTCGTCCGTGTACGACATGTTGGAATTGGACCCGGATTCCGCGTAGCCCGCCAGAGTGCTGAGAACAAGTTCGCCTGATCTTTCCACATGCAGGCGTTTGGTAACACGGTTGAACTTGAACACAATGGGATCCTCGCCCCTTACCTGCAGGGTGTACTGCACGTTGTTGCCGTTAAGCTGAATGACGGCGTTTGTCACCTTTTCGGTCATGCCGGTTTCGGCGCCGTCCTTTGTCCAGGATACCAGCGCGGCGTTTGCCCCGTTTCTCATCTGCGCGAAAAGCGGGATCGAAAAAAGAATAAACGCGAGGGCAAACAGTGTTTTTTTCATAAACAGCCTCCGCTTTTATTGTATTTCACGCCGGGAACATTTTCAAATTTCGTCAAAGAGGAACGATTCCGTTTTTCGCAGCAGCGACTCAAATTCCCCGAAATACCGTTTTGTTTCGGGAAGCGAACGGATAAAAATTTCGCCGTAGCGCTTCTTGATGATCCTGCCGTCCAGAACCGCCACCACGCCGCGGTCGCTTGAGCGCCGCATGAGGCGGCCGAAGCCCTGCTTGAATTTCATCACCGACTCTGGAAGCGAAAGCTCCATAAAGGCGCTCTTCCCCTTTTTTTCAAGGGCCTCCCCGCGCGCCTCAAATACGGGATCGCTTGGAGCCCTGAAGGGAAGCCGGCAGAGGATCACAAGACGCAGGGTATCGCCGGGGGCGTCGACGCCCTGCCAGAATGAATCGGTGGCAAAAAGAACGCTGGTCTTGTCCTCAAGGAAATTCGAAAGAAGGCGGGAACGGTCGTCATCCCCCTGTTTGAGGCACCGTATCCCCATCTCCCGTAGCTCCCCGGCGGCGGCGGCCCAGGCGCTCTCCAGAGACTGGTAGGAAGTAAAGAGCGCCAGGGCGGACCCCCCGGCCGCCGCCGCAAGGCGCGTAACAGCCATGTCGACAAAGCCCTGATACCCCGGCTCTTCCGGCAGCGGCGCGTCGGAAGGAACGGCAAGGAGCGTTGAAACGCGGTAGGGAAAGGGAGAAGGAAAACACCCCGAAAGGTACTCCCTGCTTCCGGCAAGACTGAGCCCACAGCGGCCCGCCCAGTAGCCGAACGAGCCGTTTCCCACCGTGAGCGTCGCGGAAGTACAGATGACGCTTTTGTTCGGCCTGAACAGGGCCTCTTCCAGCGCGGGGGCAATGTCTACCGGGGTAACCGTGTAGGTGATCCAGGGATTACTCCCCTCCCCCCCGGAATCGCCCCGGCCCCGGCGCGGCTCCAGCCACATGACTTCCTCCGGTTTTTCCCGGTAGGCGATAAAGGAGGAACATATTCCCCCAACATCGTCGAGCCTCCTCAGCGCCGTCTTTATTTCCCACATACAGCTTTCAAGCCCCTCGTCTCCTTCCCTGAGATCCTCGCATTCTTCAAGCAGGGTCCGTACCATATCCCCCAGCGCGCCTAAGTGTTTGCGAAGCGAGGCGAAATGGGAAAACAGGGGAAGGAAGGCGTCTTCCCGTCCGGGCGTAAGGCGGAAGGTCCCCTGAAACCCCTGACCGGCTCCCCCGCCGCAGAGGAGAAGCCCCGCCTCGTCAAGCGAATCGGCCGCGGCGCGTATCTTTTCAATCAGCAAAGCCGCCTCGTCAAGCCTGTCGCCTCCAGGGTCCCGGTTTGCCGCGGAGGCAAGCCGCACCAGAAGCCCCCGCCGGTTTGCACGCCGCCTCCTGTAGAGCCGCCCCAGCTGGCGGAAAATTCCCAGGCGGCTGAATTCCTTTGAAAAAAAAGATGTTGCCGCGTCTTCCATGGTGTGGGCCTCGTCAATGATTACCCGCGTATAGGGAGGCAGAACCACGGTCCCCTCGTAACCGGCTCCCTCACGCCGCGCGGCAAGATCGGCAAAAAGGAGGTGGTGATTAACCACCAGCAGCTTCGCGTCGGCGGCTTCTTTTCTGAGGGAAAGGACAAAGCAGCGTTCCCGCACGGGACAGCGCATCCCCATGCAGAGATCCGCCTCGGAACAGATCCGCGACCAGACTTCCCCGGAAGGAACAAAGGAAAGATCGGAACGGCTGCCCGTCCCGGCCGTTTCGGCCCAAAGCGCGATGCGCCGCAGTTCATCGTTATATTCGTCACGCAGATCAGATTCCCCGCGGGCGTCTTCAAGACGGCGCAGGCAAAGGTAGTTGCCCCGCCCTTTCATGAGCACGGCCTTGATCTTCCGGCCCGCCGAAAGCGCCACAAGGGGGATGTCCTTTTCAAAAAGCTGCTGCTGAAGAGTGATGGTGGCAGTTGAGATGACAATACGTTCGCCGTTTTCAAGCGCGTAATGCACCGCGGGAAGAAGATAGGCGAAAGATTTTCCCACCCCCGTTCCCGCCTCGGCGGCGACAAGCGCGTCCTCGTTAAAACCCCGCACGACAAGCCGCACAAGATCCAGCTGAGATTCCCTGGGTTCCCAGGACGGCAGCCTGAGGGCGGCGCTTCCGCCCTCTTCAAGCGCCGCGCAGATCCTGTCCGGGTCAAGTGACTTTATCTTTTTCCGCCGTACAGGTTCGGCCACTACATAGACCTTTTCAACCCCGTTGTCGGTAATGTAGGCGCCCGTCCCCTCCTCGGCGGCCCGGGAGGCGATGCGCAGATCGTTGTCGCTGGGGATCAAAAAACCTGAAGGGTGGTTGTGAATAAAAACATCAGGCGGGGAACTTTCGGGGGCCCGGCCGGGATCTTCTTTGCAGGCGGAACCAGGCGGGGATTCCCCCTCCGTCCACCGCCACACCGCGGGAACCGCGCCCTCGTTTCCCCGGGCAAGCACCCTGATCCTCTCCACGAGTCCCGCGCCGTCTATCCAGCCCAGGGCGAAAACCTCGTTTCCCCCCGAGGCGCTTATTTCAGCCCTGAGTTCCGCGCCGCATGCCTTCGTAAACCGACTGTCCGCCCGCACCCCGCCTTCCTCCCGTGGAGCATACTACGGCGCCGGGAAAAAGGCGAGAGGCCGTAGTACCTCTGGCGGCGCGGCGTCTTGACAGCGGGACGGTTTCAGGCTATTGTTAGATCCTGCCGAGAGATTAGCTCATCTGGATAGAGCGTCAGCCTCCGGAGCTGAAGGTGGCAGGTTCGAGTCCTGTATCTCTCAGGGCCCCTTTGGGGGCCTTTTTTATGTCCGCCCGATTTTACCTTGTTTGCTATTTCTTTACCCGGCAAGGAATTAGCGTATTCCCCGTTTTACCCTGCCGGCCTTTTCATTCTTTTACGGCCCCGGCGGTAAGGCCCGACAGAAAATATTTTGACGCGAAGAGAAAAACCAGGAGGAGCGGCAGAACAGTGATAGCGCTGGCGAGCATCACCGCGCCGTAGTCGGTTCCGCGCTCTATGATCATGGATTTGAGCAGCACCGGCAGGGTCTGTTGGGCCGGCATACGCAGTATCAGCAGCGGCTGCACAAAATCGTTCCACACGGTGACAAACTGCATTATCCCCAGGGACGCATAGGCCGGCAGAATGATGGGCGCAATCACCCTGAAGAATATGGTTATTTCACTGCAACCGTCTATCCTTGCCGCGTCCAGGAGGGAGGAAGGCACGTTTTTCCGGCAGTATTGGCGCATCCAGAATACGCCGAATGCGTGGGCCGCGTTGGGGATGACAAGCGCCTTAAACGAATTGAGCCAGCCGAATTTGCTCATCATGATGAACCAGGGAATAATGCCGGCGGTCCAGGGCACCATCATGGTAAGAAGGAGCAGGGCGAAAAGCTGTTTCTTGAAAGGAAATGTGTACACCGCAAAGGCATAACCTCCGAGGGAGCAAAAAAAGAGTACCAGGAGGGTATTGCATACGGAAATGACGGAGCTGTTCAGAAAGCCGCGGGCCAGATTAATTCTGGAGATCATAAAGCGGTAATTCTGAACCACATTGCCGCCGAACCAGTACTTGGGGGGATAGGAAAAAATTTCCTGCGTCGATCGGGTGGCCATGACGAACATAAGATAAAACGGAAGGAACATGCAGACTGCAAGGAATACGAGAACAGTGTAGAGCCCGATTTTTTTCGCCATGCTAGACCGCCTCGTTCCCGGCCTGATCTTTGCCGGTCATAAGCTTTGTAATTACAAGCGAGTAAAGTATGACAAGAACGGTAATGACATAAGCGCAGGCCGAAGCGTACCCGAACAGAACCCCTCCCTGGGGCGCCTTGTTGAGAAGGTATATCATCAGGGTAAGGCCCCCGTTGTTCGGTCCTCCCGCCCAGTTTGAATTGGTGAGAATAAAAGGCTCGGTAAATATGCTTAAGGTTCCTATGCCGTGCTGAATCAGGGTAAAGAGAATGATTGGCCTTAAAAGAGGAATAGTGATTCTTGTAAAAATACGGAAATGCCCGGCCCCGTCTATCGTCGCCGCCTCGTAAATGTCCGTACTTATCCCCTGCATTCCCGCGAGGTACATGACGACGTTCCAGCCTGTCCATTTCCAGGAAAAAAGCACCAGTACCGCGGCTTTGATGAGCGATCCGTCGCCACCCAGCCAGTTAAGCGGCTCAAAGCCGAAGAGCTTGAGGGGAACGTTGAAAAACCCGAAATTGTATCCGAAAAAATTCTGAAAAATAATAGTAATGGCGACTATGCCCGTTACCATGGGAAGAAAAAAAACGGTTTTAAACGCGTCCTTAAAACGGACCAGTCTTGAATTGAGAATGTACGCCAGGGTAAGTCCTGTGAGCAGTATGCTTATATGCGAGACTATTCCGATGAAGAGGGTGTTTTTCAGGGCTTTTCCGAAGAGGGGATCCTTCAGCAGATTGATGTAATTCCGCAGCCCCTCAAAGCGCATGGGCATGACCCCGTCCCAGCGAAAAAAGCTGAGGTACAGCCCGCCCGCCAGGGGAAAGAGGCCGAAGATGAAAAAAAGAATGTAAAACGGGGCAATATAGATATAGGCCACCGTCCATTGTTTTTTTTCCGTCGTCATCGGGAAGGGCTGCTGCTACTCCCAGACGCCCGCGTCTTTGAGGATCTCTATCTGCTGCCGCACAAGTTCCGCGTTGGCTGTTTCTACGTTCTGCTTGAAAAGCGCGCGTATGCCCGCGGCGTCCAGGCCTTTTTCTATGCCCGCGTTAACGGAGTTTTCGAGCTGGTTCTCGGCGTTCTGATCCATGATGGTGGTGTACACCGGCCTGAGTTGTGCGGCCAGGTCGCGCCACATCACCTTGGTGTGCTGATCGCCGAAATAGGGATCCGGAACATCGTAAATCGCGTCGTCCTTCCAGGCCGGTTTATACGCCGGGAAGTAGTCTATGGCCTTGAATATGTCGTTCTGGCCCCTTTCACTGGCGAGCATGTAAGAGATAAAAGCCCATGCCTCAGCCTTGTGCCTGCTCTGCCTGGGAATGGCGAGGAAACTGCCGCCCCAGTTGGTCGGCGGCACGGGGCCCAACAGGCTGGTCACTTTCCAGTGGCCGGCGCCGCCTGGATCCAGAGCCGTCTTCAACATGCCGCCGAGCCAGGAACCGCACAAAAAACCGGCAAGGGATCCGTTGGCAAAGCCGGACATGGCTTCCGCGCCGAGGAAGTTGACATTCATGTCCCACTTGTTTTTTCTCATCGCGATAACCGTGTCAAGACATTCCATGTCTCCGGGTCTTTCTATGACAAGATTAAGATCCCTGTCGTAATAGTCGCGGTTCATGAATATCTCAAAGTAAAGATTGGCGGCGCTGGGCAGGAGCCAGCGTTTACCGGGTATATACACTTTCTCCGCTACATCGAGGACGCCGTCCCAGGTACTGATGAGTTTGGCGACTTCGCCGGGCTCGGAGGGAAGGCCAACTTCCTTAAACACGTCGGTCCTGTAAAAGAGGGTCACCGGCCCCATATCCCAGGGTATAGCCGCCAAACGCTTGCGGTCTGACGAATAACCCTGATCCCATTTGTAGGCGACAAAGTCATTTGAGTATTTTTCGGCGTTATACGGGGGAGAAAGAAAATCTTCCAGCGCCGGCGAATCGCGGAACTGGGCTATGGAGCCGCCTTCTATGGAAACCACATCCTCCGCGCCGGCGCCGGCGGAAAGGGCCGTCTGTACAAGCTGCATGTAGTCGCCTGAGTTGGAGTTGCTGAAATGGAACTCTATGTCTATATTGGGATATTGTTCCTTAAAGCCGTCCAGCGCGGCTTTGACACCTTCATCCGCCGAAGGCCATCCGCCGAACGTGATGGTAACTGTTCCTGAACCCGAAGAACCATCCGGCTCTTTTTTTGAACAGCCCGCGGCCGCAAGACAAACAAGCAATAAAACAATTAACCTTTTAATAACGTTTTTTATCATACTTCTTCTCCTGTAAAAGCCGGCCGGTGAACAAGCCGTTAACCGTCTTTTTTTCTTTTAGCCGGGCAACGCCGGCCTTTTTCAATTTCCTTTTTTTAGTACCCGCCATCAGGTTTTTACCTCAGGCAAGGGAGGCGCTTCCGCTTCTGTGAATCCATGACTGCCCCGGAATTGATAAATCTGCAGAAAATACGATAACAGAATAACCGGCTATTGGTACTATGTCAACAAAAATTGAAAAAAATATTTTTATTTTTACATCAAGACAAAAATAATGTTATAATACCATCATTTTTGCTGTAAATGATATTTAACCGGCGTTGCCCGGACCCCTTAATCCGGGGAGCCGCCCGCCTATTCCCTATCCTGAAATAACGGGTTATTATTTTAGTATGGAATCCATCATTTTAGCCTCAGGCTCCCTGCGCAGGCAGGAATATTTCAGGCTTTTGGGGCTGCCGTTCAGCATCATGCCGTCCCTTATTGACGAAAGTCCCGAAAAAGGCCGGACGCCGGAAGAACTGGCCGGGGATTTGGCCGTCAAAAAAGTAAAAAAAGTTATCGAAACCCTCAAGGCCAGGCTTCCCGCCTGGATCTGCGGGGCCGATACCATAATCTCCGTTGACGGAGAAGTATACGGCAAACCGAAGGACCGCGAAGACGCGGGGAACATGCTCCGCCGCCTCAGCGGACGGGAACACGAGGTTTTTACCGCGCTTGCCCTGTACAACGGCAAGGCGGGAATCCTGGACTGCAAAACCGTTTCCAGCGCCGTCGTATTCGCGGATCTTTCTGAAAACGAAATTGAATGGTACCTCAACACCGGCGAATGGCAGGGGATGGCGGGCGCTTACCGTATCCAGGGGCTCGCAAGCTGTTTTATCTCTTCGATAAGAGGATCTTTCAGCGCCATTGTAGGCTTGCCAATGTACGAATTTTATGCCATGTTAAGAAGCAACGGTTATCCGTACGGCGGCTGAAAGGCCGCTTGGGCATAACCGGTTATGCTGAAAACGCGGTTTTCAACATAACCATTTTCCGCCTGTTCCCGGGCCGTGAAGCTCCGGGTTTCAGGTGAGATACAGAGAAGGCTGGTAAAAAACCGGACGGGCGGAATATCCGGCCCGCCGTCTTTTTGCCAAGGAGGGAATTTTGGCTGTAGTTACTATGAAAAGCCTCCTTGAATCGGGAGTGCATTTCGGGCATCAGGTGAAGCGCTGGGACCCGCGGATGAAAAAATACATCTTCGCGGAACGGAACGGCATTCACATCATTGATCTGCAGAAGACCATACAGGCGATTAAGGACGCATACGACGCGGTGCGAAAAAACGTCGCGGCGGGAAAAACGGTCCTCTTTGTCGGTACCAAAAAACAGGCCCAGCAGGCCATTCAAAAAGAGGCGGAACGCTGCGGCATGTTTTACGTAAATAACCGCTGGCTCGGCGGCATGCTGACCAATTTCGTCACCATCAAAAAATCCCTGCTCCGTCTCAAGAAGCTTGAGAAAATGGAAGTTGACGGCACCTTCGAGAATCTTACCAAGAAGGAAATAGCCTCGCTCGGCAAGGAAAGGGCCAAGCTCCAGAAGAACCTTGGGGGCATCAAGGAGATGAAGGATCCTCCGGGAATTCTCTTCATCATAGACACCCGCAAGGAAGCCATCACCGTGGCCGAAGCCCAGCGTATGGGCATTCCCATCGTGGCCGTCGTGGATACCAACTGCAATCCCGACGGCATCAACTACCCCATTCCCGGGAACGACGACGCGATAAGGGCCATCACCCTCTTTACCCAGATCATCGCCAACGCGGTGGTGGAGGCGGACAACGAGGTGGGACTCAAGATCATAGACACCCTGGGCGACGAGGAAGAGGACGCTGAGGGAGTCATGACCGACGTTTCGGTGCGGGAGGAGGACGAGGAAATCGATATAGCGTCCTATTCGGCCGAAACAGTGCAGGCGGACGCCGGGACTCCCGTAGAAACTGAAAGCGACGAAGAAGACGAACTGCCGGTGGACGTTGACAAGGTCTACGGCGAAGAATAGCGGGGCGGTAAACCTGGCTTTCGAACAAAAGACTTTGGCGGAAGTTGTTCAATAACTCTGGTTATTGAACAACTCTTTTATCTTTTTACAAATGAGGCGGTTCCAAAATACCTGATTTGGGAACCGGCTTGCGTACAACCTGTTTTGGTGAGGAGTAAGGCACATGGCAGAGATCAGCGCTGCGGACGTAAAGAGGCTTCGTGAAAAAACCGGGGCCGGTATGATGGAATGCAAGAACGCCCTTGCCGCCAACGGCGGCGATTTTGACAAGGCGGAAAAATACCTCAAGGAAAAGGGCCTTGCCGCGGTCGAAAAAAGGACAGGCCGGGCCACCAACGAAGGGAGAATTTTTGTCAAAACCAGGAAAGACAATTCCGCCGCGGTCCTCGTGGAAATAGCCTCCGAGACCGATTTTGTGGCGAGGAATCCCGAATTCATCGCGCTTGGAGATGTCATCGCGGAAAAGGCGCTTGAAAGGGAATGTACCGGGCCCGACCCTGAATTTTCCGGCATGGTAACCGATCTTGCCACCAAGATACGGGAAAACATGAACCTCAAGCGCGTAAGGTTCGTCAAGGCCAGGGAGGGCGGCTACCTTGTCCAGTACATACACGGGGACGGGAACATCGGCGTGGTGGCAAGCTTCACTTCCGCCAATCCCGATATTTTCTCACAGGAAGATGTCAGGGCGTTCGCCTTTACCATTGCCCTTCATGTGGCGGCCTTTAACCCCATGGCCCTCAGCCGCGATAAAATGGATTCCGCCTTTCTCAAGGAACAGGAAGACATTTACCGCAAACAGATGGAAGGAGACGAAAAACTCAAGGGCAAACCCGCCGCCGTCATAGACAACATCCTCAAAGGCAAGATCAACAAGTACCTTGCCGACGTGTGCCTCCTTGAACAGGCCTACGTAAAGGACGACAAGGTCACTGTCGAGGCGGCTCTTGCCGAATGCGGCAAAAAGTCGGGCTCGCGCATCGAAATAGCCGAATACGCCTACTTCAGGGTCGGCGGTTGATTCGCGGCGAAGGGGTTCATACCCCGCCTTGCGCGGGGCGCGGAATTCCCGGCGGGCCGCGGGAAGAGGCGTATTTTTCATGAACGGAGGAAGGCATGAGTGATGTTATTGTTTCCGCCGGGGACAGGATGAAGAAAACCATCGCGAACCTCAGGGACGGTTTTGCCGTCCTCAGGACGGGGCGGGCGTCTCCCGCCCTCTTCGACAGGATACGGGTGGACTACTACGGCGAAAAATCACCGCTGAACCAGGTGGCCAACATCTCGGTTCCCGAAGCCCGGCTCGTTGTCATACAGCCCTGGGACAAGGCGCTCATAGGTGAAATCGAGAAGGCCGTCCGTTCTTCGGATCTTTCCCTTAATCCCTCAAACGACGGGAAGGTCATACGCATCGCCTTTCCTCCCCTGACCGAAGAGAGGCGGAAAGAACTGGTAAAGCAGGCGAAAAACCAGGCGGAGCAGAGCCGGGTCGCGGTGCGTAACATACGGCGCGACGGTAACGACGAACTTAAAAAACTCCTCAAGGACGGGGAAATCACCGAAGACGAGGAAAGCAAGGTGTCGGGCGAACTGCAAAAGCTTACCGACGGTTACATAAACCAGGTGAACCAGGTTCTGGAAGAAAAAGAAAAAGAAATAATGGAAGTGTAATGCCCCCGGAGAACGACGGAACAAACGGAAACATACCCGTTCATGTAGGGATCATAATGGACGGAAACGGCCGCTGGGCAAAACAGAGGGGGCTGCCAAGGACGGCGGGCCATCTTGAAGGACTCAAAACGGCGAAGCGCCTGGTCAAGGAGGCAAGCGGCCGGGGCATTAAGTACCTCAGTCTCTATGTGTTTTCCACCGAGAACTGGAAGCGTACCGCCGGGGAGGTTTCCTTTATTCTGGGCCTTGTAAAGCAGTACCTCCTTAAAGAGATGGATTTTTCCCGGGAGAACAGAATCAGGGTGCGCCACGCGGGCAACATGGCGGGCCTTCCGGAAGACATCGCCGGAGAAATACGGAAGGCGTGCGAAGAGACCAGGGACTTTACGGGCATGCAGGTGATCCTTGCCCTCAATTACGGGGGCCGGGATGAAATAGTGCGGTCCGTTAACCGCGCCCTTAATGAGGTTAACAAAAATGCGGAAGGCTCCGCGCGGGTACAGGGCCTTACCGAAGAAACGGTGCGGAATTTTCTGGATAATCCTGACATACCCGATCCTGATCTTGTCATCCGTACTGCGGGGGAATTCCGCATCAGCAACTTTCTCCTCTGGGAAGGGGCCTACGCGGAATACTACATCTCCCCGAAATTCTGGCCCGACTGGACAGGGGACGATCTGGAGGAGGCTATAGGCAGCTACAGAAAAAGGGATCGCCGTTTCGGCGGCGTAAAGGAGGGAAAAACGTGAAAAAACTTGTGGAACGTCTCTTTGTTTTTTTTATCGGCCTTCCCCTCATCATCTTTATTATCCTCTTTCTCCCCTTCCGCGGCCACCTTGTGTTTAACGTCATTGTCGTCATCAGCAGCGCCCTTGGCGCGGCGGAGTTTGCCCGTATACTCGGGAAAAAAGATCTTGTCCTCCGGGTATACGAGGCCCTTATACTGGGAGCCCTCCTTCCCCTGGCGGCGGCCGCGGAAATCAGTTTCGGCGCGCCTGAGGGCACGGTCCTCGCGGCCCTCATTCTTGGGACATCCTGGCTGTTTGTTTCACGGGTATTTTCCAGGGAAGACAGGATAGCGCCGTACACGCCGCGGGCGGCCGCGGGTCTTTCCGTCATGATCTATCCCGGCATCTTCATGATGTGGATCATACGGATGGCCGCCCTTGCCGGGCGGGCGCCGGGAAAAGAAGCCTCTTCCTTTCCTTCCCCCCAGTCCGTCATCATCCTGGTCTTCGTGTTTACCGTAATGATCAACGACTCAATCGCGTGGGCGGCGGGGATGCTCCTCGGAAAGAGCAACAGGGGCATTATACCCGTAAGCCCCAACAAGAGCGTGGCGGGTTTTGCCGGGGGAATCGCGGCGGCGGTGCTGGCCGGGGCCGCGGGGGTTTTCCTTTTCCCCTCCGTCTTTGTTCCCCGCCTGTTACCCCCCGTTCCATCGGGGCTTGTCATGGGCTTTCTTATGGGAACGGCCGCTTCCCTCGGGGATCTTCTGGAAAGCGCCTTCAAGCGGAGTTCTGGCATAAAGGATTCGGGGTCCATCATTCCCGGAAGGGGCGGCGTACTTGATTCCATCGATTCGGTCGCCTTTGCCGCTCCGGTATTCTACATCGCGTACCGTATCCTCTTCGGCCCGTAAAGGGATCAATTGCAGATGAGAAAAAAAACCGCGATTCTGGGGGCGACGGGTTCCGTAGGAACAAGCGCCCTGGATGTGATACGCCGCTACCCGGATACGTTTGAACCCGTTCTCCTTACAGGCCACACCGCTGCGGCGGCCCTTCTTAAACTGGGGGAAGAATTCCCCGGCGCGCTCTTGGCCCTTTCGGGGCCGGGGGCAAAAGACGCGCCTTCCCGCGTTTCGTTCCGGGGAGAGGATGGGCTTCTTGCCGCCATAGCCGCCTCCGGCGCCGCCATAACCGTCAACGGAATAGCCGGCGCGGCGGGACTCAGGCCGAGCGTGGCCGCCATTGAGGCAGGCCAGGATCTGGCCCTCGCCAACAAGGAAACCGTCGTCATGGCGGGAAAGCTGATATTCGAAAAAGCCGCGGAAAAAAAGGCGGCCATTATCCCGGTGGATTCCGAACATTCGGCCATATTCAACCTTCTGCGGGGAAGGCGGGAAGACGCCGAAGAACTGATCCTCACCGCCTCGGGGGGGCCCTTCAGGACATTTACCAGGGAAGAACTCGCCGCCGTTACCCCGCAAAAGGCCCTTTCCCACCCTACATGGAACATGGGGCCCAAGATCACCGTGGATTCGGCGTCGCTTGCCAACAAGGGCCTTGAGATAATGGAGGCGGCCTTTTTCTTCGGCGCCAGGCTCAGGGAAATACGGGTGGTAATACACCCCCAAAGTATCGTTCATTCCATGGTACGGATGAAGGACGGGGCGGTATACGCCCAGCTGTCCCGGCCCGACATGCGCCTTCCCATACAGGACGCCCTTTTCTGGCCGGAAACGCCGCCTTCTTCCTTCGGCGCGCTGGATTTCAGGGGACTCCGCCTTGACTTCCTGGAGCCGGACGGGGAAAAATTCCCCATGCTCCCCCTGGCCTGTCAGGCTGCCCGCCTTGGGGGGCTTTATCCCTGTGTGTATAACGGGGCCAACGAGGAGGCGGTGCGGGCCTTTCTTGAAGGGAGGGCGAAATTTCTTGATATACCGCGTATAGTTGACTATGTTTTAAACGTGGCATGGGAAGGCGGAAGCGCGGATCTTGACGCCGTTTTCGCGGCCGACAGGCGGGCGCGGGAGCTGGCCCGGGATTTAATTAACAGAAAACCGGGGGAAGAATATGACCTTTCTTAAAATACTCTTGGGACTGGCCGGCCTTGGCGTGGTGGTCTTTATTCATGAACTGGGACATTTTCTTGCCGCCCGGCTTACCGGCATAGACGTGGAAGCCTTTTCCATAGGGTGGGGACGGCCTGTTCTCAGGAAAAAAATAGGCGCAGTGGAGTACCGTATCGGTATGTTCCCCCTTGGAGGGTACTGCAAAATGCGGGGTGAAAACGAATTCAAGGAAGCCTGGGAAAACCGCAAGGACAGCGTGGAGCCTGTAAAGGGGACCTTTTTCGGCGCCACTCCCGCCCGGCGCATCCTCGTGTCGTTTGCCGGCCCCTTCTTCAACCTGATCTTCGCGGTGCTCGTCCTTTCGGCCATCTGGGGCGCGGGCGTCGATGTAAGCACCCTTGAAAACCGCGTCGTCCTTGCCTCTGAAATGGGCGGGCAGCGCGCCCCGGCCGACGATGGGGGGCTTAAAACAGGCGATCGCATTCTTGAAATTAACGGAAAGAAAATTTCCTATTACCACGACATACAGGAACAAATAGCGGTAAACCCCGAAAAAAAACTTCCCGTTACCGTGGAAAGGGACGGGAAAACCCTTTCTCTTGAAGTGCGGCCCGCCCTTGATAAAAGTACCGGGGCGGGAAGGATAGGCGTATATTCGTGGACCGCCCCCGTAATAGGGGAAACCGTTCCGGGCGGCCCTGCCGCACAGGCGGGCATGGAAAAGGGCGACCGTATACTGCGGGTAAACGGGCGTGAACTTTTGTACAGCGCGGGGCTTCTTCCGCTCCTTGCCGAAAAACCCGCCGTTCTTGACGTCGATTACGAGCGGGACGGCGCCGAACGGAAGGCGGTTCTTGCCCCGCTTTACGACGGGGGCGAGGCGGACCTTGGCATGGGCTGGGCCATGGTTCACTACCGGACCCCTTCCCTTTCGCCCCCGGCGGCTCTTGCCAAAGGGGCCTCCGAATCATGGAAGACCCTCGTCGTTTCCCTTAAAAGCCTCTCGCTCCTGTTCAGGGGCATCGATCTTACCCAGGCGGTCTCAGGCCCCATGCGTATAACCTACATGGCCGGAGACATAGCCGCCGAGGGTTTCGGCCGCGGTTTTGCCGCCGGCATCAGATCCATGGCGAATTTCCTTTCCCTCATTTCCATAGCCCTCTGCATCATGAACCTGCTTCCCCTGCCCGTCCTTGACGGAGGCATGATAGTTCTTTTCATTGTCGAGGCAATACGGAGGAGACCCCTGCATCCCCGCGCTGTTTCCGTCTTTCAAACCGTGGGGGTGCTCATTATCTCCGGCCTCATGATCTTCGCCGTATTCGGAGATATCCTCTTCCTGTTTCGCCGTTAGGAGGTCCCGTTGAAACGGAAAATTCCCTGCTTCTGCGATAACGCCTTTTCGGTAGACGTTCCCGATGAAATCGACCTTGACAAGAGGCCCGAATATATAGCCGAAATCATGGACGGGACCTTCATGAATTTTATCTGTCCCAGCTGCGGCAAGAAGCACAAGCCCGAATTCCCGATTACGGTAAACTGGCCGCGCCGTATGCTGCGCATAGAGGTGCTTCCCGAACTGGAACGGGGGGAGTTTTACCGCCGGAAAAAAAAGGCAAAGAAAGGCGAAACGAAAAACGGGGAAATGCCGCCCCTTGAAACCGTTATCGGTTATCCCGAACTGGCCGACAGGATAGCGGTGATACGGGACGGGCTTGAACCCGCCGCGGTGGAAGCCCTGAAATACTATCTTCTCCTCAAGGCCGAAGAAAACCTCGGCGATGACCAGAAGGAGCCGGGCGTCTGGTACCAGGGAAAAACCGGGGAAGAGAAAGGTTCTTCAGGGGAAAGTTTCCTGGAATTCCACATACACGGGTTACGGGAAGAAGAAGTCGCCGTCACAAGAATCCCCAGGGCCATATACGAAAAAACCCTGGACGATTACAAAAAACACCCGAAGAGTGAAATGTTTTCCATACTCAGAAGCGGCGCCTATCTTTCGGTTCAGAACGCGCTCCGCCCGGATATTCTAAAATAGCTGCGGAAATGAACGGACGTGAAAAGACGGCGGAAAAGATGAAGGCGGCGGGAAGTTTCCGCCTTCCGCGAACGGCGTATCTCGCGCTGATTCCGGCGCTGTTCCTGTCCGGAGGGGCGGCTTTTGGCCTTGATGGAGGAATGCCCGGGCCCCACCGGGGCGCGGTTACCGCCCTTGCCACAGACGGAGAGCGGATCATCAGCGCCGGGGAAGACGGTTTCCTTGAACTGTGGAATATACGGGACGGCGGGGCGGAAGAGCGTTTTCAGATCGGTTTTATTCCCATTATGACAATGGCAAAGCAGCCGGGGAAAACCCGTGTCTGCGTTCTGGAAAGCGACGGTTTTACCCTGTACAGGATCAGTGTCTGGGATTACCGGGAGAAGATCCGCCTCTTTTTCCTTGATTTCGGGGATCCGGTAAGCTGCCTGGGCTATTCGGCCGGAGGGCGCTTCATCATCATCGCGCACTCAGGACGCGCCGGCCTTCTCCTTGCCGATTCCGAAACGGGAGAAAGCGTTCCTCTGTCCGGCATTCCCGGCACGCCGGTTTTTGCCGCGACCGGGCCTTCGGAGCGTTCCATGGTGACCTACTTTGGAAACGGCCGGCTTTCCTACCAGGATCTCGGGACGGGAGACGAAAGGGAGGCCCTTGCCGCCCCGCCCCGCCTTTCGTCGCTTGTTCTTTTCGGCGGCAACCGTTTTCTCGCGGGTCTTGACGGGGAAAGCCTTGTGATCCTTGACGCGGTTAGCGCGGAAATTCTTGAGAAGAGGGAGGCAAAGGGCGCCTTTCTTTCGGCCTGTCCGGGGGGAGAGGAGGCGTATTCCCTTGCGCCTGTTCCACAGGGGGGAAACGGGGAGGAACGGATCTACGAACTGTCCGGCTGGAAATCGGGCGGAACGGGCCGGAAGAGGGGGACTCCTATTCCCCAAAAGAGAGTCGGCCTTAAAGGTGAAAGCGTCACATCCTTTCTTTCCACGGAGGAAGGGATCTTTTTTGGAACGGACGGGGGAAAGACAGGTGTCATCGGCGAAAACGGCCGGACGCGCATCTTTGCCTCAGGAGAGAGGAAGAGGATAATCGAGGCCGAGGTTTCGGGGGAAACCCTTGCCGTAATCACCGAAGACGGCCGCCTGGGGTTTCTTCCTTCCGATTTTTCCCGCTTTGGCGGCCCTTCAGGCGGATCTTTTTCCCCCTCCTTAAGGCCCTGTCCCGGATACACAAGGATCTCGGGCGGCGGCGGGGAATTTGTACTCTGGCAGACGGCGGCAAGAACGCCGCCGCCGGTTCTTGTGCGGGAAGGTTTCCCGGACCGGGCGATTGAAGAGGCGGACTTCCGCTTTCCCCTCCGCTCGGTGTCGGCGCTCGATGAAAAGCTGCTCTTTCTTGACGCCGCGGGAAACACCGCGGTTATCGACGCGCGCACGGGAAAGCGGATCTTTTCTTTTTCCGCCGCGGGGGCCATTGACGCCGCCTTCGTGGACGGGGAAAACATCATACTGGGCAGAAGCGCGGTTTCGGGAAACGGCGCCTTTCTTGCCGTGAACATCGTTAACGGGGAAACGGTTCCCCTTTACCTTTCCGCGCGGACGGGGGTGCGGGTGTACCGGAGTTCCGGCGGCGCCGTATACGGCGCGGTCATTGAAGAAAACCCCCGAAAAACCGTTATCGTCAGCCTTGAAGCCCGCGCGCAGGGAAAACAGGAGAGGCTCTTTGAATACGACGGCGAGGATATCCTCTTTGCCCTCGCGGAATCAGGCGGGGAGCCGGCCCTGAACCCCGGCGGCGGGGAAGCGTTTCTGCCGGGAAAGGAAGGGCCCCTCTTCCTTGAACGGGGACAGGGCCTTCCTGTAAAACTCCTTGACGGGGGATCTTTTTTTATCACGCTGGACGGAGAGGGCAGCCTCTCGTGGCAGGACAATGTAACCGGAAAGCTTCTCGCGCTCTTTAGCCTCACGGACGGCGGATGGACGCTTGCGGAAACGGAGGGGGCATCGCGCGGAAAGATCAGTCGTGACTCGGATTCTTCCGAACCTTCTCAATAGCGGAGGACACCGCTTTGCGCACGCTTTCGGCGTAGGAAGCCTCGTTCATTGCCTGGGCCGCGTAGAGGCTTCCCAAAAGCGAAAAACGGTAGAGCGGTTTTACCGTATTAAGGGCAACCGCCGCCATGTCGGCCACACACTCGTTGCAGGTGCACAACCCTTCTCCGTAGCCTTCAATCTGCCTGCCCAATTCGTCAACGACCAGCTTTTCAGCCTCGTTTACAAGCAGTTCAAAATCATACGTATCAATAAAGGCCATACCGCCCTCCCCTTCTATTGAAGTTGTTCAACAATGTCAGTTGTTGAACAACTCCCGCTACAATTAATTATACGGGATCGCGCTTCATTGTGGAAACAAATTTGGCGTATTTCGGCAGGAATTGAAGGCGTACGGGCCCCGTGGGGCCATTCCGGTTTTTCGCCAGCGACAGTTCCGTTTCAATAACGTCAGGATGGCTGTTCACGGCGGCGTCCTTTCCCTTTTCCCGCTGGCGGCTCAGGAACATGACGATGTCGGCGTCCTGTTCGATGGCCCCCGAAGCGCGTATAGTCGCCAGATTGGGCTTGTCCTTTTCCGCTTCCCGCGTAAGCTGGGAAAGGGCCACAATGGGTATGTTAAGTTCCCTGGCAAGGCTTTTAAGCGAACGGGAAATCTCGGCGATCTGCTCGTGGGGCTGGAGGCGAAAATCTTCCAGGGTGATAAGGGTGATGTAATCAATGAAGATGATCCCGACGTTCTGGTTTGCCCGGAGGCGGCGCGCCTGTGATCTAAGATCCAGAAGCCGCATGTTGGGCTGATCCACAAAATACAGGGGCGCGTCGTACAGTTTTGACATGGCGCCGTTGACAATGTCCATCTGCCCGTTGCTAAGGTACCCGGTCCGCAGGGAGTTGGACTCTATCTGGGCCTCGCTTGAAATGAGCCGCATCATGAGGGACACGTCCGACATTTCCAGCGTAAAAAAGGCGGTGGGGATTTTTTTCACCGCGGCGGCGTGGGCCGCCATGTTAAGGGCTATGGCCGTTTTTCCTATTGAGGGCCGCGCCCCTATGATGACAAATTCCGAAGGTTTAAAACCGTTGGTCATGGAATCAAGATCGATAAAACCGCTCGGTACTCCGGTAAAGGCCTTTTTGTCCCGCCTGAGCTTGTCAATGAGTTTTGTAGTTTCGGCCACCACTTCCCTTGCGGAGCTGAATTTGAAAAGCTGCCTGCTGTCGGAAAGCTCGAATATCTTCTGCTGTACCTCTTCCAGGACGCGATAGGCTTCAAGCGACTCGTCAAAGACACGGGCGCCTATTTCCGAAGAAACGCGGAGCAGGGACCTCCTCAGTGAACAGTCTTGAACGATTTTGACGTAATATTCAATATTGGCGCTGGTGGGGACCACCGTAGTAAGGGACGCTACGTAATCCTCGCCGCCTGACTCGTCAAGTTTTCCCGCCTGCCGCAGTTCCCGCGACACGGTAAGTATGTCGGGCTTTACGTTCCCTCTGTCCCTGAGTTTCAGTATCGCTTCGTATATTCCGCCATGGGCGGGCGAATAAAAATCTCCCGCCATGAGGCGCAGACCCTGCGAGGCGGCGTCTATGGCTTCCGTATCAAAGAGCATGGCCCCAAGTGCGGCCCGTTCCGCCTCGTTGTCGTGAGGCGGAGTCCTGTTAAGTCCCCCGGCCATGTTCCTTCTTACGCCCCGGCTTCCGCCGATTCTTCCGCTTTACCCCCGGCCGCCTCTTCCGCGGGCGCGGTTTCCGGAACGGCCGCTTCCTCCGCGGCCCCTGCGCCGGCGGCATCTTCGGCAGTTTCACCGGCTGCCTGGGTATCTTCGGCCGAAGACGCTGCGGCCGCTTCAACTCCGGCCGCTTCAACTCCGGCCGCTCCAACTTCGGCGGCTTTTTCCGGGGACCCGCCCGGCGCCGGCGTTCCGGCGGCATACCTGGCGGAACGTCTTCCCCTTGCGGGGGACTCGGTTTCGGTCTTGACCGGCTGCCCCTGTACAACAACGGCAATTTCGGCGGAGGCGTTTTCGTAGAGCCTCACCGTTACCTTGTACCTGCCCACACTCTTAAAGCCGTTTCCGGCAAGTTCTATACGTTTCCTTTCTATCTGGAACCCCTGTCTGGCAAGTTCGTCGGCTATGGTCTGGCTGGTTACGGCGCCGTAGAGTCTTCCGTTGGCCCCCGCGGGCATGGTAATGACAAGCTCAAGGCTCCCCAGCTTTTCCCCGAGCCCAGCGGCGTCTTTTCGTTTCTCGGTCTTTCGCGCTTCTATTTCCCCCTTCCGGGATTCAAAGAGCTTTATGACCCGTTCCGTGTACGGAAGGGCAATTCCGCGCGGAAAAAGGTAGTTCCTGGCATAGCCCCGCGCCACATCCTTTACGTCTCCCTCTTCCCCGAGGGGCGAAAGATCCTTGTTCAAAATCACCTTCATAACCAAGCTCCCTTGACCGGAACGGCCGGTTCCGGCGCAGAATAGGGTCTCAACAAAAGACCCCGCGGACACAAAAGCCGGGCCGTGTCCGGGCCCGCCTTACATCCCCGGAGTAGGGGACGATCCGCTTTTTCCGGACGCCCGCAGGGGCGCCCAATTTTCAGCGACGCCCAGAAGCGCCAGCAGCGCAAGGGCGAACGCGTTGATTCCCGGACTCAATATAACGGCGGCAAGCGCCACATTAACCAGTATACGCGCGAAAGGAGAACGGACCTTTCCCGCAAGAAACCAGAACAGGATTCCACAGCCCTGGGCAAGGAACACCAGCGCCGAAAGTGTCAGGGCATTCCAGGCAAGTATTTCGCCGGGCCCGAAAGACAGAAGGCGGAAAAGCGGCGCCCCCAAAAGGGAAAAAGACAGTACCCATATCATCTCACCGGGAGCGTGAAAATTCACCAGAGACTCCGCCCCGGGGGCCCTGCCGGAAGGCGGCAAACGCCTTATCAGCCGGAGGACGAAAAAAGAAAGCCGCCGGCTTGCGAAGAACAGCAGCATCGAGGAAGCAAGCGCCCCGCCCCGCATCACAAGAAGCCTTAACAGATCCAGAATTCTTTCCGCCGTAAAGTAGCGCTCCAGAAACGAACGCCTTACGGCGTCTCCCCCGGCGGACCCCGTGTACAGGGAAGAGAGCAGTTCCGCCTGGGACCGGAAAAAAACGGAAAAGCCGTCGTTCCCCCGGCCCGGAAGGACGAACATGATGAAAAGAAAGAACGCCGTTACGGCCGCGGAAGCGGCGGCAATACGCCTTGCTACCCGCACCGGCCCCGGCGACATGATCCAGATAAAGCTTCCCATGACAAGGGCCGTATACACGGCCCCTGAAAACAGCTCCCCCGCGCTTCCCTGCCCAAAAGCGAGCGCGGCGGCGGCAAGGACGCCTTCCAGAACCAGGACTGCCGCCGCGGCCCCCAGAGCGGTTCCCGCATTGGCGTACAGAACGGCGAAGCCCAAAGGCACAAGAAAGAAAACCCCCAGGAAACCCAGGCGCCGCAGGAGAAACGAAACAAAAGCCGCGGCGGCAAGCGACGGAACATGCGCCGCCACGGGGGGCCCCGGTGATACGGAGAAGAGCATTCGCAGGGGGATTAATCGGCCACAAAGGGCAGGAGGGCGATGATCCTGGCCCTTTTTATCGCCAGCGACAGGACCCGCTGATGTTTCGCGCAGGTACCGGTAATGCGCCGGGGCAGTATCTTCCCCCGTTCGGTGATAAAGCGGCGCAGGGTATCGCTGTCCTTGTAGTCTATCCTGATCTTCTGGGCGCAGAATTTACAAACCTTTTTCTTGAAGTACGCCTTGCCCTTGCCCCGGCCCCTGTCTTCGCCGTCACGGCCGTCCATCTGGGCATCCATGCCCCTGTCCTGACGGGGGGGCCTTTCATTTTCCGTATATTTTTCATCAGACATATAACGCTCCTTTTAAAAGGGAATATCGTCGGCAAAGCCGTCGGAAGCGGGAGCGGAACCGTTCCGGTCTTCGCCGGGCCGGTTTTCCGCGTGAGCGGCGGGGAATTCGGCCCGGGGCTGCTGGCCGTAGGAACCGCCCCCGGAAGCCCCGGAAGAATTTCCCCCGTATGATCCCGGCGGGGAAGAGCCGGAACCGCCCAAAAGCTGCAAGTTGTTCGCCACTATCTCCACCTTGGAACGGTTTTGACCGTCCTGCTGCCACCTGTCCTGGCGGAGTTCGCCCTCAATGCCGATCATCTTTCCCTTGACAAGGTACTGGTTAAGGGATTCTCCCTGCCTGCCCCACAGCACTATGTCGAAAAAACTCGGTTCGTCCTCCCACTGATCACCGTTCTTGCGGCGCCTGTTAACGGCGATTGAAAATTTACAGACGGCCTGCCCGCCCGATGTGTACTTAAGCTCCGCGTCCCTCGTTAAACGTCCTATGAGGGTCACGTGATTCAGATCCGCCATTTTTACTCCTCAATTTTGACGAAGAGGTATTTCAACAGATTGGCGTTAAGCTTGAATACCCGGTCCAGAACGGCGATTTTTGAACTTTCTATTTTGACAATAAAAAGAACGTATTTTCCCCGCCGTCTTTTTTTGATTTCATAGGCCAGATCCCGGTCGCCCGGTTCATCGGTCTTTTCGATTTCCGCCCCGTTGGCGGCAAGGTCGGCAAGCAGCCGCTCCCGGCCCGCTCTGTGCAGATCTTCTTCAAGGGGAAAAATAACCGTCAGCTCATACTTCCGCATGGGCCCTCCTTACGGACATGAAATAATTCACCATTGGTGAATACATGGTTCGCTTACAGCGAACAAGAAGGTTGCAAAAAAGAATGTGTTGCAAACTACGGGAAACAGTTTATCAAAAAGGACTTCGCCTGTCCAGTGATTCCGCCGATAATACGGTAAAGCCATGAACAAACGCATCAACTTTGAAGACAACCTTTTTGCCCTTGCCATGAGGATACAGATGATACGGGATCTTTTTGCGCTGGACGCCGATCCCGAACTCTTCCTTGAAAAGACAATGGACGATATTGATTTTATCGATTATACGCTGGGGGTTCTCCTGCGGGAACTCACGGAAAACAGCCGCCTTTTGGAACGGGACGAAGCCTTTGAAAACCTTTCCGAACTGGAATGGCGCTTTGATCAGGCGCTGGGCGAAATGTACTCAGGCGGCGGCATGCCGGCGGCATCGTATCCCATGCTGCGGGAAAGGATCTCCCTTGTCAAAAGCCGCAGCGCCGAACGGAGAAAGACGGCGGACGCTTCCCTTTCGCTCTCTCCTTCCGCCGAACCCCTGGTCAGCGTTGACGAATTGAGCGAACTGCTCAAGGACATGTGAGAATTACCGGGGGAAGCCTCCGGGGACGCCGGATAAAGGTGCCGGGGGGGATCATCAGGCCCAGCATGGACCGCATGAGGGAATCCGTATTCGCTGTCCTTGGAAACCTCGGCGGTTTTTCCTTTCTCGATATTTTTTCAGGAACGGGAATTATCGCGCTGGAGGCCTCTTCCCGGGGAGCGCGGCCTGTAGAAGCGGTTGAGATGGACAGGGAGAAGCGCGGCGTCCTGCTTGAAAACGTATCCATTTCACCCTGTCTTATACGCTGCCGTTTTATGCCGGCCGAGCTTTATATAAAACGCGCAAAAGTTTCATTCGATTGTATTTTCTGCGATCCGCCTTTCGCTTACAAGTATAAATGGGAACTGGTGCGGAGCATAGCCGCTTCCCCGCTCATGAAGGAAGGCTCCCGCCTCGTTATACACAGGCCGCGGGAAGATCCTCCCCCCTCCATCCCTTTCCTTGTTCCCGCGGACCACCGCGAATACGGGCGTTCGGCGGCGGATTTTTTTGTGTATCAAAAAAACAAAACTGCAATATTCTTTTGACAAAAGCGGCAAGTTATTATATCCTTATATTTATTATTACAAGAATGTGGATAAAGAATGGATTGTAAAAAGGTTTTCGAGAAATTCGAAAATGGCAAGGCTTTTGTAAAAACTACAGAAAGACCCGCTATTGAAGGCGTTCAGAAGGCGGCGCTGAACCGGAAGGGCAATATGCTTTTCAATTCCGGCGACGCGGAAGCCGCCAGGAGGATCTTCCTTACCACAGGATATTCCGACGGCCTTTCCCGCATAGGCGATTACTACAGCTCGCAGGGAAGGCTTCTTGACGCGCTGCGCATGTACTGGATTGCGCCCGACAGGAACAAGGCGGAACCCCTCATCATGCGGTGCGCCGTTATGCTGCAGGACATCATTCACAAAGAGGAAGACGGGGAAGTCCATGAGTGAAGTCAATAATGCGGATGAAATTCAGGAAATATCGGAAATTTCGGATCTGTCAAAAAAGGGGTATCAGCTGCTCAAGGAAAACAAGATTTCCGACGCGGTTGAATGTTTCACGAGGATACTCGCCGTAAACGACAACAACAACTACGCGCTGGTAGGCATGGGGGACGCGGCAAGAAAACGCGGTTCTTTCCGTGACGCGGCGGGCTTCTACCAGCGCTGCCTTTCTTTTCACCCGGGAAACAACTACGCGCTGTTCGGCCTGGCCGACTGTTACAAGGCGCTCAACCAGTACCACAAGGCCATAGAAATATGGGAACAGTACCTCTTGCACGACGACAAAAACATCACCGTGCTTACCCGCGTGGCGGACGCCTACCGCAAGGTGCGGGATTTCAAGCATTCCAGGGCGGTGTACCAGCGGGTCCTTGAAATGGAGGAAAAAAACCCCTACGCCATCATAGGGCTGGGGCATCTGCACTACGACTTCAAGGAATACCGGGACGCCCTTTTTTACTGGGAGAAAATGCTTGAGGGAAGCCAGAACGTGGATATACGGGTTTTGACATCAATAGGAAACTGCCACCGCAAGCTCAAGACCTTTGACCAGGGCATTCCCTACTTCGAAGAAGCCCTGAAAAAAGATCCCTACAATTTTTACGCCCTGTTCGGCCTCGCGGACTGTTACCGGGGCCTTAACCAGCAGAACCGGTCCCTTGAATACTGGAACCACATTCTTGAACAGGACCCCCGGAACAAGGTGATACTGACCAGGGCCGGGGACGCGTACCGGTATATGAACGAATACGCCAGGGCGGTGGAGTATTACGAACGGGCCCTTAACATCGAATTCGACGCCTACGCGGTGCTGGGGCTGGCCGTCGTCTCCAAGATCCAGGGGAAATACGAAGAGGCGCGGGAATCGCTCCAGCGGCTCATTCAGCAGGACCCGAAAAATTACCGGCTCTATGTGGAACTTGCGGACTGTTTTATCCGTATGGGAAACAGGCTCAAAGCGGTAGAAACGCTGGAAACCTTCCAGAGATTCGGAATCAGAAACAACACCGTCGCCGAAATGCTTGAAAAAATCAGGCAGTAACCAATGGCGCCCCTTCCCGGCCTTGCCGGGCTGCTCCCCGGAGAACTGGCGGAACTGCTCGGCCTTCCCCCCTTCCGGGGCGTTCAGATCTTCAAATGGATAAGCCGGGGCGCGCTTTCTTTTGACAGCATGACGGATCTTCCCCTTTCCCTCCGGGAAACGCTCGCGGAGAAATACCGGATACGTACAGGCTCCGTAAAGAGCCGCCTTGAGGCTCCCGACGGGACGGTAAAATCGGCGCTGGCCTTCGGCGGCGGGACAGGGATAGAAATGGTGCTCCTCGCGGACGGGAGGGGAAGAAAAACCGTCTGCCTTTCCACCCAGGCCGGATGCCCGGCGGGCTGCGTATTCTGTAAAACCGGAACGCTGGGATTCCGCCGCAATCTTTCCGCCGCCGAAATAGCCGAACAGTTTCTCTTTGCCGGGGATCTCTCTCCCGGCATTTCCACCGTTGTCGTCATGGGCATGGGGGAGCCTCTGCTTAACCTTGCCGAATTCCGCCGGGCGTGCGCGTTCCTCTGCCACAGGGACGGCCCCGGCATTTCTCCCCGGCGCATCACCGTTTCCACGTGCGGAATAGCGGACGGCATACGGGATCTTGCCTCCGGGGGGCCCCCGGTGCGGCTTGCCCTTTCGCTTGCCACGGCGGATGAGGAACTCCGTAAAGCGCTCATGCCCATAACAAAGACCAATCCCCTTCCCCTCCTCAAGGAGGCCCTCCTTTACTTCCAGGAAAAGGGCGGGGGCCGCGTTACGCTGGAGGCGGTTCTTCTGGGGGGGATCAACACCGGAGGGAAAGACGCGCGGGCAATGGCGGCCTTTGCCCGCGGGCTTGACGTCGTGGTAAACATTATCCCCTGGAACCCCGTGGAAGGGCTCGTCTTTTCGGGCCTTCCCCTGAGGGAGCCGTCCGCCGGGGAGACGGCGGAATTCAGGCGGCTCCTTGAAAAAGAGGGGCTCAAGGTTACCCGCCGTTACCGCAGGGGAAGGGGCGTTTCGGGCGCCTGCGGACAGCTTGGGGAAAGCGCGCGTACCTGCGCGGAGGCGCCCATGTACGCGCCCGCGCAGCCTGCCGCGGAAAGGCTCATCCGAAAGAGCGGAGCAGATGGGTAAACAGGGCCTGAAAGATCCCGATAAGAAAACCCAGAATGCCGCCGAAAACGTCTATCCATTTAAGCTCGCGGGCCATCACGTCAAGGATGATCCCCTCCACTTTTTCCATTTCAAGGGAGTCGACGCGCTCGCTTACCATGGTTTTGACATCAACCGTTTTAAGTATCCCCGCCATCCGGCCCTGGACGAAGGAGACGATCTTCGCGGCGGCAAAGGAATCCAGCGCGTCCTTTTCCGTCCCGTCTATGCCGAAGAGGCTCCCCAGTTCCGCCTGTCCGAAACGTTCGCGGACCTTCCCCGCGAAAACCGCCGTGAACGGCGGAACGCCGGCGCCGGTATCCGCGCGGAGGCGGGGCGCGTTTTCGCCGGGGAAGAACAGCCGCGCCAAGACGCGGGCCGCTTTTCCGGCGGGGTCTTTTTCCCCGTTTCCCGGAAAAATATCCGCGATAAAATCAAGCAGTTCGCCCAAGGGGCGCTCAAGGCGCGTCCTTATGATCCCCGAAAGAAAACGGGCGGCGGCGCGGGAGGAAACGGGATCCGAAAGGAAAGCGGCAAGCGATCTTTCGCATCCTGAAAGAATACCCTGTTTCACGCCGTCCGCCTCCAGCGTATCCTCAAGCTGAGCGGCAAGATCGTCTATGATTTCGCCCATGCGGCCGTCGAGGGTCTTGTCGTACTGCGCGGCCGAAATGAAAAAACGCTGAAAGACATTGAGTTTGAGTATCACCTTAAGGAGAAAAACGCGGCCCCGGTCTTCCAGTTCGCGGTGAATTTCGGGGCGGCACAGAAATTTCATAAAAGATTTTACCGCGAACGGATACGCCCCCCGGGCCCAGGGGGCAAGGGCCCGGACTATCCGCTCCGCGTTCCGGGAAAGAAGGCCCGCGAGGGCGTCTTCCAGGGAAGAATCCCCTTCGGCAAGGCCCAGAATCTCATTGACACTTTTTTTCCGGAGCCTTCCTGTTTCCCGGTTTTCGAAAGCGGCCGCCAAAGCGATCTCCAGAAGGCCGGTAAAATACGGAGAAGCGGTAAAATTCCTGAAAAAGGGAAGAAACGCCTCCCCCGCGGCGGCGGCCCCGTCAAGAAAACCGGCGGCGGGAAGCGAAAGAAGTTCTTCCGTGTAAAGCGCGACGGATTTTTTTACGCCTTCCCTGACGCCCGCGTTTTTCAGGCGATCCTCTACGACGGCGGGGGTAAAAAGCTCCCTTTCCACCATAGCGCCTATGCTCACGGCAAGCCGGCGGCGCTGGCGCGGAAGTATGCCGGGGGTAAAGGGAAGCCGTACGCCAAAGATCCGTACCTCGTCAAGCGGCCTGAAAAGCATTTTTATGGCTATTACATTGGTAATAAAACCTATGCATCCCCCCAGGACGGGCGGGATGATCCAGTAGAGAATATCCTTCACCGGCTCATCGTCTCCGATGCGGTCTGTGCCTTGTACTCGTTGTCATAAATATCCACGACGCTTTCCCGCACCCACCCTTCGGCGGGGTTTTCGTCGGCTCCCTCGACCAGCACCCAGGATTCCGGGGAACCGCCGTCGTTGACGGACCGCCTTTCAATGATCCGCACCATGGCGCCCCGCCGCATGTACCCCAGGGAAACGCCGGCCGTTTCGGGCCTGGCCACAAGGAGCGTGTAGGAGGCGTTGATTACCCCGTAACCGATAAACGCGGACGACAGGGGCTGAACGGGGGGAGGCTCCGGTAAAACCTGGCCGCCTCTGGAATCGCAGGCGGAAAGAAAAAGGACGCACAGGAAAAACCCGGCTTGACCGGATGGGCCCAAAATTCTTACTCTCATAACATGAAAAATATAACCGTTTTGTGCGTTTTAGTCATTGTGTTCCTCGCGGGGCCCCTTGAGGGAGGGGAACTCTTAAAGGACTACGATTTTTTAACGGTTCCCTTTTTCGGCTTTATGTACGGCACGGCGGGGAAGACCCTGTACGAGCATCCCGGCGGAGGGAAGGAGCTAAACCGGCTTGACTGGAAGATGGACCCGCTTTTTTATTTCGGCGGCCGCGTCGATCTGTCCAGGCCGCGGCCCCTTGAACTGTGGGGTTTTTTTCTTTCCTTCGACATGAAATTCGGCCTGCGGGGAAAAACCGGCTTCATGGAGAACAGGGAATGGCAGGCCACAAACCACGGCGGCCTTACCGCCTTTTCTTCCCACGACAACAATGTACAGAACATGACGGATCTTGACATGCGCGCCGGCGTCTCTTTTCCGCTGCTGGACATGTTCGCGCTTAAAATCTACGGCGAATTTTTCTACACACGCTTTTCCTTTTACGCCGCGGACGGAGAGGGAGAGTACGCGAAACAGCTCGGCGCGGGAATATACGAAGAATCCTTTTCCGAAAGCGAACTGTTTACCGGCACGGTTATCTCAAGCGTGCAGAACTGGTTTGCCGTTTCCCCAGGCGTTTCCCTGTTCTTCCCCTTTCACCGGCTCTTTCAGGCGGAAGCAAGTTTCGCGGTCAGCCCCGTTGTGTTCTGCAACACGCGGGATCTGTATCTGAAGCGAAGCCCTGCTTTTGAAAGAAGGGACTACATGAAGTGGGGGCTTTTTCTTGAACCGGGAATAACGTTTTCATTTACGCCCGGCGAAAAGTTCTTTGTTTCGATTGGCTTTTCCTGGCGGTACATCAGGGGTACAAAGGGAGAAAACCACACCGGGGAAGATCCGTCCGGGGCATCCGGAACGGAAGCCTCTCTTTCGCGCGTCGGGGTTATCATGGGCGCGGGCTGGCGTTTTTAGGCGAGAAAGCCAAAGAGCTTTTGATCCGAACCGGCAAAGTCAAGTTTTTTTATTTCCTCAAGATCCGCCCAGCGCCATTCGGTGTGTTCCCGGAGGATGAAGTCCGCCCCTTCAAAACAAACCTCATAGGCCCGGAGCGTTCTTTCCGCGCCGCGGTGCGAAAAGACGGCGCTTCCCAGAAAGGGGCCGACGGTAACGGCGGCGGCAAATTCCTCGCGGAATTCGCGGAGGAGGGCATCCCTGTCGCTTTCCCCCTCTTCCGCCTTGCCGCCGGGAAATTCCCATTTACCGCCCAGATCCCCCCCTTCCTTCCGGCGGGCAATGAAGATGAGCCTTCCCCTGCGGGCTATGCCCGCGACGGAAACGGCCATACACTAAAGGAGCAGGGCCTGGGGAAAGAGGAAGTGAAGAACGGCCGCCGCCATGGCGGCAAGGCCTATCCATTTTTTATTGCGCAGCACGGCCCCGCCGAAATTCCTGAACGCGCCTTCCGCCGGGGAGGCGGCGTGTTCGTCGTAATATGAATAGATCAGGATAAAACCGGTTACAAGGCCCGCCAGGGCGGGGATCAGATCCCCTATGACGGGAATATCGCCCTGAACCGAAGAGAGGAGCTTTAAGAGGCCCGTTATCATGGCAAGTATGCCCAAAACCAGGCGAAAAATCTCGTTGTTAACAGGAAGCCTGAGCCTTTCTTCAAGGGAGCTTTCACCGTCTCCGGTAAAGAGAATGAAGCCGGTAAAGGCGTTAAAAAGTACGGACAAAAAGTAAAACTGGATCATTTTACGTTCCTTTAACAAGGATACTCGATAAACGGCGCGAGGTCAACGCCGCGCCGTTTATTTTGAAACAACGGTAAATTCCAGGCTCCCGTTTTCACCCTGTATGACCATGACAAGACGGTCCGCCTCAAAGGGAACGGAAAACCGGTATTCCTCTTCATCTTTAAGGCTGAAAAAGATGCGGTTCCTGAAAACAGGGTACGGCGTACCTTCCTTTCCGGCGGAAACTTCGGGGGCAACCGCCAGGTCCACAAGGCCGGTATAGACATTGTCGTCCTTCGCGGTCTTTTTCAAAACAAGATAGGTGGCGCCCTCGAATTTCATCGCCTGGACGCTTATGCGGTTTCCCCCCAGCGTATAGGAATTTTCCGCCCCGCCGAAAACAGCCAGCACGATTATGAAGGCGGAGAGGATCAATATGGAGGCAAAGAGGACGGCAAGAGGCTTTGTCGCGGTAAGGCTGCGGAAAAAACCCATCCTCCTCCGGGGTTCTTCCCGGTAAAGAGAGCGGACCGATTCAGACGCTTTGGCAAGGCGCCTGTCCCGGGAATAATAAAAAACGGGATCTTCCCCTTCCGCCGGGCGGCTCAGGGCATATTCGGCGTTGGGCCGTCCTGAGTCCGCTTTTTTTTCCCCGTCCCCTGTCTCTTCATGCGCCTGTGTTTCTTCATGCACCTGTTTTTCCGTCACCGCTCCTCCTCCCGCCCGCCGCTTTTTTCCGGCGCGTCACGCCGCGCATGGCGGCCGGCAAGCCACACGCGGCCGGCAGCGCGCGCCGCCCTTCCGGCCAGTTCCAGAGGATCGGCAAAACAGGGCTCCGTCCCGGCCGCCGTTTCAATGAGCAGCGCCGCGGCCGCAACCGCGGCCTCAAAACAGCCGCCGCGCGCGGCAAGGGCGGCGCAGAAACCGGCAAGAAGATCCCCCGATCCGCCCGCGCCCAGTTCGGGCAGCATGCCGTCCACAATGCCTGCCCGCCCGCCGGGCGATACGGCGTACAGCACGTGGCTTTTGAAGAGGACAACCGCGCCGCGCTCGCAGGCCAGGCGGGAAAGCAGGGGAAGCGGATGGGCAAGGGCGTCTTCTTTGGGAACACCGGCCCACAGGGCGAATTCCCCCGGATGGGGCGTGACGATGGTCCTGCCGTGAAAAACCCTCTTTCCGGCAAGGGCTATGGCGTCGGCGTCAAGGACAAGCGGCGTTCCCCGCTCCTCCCTTTCAAGGGCGTATTCCAGAAGGCGGTCCCGGCCGGGCCCCCTGCCCCAGCCGGGACCCAGGAGCACGGATGCGGGAACAAAACGGCCCGCCCCGGAATCAGGCGGGGACGTTCCCTCGTCGGGGATCACCATGATTCCCCCGGCGTCCCCCGCCAGTATGGGATAAATTGAAGGATCAACGACAAGGCGGACAAGGCCTGCCCCGGCCGCCTGGGCCCCCCGGGCGGCGATACGGGCGGCGCCTGTCATGCCGGGGGAACCGGCCCTGATCTCCACAAGGCCCCGTTCGTACTTGTAGGCCGTCCGCGGCACGGGCGGGATGAGGGCGGAAGCCTCCTTCCAGTTGTAAAGAACAGGCCCCCCAAAAGCGTCCGTAAGGGCGCGGGGAAAAACACCCCCTACAGGGAGAATGTCGCCGCAGCAGGGGCGGGCCGCCGGGGAGTACAGGCACGCCTTGACAGGCTCTATCGCCAGAACCGCGTCCGCCTTTACAATGGGCATGCCCGGCTCCCATCCGTCAAAACAGCCGGAGGGAATATCCACCGAAACGGCGAGGGCCTCTTTCCGCCGGTTTATCTCTTCCGCCATTTCAAGAGCCGCGCCTGAGAGGGGGCCCTTGAGGCCGGCTCCCGTTATGCCGTCGACGATGATGTCAAAACCGGCAAGATCCCCCGGCGCGTTCCAGAGGAAGAAGGGCGTCCCCATTTTTACAAGGGAAAAAAACGCCAGGGCGCGCGGGGTCTGTTCATCCTCCCGGGGAAGCCGGTTTATCACGACAAGGGATGCGGCGCTTTCCGCGTGTCCCTTGAGGATAAGGGCGCGGAGCAGGACCATGGCGTCGGCGCCGTTATTGCCCGGACCGGCAAAGACCGCGACGCGTAAGGCGCGGGCCGTATGCGGGCGGGGAAAATATCCGGGAAAAGCCTCAAGCAGGACGCGGGCCGCTTCCCTGCCCGCCGACTCGACAAGAGAGAAGGTGTTGAACCCCCATTCGTCCATAGCCTTCCTGTCCAGCGCCCCTGACTCTTCAAGCGATACGAGTTTCACGGCAGCGCCCCCAAAAGCCGGTCGGTCCGCCACCAGACCAGTTTTACCTCGTAATCGCCGGCCAGCATGGCGGAAAGTATTCCCTCGGCCGAAAGATCAAAAACGTTGAAACGGAGTTCATCGTTCGACACCCTGATGACGCCGCGGTGCTGGTTCCCGGTAGTATCCGAATCGGCGTCAAGGATAAGGAGCGAATACCCTTCTTCCGCAGGATAAAAAAGAAAGATGTGCCCGCCGCGTATGACGCCCAGCATGGAGTAGAGCCTTTCGGAAGTAACCCTGCGGCCGTTTTCCGTGTAGGTATATTCGGCGAGGGGAACTTCGACCCTGCCGGAATAGATCCCGTTTTCCACATTCATGATCCAGACGATGGAAATGCCCGGTTCGTTTCCCGTCCGGGTATTGGTGGATTCATCAAACGTATCGCGGTAGTAATCAACCTTGAGGTACAGCTTCCGCTCGTCGGGCGCCGCGGCTATCGCGTCCACCGAAGGAACAAGGCCGGACCAGCCGGACGGAACGGGTATGGCGGAATTTTTAAGCTGGACAAGGTACAGGAGCGTGCCCGCGGAATCAAACCAGTAAACATTCCACCCCGCAGGAAGGCGGCAGATCACGGCAAGCTCGTCGCGCGCTGAAACATACAGGCCCGTTATGCGGGGAAAGGGGCTTCCCCCTATGCCTTCCTGCCCCAGATATTCGACAAAGCGCCCGTCGCTGTCGAAATGCAGGATCACCGAATCAAGGAGGGCCCTGTTTTCCCCGTCCACGCTGTGCCGTTCCGGGGGCAGGAGATCCCCGGCGTAGATGTGCCTGCGGGAATCGACTACTATTTCCCCCGGCTCGCGGAGGGGATAGGGAAACGCCCAGCGCGTAACCAGAGAACTGTCTTCCGCCTGGGGTTTCAGGGAGAGGGGCGGCGGATTGGTTTCATCGTTGTAGATCATGAAGAGGAGATCCCCAAAGGAAGTGTACCGCACTATCTTTTCGCCTGAACTGTCGGAAATATAAAAGAGCCCGTCGCGCATCGTAAAATCGGTACGCCTCCTGCCGCGGTCCCCCTCAAGACTGTAGAGGGCTATCTGATCTTCCATGCGCCCTATGTCCCGGCTGAAAAGATCCACGCGGTCTACAGACGGAATGACCGGATCAGTACAGGCGGAAAACACAAGGGCAAAAAGCACAGGCGGAAAGGCGAAAAGAAACATTCTCATATAAAAACGTTATGACGGCGGCGGAACGATTGTCAATACGAACCCTGCCGTACGGCCGTTATCCGCGCAAAAGAGGGCTTCGCCCGCGCCCGTATTGCGTCCCGCGGGTCAAAAGAGGTACATTTATCCCATGTTTGATAACATAGTCAAGGCGTTTTTCGGCTCCCAGCACGAACGGGATCTCAAGGCGCTTTTGCCGATATTGCACCAGGTAAATGAAAAGGAAGCGTGGGCCGCGTCTCTTCCGGCGGAAGCGTTCCCCCGGGAGACCTCCAAATTCAGGGAACGGTTCTCGAACGGGGAAACTCTTGACAGCCTCATGCCCGAGGCTTTTGCGCTTGCCCGCGAGGCGGCCCGCCGGAACCTCGGGGAGCGGCCCTACGACGTACAGGTACTGGGCTCCATAGTGCTTCACCAGGGAAAAATCGTCGAAATGAAAACGGGGGAAGGCAAAACCCTGATGAGCGTCGCCGCGGCCTACCTTAACGCCATACCTGCCAGAGGCATCCATGTGGTGACGGTAAACGATTATCTTGCCGGCCGCGACGCCGAATGGATGCGCCCCATCTTTTCTTACTTGGGCCTTACCGTGGGAACCATACTTTCCGATATGGACAGCGCCCGCCGCCGCGAGAACTACGGCTGTGACATCACCTACGGAACCAACAATGAATTCGGCTTCGATTATCTCCGCGACAACATGAGCCCTTCCCTTCAGGGCCGCGTCCAGAGGGGCCACCATTTCTGCGTTGTCGACGAAATCGACTCCATCCTCATAGACGAAGCCCGCACTCCCCTTATCATCTCGGGGGCCGCCGAAGACGACACTTTCAAATTCGCCGAAGTGGACAAACTTCTGGGTTCCCTTGAAGAAGTCAAAAAAAAGGACGACGGGGAGTACCCCGACGAAACACAGGGAGAAGAAGTCTCAGGCGATTACAAGCTTAACGAAAAAAACAAGGGTGTTTCCTTTACCAACAACGGCCTTGCCAGGATTGAGGAGATACTCAAAAAGAGGGGCCTCATTACCGGGGCCATTGTCGACGAGCAAAATTTCGAATACATACATTACTTTACCCAGGCGCTGCGGGCCCACAAGCTCTTTCATATTGATGTCGATTACGTGGTGCAGGAAGGCCAGGTTCAGATTGTCGATGAATTCACAGGCCGCATACTCCACGGCAGGCGCTATTCCGACGGCCTTCACCAGGCAATTGAAGCGAAGGAGCACATACGCATAGCCCAGCGCAACCGCACGCTTGCGACAATTACCTTTCAGAATTATTTCAGGCTCTACGAAAAAATTTCGGGGATGACAGGCACCGCCGACACAGAGGCGGTGGAGTTCAGCAAGATCTACAACCTTGAGGTGGTGGTGATCCCGACAAACCTGCCCGTGGTCCGCAGCGACGAAGACGACGTGGTGTACCTTAACGAAGGGGACAAATACGGCGCCCTCTGCGACGAAATCGCCGCCGCCTATAAAAAGGGCCAGCCCATGCTTGTGGGAACCGTTTCCATAGAAAAATCGGAGCGTATTTCGGCCCTGCTCACCCGCCGGGGCGTACGCCACGAGGTGCTCAACGCGAAGAACCACGCAAGGGAGGCGGTGATCATAGCCGAGGCCGGGGCAAAGGGGGCCGTTACCATAGCAACCAACATGGCGGGCCGCGGAACGGACATCAAGCTGGGGGGCAGTCCCGAACACCGCGCAAGGAGGCGGGCCGGCACCGGGGCAAGCCCCGAGCAGTACGCCGCGGTTTTCGCGGAAGAATACAAAAAGTGGCTTTCCGATTATGAGGAAGTCAAATCGCTGGGCGGCCTTTATGTAATAGGAACGGAACGGCATGAAAGCCGCCGCATAGACAATCAGCTCAGGGGAAGATCGGGAAGGCAGGGGGACCCCGGCCGCTCGAAATTTTTTATCTCGATGGACGACGATCTCATGCGACTTTTCGGCGGCGAAAATATCAAAAGGCTCATGACAAAAGTGGGCATGCAGCCGGGGGAACCCATCTATCATCCCTGGCTTAACCGGAGCATAGAAAAGGCGCAGAAAAAAGTCGAGGAGCGGAATTTCGAGATCCGCAAGCATCTGCTTGAATACGACGATGTTCTTAACCAGCAGCGTAAATTCATCTATGAACAGAGGGACGCCATACTCACCGACACAAACCTCAAAAACAGGGTGAACGAAGCGACAAGCGGCATGATAGGAGAATTGACAGGTAATTTCCGCGCCTCCCAGCGGCGTGACGCCGCCGAGGCGTTAAGGGAGCTTGCCGAACAGCTTGGAACCAAATTCGGTTACCACCTTGAGGCGGGCTTCCCCGGCCCGGAAAGCGGGGAATTCAAAAATTCCGACATTCTTGAGCAGCGCCTCATTGACGATCTGCTTAAGGACATTGAGGAAAAAGAGAACATGATAGGCCCGGCCTACCTTAACGCGATCATCCGCGAGCAGTACCTCATGCAGATAGACCGGAAATGGCTTGATCACCTTGAAAACATGGAGGCCCTGCGGGAAGCGGTGTACCTCCGCAGCTACGCCCAGAAGAACCCCCTTACCGAGTACAAGGTTGAAGGCTTCCAGATTTTCGACACTATGATAGACGAGATACGGCGCGAAATAGCGTCCCGCCTTCATCTTGTCCGTATACATGTGGCGGGCAGCCCCGAAGAAAGAACCGCGCGCCAGGTGATACGCGCGCAGTCGGCAAGCCACGGCAGCATGGGGGCCTTTGCATCGTCAGACGGCGGCGCGGCGACTGCTCCCGCACAGCCCGCCCCGGCAGGGCCGGGCGTAACGGTGGTGCGGGCCCACCCCAAGGTCGGCAGGAACGATCCCTGCCCCTGCGGCAGCGGCAAAAAATACAAGCACTGCCACGGCCGTTAGAAGGTTCCCTTTAGCCTGATTAGCCTGAAGCTGCCCGTAAGGTTTAACGCGCCTGTCCGCGGCGTGAGGCGGAATTCAGGCTGTGCCGGTCCGTTCATAACAGCGGATCAGCATGCCGTACATCTCGTCAACGGAAGCAATACGGGGGTTGTTTTTATAATCGCCAAGCACCTGTCCGCAGTCCGCGATGGCGCGGATCTCCTCTTTTGTCACGCCAAGAGACTTGAAATCGATCCAGAGGCCTATTCTTTTGAGAAAGCCGTCAATGGCGTCACAGCATTTTTCCGCCGCGGCCCCGTCGTCCGCGGAAGCCAGGGCCGGATTAAGGATGCGCCCGACAGCGGCAAACTGTTCCTTCGCCGAAGACCATGTATAGCGGGTAAATTCCGGGTATTGTACCGCCAGGGCTTCGCCGTGGCTTATATGGGGACAGTGCCCGCCAATCTGCATCCCCAGCCCATGGGGCAGAGTTACCCCGGCGGAGGCGATGACAAGCCCGCCAAGGGTATCGGCCCAGGCCATGCGGGAACGGGCCTCAATGTCACCGCCGTTTTCAAGCGCCCTGGGCAGAAAGACGGCGATAATCCTGATGGCCTCCAGAGACAGGGCCGCGGTGAGGGGATTGGCGTTAACCGAAAGGAAGGCTTCAAAACTGTGGCAGAAAGCGTCAAACCCGGTTCTGGCGGTAAGGTCCCGGGGCATCGATACCGTCAATTCCGGATCAACAATGGCAACGCGGGGAAAGATGTTTCTGTGCCAGACGGCGGACTTGTCCAGGCTTTCGGTTTTTGTAATTACCGCGCAGGGAGTAGTCTGGCTGCCGGTTCCCGCGGTAGTGCCCGCCGCAATAACAGGCAGCGTCTTTTCTGTGGGACCTGCGGTATAATGCAGATAATCCCAGACAGTGCCGGGATGCGCCGCCTCCACGGCAATGGCCTTTGCCGTATCCATGGAAGAGCCGCCTCCAAGACCGATAACCACACCGGCCCTGAATGTCCTGGCCACCTTTGCGCCGACGGTAACCACCTCCGTTGTAGGATTGGGAATGACCCCGTCAAAATGGGCTGCCGTAACACCGGCCCCGGCAAGCAGATCTTTTACCCTGTCGTACAGCGGAATTTTTTCGGGAGACGTATGGCCGGTTACCAACAGGGCTCTTCCGCCGAATCCGGCGGCAATCTTCCCAATCTCCTGTATCCGGCCGCAGCCAAACACAATTTCCGTAGGCGCAAAATAGCTGAAAGACTTCATGATACATTCCTTGTGCAATGGGGTTATCCCCGCTATCTGAATATCAATTCAAATACCTCAAATGCCCGTACATCAATTGTTCCGGATTCATGCCCCGCGACATCGGTCTTCTTTATAAACTGAAGAGATGTTTCAAATTCCGGTGTACTTGCCTTACCTGATACATCATACATGCGAACCGCAATGACATCGTCCTTTTGTTCAACAGCGGTAACAATCAAATTGTCATTTTTCAGTGTCAAAAGTGACGTTGGCACAACGGGACTGCCGCATCGAGCAGTAATGAGCGGCGTAATACTGCTGCTGATCCGCCCTGCAACCGCCGCAATGTTTTGGTTCTCTGCAATTGAAACAGAATAGTTATAATGACAAGGACGGTCCAGCCTCATGTCGAAAATATCAAAGGTAGACCACCCCCACGGTGAGCGGTTTGTAAAGTTTTTTCCGCCCCAAGCAATCAAATTCGCGAATGTACTGCCTGAGACCCATGATTTTGGTGTACCGGTATGCTGAAACACAAGTCCGGTTTCATTTTCGAACAGACCGACAAAATTCGCGGCAATAAGAGGCCTGTCGGAACGCTGTTGTATCCAGCCAAACGGTTCATCCATTATAATTTCCGGTTTACGCTGATTCGTTTCCCAATATATGTTGAGCTTGCTTTCATCATGGTAGAAGTCGCCGATCTCGTGCATATTGAAGGAAAGATCAAGGTCAAAATCAATCTTCTGCCCATGCCCGTGGGGAAGCTTTATGATCAGCGCATAGGGAATATCTTCGATCATACCCTTGACGGATACCTTGTCATAAAGATTGCCCTTTTGTACGCTCATGGAATCAGAAGCATTCTCGTTGGTTATCCATTTCTCGGTCTCGTCATCACGGATCAACTTGCCTTTCAGCAGATTACCGGCTCCCCGCAGGCGTTCGCCGGTCAATTTTGAATAAATGGAACCAATCCGCCCATCAGGAAGAACAGTAACGGACATGACATCATTGTGGAAGACATATGGTTCTGTATATACTTCCGCTTCCGCAGGTAAACCCGATACCTTTTCCCTCAATTCGTAACTTCGATACCCAAGACCTTTTACGCAGTCATTGAACACCAGTGTGCCATTGTCCATTTGCGAATCAATCTTGCGGCCGCCGTCAAACACATCGTAATTTTTACCATCGGCAACAGGAATACTTGCCGATACCGAGCGTTCAACAGGCAGCGTATTAAATACGGTGATATAATGCCCATGATCCCGAAGTCCGCACATTGAATCGGAACTTTTTTTGATATACTCATTAGCGCTTTTTTCAGCCTCTTCAATGCCGCCTATGGCCCATTCCTTCAGCTCTTTGGTATCTATCCAGTTGACATCATGGTGCTGGGCTGTGAGCAGCTTGTCCCAGGCTTTACCGGAATCGAAAGCTCCTGCCTTGTTGCCGGCCCTTGAGGCAAGTATCTGCATTGTCTCCGCGGCAAGTATTTTTTCTTCCCCGGAACGGTATTTTTTAAATACCATTTCACCGAATTCCCCTTCGGCATATGACCAATACGTATAGTAGCGTATTTTTGGCATGCGAGTGGCCGTCTTCATTTCCTCATCTATTGCTTCGCTGAGCAGCCAAAAAGTACCAACCTGTTTCCGGTCCGCAATATAATCATTATCAATAGAAATCAGATCGGGACACTGAACGATAATGCTTCCATTGCGGTTCAGGCCGCGATTTTCCTCATAGTCGGTTGGATACATATGAAATGCTTTTGGCGATTTCTCTCCCCCGGACAGACCCTTGAATTCAGGCCTGCAGTAACGGCCAAACACATCATGTACTTCTTCTCCTATGCCAAGATGGCTTTGTACAATAGGCAGATATATGGGGATACAGGTGCCGTCCAGTCCCCGCCACCGCGCAATGGTCTCATTTCGTACAAGTTCCAGTCTCCCGAAGTTTGAGCATATCTCAAGCGCTGGGGCCTCCAGGAATTCAAAAGCCGACGAAAAAGTATGGATGGCGCTTTTTTTTATGCCGAATGCACTCAGCAGCTGCGGTAAATTTTCAAAAAGTCCTGTTTCCTGGTGCTGGAACGTATCGGCCGTGATGCCAAGCTCTTCCCTGAATACTTTGGCCCCCATGCGCAATTGACGCAGGGCGGATTCTGAACGGGCTGTTCCGTAATGGGATTGCGAATAATCACAGCCAACAAAACCAAGACGTCCCTGTTTTATCAAATCGAGCATGAGTTTTTTCCCTTCCGGTATACTGTCAAAGAAAAGCAGCAATTCCTTTGCCGAAAGGTCAAAATCAATTTTTAACTCAGGCGTATCGGACAGTTTTTGCAGCATGTCCCGCATCTTTACGCTGTAACCGTAAATGCTCTCACCGCCCCATGGCGGAACCGTTTCAAGGGCCCTCGGTTCCGTCATATCGCGGGATATGAGTATCATTGGATGCTGTACACAAACCCACTTCCACTTGTACGATTCGGTGTAATTTCTTTTCATGAATATCTCCTTTGGCTGGTTATTCGATACATTATGCTTTTATTCCGCTGAGTGTAATTCCGTCCATAAATCTTCTTGAGGCGAAGGCATAAAAAATAAAAACCGGCAGAACCGACATGATACACGCGCACAAAACCGTACTCCATTCCGGCCTTGAGCCCACCGCGGTATTGAGTGTATACATTGTCAATCCGATAGGCAGTGTATACATTTCCTTTTTGCCTATTATTATCAGGGGCCATATAAAATTGTTCCAGCTTCCCATGAAGGAAAATATGCCTAACGCTATAACGGTATTCCTTGTCATTGGAAAAAAGACTCTCAAAAACATCTGTCCCCGGTTACAGCCGTCGATCATGGCCGCATATTCATAATCCATGGGAATGGCTTTCATGGTTTGCCTCATCAAAAAAGTCCCCATAGGAAAGGATATAGACGGTAAAACAAGACCGGCGTAGGTATTAACCAGGCCCAATTTGTTCATCAAAATATAGGTTGGAATAAACAAAATGGTAAATGGTATAGCCTGGCTTAAAAGAATAGAGTAAAAAATTATGTTTCTGGCAAAGAAATCTATGCGGGCAAAGGCAAACGCGGCGATTGATGAAATAAAGGTAGCGCAGACTGTTACCGCAACCGCGCATATTATACTGTTCAGCATAAAAGCACCAAAAGGTGCATATTTCCAGGCATCCACAAAATTCTGGAAACGCCACTTTTCGGGAAACCATGTGTAAGATTGTTTATAAAAATCGGTTGAAGTTTTGAAAGCGGATACAATTGCCGTAGCAAAAGGAAACAACACCATTATCAGCAAAAAAAACGCAAAAATATAGGCCACGGTCATTTGCAGGGGATTATCTTTGAATTTGGCAAGCATGTCCGTTTACTCCCTCAGTTATTCATCGGCTATCGGTCATACGTTACCCAGTATTTGGATAACCTGTTGTTTATGAAGGCAATCACAAATATGAATAATGCCAGCATCCAGCCCATGGCCGCGGCAACGCCAAAATCCATGGAATTAAAAGCCGTCCGGTACATCAAATAGGTTGGAAATAACAGAGAATTGCTGGGGCCGGGACCCGCATAGTCGGCCAACATAAGCGCTATATCAAACTGTCCCCAGCAGGTTATAAGCGCCATGGTCAAATAGAAAAAAATAATGGGACTGGACAGGGGAATCGTGATCCGTATAAATTGAGTCCACACACTTGCTCCGTCTATTGTTGCGGCCTCATAATATGTCTCCGGAATATCAAGCAGGTTGGTGAGAAAAACGATCATCCAGTAGCCAAGACCCACCCATACAACGATGATGTAAAGCGCTATGGGTGCGGTTAAAGCGGAGGCAGTCCAGTTCGGCGGAGAAGAAATGCCAATCATGCGCAACACGGTATTTATCAAGCCGATCTGCGGCTGCAAAAGATACTTCCAGACCATTGCGATCATGATTGATGAACAAATCGTCGGAATAAAATAGAAAAATCTCAGTATGTTTCTTATCGGCAATGTGCTTACAATAACGGCGGCGCCAAATGAAAATATAAAGCCGCCCAGAATGGTCCAAAAGGCATATCCAAAATTATTCAACATTGCCGTATGAAATAAATTATCTTTCAGGACTGTAATATAATTGGAAAGTCCCCTGAAGGAACCGCCCCTGATCGGATTCCATTTTTGAAAACTGATTATAAACGAAAAGACAAGAGGATAAAGAATAAATATCAGTATGCAAATAACACTCGCGCCAATCATTCCAAAACCCCACAGGTTTTCGATAATGATCCGCTTTTTTTTCACCGGAGATATATTCGTCTTCAATCCTATGCTCCCGAAATTATTCCCCAATAGCCGGGGGATGTGCCGTATTTTTTGGAATTCCGGCACATCCCGACAAAAAACAAATTTTATTTTTTCCCTATATACTCAATCGTGGCCCAGTTTGCCATAATGGTATTATAGGCGCTGTCGAGTGTTGTTTTGATATCCAGATTTTCCCTCAGTATGCTACTGACATTCCACGCATTCTGGACATTTTCACTCATATAATAATGGGTAAAGGGAAAGTACTTTGCCCTGGCGGTAACCTGAGCGAAAAATTCCTTGGTAAAATGTTCAGGCTGCTGCGAGGGCCACAAATTGTAGGCTTCAGCCCCCAGAGTTTCCTGGCTCGGAGGCATGGACGATAATGCGCCGATGTCAATATTATTGATCCCCTCTACACTGCCCCAATGCTTCATCACCTCCCAGGATGTCTCAATATTTTTCGCGTTTGCGGGGATGAACATACCTGAACTTCTCGCCGGAGTCACGTCGCCTTTTGCCATTGGGCCGGTCGGCGCAAAAATAACATCCCAGGTAAAATCAACCCTATCGGCGCTTACACGAAAGAAATTCGCTGCCCAAGTCCCGTTATAATGAAATGCCGCTTTTCCATCCCTGAAAAGAACATCCGGCGCTACAGTCTGGTAATAAGTTGGTTCAGGCGCGACTTTGTCCTGATAAATCAACCTTTTGAGAAATTCAAATGTATACACCACCTCAGGCGAATTTATTGTACATTTTGTCATGTCATCATTAAAGGCGGACCCGCCATTAAGCGTATACCAGTACATATCGCCGACATGCGCATCGGAAAGTCCCCATATGCCGTTTGCGGGATCAGCTACTTTCAAGCAGATGTCCCGAAACTGATCCCAGGTCCATGAACCCCGGGGAACTTCTATACCGGCCTTTTCAAGCATGGTCACATTGACATACATGTACCAAGCGCCGTACCAGGAAGGTAACCCATATAATTCTCCGTCAATGATCCAGTCAGGCGTACCAAAAAACGTCGTCAAATCAACACTATCACGCTGCATGTATTCGTTTAACCCAAGCATTAAATCGTTTCTGGCATAGGAAGAAATATGATCACTATTACAGAGAACAAGATCCGCGGGCGTTCCGGCGGCCATTTCAGAAATCATCTTCGCAATGAAACCATCATAAGGTGAATAGTCAAAAATAATTTCAATCCCGCTTGTGGGTGTATAACTGGTCTTGAAATACCTGTCCGCAAGCTCTATCTCGTGATCTCCCCACCAATTGGCGAAACGAACCTGGCGTTTGCCGTCGCCTCCAGATGTCCCGCCTGTAGAGCCCTGTCCTCCCCTGGAACAGGCTGGCAGCAATGACACACAGGCGATTACCGTACACAGAACAATTTCCCGCGAAAACCGTTTCATCTTGATCCTCCTCTGATCCTTCCTACCGGAATATCACATATGGAATATTTCCTCAGCATATAACTTAGGAAAACTACCTAAGTTATTGTATACTATAAAATCGCTCTTGTCAAGAAAAATTTTTCACTGGAATACCAGCCAAATACGGGAAACACCGATTTATTTTCAATTAAATCAACGCTTCCTTAGTTCATTTTCCTAAGATATGATATTATACACATACTATTTTCAATTTGTCAAACTAAATTTCCGGAAATTTTTAGAAAATAGAGGATGAGTTTGTTCCAATTGCAAGAAGCCCAATAATAAGCCGGTTTCAGGAGGACGCCACTATATCGGCAAAGCCCAGCGCCGCCACAGACTGTTCGCCAATACCCGGCAGGCGCCGTTGGCGGTGCTGTATTCGCCCCCGGCGCCGGCGGTCAGCACCATCTGGCGTCCTGTCTGCCGCATTTGATGCCGCTGCAGGCTGGCTTTTATCCTGTCAAAAAAGAGGGGGCCGTTTCGCATGAGGCCGCCGCAGAGGACGACCCGGTCCGGGTCCAGCACGTTGATTGCCATGGAAAGCCCTATGCCTATGTACTCCGCGGCGGTATCTATGATTTCAAGGGCCGCCCCGTCTCCCGAATTTGCCGCCCGGAATATCATCGCGGCGTCCACGGTTTCCGGTTTTCCCCCGCAGAATTCCACCAGTTTTGGAGACATTCCCTGCTCTGCCAGCCGCCGCCCCTGTCCGGCAATGGCGGCGCCGGAAGCAACCGCCTCCAGGCAGCCCCTGTTTCCGCATTGGCACAGCGGCCCGCCGCGGTCAACAGTAATATGACCGATTTCCCCGCTGGTCCCGCTGGCGCCGGCATAGAGATCTTCTCCCATTATCAGGCCGGCGCCTATGCCATACCCCAAATTCACGGTAAAGGTAGTATGGGAATGATCCTCTTCGCCCGGAACATAGCTTTCGTTGAGGGCCAGCGCCCGGTTCGCATTCTCGACGATAACCGGAAACGGCAGGGATGCCTGCAGCCAGGACTTAAGGGGAATATTGTTCCACCCAAAATCCGGCGAAAAGAGGACATTGCCGGTTTCGTTTTCGATAAGGCCGGGCATGGCGATGCCCGCTCCCAATATCCTGTCTTTTTCCACGTGTAAAGGCCCGTAAATTTGCATAACCAGGGCGCACAGACGGCCGACAAATTCCTTTTCGGGAAAAAGTTCCCCGGCCGGTTCCTGCAGACATGCGATTTGCCGTGAGATGATATCGTTTACCACCACCCGGACGGCTGTACGGCCTATGTCAACTCCGATATAGTAAAAACGATCCGGTACGACTTCCAGCATTTCAGGCGGTTTTCCCCCGGAAGATTCCCCCTTTCCCATGGAACGTACCATGCCCTTTTCAAACAAATCGTCAATGATGGACATGACTGTGGGAATGCTTAAATCGGCCCGCTTCGCGATAGCCGCCCGGTTTATCGGCCCGTTACGTATCAGGCAGCGCAAAACATTATATTTATTTATCCGGGCAATCTGGACCTTGTCCATTTTATGGTACTGCTGCACGTTCACGACCTCGCTGCATGATACTTAGTATAGTTACAAAACAATGTCCGTGAATAGCGTCAACAGTACAGGGAAGGCCGCCGCCCGGTTCGGAAAATTTTTCCGGTTGCCGGAGGATTCCTACCTGTTAATCCACACCGTCATTTCTCCCCCGCCGCGGTTGGCCCAGGCGTAATAGGGTATCAAAAACAGCTCCCGCTCTTCATATACGCTTTCCGCCTGGTTCCGGTAAAGCGCGCCGCCGGGCCAGTCTTTTTCCCTTTTTCCGGTAAATGAAACGGCGGCAACTCCCTCCAGAAGATCCTTTCTGTACGTCACCTTGATGTCCGAAGGTTTTCCCGCGTGAAGGCGGAAGAGTTCCTTTCCATTATCCTTTTCTTCAAGACAGTACACTAAAGGCCCCCGCATAACGGCTACCTTTCCGGCGTTTTCCCGCACATGGGGGTTGGCCTCCACTATCTGTACCGGCATGTCAAAGACAACGGTAACGCTGTCGCCGCTACTCCATTCGCGGCTGATAAGGGCGTAGCCGTCCTTCAGGGTGTACGCCGCCTGAGCGCCGTTAAGTTTTACGTCAAAGGACCGGCACCAGGAGGGAACGCGGAAACCGTAGGTAAAGGCCGTTTTTTCCTTCATGGAAAAGCCGATGGCAACATGCCCTTCCCACGGATAGTTTGTTTCGATCCTGATCCCGACATCCCTGCCGCCGGGAGAAACCTTCGCCTCGCTTCCCGCATAGAGATGTGTATACACGGCGTCCGCGCCGTATGAGTGCACGTAGGAACCAAGCGACGCGAGGACGCGGGCAAGATTCGGAGGACAGCAGGCGCAGCCAAACCACTTCTGCCGTTCTATCTTCACATGCAGCATCCTCCTGTCCTTAAGGCTCGCCTCGGGAAGAGCCTCCAGGGGATTCACGTAAAAAAATGATTTCCCGTCCAGGGCCATGCCGCTTATGATGCCGTTAAAAAGCGTTTTTTCGATTATATCGGCGTATTCGCCTTTCGGCGCAATGGCGGCCATCCTGCGGGCAAAGAACGCCAGCCCGATGGCGGCGCAGGTTTCCGCGTACGCCGTATCGTTGGGAAGATCGTAATCGTAGGAAAAAGACTCCCCGTAGACCGACTGCCCTATGGAGCCTGTAATGTACATCTGCCTTCCGGTGATGTTGTTCCAGAGATCCGTGCAGGCGTCAAACAGCTTTTTGTCTCCTGAGAGCCTTGCTACATCCGCCATGCCCGAGTAGAGGTACACGGCCCGCACCGCGTGCCCTTCGGCAACATGCTGATCCCGCACCGGTTTTCCCGCCTGGTAATACTGGTACTGTACGAAACTGTCCTTCCAGTAAAAGGTGTTTCCGTTCCGTTCGGTTTCGGCCTCAAAGTAAAGGGGGCGCTGTCCCCGCTCATCGATAAAATACTTCGCGAGCCTGAGGTGTTTTTCGTCCCCCGTCGCGGCATAGAGCCGTACCAGCGCCATTTCCGCTATCTCGTGGCCGGGATAGCCGCGGAGTTTCCCCTCCCCGTTTCCGATATGCCTGTCCACGCAGCCGGCATAGCGGATCATGGCGTCCATGAGCTTCCGTTTTCCCGTCGCCTCATAGTAGGCGACAGCCCCCTCAATAAAATGCCCCAGACAGTACAGTTCGTGGTTGTCCTTGAGATTGGTAAAACGTTTGTCAAGGCCGTTGATGATGTAGTAGGTGTCAAGGTAGCCGTCGTCCTGCTGGGCGTTGCAGATAATATCGATGGTTTCGTCAAGGATCTTTTCAAGCGCGGCGTCAGGATGCCAGACAAGGGAACAGGCGGCGGCCTCTATCCATTTGGCAAGATCGCTGTCCTGAAACACCATGCCGCCAAAACCGGTGTCCCTGGGAACCCCGTAATCCAGTTCCGGGTGCGTCAGTTCGGCGGCAAGCCTGAAATTCCTCATGCAGTAACTTGGTTCAGCGCCGGGAATCCCGTCGTTGAGGGCCTTCCACTGGTAGGGAATAACGGCGGTCCTGATCCGCTCCATGAAGGCGCCCCAAAAACTGTCGTTAATGATGATATCCTTCGGTTTAATAAATTCCGAATATGCCGAAGTGTCCATGTTTATCTCCTCTCTGGCAATAAAGTTGTTCAATAACTTCAGTTATTGAACAACTTCCGCTTAAAAACGCGATTTTGCAAGGCTAAAGCCATGCTTTAGCCTGAAAAATCGCAAGACATGTTTAGTAACCAACCGGGTTACTAAACATGTCCAATAATGGCAAAAGCGTCATCCTGAGATCGGTACGCCCGTAAGGGACAAGTTTGATTTCCTCTTCCGCGCCCAGGGGCTCGAGGGATGCGGGAAAAGGAAAAGCGGCGCCGTTAACCAGGGGCCAGTCAACGGGGACGCCAAGAGCCCTGAGACTCACCGGGGCGTTCTCCGTATCCCTGGCGAAGGCGGGCCCTTCAAGGCCGCGCCTTACAAAACGGAGCCCGCCGCCCTTAAAGGCGAAATTCCACGGCGATTCCCCGTAAAGCTCGTAATCACAGTACGGGAATTTCCGTTCTACTCCGTCCCTTGTATATTCACGTTTTTCCCGGCGGGCCTTGACGGGCAGGGCAAACACAAGATTTCCCCGCCTGCAAAAAAAGAGCGGGACATCAGGTTTCCCCAAGGAAAAAGGAACCATTTCAGCGGCAAAATCCATTTCGGCCCGTATCTCCGTTTTTCCCTTCCACGTTTTTTGAATGACGCACCTCGCGGCGGACACCACTTCTCCGTTTACCCGTATGTTCCGGGCAGAGGCGGGAAAACGGAGGGAAAGGGAAAACGTCACGGGCTTTTCGGCGGTAACGATTACCCGGTAACCGTCCTCAAAAGGATAACCGGTCTGTAGCTCACAGCGGACGGGAACACCCTCTACCGCCGTGTCAAGGACACAGGGCACAATGGCGCCGACGGCAAGGCCCGAATCTTCCCCAAGGATACCTGAAAGAACCAATTTCGGCCAGCCCTGGCCGAAATTGGCGGTACAGCATCCGAAGTGAGGCTCAAGCCCGAAGAGGTGGGCTTCCCCGTTATTGGTGGTAAAATGGCTCTTTTCCAGCCTGGCGCACTGTACCTGGTTGCTCATCTGATCGTACTGGTGGCTCCACATGTCGGCGCTGCAGGCGGCAGGAAGGCCGTTGAAGGCCAGGGATTCAAGGCGGTCGGCCCAGATGTCCCCGGCGCCAAGGGCAAGCAGCCATTCACAGGAATACATCGCCTCGACAATGCCGCAAAGTTCCGTACCCGCAATGGGGCCGCGCCCGGCAAGGCACTCATCCCCGGTAAAGTGGCCTATGGGCATTCCGTGATCGCGGAGCAGAATACGCAGGGCTTCCCCGGCAAATTCGGCGCCGGCGTTCCGCGCCGGGCCGGGAGGAGCCATAAAAGATTCGTAGAGCGCCTCGCTTTTAAGACACATGGCAAGGTTTACCACATGCGTCATGAAATTCCACCGGCCGGGCCCTTGGGACTCCCCGTACGGCCAGTCATGAAACAGGGCCTTCCAGTTTACGCCTTGGGTTTTCAGCGTTACCGCGAGAGCGGTCATCCACCGTTCGGGGGCCCTCTCATAAAGCCAGCGCAGGGGAATGAGGCACTCAAACCAGCGGGAAGATCCCCACCCAAACAGGGTCGTGGTTTCAAGGTGAAAGTACAGGGACTTAAGGGCCCGGTACACCGCGCCGTGAACGCGTTCATCTCCCGTACAGTCATGGTAAAGAACCAGCGCCTTGCAGACAAGAAAGACGGCCCACACATCGTAAAGACGCCGTTCCTCCCGGGAACAGGGACAGATCCAGCCGTCGCCGTTCTGCCTTTCAAGGATCGCATCAATGTAGAAGCGGGCCCGCCTCTTGAGGTCCTCGTCGTCCAGAAGCCATGCCATGGGGATAAAACCGTCCAGCCAGTAGGGAACACGCTCCCAGCCTTCACGGTCTCCCCCTATCCATCTGCTGTCCCGGATATCGGGCCACACCTTGTCAAGATTTCCACAGAGCCCTTCCGCCTGTATGCGAAGCTGTTCCCGAAGCCATCCTGAAGGCTTAAGTTCCTTCGCGGTGAAAAAACGGTATTTTGGTTCGCGCATTATGTATTCCTTTGCAAGAAGCTTGACGCGTTTTATAAAGCCCTGGCAGCAATCATGAAAAAAACCGGCCCGGAATTTCCTGGGGCCGGCTACAGGCGTTCAAACTATTTCAGGTTCACCTTGTTGAGCTCATTGAGGGTAGCGGTAAGTTCATTCAGGCCGTTTTCCACCGTCTCCTGGCTCAGCACCAATCTGTCTATAACCTTCATGCTGGCGTCAAGCATTTCGTTCCAGTTGTTGGTAAAATACATGGCCTTGGCGTGCTGCGGTGAATTGAAGAGCACCCCCTTCTCTTCATTGGTAAGGGATGTGAACATCCGGCCCCTGAGCCGTTCCTGGGTAGGAAGATGCATCAGCATGCCGAACGCCTGATCAAGGGCGATGATCTCCTCGGCTTCCGGCCCTATGAGGAAACTGATGAGCTTCCACGCCTCTTCCTTGTATTTGGAGGAAGAAAACACCACATAGTCGTCCAGAAAAAGAACCGTTACCGACCCGTTTTTACCCCTGGGAATAGGCGCTACGCCCCAGCGGAGCCCTTCTTCCATTGCCTCGGCGTAAACGGGAATCTGCCATTCACCTTCCAGATACATGCCCAGCTTGTTGGTCATGAAGAGCTGATCGTTGGGCGGGGCGCGCGTCGTCTGAAGCATGTTGGGCGCGTAACCTTCCTTGATCATGTCGACAAGCCAGCGGTAGGTTTCCACCATGGGCGGCTGATTGAACGTAGAAACAGTACCGTCGTCCGAAAAGACATCGCCGCCTTCGGAATAGTAAAAGGAGTTGCTCCGTTCGGGGCTTAAATTCGCGTAAAAGCCGTACTGTTTATTCGGCCCCTCTCCCTTGGTAAGTTTCCGGGCAATTTCCCTGAATTCTTCCAGTGTCCACGTGTTGTTCCAGTCCGCCGAAGGATACGGTATCCCCGCTTCGTCAAAGAGGGTCTTGTTGTAACATACCACCAATGTGTAAATGCCCACGGGAAGGCCGTAAAGCCCTCCGTTGACCTTGGCCTGCTCAAAGACATTGGCGTCGTATTCGGCCATGTTGAGATCCCGGCTTACAAGGGCGCTCAGTTCGTCAATCTGGCCCATGGAGCTGTACTGGGGCATCTGCAGGGAGCCTATGCGGCCCGTATCGGGCGGCGTCCCCGCGGCGATAAGGGTCATGAGTTTCTGCCCGTACCCTTCCCAGTCGCCGGGAACGTTCTCCATGACAACCTTGATGCCGGGATTTTTCTCCATGAAAAGGTCCACACATTTTACCCAGGTATTAAATTCCTGCTCACCGCACATCACCGTAAATGAAATTTGGGTCTGCGCGGAAGAAGCCCCTCCGCCTGAAGACCCGTTTCTGTTTCCGCATCCGGTGACGGACAACGCCAGGACGGCAAGAAGCGCCGCCGTCAATGTTTTGCATCTGTTCATGTTTCCTCCGAAATAATACAGTTTAATCAAGCCGGCCCGACGGGCGGCCTAGCCTTTAACGCCGCTTAACACCACGCCCTCGATAAAATAGCGCTGGGCGAAAATATAAATGATAATAATGGGCAACACCGAAACCGTGGCCGCCGCCATGAGGAGGTTCCAGTTCCGGGTGTACCCGTTTTGAAACGCCATAAGAAACAGCGGGATGGTGAATTTCGCCCTGCTGTTTATGTAAATAAGGGGAGTAAGGAAGTTGTTCCAGTTCCCCATAAAAGAGAATACCCCCAGCGTCGCCATGGCGGGGACGCACAGGGGCAGCATGATCCTGAAGAAGATCGTAAGGTAACTGGCCCCGTCAATTTTCGCCGACTCGGCGTAGGAATCGGGTATCGTCATAAAAAACTGGCGCAGGAGGAATACCCCGTACGCGTTGCACAGTACCGCCGGAACAATAAGGGGCAGATGGGTATCTATCCAGTTCAGGTTTTTGAACCACACAAACATGGGGATAAGAGTAACCTGGCCGGGGATCATCATGGTGGCAAGCAGCACTATGAAAAGCTGATTGCGGAAACGGAAGCGGAGCTTCGCGAAACCGAAGGCCGCCATGGTCGCGGAAAACAGGGTCCCGAACGTGTTGATGATCGCTATCTTGGCGCTGTTAAAGAAACCCAGCGCCATGGGAAGCCGCGTAAAGACTTCCCTGAAATTGTTCCATTGCCAGGGCAGCTTTGGTATGAGCTGCGGAGGATAGACAAAGAGGTTTGTCCTTCCCTTAAGGGAAGTTGAAACCATCCACGCAAAGGGAAAGATCATCGCGACGGCGCCCGCGGAAATAAGGATATATACAACAAGGCGGCCAAAGCAGGCGGCCCCTTTCCCGAGCGTCACTTTTGTCTTAAACGTCATAATTTACCCACTTGCTTGAAAATTTGAACTGGATCACGGTGACGATAAAAATGATCACAAAGAGCAGCCAGGAATACACCGCGGCGTCCCCCATTCTGAAGTAGAGGAAGGCGGTGTTGTATATTTCGAGCACTATTGTTTTTGTCGCGTCCGCGGGCCCGCCCCGCGTAAGCATGTACGGCTCGTTGAAGATCTGGAAACCCCCTATGAACATCATGGTAAGGATAAAGAGCAATGTCGGGGTAAGAAGGGGAAGGGTTATCCTTGAAAACACCTGAACCTTGTTCGCCCCGTCTATTTTCGCCGCCTCGTAGTATGTGCGCGAAATTCCGTTAAGACCCGCGAGGAAAATAACCATGTAGTATCCGGTCATCTGCCACACGGTAAGAAGGATAAGCGTCGGCATTGCCCCCTCCATGCTGGTATACCAGCCGAAGGCGGGAATTCCGAAGTTTGCCAGGGCCGCGTTTACAAGGCCGTAATCGGGATGGAAGATCCACTGCCATACCAGGGATATGGCGACGGTGGAAGTAACGTTGGGAAGAAAGTACAGCGTCCGGTAAAGAACATAGCCTTTAAGATCGTTCGAAAGGGCCATGGCAACAAGAAGGGCAAGGGTGGTAGTGACTATAATATGGCCAATAATAAAATACGCGGTATTCCCTATGAGCTTCCAGGTAAAAGGGTTTGCCAGCAGCTTTTTATAATTGGCAAGCCCAACCATCACGGGAGGGTTAAGGATATTCCACTCGGTAAAACTGATCCCCAAAGACTGAACGACCGGTATCACGGAAAAAAGCAAAAGACCAATAAATTGGGGAGCTATGAAAAAATAGCCCCAGCGCTGTTCGTTTGCAAGCATACGTGACTTTTTTCTCACGTCCATGATCACGTGCCCCCTTACCTCAGGATAACCAATGGTAAATCCGCCTTTTTGGTGGACACAACCGATAAATCTATAGAATAGGTGGCGGAAATCTATATTTCATCCTGTCCGGAAAACGCCGGGTATTCGTCGTTCCCGCTTTCAAAAAGCAAAATCAGGCACATCAATCACGGCCCCGCCTTTCATGGCCGAATCGTGGGCGGCAATGCCGGCGGCGGCGATGTTGGCGCCGTTCTTTTCGTTGATCCACGGCGCGCGGTTTTCCAGAACGCTTCGTACAAATTCGTGCACCATGTGGGGATGCGATCCGCCGTGGCCCCCGGAAGCGTCCCTTTCAAGGGAAAGCTGGGGATTGGTCTCGTCGTAATCTTCCGTTTTTACCGTAAAGCGCCGTACCGCTTCGGGGAGCAGCATGTGGCAGTTTCCCGTCCGTACCCTTTCGGTCTTTACCGGAAGGCCGCGCATGGGCCTTCCCCCCTCGTCATGGCGGGGAGCTTCAAGGGTGTGCAGCACCGGCAGTTCCGTTTCAATCTGCTGCCACTCGAAGGTCTTTTTTGAACCGTACAGGGTGAACTGCTCGGTGTAATCATGGGCGGTCTCAAAGAGGGAACGGGTTACTTCCCCTTTAAGGCCGCTGGCAAATTCAAGCTGCGCCGTTTCCACGGGAAAGGGGTTCCCGTACTGCCCGCGCAGTTCTTCCCGCATCGTTCCCGAACCAAGTCCCCGCACCCGCACGACAGGAGATCCCGCCAGCATCACAAGCGGGGCAATGGCGTGGGTGCCGTACCACATGGGCGGAAGGCCGCGCCAGTAATCCGGCCAGAACTCCATGTCCTGATAGTGCGCGCCGCGCAGGAACTGGATGCGTCCGAATTCGTCCCTGTGCAGCATCTCCTTTACTTTGAAGAAATGCGTGGTATACACGGCGGTTTCCATGACGCAGTAACTCTTTCCCGTTTTCTTTACCGCCGCGCATACAGCCTTGAGATCTTCAAGGTTCATGGCCATGGGAACCGTACAGGCGCAGTGCTTGCCCGCGCCCAGGACCGCCAGCGTCTGCTCGGCGTGGCGGGGAATGGGGGATACCAGGTGTACCGCGTCCACCGAAGGATCGTTTAACACGCCGGTAAAGTTCCCGTATGTCTTTGTTCCCTGAAGCCGGGCGGCTACGGCCTTCGCCAGGTCCCTGTCGGGATCGTATATGCCGAAAGCGCCTACATCAGGGTGGCTTGCGTAAATGGGCGCAAAGGCGGCGCCGAAGCCAAGACCCGCCAGAACCACGTTTAACCGCTTCATAACAACAAAAAATATAAAGCCGCCGGTGTCTTTCGTACATTGACAGGGCGGAAAAAAACATGTATATCTGGGCCAATGTTCTACAATTTTGGCGTCGTTCCGGGCCGCCGTATAGTTGAGTGTGTCCCGAATATCTGGATAAACCCCCAGCCTCACCCCGCGCGGACAATGACGGTGCACGATATTTTTTACATGGTTGACGGCTACTGGAGCGTATCGCTGGAACAGGAAAACATACGGATACGGCCCGGCGACATTGCCCTTCTGCCCGCCGCCATCGCGCACGGGGGATACGAACCCTGCCGGGCAAACACAAGGACCATTTTTATACATTTTTCCCTGGAAAAAACGGATCACAGGGCGAAAAGTTCCAGGGGCGGGAAAAACCGGACAAAGCACCTCACCGTATCGTCCCTCTGCCACGACAACGGCAGTGTGTTCGGCCTGTTCCGGCATCTGGCGAAAACCTTTCAGTCACAGGCGCCGGGGAGGGAACTGCGTTGCCGGGCCCTTCTCGATCTGCTTCTGGCGGAACTGGCGGATATTTGCCGGGGAGAGCCTGCCAGAGAAGACGCCGCCGTAGGGAAGCTTCTGGACTACATGGCGGACCGTCCCGAAAAATTTTTTACCATTGCGGAACTTTCACAGGAGGCGAAGATGAGCGGGCGTTCCCTTACCAGGCGCTTCAGGGCGGAGACAGGCAAGACGGTGCACCAGTACCAGATGGATTACAAGCTTGACCGCGTCGCGAATCTTTTAAGGACCCGGACCTTTGCGGGCCTTAAAAACCTTGCCGTTAACTTTGGCTTTTGCGACGAGTTTCATTTGAGCAGTTCCTTCAAAAGGAAATTCGGCGTATCTCCGGGCCGTTTCGGGAAAACAACATGAGGTACCTTGTCAGCGACAACGGCAGTTCCCTTGTTCATGTTTCTTCGGGCCAGCTTTTAAACCGGAAAAATTTTATTCATAAACGCAGGAATCTCGATACGTTTGTGATCATCGTCTGCCTCAAGGGAACGCTCTATATTGCCCAGGACGAAAGGCGCCGCGCCCTTTCGGAAAACCAGTTCATCGTCCTCTTTACCGGGCATGAGCACTACGGCTACCGGAAATGCGGCGGGGCTCTTTCCTATTACTGGTGCCACTTTAAAATACCAAGCGGCAAATTCCGCATCATAGAGGACAATGAATTGGCAAAGCTCTTTGACACA
>JAISAQ010000064.1 GCA_031266775.1 Treponema sp.
CTCCAGAAGATTCCGGGGCCAGTATTCAAGAAGGGACAGTTTGACAAGGAATTTTTGCAGTTTTTCTCCCATGGACAAAAAAATGCGTTCTTCCATTTTTCTCACGGGCCGCATCACCCGGTCCCAGCTGCGCCCACCGGAATCGGCCGTCCTGATTTCATGGAGGATGAGGCTCAGGGCCAGGGCCCAGCCTTCGGTCTTGTCAAAGATCCGGGCAAGCTCCCCTTCTTCAAGGAAAACCTGGTGAAGGCGGAAATAGGCGTCCGTTTCCTCCCTGGTAAACCGGAGATCCTCCAGAGTAATTTCGGTGAGGAGTCCCTTGGACAGGAGGCTGAGGGTATTTATCGCCGGCTCGGCCCGGGAAATAAAGACGACGGTATTTTTTGAAACCGGGATGGTCAGCGCCCGGTCTATGTGCGCCAGGGCCGAGGGGCTGGTAACCAGGTGGGAATCGTCAAAGACAAGGACATAGGGTTCCGCCGGGCTTATTAATTCATCCTTGAGCAGACTCAGATACCGGTCGTATTGCCGGTCCGACTCGGGAAAGCCTATGTCGAAGAGGATTTTTGCCGCTTCGGGGTTGATACGCGCCACCCCCCGGATGTAATTCTCCCAGGAATGCCAGGCCTGGTTGTCCTGCTTTGAAAGCTGTATCCAAACGTATTTCCGCCCGGTTTTTTGGAGGAAGGAATTGACCGCGTAGGTTTTGCCGCTGCCTTCCCCGGCTATCACGGTGACTATATGGCTTTGCATGGCCCGTTCCAGGATACGGTCCACCCGGGGCCGCTCCAGAAAACGGTGATTCATCGGCTTTTCGGCTTCGTCCTGAAAATTGTGCCCAGGCATTTTCCCTTACACCAGCCCCCGTGATACCGCTATCCGCACCGCGTCGGCCTTGTTAATTGCCCCCAGCTTGCTGTAGATGTTGCGGATAACGCTTTTTACCGTATTTACCGACAGCGAAGAGAGCCCCGCGATTTCCGCCTGGGTCATGCCCTGGGCCAGGTTCGCGAGGATTTCCGCTTCACGGCGGGAAAGCCCGCCTCCCTGCCGCGCGGTTCCCTTTTGGGGCTCTTCCGGCCGGTACCGTTTTGAAACAATAAACAATTTTTTCGCGTAAGCCGACGCGTTCCGGCGCACCGCCTCGAGCCAGTCCCGGGGAATCGCCGGGACTCCGTCTTTCAGCGCGGCATCGGCCAAGGCCCGCATATCCTTCCCCATCTCGGTAAAGGGCATAAAGAGCGCGTTTGGCCGGGCCAGGGTATAGGCCGTTTCCAGGGCGGCAAAAGCGGCCGCCCTGTTCCGCAACTGGTAGCGGCACACCGCCTCCAGGACTTTTTTCTCGATTCGCCCCAGAACAAAATCCCAGAAGCTGCTTTTGGTTCCCCGGCTTTCCAGAACCGCGAGGGCCGCAGGATAGCGCCTTTCGGCAAAATGGTATTTTACCTTGACCAGCACTTCAAGGCCAAAGACTATGGTATTAAGATCGCTTTCCTCAAAATCATTTTTCAGCCAGGGGGCAAGGCGGTCCGTTTGCCCTGTATGGGCATAGTACCAGCCGGTAATAATATCGTAATTAATAAAACGGGTAGGGTACCGTTCTTCGGCAAGCCGGGCTTCAAGCTGCCTGAGTATGTCGTCAATGGCCCCGTAATTTCCCCGGGCAAGGTTGATCCGTAAAAGGTAAAAAAGGGCCCTGTGTTCTATCTCGTATTGCAGCCCCTCACGGGCGTCCGCAAGGGCTTTAAAAACATACTGCTCCGCTTCCGCCATGCTGCCCCTGAAAAAAGCCAGTTCCCCCCGGCACAGATCGTCCATCCCCAGGGCGCAGCCCCCGAAAGTAACCGACGTGTAAGGGACGGACGCGCTTATGGCCGCTATGTACCTTTCCATTTCCCCCGCCTCTTCGCTGTTTACCCGGCAGAGATAGGAGCTAAGGGCAATTATCGATATGGGAGGCCCGACTTTAAACTGGTCAAATTCATAATACTGCCGGGCTTTTTCAAAATAATGAACATAGTCATAGTCCCTGGTAAAGGAACAGGTGTTCATGCCGATAAAGCCCAGGAGATTGTAACAGCCCGTCAGGGTCCGGTATACGGCAGGAGACGGCGGAACGGTTTCCAGCCTGGCGATAACCGCGAACAATTCCTCCCTGGACTTGTCGAACATTTCAAGGGTCAGGTAAAGCCCCGTGCGGATCACCTGGGCCGTGGCAATGCGGTCGTATATTTCGGCGGGCGCCCGTTCCATAATTTCCAGCAGCATCCGCGCAGTCCGGTTCGGCAGTATCGCGGACATGCTTTCGACCACGCCGATCAGCCGTTCATAATCCCCGGCCTTCTCGTAATAGTTGATGGCATCGAGTTTCTGGTTGTTGGCCGCGCACCAGGCGGCGGCCTTTTGGTAGACCTTCCGCTTTTCTTTTTCGGAAAGTTCCCCCTGTTTTCCGCTTAAATATTCCAGAAACAGATGATGAATCCGGTACGCGTTCTGGTAGCCGTCGAAACGGATAAAGGAGACGATTTGCCCCAGCTCCTGGAGGAGCCCTTCGCCGGCGGCGTCCCCGCCGGCAGCGTCCCCCCCGGCCGCCATGGATTCCGCGGCCGCCTGGGGTCCGGCGGCAATTTCCCGGATCAGGTCCGGCGCCAGATGTTCCACCAGGGACAGCTTGATAAGGAATTTCCGCAAGGCCGGCGATATGACCGAAATAATCTCGCTTTCTATCAGGCGGAAAATATTCGTCCGCATCGCGTGAGGCACATAGGGCGTTCCCGGGGCGTTTTTCAGGGACAGCCCCGCCAGATGTATGGCAAAGGCCCACCCTTCGGTATCGTAATATATGGAAGAAACTGTCTGGGGCGGCGGCTGAATATTCTGGATGCGGAAATACTCCACCATTTCTTCCCGGCCGAACCGGAGTTCGTCTTCGGTAATCCTGCCCACAAGGCCCCCGGAGCTGAGTTTTGAGAGGTCTATGGGCGGTTCGGTCCGGGATATGAGGATAGAGGTGATGCTGGGGAACGGCGTGGTAATCGAACGTTCCAGAAAACGCAGAACCGCCTTGTCGTGGACAAGGTGAAAATCGTCGTACACAAAAATGTATTTTACATCGGTCCGGGTTTCTTCCCGGGGAATGACCATGTACTGGTTCAGCTTCCGCTCCGTTTCGGGAAAATCGACATTCGCGAGCCTTGCGGCGGCTTCCTTGTTGCCCACGGAAATCCCGGCGATAAAACTTTCCCAAAACCGCTTGCCGATATTGTCCCTTTCCGACATCTGCATCCAGCAGATCCGGGCGCCGTAATTGCGGACAAAGGAGTAGACCGCCTGGGTTTTTCCGTACCCCGCGCCGGCGTTGACAATAACGACGGGATTCTGCACGGCTTTTTCCAGCAGACGGTTTACCCGGGGGCGTTCCAGATAGATCTGGTTTCCCGAAGCTATGGGCATATTACTGTGAAAAAGCCATTCCGGCATAGCAGATAAATAATAATCCCGGAAAATCGGAACTGTCAACGGCGGCGCACGGCTCCCCCGGCTGACGCGCGGGCTGCTTTTGTCTGTTGTGGGAAGATCAATACAAGAATTTAACCACAGACCTTCACGGACAGAACGGACAAAACCGGCTTTTGGTTTCAAATTTACATTTTGTCCGTGTTGGTCCGCGTCGTCTGTGGTTATTTTGGATTCACAGCCCCTGCCAGGGCTGCTTTTCTTGCGCCCCGCGGCGCACACGGCGGCTTAAAAGCCGCCTGCTTTTGTCCGGTACTGCGGCATTTTCCGGGCGCCGGGCGTGCGTTGCATTTTCTGGATTTACAGCCCCTGCCGGGGCTGCTTTTCTTGCGCCCCCTTGCGATTTTTTCCTTCATCGTATATGCTAAATTAACATTCATAATATATTTTGCTTTTCAACGTAAGTACCATTTTTTATTCAAATAAGTCTTGCGCAAAGTATAGTGAGGAGGAGAATCTTGAAATTATCGCTCAAGGTGTCCCTGATTATCGGGTCTCTGGTTCTTTTTTTTATGATGGGGATGGCGCTGGTCTCCAATTCTATAGCCTCGGGGATCATGATGACCACGGCGGAAAAATCCCTGCAAAACCAGTCCGCCATCGCGGCCCAGCTTATTGCCGACGGCATCGTTAAGGCCGAGCTGAATGTGCTGGGGGAACTGGCAAACCGTACCCAGACCGAAACCATGGACTGGGAAACCCAGCGGGAGAGCCTCTTCCCCGAAATTGACCGCCTTGACTACCTTGATTTCGGCATCGTTGACCGGGACGGGATTGCCCATTACATCAAGGACGACAGCGTTTCCAACCTGGCCGACCGGGACTATATCATCAAGGCACTGGCGGGGCAGCCGGTGATTTCCGACGTGCTGATCAGCCGGGTAATCGGCAAGCCGGTGGTTATGTTCGCCGCGCCCATCACGGTGGACGATGTGACGGCGGGGGTCCTTATCGGGCGGCGGGACGGCGCGGTTCTGACGGACATGACCCGGCGGATAGGCCTCGGGGAGACGGGGTATGTCTACATGATTAACGCCGCCGGTACGGTTATCTGCCATCCCGACACGGACCTGGTCTACAACCAGTTTACCCCCACGGAGGCGGTAAAATCGGACCCTTCCCTGCAATCCTTGGCGGATTATATCATGGGGGTGCTGAACAACGAGAAAAAAGTCGCGGAGTATACGTTTAACAACAAAACATTGATAAGCGCCTACGCCCCGGTGCCCAATACCAGCTGGATTCTGATAGGGACCATTGAAAGGGCCGAATTCTTTTCGGAAATGCGCCGCATGCTCATAAGCACCCTGATCCTCGGTCTGGGTTCTACCCTTATCGCGGTTGTCATTTACATCGCGGTTTTTTCTTTTTCCCTTATCCGGCCAATAAAAGAAATCGTAGTCGCCGCCATATCTTTGGCGAATATGCAGTTTGACATAACCATACCCCGGAAGCGGAAGGACGAGATGGGCGATATGCAGCGGGCTTTTTACAAGATCCGGGACGAACTGAAAAAGACCATCACCGACATCAACAACGAGCACCTGGGGCAGAAAAACATCAGCGGAAACCTTTCTATTTCCATCAAAGACTCTTCCGACGGGCTGGATGTGATAACCCGCAACATGGATTCGGTCCAAGGCAAGACCGGCGTGCAGATGGACTCGGTTATACAGACCTCCGACTCGGTGGAGGAGATCATCAGGCATATTCATTCTCTGGATGAGGCGGTGGACATACAGGCCGGCGCCATTTCCCGTTCATCGGATTCCATCGAGCAGATGGTAAAGGATGTTGATTCGGTGCGGCAGACCGTGCGGGGAGTCAATGAAACAACGGGCCGTCTGGGCCTGTCTTCCGAGGCGGGACGCAAAACCCTGGGCAATCTGACGGAGGAACTCAAGCAGATCGCCCAGCAGTCCGCGTTTCTTGAGGAGGCGAACCGGGCGCTGGTAAAAATCGCCGCCCAGACAAACCTGCTGGCCATGAACGCTGCCATCGAGGCGGCCCACGCGGGGGATCTGGGCAGGGGCTTCGCGGTGGTGGCCGGGGAAGTGCGGAGCCTCGCGGAATTGTCCAACAAGGAATCGTCTTCCATTTCGGAAGAAATAAAAAACATGCGGAACGGCATCGAAAAGATACGCCGGGTGTCAAGCGATACGGTCGATACCCTGGGCAGTATGTTTACGGAAATTACGGCAATGCAGACTTCTTTTGACACCGTGAACAGCGCGGTGGAAGCCCAGGCGGCCCAGGGCGCCCAGGTACTGGACGCGCTCTCCCGCATCCGGGAAACCACCGAACAGGTCCGCACCGGTTCCGACGAGATTCAGAAAGAAAGCGAATCGATTCATAAAACCGTGGAAAATCTAAAAACCATATCCAAAGATGTGAACGACAGCGTTCTTGACGTGCAAAAGGCCAGCAAGGACATCGCCAATTCCCTGAACGTCGCCCGGATGATCGCCGAAGGCCGTTACCTCGTACCGCCCGACGATGCCGCGGAGTTCCGGGACGAAGAGTCCCGAAGCGGAGAGCCCCGGGACACAATGCCCCCCGAAGGGCGGGATGCCAATCCGCTGGCATCATAAATGAAACATACATAAATGGAGAAAAATCATGCCTGGAATTGGAGAGAAAGCAAAAGCGGCGAGCCCCGGTATTCCGGTGAGTCCCCGGCTTCCCCGGTACAGTACGATAGCCCGGGTCAGCATTAACGGGTTTGAGGGGGAGGCGGTCCTCCGGAATATCAACGAAGGCGGCTTCCGCCTGGAAAGCAAAACCTACGCGGCCATAACGCCGGGGGAACGTTACACCATGTGGATCAGCCCGGAAAAATCTACGGCGATTTCCCGTTTCGAGCTTGAGGTTGAAGGCCGCTGGATCCGAAGTACCGAACACAATTTCAATGCGGGGTTCCTGATTGTCAAACTCCCCACCGACCGGTCAATGGAGCGGTACATGGATCACATCAAAAAACACGGAAAAGTTGAGGCCTAGGAATCCGGCTGCGCTTCACGCATAAAGCGGAATGGTACTACGCTGTCGCCGGCAGCGGATCGGCGGCGCCCTCCTTTTGCAGCGCCGAGTTGCAGTGTTCGGCTATCATGGCAAACTCGGGGGCCAGTTCCTGAAACAGGTCTGCCAGGACAGGATCAAAATGCTTTTCCCTGCCTTCGAGGATTATCCGTTCCGCTTCCGGGGCGCTGAGGGGCTGTTTGTAGGGACGCAGGGCAATGAGGGCGTCGTATACGTCGGCAACGGCCATAAGCCTGCCCTGGAGGGGAATCATGGAATGCTTTAATCCCCTGGGGTATCCCGAGCCGTCCCATTTTTCGTGGTGGGTTCCGGCGAAAATTTTCGCGTGGTGCAGAAAATCATTGTCCGAGTTTGTCTTCATGATGACTTCGATGGCCGCTTCTCCTATGGCGGCGTGCTTTTTCATCGTCTCAAATTCCTCGAAGCTGAGTTTTCCCGGCTTGTTGAGGATGGCGTCGCTGATGGCGATTTTGCCCACATCGTGAAGCTGGGCCGACGGAACAAGGAATTCCAGATTCCAGGCTGAAACTTCTTTCCAATAGATTCTTTCGGAAAGGAGTTTATCCACCAAAAGTTTCAGATAACGCTGGGTGCGCTCTATGTGTCCGCCGGTTACATCGTCCCGGAATTCAACCATTTCCGTTACGGTGTTCAATATTGAATTTTGAAGTTCCACCACCTGTTTTGTCCGCTTCTGTACCATCTGCTGCAAGTTGTCGTTGTAGTCTTTAAGGGCCCTCTGCCGGGTCTGCGAAAGCAGGTGGTTTTCTATGCGTTTCAAGAACAGCGGGGGCGAAAAGGGCTTTGAAATATAGTCTATGGCCCCGAGGTTTAATCCCTCAAGTTCACTTCCGGGATCGTTCCGCGCGGTAAGAAAAACTACCGGGATGTCGCTTGTTTTCTTTTCGCTCTTGAGTCTTTTAAGCGCTTCATACCCGTCCATTTCGGGCATCTCGATGTCAAGCAGGATCAGGTCCGGCGTTATCTTTTCCAGGAGCTCAAAGAGCTTGACTCCCGAAGGCATGGAAAAAATGTCGTAATGATCCTTGAGTATTGTTTTTCCTGTTGTCAGATTGGTCATGTTGTCGTCAACCAAAAAAATTGTCTGCCGTCCGTTTTTCATTTTTTAATCCTTTTTTTAATTAAGCTTGTTCCAGAAACAACCTGGTTTTGGAACAGGCTCAACGCTTTAATGGAACCGGCGCTGTCCAAAAACAATCAAGGTTCCAGACAGCCCAGGTTTTTCTTTTTCCGGATTGCCGGATGTCAGGAAACTTCGAAGAACAGTACCTCCTCATCCTGCCCTTCATGTTCCGTCACGAGCCGCTTCGTGATTTCCCCGAATTCCGATTTGTCTATCTGCTCCCGCAGCCAGGGCACCAGTTCGGCGTTTACTTCGTAGATGCACTGCTCAAGCTCCTCCATGGCCTTGTCAAGCTCGCTCATGTCGTAATTTGCCGCGGCGGTCTTGAGCCTTGTGAGCAGCGCCGGGTCCGGGGCTGCCTTGTGCGGTTTGCCCAGGTTCTCTTCCAGAATATCAAGCAGCCCCGACAGGTCGGCGATAAACATCTGTGTGGTCAGGATAAAGTGGCCGTTTTCTTCCTTGACAAAATCGAGGTTCCCCGCCTTGGCCGCGTGTTCCAGTTCCTCCGCCTTTTGTCCTATGGCATCCGCGGATATGCCCCGGCTTGAGCCCTTGATCCCGTGTACGGTGATGGCGTAATCGGCAAGATGTTCCGTGTTCCGGGCCGCTTCAAGAAGATCGGGAGTGTGAATCACATAGGAATGCAGGGACTCCATGTAGGCTTTTCCGTCCCCGCCGAAACGCTCAAGCCCCTTTTCCGCGTCAAGGCCCTCTACGGGGGTGATCCGTATAAGCTCCGTAATGCGGCGCTCGACAGCCCTGTCGTGATCTTCCGCCTCAGTATCGCGGTTTTCTTCGGCAAGCCTGCTTTCCGTATCAAGGCCCAGTTCCTTTTCCAGCTTTTTGTCCCGCACCCAGCGGTTAATCGCGTCGTTCAGCTTTATGATGTCGATGGGTTTGGTAAGGAAGTCCTGGAAGCCGTTGTTGAGGAAAAACTTGTCGTTGCCTATAATGGCGTTTGCCGTAAGGGCGATAATGGGCACGGTTCTGGCGTACTCGCTGTCTATTTCGTTTCTGATAACCCGCACCGTCTCGATGCCGTCCATGCCGGGCATCATGTGATCCATGAAGATTGCGTTATACCGGACTTCGCCTTTCTTCACGATGTTTACCGCCGCCTGCCCGCTTCCGGCGCAGTCCACGGTCATGCCGTAGGGTTTCATGATGCCTTTGGCAAGATCGAGGTTGGTAGCCACATCGTCAACAACGAGGACTCTGGCATAGGGAATGCGGGTCCGCACTATCTGCTTGTTCCTGTCCTGGCGGGCCATGATGTACCTGAATTCCATGAGGTTTTCGGACAGCTCTTTTCCAATGACGGTGTCGCCGATAAAACCCTGGAGGAGCCGTACCTTAAAAGCAGTCCCTTTACCGTACTCGCTTTCCACGGAAATGGTTCCGCTCATCATCTCGACCATGCGCTTTGTAATGGCAAGCCCCAGGCCTGTTCCCTCGATATGGCGGTTGCTTTTTACATCTATCTGGTTGTAGTCGCCGAAGAGTTTTTCCATGTCCTCTTCCCGTATGCCCATGCCGGTATCGGAAACGCAGCAGTTCATCCATACGCCCTCTCCGTTCCGCTCACAGCGGATGCGGAGAGTCACCGTTCCTTCTTTGGTATACTTGAAGGCGTTGGAAAGGAGGTTGTTGAGGATCTGCTTTATCCGCAGTTCATCGCCAAAGAGCCGCACCGGCAGGTTTTCATCTATGTCAAGTTTGAATAGTATGGGCTTGCTGCCTATGCGCACAATGTTAAGGACCACCGTATCGTTAATAAGGCTCGGCATGTCGTAATTAACCGGGACCAGTTCAAATTTTCCCGATTCTATTTTTGATATGTCGAGGATGTCGTTGATAAGTCCAAGCAGCGTTACGCCTGAACTGTAAATTTTTTCGAGGTTTCCCCTAGTCTCCGCGGGGTACACCGATCCCTCTTCCCCTTCCTGCTCTTTTCCCAGCTCCAGTTCCGCAAAACCTATAATAGCGTTAAGGGGGGTGCGCATCTCGTGGCTCATGTTGGCAAGGAAATTGCTCTTGGCCTCGGACGCCGATTCTGCCACGAGGGCAAGCTCCTTCATTTTTTCAAACGGATGGGCGATAGAGCTTGCGGCAATAAAGGCCGCGATGATGCCCAGCCCGAGGAATACCGCCCCGGAAATCAGAAAGGTATTCGTTACCTGGACGATGGGGCTTTCGGTGACGGGGCTCACCACGCCCAGGGACCAGCCGTCGCTTCGGCTAATGGGCCTATACGCGCAGATACGGGTGACTCCGTCGTAGTCGTATTCGGCCGTTCCCGTCTCTCCCCGGACCATGCGGGAAAAAACTTCGGCCATGTTGCGGTATTCGCCGCCTGTTTCCGCCTGGGTAATGTAGTTGCGCCGCCCATAAACAAGGTGGGGCCTGATGTTGGCGATCATCACGCCTTCGTTATCAAGGGCAAAAATATTTCCCGATTCCCATATGCGGAACTGTGCCAGTATGTCGCTTATCACCGTTCCGGGGAGGCTTGCCACTATGGTTCTCCCGTCTTCAAGGGGCAGCCAGAAACGCATGATGAAATCCCCGTAGTTGTTGTACTGGGTGGTGCTCACGACCGTTTCGCCGTCAAGAGCCCGGCGGGCGTTCATGTTTTCCGCAAGCCTGTACTCAGGCGGCCTCGCGCCGTAACTCACCATGCTGCCGCCGCTTTTTATAAGGCCCATGTCGAGATACCCCTGCCTGTTCATCTCCTGTAGCAGCACTTCCGCAATTCGCCCGTCGTCAAGGCCGCGGCACTTTTCCGCGGCAACGCGAAGTTCCGCGCGCAGATGGGCGACTTTCTCCGAAATAAGCTGTTCGGCAATGGTGGCCGATACGCTCATGTCGTTTTCAATGGTTTTTACAAGATTCCGGCGGGTCAGGGTAATGCCGATGATCACGCTTGCCGCGGTCATTCCCGCGATTATTGCCGAGATGATCAAGATAACTCTTGTACGGATGGATAGTGACATTTTGTTCTCCTTCTTAAATGGGCCTGTAAGGCAGCGTGACATCTGCCTTACAGGCCTTGTAATTTCCCGCCGGCGGACCTCCTGTCCGCATGGCCGTGAAACTACGGTATTTTTGAATAACCGGAAGCATTTCCCGGGATTCCAGGAAATGCCGGCCGGCCGGCGGGTTTACATAAAACCCGCTTAGCCTAACTGTAGAGGGTGTTGTGCGGACGAAATACACCTAAAAGAAAAAAAGGTGAAACAGGAGCATTTTTCGAAAACCGGAATTTTGGGGAAAATCCCGCGGCCGGACCTGTTCCAAAACCAGGCTGGTTTTGGAACAGGCCACGAGATCATGGAGCCGGTCCGTGTTTTTCCGTTACCAGCAGCAGTAGCCGCCGTCTACGATGATGTCCGTGCCGGTTGCGTAATCGGATGCTTCCGAGGCAAGGTAAACCGCGGCGCCCTGGAGATCCTCAACAGAGGCCATGCGGTTCATGGGGATTTTTTCCAGCCATTTGGGAAGCATTGTTTTTCCCTCAGGCGTTTCAAGGAGTTTTTCGACAAGCATGGTTTTGGTATAACCGGGGCTGATGCTGTTCACCCTGATATTTTTCGGGGCCCATTCGGCGGCAAGGCTCCGGGTAAGATGAAGAACACCGGCTTTGGAAGCGTTGTAGGCGCACTGGTTCTGCGGGGTGTTGCTGATATGGGCAGACATGGATGCGGTATTGATGATCTTGCCGTAACCCTTTTTTTCCATTTCACGCGCTTCGTGACGGGCGCAGAGGAAAACGGAATCAAGATTAAGGGAAAGGATTTTTCGCCATTCGCCGAAATCCTGCTCAAGGGCGGCGCGCCATACTCCCATGCCGGCATTGTTCACCCCTATGGTAAGAAAGCCCCATTTGTCAATAACCGCCTTTACCATTTTCCGCACGTCATCTTCGTTTGTGACATCGGTTTTGACGGCAATGGCGCTTATTCCCCTTTTTTCACAGAGACCGGCGGTCTCTTCCGCGGCGGGAAGGTTAATGTCAACCACGGCTACTTTTGCCCCCGCTTCGCCCAGCGCAAAACAAAAGGCCTGCCCTATTCCCTGGCCGCCGCCTGTGACCAGGGCGGTCCTTCCGTCAAGTTTAAATCTGTCAAGAATTGCCATAATAATCTCCTGATTTTCTATATTGTCCGTAAAGCCGGTTATAGGCAAGTACCCTTTCGGGCCGGGGCGTGTAGATTTTTTCGACGGGCGAACACATGTTCCGCTGCGCCGCCGGAACATCCGTGTAAAGGCCGGCGCTTACGGCCGCGTGTATTGCCGATCCCCGGGCGACAGATTCACCGCCTGCCCGTACATGAATGGGCATGTCAAGCACATCGGCGGCAATCTGCATGACAAGCGGGGATTTACGGGCCACGCCGCCGACGGCGAAAATACCGTCGAGGGGGAGCCCTTCTTCCCTGAAGCGTTCGACAATGGCCCTGAGCCCAAAGGCGGTAGCGTCGGCAAAGGCGCGGTACACACGGGGAGCGCCTGACCCCAGCGTAAGCCCTGTTATAGCGCCCCTTGCCAGAAGATCCGCGTCGGGAGTACGCCGGCCGTTAAGCCAGTCCAGGGCAACAAGGCCGCTTGCGGCGGGATCAACCGCTTCGGCCGCCTTTTCAAGCGCGGGAATGACAAGGCGGGGAAGGGCCGAAGCGAGCTTTTCCCTGACGGAAGGATCGGTATCTTCCATGCCGGGAAGTATGTTTTCAAGGGGCCAGCAAAGCAGATCCCTCAGCCACGCGTAAACATCGCCAAAGGCGCTCTGGCCGGCCTCGTATCCTGTCATACCCGGCACAACGGCCCCTTCCGCCTGTCCGCAGATGCCCCGGACAGGCCTGGAAAGCCCGTCCGCCGCGGGCGTTACAAGAAGATCGCAGGTTGACGTGCCCGCCACCATTACCATCCAGCCCGGCCGCACTCCGCCGCCGGTTCCGCCGGTATGGGCGTCCATGGCTCCCACCGTAACTGGTATGCCGGAAGGAAGGGCAAGCCGGTCCGCCCATTCACCGCACAAAAAACCCGCGGTTGTATCGGCGGGCCACGTTTCGTTTCCCATCGTTTCAAGGATGCGGGGAAGCCTGGGATCGGCCGCCCGGAAAAATTCCGCCGGGGGGTATCCGCCGAATTCGGGATGCCACAGCGCCCTGAGGCTCATGGAACAGCGGCACCGCTTGATGCGCCTGACATTCCTGTTTCCCGTTAAAAGGGCGGACATCCATTCGCAGTGTTCCAGGAACGAAAAGGCCTCGCGGGCGACATTTTCATCTTCGGAAAGAACCCGCATGATCTTGGACCAGAACCATTCGGGGGAATGCACGCCGCCGTTATACAAAAGATAATCGGCGCCTTTCCACGCCGCGGCGGTGCGGTTGATCCTGTCCGATTCCGCGGCCGACGTGTGATCCTTCCATAGAACGAACATGGCGGCGGGGTTTTCGGCAAATTCACGCCTCAGCGAAAGGGGATTCCCTTCCCTGTCAACCGCGCAGGGCGTTGAGCCTGTGGTATCTATGCCTATACCCCGTATCTTCCGCGCGGCGCTCCCCGCCTTTCTTACCGCCTCCCTGACGCAGGATTCAAGGGCTTCAAGGTAATCCTGCGGATGCTGGCGGAAACGGCTTTCGGCCCTGTCACAGTAAAGCCCGCGCGCCCAGCGGGAATAACCGGCGCAAGATGACGCGGCCTCTTCCCCGCCGGCGGCGTCTATAACGAGCGCCCTGCATGAGTCGGTGCCGAAGTCAATCCCCAGCACCATGTTTTCTCCCCTGCGCGGTTTCATGGCGCCTCACCTGAAAATAATTGAGACAGGCGACAGCGCGGGATATTCCCTCAGCTTTTTAAGCCGGCCTGTCGAATGGTTTATTCGGAAGATAACGATGTTATCCGAATCCTTGTTAAGCGCGATAAGGAAGCCGCCTTCCGGGTCCATGATAAAATCGCGCGGGTGCCTTCCCCCCGACGGGGATGCTTCGACAAATTCCAGAACGCCGCTTTTTTTTATTTTAAAAAGACTGATGCTGTCATGCCCGCGGTTTGAGGCATAAAGAAATCTGCCGTCACAGCCTATGCGCACCGCCGCGGCTATGCTGGGAATGTTTTTTCCCTTTTTCTTCGGGGGAAGGGCGGAAACGCCCTGTATTTTTTTGAAGCGGCCGTCCAGATCGTACCTGAGCACATCGACCGTTGACGAAAGTTCGTTAAGGTAATAGGCAAACGTTCCCGAAGGAAAAAAGACCCCGTGCCGGGGGCCCGCTCCCGGCGTTGTCCCAAAGAAGGGAGAAGAGGCGGGAACAAGGGGAGAACTCGCGCCCCGTTCAAAACGGTACGCCATGATTTTATCGGAGCCAAGATCACAGGCAAAGCCGTAACGGTAATCTTTGTCGAACATAAAAGAATGCGCGTGGGCCTTTTCCTGCCTCTCCGGGACAGGCCCGTTCCCCGCAAGACGTATTGTCTGGACACAGCCGCCCACAAAACCGCGTTCATCCAGCGGAAATACGGAAATGACGCCGCTTGAATAATTGGCGGCGACAAGATAATCGCCTTCCCTGTTGACGGCAAGGTGGCACGGGTGTCTTCCGCCGCTCCGCCTGCTGTTAAGGAACACAAGGCCGCCGTCCTCCCCGGCGGCAAACGCGGAGATTCCGCCGCTGCCGGATCTGCCTTCAAACGAGGCGGTTTCGTTTGCCGCGTACAGAAATTTTCCGCCGGGCGAAAGAACAAGCCATGACGGGTTTACCGATTCGGCGGCAAGGCGGAAATCCTCAATAACGCCCGTCGCGGTATTCATGACAAAGGAATAAACGCCCCGCGCCTTTCCGCCCGCCCCTTCGGTATAGGTTCCTATATACCCGGCCGCATAGTCCGTCATGGATTCAGTATACACCGTCCGCCGGTTAAGGAAAAGGAGGCGCCGCCGTAATGCCGAATTCAAAACCACCACGGAGGATACGGACCAATACGGACAACATATAAATCAGTGTTGCCCTAAAAGTCCGTGTTTGTCCGTGAGGGCGAACCGGAGGTTCGTTGTGGTTGAATTCTGAATTGCTGTTTTGCGGGAGGTACCGCTTGCCATTTTTTTCTTTCCCTTTTATACTGTTGACGCATGCTTCAAAGGAAGCGAGGTGAAAACGTGTTTTCACAAACACGGTTGTATTCCTCCGCTATCCCGTAACTGTGACCGGGTTTTAATCCGTCAAACAGCCACTGGCCGGTTTCCGGCTGGGAAGGCTGACGGATGAGCCGCCCCGAAAGGCGGCGCCCGCAAGCCAGGAGACTTTGGCATGCGGCGGGCCTGTGCGGGCCCGTATCCTGTTCTAAGGCTTCGGGGATTGGGCCTTGAGAAAAGTCCGTATTTTTTTCGCCGGTATTTTTCCTCAGGGGTTTCCGGATTTCCGGAATCTTTCCGGAGCGGAATTCCGCTTTGGGGAATTCCCCGAACTTCCGCGGTTTCCGCGGAAAGGAGATGTCATGAGGAAAATTTCATTGCTGTTTTTGGCGGTTTTTCTTGCCGGGGCGTTCTTTTTCCCCGGCTGCGATACGGACAGCGGGACAAACCCGTTCGAGACCACTCCCGTTCCCATGCCCATAGCCCTTACCGGCACATGGGTATCGACGTTTAACGAGGAATTTACAATTAACGCGGCAACATTTACCAACAGCTGGGGAGGATCGGTTATTTATTCGGGCTCCGTTATCGACGTCCGCCTCGACGCCTTCGGGGGCGGGTATATCACAATACGGTACACGGAGAACACCTACGCCCCAGATGCCGTGGGTAAATATTATGTCATTCACTGGAAGAATCTGACAGGCTCAAGCATAGACATTTCGGCTTCCAGCGATGGAGACGGCAAGGCGGCGCTGTGGGAAGCCGAATATGAATACGTGATCTGGAACGGGTATTTTTCCATATACAGTTCCTGCACTAAATCGTAACCCCCCGGCAATGTTCCCGTATGCGTCAAGGGGGAAGGACCTTCTTCTCCCCCTGCTCTTTGCCTTTATGTTCTTTCCCCTGTACCCCGGCGAAGGCCAGGAAACGGAGGATGATTTTTCGGGCGATGAACTTCCCTTTATGGAAGACGAAGGGATCACCATCACAGGAACCAGGGAAACTACCCAGCAGATAAGAACCATAGGCAGGGAAGACATAGAACGCCTTCACGCCCCGGATCTTCCGGCCCTGCTTGAACAGGCCCTGAATCTGGTTTCCGTCCGTTACGGTCCCTACGGCAGCCAGGCGGACATCAGCATCCGGGGCTTTGACTCCGAGCGCGTCGCCGTTCTTGTAAACGGCGTTCCCGCTTCTTCCCCCCTGTCCGGGGATTTTGATTTTAGTACGATTGATGTTAACTCAATAGAAAAAATCGAAGTGATCTACGGAGGATCCGACACCACCTACAATATTTCAGGGGCAATGGGGGGAGTCCTCAACATCGTTACCGTGCCGGAAGGGCGGCAGAAAGGCCGGATTGGGGGAAGCGTTTCCAATACGTCCGCCATGCCGGGAATATACTACGACGGCAGGGGAAAAAAGACGAAGCCCCAATGGCAGGATCTTCTGGACGCCCAGCGCCTTGGTTTTTTTGCCTCGCGGGAAATTGGAGATTTTTCCCTGTCCGCCGACTGGTTCGGCGTCCGGGCGGCGAATCATTATCTTGTCAAAAACTATCACGGCATAACCCGCAGGAAGGAACACAACGAAGTATGGGACTCGGGCTTTTCCGCTTCCCTCGTATGGAATTTGCCGGATTATACAAAACTCATCGCGCAGGGAAGCGTCTACTACGGCGACAAAAATTTTCCGGCGGCCGCCGTATCGAACATCTTTGAAAATCAGCGGGATTTTTCTTCACGGGAAAATCTTATGCTAAAGGCGCCCCGGATCTTAAGCGACAGCCTGGCCGCGGAATTTTCCGCCAGCCACAGCCTGCAAAGGCTGGACCACAGGGCCGGGGGAGAAGACTCGCTTCACAGAATACATACCCTTCAGTTCATAAGCCGCTGGGCGTGGTACCCGGCCGGGCCGCTAGTCGTAAGGACAGGGGGAGACTACCGCTACAGCCGTCTTGATTCCACCGGCATCGGCGCAAGGGCCGGCCAGGGCGGCGGGATCTACATTACCGCCGAATATACTCCCCTTAAAAAATTACTCGTCGTTTCATCGGTAAAAGTAAATTTCAACGGGGGAAAAGACATGCCCTTTGCCGCCGTGCCGCTTCCCAAATTCGGGCTGGCTTTTTTTGCCGCCGAATGGCTTACCGTTAAAAACAACTACTTCCGCAGTTTTAAATTCCCCGACTTCGAGGATCTCTACTGGGACCAGGCGGGGTATTACGGCAACCCGGATCTTAAGCCGGAAGACGCATGGGGAACGGATCTTGGCGCCGCTCTGCGCTTCGGCGCTCTGTTCAATATGGAAAGCACGGTTTATGTACAGGAAACGGACAATTCCATTCACTGGAGCAATTCCAGCGGGAGATGGAGGCCCGAAAATACGGCGCGGGCGGTATTTTTTGGATGGGATTCCCGCGCGGGTTTTGAAATACCGGTTTCTTTGGGGCCGGTAAAAAAAATTGTCCCTTCTGTTTCCTATAAATTTCTTCTGACGTATGTACTTACAGGCAGTTCGGGAGAACACATGGGCTTTGCGGCCGGCGTCCGTATTCCCTATGCGCCCGTACATACGGCAGGCCTTTCGGTTGAACTGCCCTGGGAAACAGGTTCCCTCCTTGTCTCGGGCAATTACACGGGTTTCCGTTACGCGGGTTATACGTCAAAGGCAAACACGAGGCCCCTTGATCCCGGCTTTCTTCTTACCGTTACGGTAAACCAAAAGGCAGGAAAAAATCTTTCCGCGTTTGCCGTCTTCAGGAATATTCTGGATCAATCCTGTGTTTCTTTTGACGATTATCCCATGCCGGGATTCACGGCAACCGTGGGGCTGCGCCTTGAGTTTGAAATGTAAACCGGGGTTTCAAGAGATTCCTTTTATTTTTGCCCATGTGTCCCTGAGGCCTATGGTCTTGTTGAACACGGGCCGCCCCCCCTCCGCGCCGCCTCCGGGGAGCGCGTCCCGCGCAAAATAACCGAGCCGCTCGAACTGACGGCGGTCTCCCGCCTGTGTATCCGCAAGGGACGGTTCGCCCCACGCAAGGGGAATGACCTCAAGCGAATGCGGGTTAAGGTTGCCGGTAAAGTCACCGGCGGAACCGCCGGGCCGGGGGGAAACTTCCATGGGCCGCTCTGCGCTGAAAAGATAATCGTAGATGCGCACTTCAATGGGAACGGCAGAGGACACCGAAACCCAGTGAATGGTCCCCTTTACCTTGCGGTTGTCGGGGGCGTTGCCCCCCTTGGTCGAAGGATCGTAGGTGCAGCGCACGGCGGCAATGTTTCCTTCCCCGTCCCTGTCAAAACCCGTGCAGGTAACAATATAGCCGTAGCGCAGACGGACGCTGCTGCCGCCCTCTCCGCCGTTTCCCGGATACAGGCGGAAATATTTCGGCGGCGGAATTTCTTCAAAGTCATCGCGCTCTATCCACAGTTCCCCCGAAAAAGGAATCTTCCGCGTTCCCGCCTTTTCGTCTTCGGGATTGTTGACGGCTTCAAGTTCCTCGACCCTGCCTGAAGGCCAGTTTTCAATGATCAGTTTCAGCGGCCGGAGCACCGCCATGGCCCTGAGGCACCGCTTGTTAAGGTTTTCCCGCAGGCAGTATTCAAGAAAGGCAATGTCCACCATGCTGCCGGTTTTGGAAATGCCAATCTGGGAAACAAAATTCCGTATTGCCTCGGGGGTGTAGCCCCGGCGGCGGAGCCCCGCGATAGTCGGCATGCGGGGATCGTCCCAGCCTTCGACGTGTTTTTCCTGCACCAGACGGAGGAGCCAGCGCTTGCTCATCACCGTATGGGTCAGGTTAAGCCGGGCAAATTCTATCTGCCGCGAGGGGAAGACTTCCGCCTCTTTGATAAACCATTCGTACAGGGGGCGGTGTATTTCGTATTCAAGAGAACAGAGGGAATGGGTAATCCCCTCCTTTGCGTCGGAAAGGGGATGCTGAAAATCGTACATGGGGTAAATGCACCAGGCGTTCCCCGTGCGGTAATGGGATTCACGGCGTATGCGGTACATTACCGGATCCCGCATAAGGAGGTTTGGATGGGTCATGTCGATTTTGGCCCGCAGGGTCTTTTCCCCGTCGGCAAATTCCCCCGCGCGCATGCGGGCAAAAAGATCGAGGTTTTCCGCGGCCGGGCGATCCCGGTACGGGCTGTTCCGCCCCGGAGGGGTAAGGGTGATGTTGTTTTTATCTTCCACCGCCGTTCCCCGGTATTCGCCGATCTCTTCCTCCGAAAGATCATCTACATAGGCGCGGCCCTTTTTAATGATCTTTACCGCCAGTTCATAAAGGTATTCATAATAATCACTGGCGTAATATTCCCGGTCTTCCCAGTCATAGCCCATCCATGTAACGTCCCGCTTAATGGCTTCCACATAGGAACTGTCTTCTTTTTCGGGATTGGTATCGTCGAAACGGAGGTTGCATTTGCCCCCGAATTTTTCCGCCATGGAAAAATCAATGTAAAACGCCTTGCAGTGGCCAATATGGAGCCAGCCGTTGGGTTCAGGCGGGAAACGGGTATGCACATGATCAAAACGGCCGGCCGCAAGATCTTCTTTGATGAATTCGGTTATGAAGTCGGAACCTTCGCCCCCGGCCGTTCCTCCCGCCCCGGCGGCATTATCCGCAGCAGCCATATCGTTCTCCGTTAAAAGTTGGTAAGATAACAGATGCCGACAAGCAGCACTGCCCAGAGACTGTCGCTGCCGGCTTTGACGCCGGTTCCAAGGCAGCCAAGATGGCCCCCGTACCACCAGAAGAGGCCCATCTGTATATCAATACGCATGGTGTATTCGGTAAAATCTTCCTGCCCGCTCTGTGCGCCGAAAAAAAGATAGGCCAGTTCATCCAGAACCGCCCCAAAATCCCTGATGGCTTTTTCAAAATTTCCCTGTTCCGTTTCGGCAATAAAGCCGGGAATCCTGTCCTGGAGTTTTTCCTTGCGGCCCTCGTCGGCCTTTTCGACCCAGGTTTTTTGTATCAAGAGATCAAGGTTGTTCTGAAAATGGCAAAGAAAACGGTGCATTTCTTTACCGGATTTATTTTCCGCAAGAAGTCTTCTGTAATCGGCCCCTATGCCCAAAACATCCGCAAAGGCCGCCGCGGACACGGCGTCCGGCCCCTGTGCGCCCGAAAAACCTCCGGGCGGGAAAAGAGCTTCCGCAATTTTCCGGTACTCCCCGGGGATTGACATATTGGCGCATGGCGGACAGCTGTACATGTCTCAACTTTGCAGATAAAACGTGAAATAGTCAAGCCGAACGCCGTCTCCACGTGTCATAGGCGGCAAGGGCCTTCTTTACCGATTCAAAGGCAATCTCGGCGGGATCAATTTCACTGTACCGCAGAAGACGGATCCCCAGAACCTCCGATCTTTCAATCTTGAAATCTTTTTCGTCAAGCCCCGGAGCATCGACGGTAAAAAACAGATCGCAGGTATTGTAGAGGACGCCCCTGTAGGGGTACACGTTGGGAAAAGAAGCAAAGAGGACAAAGGGAAAAGAACCGTCCGCGGAACACGAAACATCCCAGCCAAGCTCTTCCCTCAGTTCCCGGCGGAGTCCTTCCATGGCGCCTTCGCCGGGGTCCACAAAACCGCCGGGAAGATCCAGCCTGCCCCGGCCGGGTTCTTTTCCCCGGACAAGAAAGAGAATGCGTTCTTCGGCTGGGCCCTTTGCGCCTGAGTCCCCCGGAATCCGCACCACACAGGCGGTAGCGGCCGCAGTATTGTGGTAATACACAAAGCCGCAGGAGGAACAGCGGAATTTGTTCCGTTCAAACATTATTTCAGGCGACGCGCAGGACGGACAATAAGTAAACACCCTGCAATGCTATCACCATTATTGAACACCGGCAAGAGATAGTGTACAATGACGGATCATGATTACGGAATGTTCACTAACGGTCCGCACCTATGAATGCGATAGTTACGGTCATGTGAATAACGCCAACTACCTTAATTATCTGGAATACGCCCGTTACGAATATCTTAAGTCGATTAACTTCGATTATCCGGCCGCAATCAGGGCGGGCTACGGGGTTTATGTGGCGCGGGTGGAAATAGACTACAAAAAACCCGCGCTTGCCGATGAAAAACTCCTCATCAAATCCTGGCCCCTCAAAAAAGGGGCCGTGAGCGGGGTAATAGCCCAGGAAATATGGCGGGACGGGGATCTCCTCGCGTCCGCCAGGGTCACGTGGGCCTTTGTGGATTCAAAGGGCATGCCGGTGAAGATTCCCGGGGAATGGGACCTTCCGGGGCTCAGGCCGCCGCCCTAAGGGCGCCTACATCCACAGATATACGCGGTGCAGCCTGACACAGATGATCCATGTGCCGGCGGCAAGGGCGGGAAGCCCCGCAAGGGCCGGCCATGAATCGGCGCCCAGCAAGAGGAGCCTTCCCAGGAACACCAGAAAGATCCCAAGTCCTATGAAGATGAATTCCCCCGAGCCTCGGGAATAGGCCGATATTAAAAAACTCGCTATGGTAATAATGAACACCCCCGCTTCCACCATGCGGAACATGCGGGTATAACCGGATATCATGCTGAACGTCGAGTCCCACGAATAGGTGTTGACGGGAACCCCCAGGGCAATGACCAGCGTGGCCATCGCCGTGATAAAGAGGATGTTCCGCTGTTTCTGCACCTCAAGACCGGCAGCGCATACGCTGGCGGCAAAGAGGGAAAAGATGCCGAAATACCTTCCGAAGAGCAGCAGCCGCGAGGATACAAGCAGGTAGCGGCCGGGAAGCACGAAGACCCGGCTGACAGGAACCACCGCCCGCATTCCTTCCAGCGCAAAGGAAAACACAAAACAGGCGATAAAGAGAATTTCAGGCGACTGGGTTTTTTCAAAGTAACGGTAAATTAAAACAGCGGCGATAAACGAATAAAACACCGATCCCCCAATGGCCGCAAGGGGCGCGTAGGGGCCGGGCCCGGTAAACCGGCCGGTAAAAGCCGCCAGAATGCCGTCGGGGCGGCGGACGGCTTCGGCGGAAACAGCCGGAGCGGCGGGGACAATGAAAAAGGCCGAAACGGCCGTTAAAACCAGAAAGGCGAATGTCACGAAAATTCCCGTTTTTAGGCATAAATTTCTGCCGGAAAGGGTCATAATGAAAGCATAACCGGACGCGGAGATTTCCTCAAGACATAATGTTTTTTTCCGATACTGGTAAAGAGGAGATCTCAATGGCAAAGAAAAATATCTGTGTAACGGCCATTTTGGCGCTTGCCGCCTCTCTCTGGGCGGGAGATACCGCCTCCTTTGTGGATCTTGGTTTTTCGTCCGACGGCAGAACCTACATGTTTGCCCAGTACGGAGTACAGTCGGGAACCCTGAAACCCTGGGCCGACCTCTTTGTAGTCGACGTACCGCGGAACAACTTCGTGGCGGGGGGAAAAATCTCCTACTTCCACGACACACCGGTTGTCGCAGGCCAGGACGGTTCAGGCGCCCTGTACCGGATCATTTCCCGGAACGCCTCCATCGCCGATCAATACCGCATTGACTTCTGCCGTCAGGGGCAGCCCCTCTATGTTTCGCTGGAAAACGACAACGGCAGCCGCGGCGAAACCATAGAATTCAGGGATTTTGAAAGCGGCGATTTTTACAGGGCAAGCCTGGTTCCCTTTACGGAAGGCTCCGGTTCCACGCTACAGTCTTCCTTCTACATCGATCTGGAAAAGGTATCCGGAAACGGCAGCAGGCGGACCTACACCATGGGGGCTCCCCGGCTCAAGCGGCCCCTCGTTGTCTCTTACCGCATCCGCAAGGTCATGACGGCGCCCCGCGACGGATCATCGATAATTTTCGTGATTGAAATGAAAAAACAGGCCGCCCCCGGTAGCGACGTTGATATCCGCTACATGGTAGAAACCGCGAAGCTTCCTTAAGGGCTCGGGCTTTGCCTAAACCGTGAACATCCTCCAGATCTGGGTTACCGGCTTCCCGTGCTCGAAAAGGCGCCTGATATAGAGGACCCTGTGGGGCGGCAGACGCTGCCACAGTATTTCCCTCTGCACCTCGATTGCCATCAGGGTACATTCCTCCCGGTCAAGAGCCTCCCGCATCTGCGCGAAAAAATACGTCCCGGCGGAAAGTTCAAAACGAGTCTTCGCGCAGCCTGACGCCGTATCCCGGTTTTCCGCCCGGCGGCCCGAAAAAAGAGGGCTCCCCAAATAGCCCGCCGGATCGGGATCTATGACGTTTCCCCTGTTTTCTTCGATCTCAAAGCGGAAAATATATTCCTCAAAAACGCCGTTTTCCTCCGTTTCACAGGGAAGGGGCCGCTTTTGCCGGTCCGCGGGCGGCCGGACAAAGGGAGAGGTCTTTTCGTCCTCAACATAGAACAGCGGCGCGCGAAGGTGCAGCCTTAGCACGTCAAGGTTTTCAAAAGAGAACATCGAAAAAAGGAGCCGTTAACGCGGAGTTTTGGCAATATCGCAGATCTTCCGGGCCATGTTTTCAAGGGAAACCTGTTCCATTACATGGCCCAGTTCCCAGGCGACGCGGGGCATGCCGTAAACCACGGCGCTGGCCTCATCCTGGCCCAGTGTCATGCCGCCTTCCTTGTAAATGGTTCCCAACTGCTGCGCGCCGTCACGGCCCATGCCGGTCATGATTACCCCCAGCGCGTGGTTGGTATAGGTCATGGCCACCGACGCAAAGAGGACGTCGGCGGAAGGGCGGTGGCCTGAAACCAGCGGGTCGTCTGAAAGACGGACTACCGGAGAAAAACCCTTTTTCTCCACTTCCAGATGTTTGTTCCCCTGGGCTATAAGAATGCGGCCGGGCTGCACGGCATCCCCGTCCTCAGCCTCTTTTACATCAAGGGGACAGACGCGGTCAAGGCTCTTCGCAAATTCATTGGTAAAGCCCGGAGGCATGTGCTGTACAACCAGAATGGGAACGGTAAGGTTGGCGTCCAGTTTGGCAAAAACCGTGCGAAGGGCGTCGGGCCCGCCTGTGGAAATGCCTATGGCGATAATCTCGGTTTTCCCGGGCTTGCGGATCTGCGCGGGAAAAGCGGCGGGCTCCGGGGAGGCGCTTGAAATTTTGGGCCTGTCCTTGCTTTCGTCTTTTTTGGGGTATTCGGACGGAGTAAGGAGTTTCTTCCCCTGGCTGCGGCGGTACTGCCCGCCGTACCCCAGAAGCATACTTACAAGGGTATCCTTTACGGTATGAATATCCTCGGATATGGAACCCGACGGTTTCTGGATAAAATCACTGGCCCCAAGCGCCAGCGCCTCCATGGTTATCTCCGCGCCCCGGGCGGCTATTGACGAAAGGATCACTACGGGAATCGTAATTCCCTGTTTCTTCCGTTCCTTAAGGAATTCTATCCCGTTCATTTCGGGCATTTCCAAATCCAGGACAATAACATCCGGATTGACCCTTGGAATCTTCTGCAGAGCGAAGAGCCCGTTCATGGCCTTCTCTGTGACAACCAGCCCCGGAGTGGCCTCGACCATCCTGCCAATGAGGTTACGCATCAGCGCGGAATCGTCAACTATCAGTACAGATACTTCGTCACTCACATCACGCTCCCGTAAATTTGCGATATAATGTTGCCCATTCAGTCTTGACAAATTCAAACTGGGTATTCATGCCAAAGAGGGATTCCGAGTGGCCTATGAAAAGAAAGGACTTCGCGGACATGGAATCCCAGAACCGGTTGATAACCGCGGTTTGGGCCGCTTCGTCAAAGTAGATGATCACATTACGGCAGAAGACAATGTCCAAATTCCGCAAGCCGGAGTCGTTTTTTAGATTGTGATAGTCAAAGCGTATGGTCGACATAATGTCTTCGTGTACTTTGTAGCCTCCCTCCGCCTTGTCAAAATACTTCTTGAGGTAGGAATCGGGAATTCCGGTGATACGGCTGTCCGGATAAAAACCTTCTTTCGCGCTCATAAGACATTTAAGACTGATATCGCTGGCCACAATTTCATATTTCCACGGCGGGGGAAGGATTTCCTTCATCAGCATGGCGATGGTATAGGGTTCTTCCCCGGTAGAACAGCCCGCACTCCATATTTTAAGGGTGGCGCCCGGGCTCCCGTGTTTAATTTTCAGCAGTTCTGGAACCACAAAATGCTCCAAAGCGTCAAAATGGGCCTGATTTCTGAAAAAACGGGTCAAATTGGTGGTTATGGAATCCAGAAAACTCTTTAATTCTTCCTTGTCCCGTGAAATCGTATCAAAATAGGTCTTAACGGTGGCATTTTCCCTGGTTCTCAGCCGCTCCCGGAGCCTGCCTTCCAATATGGAACGGTTGGTTGGCGTAAAAGTAATGCCGCTTTCCTTGTAGATTAGAGTACGGTACTGCTCAAAATCGGCATCGTTCAAAAAAGACTCTTCCACCATACTTTCAATAGTAAAGCGTGGGGGACCCTCTGTCAATGCGCGGAGCTTTGCGCGGGGCGGATAGCCCCCCCAACCGCAATCCGCGCGGCACAAATATAGAGAGGGTAGAGCTTGTTCCAATGGAAGACGGGGGTTATACCTTGAGGATTGACCCGAAGTTCTTCATTTTACCGGCTTCGTTTTGAGTTTTTGCCTATGACATTCAAGCTTTTTAGTGATAAATTCGCCCATTTCAGCCAGGATTTCCCCCTTCCAGTCGTCCTGGACAGGGCTCATGGCAAAAAGTTCAGGAGAGTCCCGGTCAAGGGCCGTTGCTATACGTTCCAGCATGGCAGCGGAGGGAAATTTCCTGCAACCCTCTATCATGGCGATATAATGAGTGGCGGTTCCCGCCTTTTCCGCCAGTTTTGACTGGGTAAGTCCCAATTCCGCCCGGTAAGCCTTGATATTGGCAGCCAAAAGTTTCCTTATATCCGTCATATTTCACCCAAAGGCCATATAAGACCATTTTCTTTTCTTATTAGGTATTGACAATTGCCACAGGGGTTATTTATAATAGTGTAATATGACCTGTAGGGTATTTACAGGAGAAAAGACGATTTTATGGAGAAATCTTGGGAAAATTTTGTCGCTCGGCCCTTCGTGTTATCTACTTTGTATGCGTTTTTGCCAATGACAGGTTGCTTAATAGTGTCTGCTTAGCAGGGTGAAGTTCACCCTTTATGATCCGGCACGTTGGAGTTGAACCGGACAGCGGCGTCTGCATGGTTGTCCTTGACGCGCATACGGATACCGTAAAAAATGATTCGCCCCTCGTATCCGGTAATCACAACTGGATATGCCCGCTCTATCCCTTCCCGCTGAAAAATCTTGTCTGGATACACACTATCACGGGCTTCCCCAATTCCCACAGCGGCAAAGTGCGGGGCTTTTACCTTTCCGTTTCGGAATGGGGCGCGGGCAGCCCGCCGCTCAACGCCCGTGCCTTAAACCTTGATCAAGTCTCTCATGCTCTGTTATCCGCCGCCGGACAATCCCTGTTCATTTCGATAGACCTTGATTTTTTCTGCATCGAAAACAACACCCCCGCCGATATACCTTTAGTGTTTGATACGCTTTTTGATTTTGCCTCACGCTGGCAGGGCAAGGTCATATACGCGCTTGCCCTTTCCCGCCCCTGGCTGCCCAATGACGAGTACGCATGGGAACTGCTGCGGCAAAGCCTCCGCTGGTTCAGCGGTAAAACCGAATTCGCCCCGCCCGAGACAACCCTGTTTACCGTTCAGCGCGAAGACACCAGCGCGAAAGCCCGCGCCTACCGGGAAATGGGGCTTACAATCCCTTCGTTTTACGGCAGGGAAAACGAAATGCCCGATGACATCAGGGACTTGTTGGCGAAACTGAAAAAATCCGCGCCCGTCCGCGAATCACCAACCGCACCCTGTTTACGGTCTACATCCACTCTCCAAAGCCCGCGATGGTGTCGCGGAAAAAGTAGGCGCTGTCTTTAAGCGTGCGTTTCTGCGTGAAGTAGTCCACATGGCAGATGCCGAAACGCCG
>JAISAQ010000073.1 GCA_031266775.1 Treponema sp.
CCCCCCCCCCCCCAAAGTACGCCGGCGGAAAATTCTGCGATCCTGGCGGCATCCAAAATATCAGCCATTTTCCGTCCTTGCAAATTTATCAACATACCGCGCGGCAGAGCCACACGGTATGTTGTTCTCAACAAATCGAAACGCCTTAAGAGAACTTCTCAAAATCCAACTGTGGTTTTTAGAAGCGTTCTTAATTGTTATATACTTCCATGGTTACTATTATTTGTCAACCGGTTTCTTCCGTAAATTACCAGTGGAGGAAAAAAATGGAAATCCCAGGCGATTGGCCGCGGCAAAATCCTGTTGTGTTTCTGCACGGTTTTAGTAAAGAGACGCTTTTTGAGATCGTAAAGGCGGTAAAGAACGCCGCGGAAAAGGCCGGGACGCCAAGTGAAACAATAGCCTTCGCGTCTTCGACCGTTAACAACATGGAGTGGAAAATACGGAAACTCATACGGGAAGTAACAAAGGAACACGAGGCAATACGGCGGAAGGAAGAGGAAGCCGGCGCATCAAAAAAATGAGCCTCCGCGCGGCAGGCGCGAACCTGCGGTTCGGGGTGTTTTACAGCGGAAGTTGTTCAATAACAGCGGGCGCCTTACACAGGCAGTTCCCTTAACGCCGCCCCGAGTTTGGCGGCCGCTTTTTCCGCGGTTTTTGTTCCGGCAAGGACAACGGGAAAAGAAGCGCCGGCGGCGGCGAGGTTCCGCCGGGCCCCGGCAAACTCCCCGTCCGAAAGCGCGATGAGCCGTTCCAGCCGCCGCCGCCGCGCGCCGCCGTCTATTCCGTAGAGGAAACGGAGAAAATCCAGAAAACCCTTTTCACAGGGGGTACGGGGACGGGTTTCCCTGGCGTAACAGCCTATGATCGCCTTGACAAGATCGTCACCGGTTTCCGTCCCGCCGGTGTTTTTCAGCGCCGAGACAAAGGCTTCAAGGGAGGCGGCGGGATTGGGATCGCGGTAGCTTGCAAGGGAAAAGATCCCTTCAAGGCTGTCGCTCTGGGCGAACGCGCCGTAAGCGCCGCCTTTCATGCGTACCGTTTCCCAGAGCGCGCCTGTAGAAAGCTCATGGGCAAGGACAATTTCCGCGGCCTCAGGCGGCGTATCCCAGGGAGAGGCGGGAAGGGAAAGCGCCGCGAACCCCACCTGCAGGGACGGGGAAGCAAACACAAGGGGAACGTCCTTCTCAGGCGGCGCGCCGGGCGCGGCAAGGAGCGCGAAAAAGGGGTCCCCGCCGGCCGGCGAAAGAACAGGACGCGGCGGCCCAAAACGGCCAAAATCGCGGGCAATGAGGCCGGCGGTTTTTTCAAGCGCCCGCGCTTCTCCTGTAAGGTTAACCATGAGGCCGGCCCTGCCCGCGACGGCGTCCCGTATGGAGAAGAGTTTTCGCGTGATTTCGGCCGTATCCATTCCGGCCAGCGTGTGGACAAAATCAAGCTGGTAAAGACCGCTCCAGATCTCTTCCACCGCGCGGGCGCGCGAAAAAAAACAGCCCGAACGGGAAGACGCGTAGGAGTGTCCCGAATGGGCGAACCCCGCGTCAACATCGTTCTTCATTTCAAGAACAAGATCCCGGACACGGCGCTCATCGGAAAAATCGGCCCCGGTAATAAGGCGCAGAGCCAGATCCAGCGACGCTTCCACTTTTTCATCAAGCGCCTTGAGCCTGAAGATGATCCAGTCACGGCCCAAAACACCGGCGTCCTCCGCGGTCAAAACAGCCGGACCTGCCCCCTCAGGCGTTCCTTTGGGAGCGGCGGAACCGGTGTGCAGCATGGAGTAAAAGCCGCCTGAGTTCCGCGCAAGAAGGCCCGACACTTCCCCGTAATCCATTCCCTTAAGTCCCATGGAAACAACGGCCCTGGAAAAAAACGGGAGCCACGGATACTCTTCGGGCGAAAGGACATCCACGGGAAAGGCGGCGTCCACATACACAATGCCGTTGGTAAAAAGCTCATGCACGGCAACGGGAACGCCCCCCGCGTTACGGAAGGCGCGTGGAACAGGATCTATCCTGGGGGAAAGATCCCCGCGCGAAAGATGGGGAATGGCCGCAAGCGCTTCGGGGCTGTCCCCTTCGCCCTGCGCCTTTTCCAGCGCGGCGGCTTTTTCCGCAATGCGGCGCCTTTCCTCCCCGCCAAGGGATCTTTCCTTTTCGGCAAGCTGGGCGGCAAACCTGCTTTCTTCCTTTTCAAGATAGTCCGCCTCCGGCTCTATAGACAGGAGCGCCCGGTGCGGATTGTCAAGGAGGTATTTTTTGATGAGGGTCTCAAAATACCGGCCGTCCAGGGCGAGGCGGCGTTTTATTTCCTCAAACGGGGGAACGAAGAGCAGGCTTTCCCATGGCTTTGATCCGTACATCCAGCCCCTCAGAGAACAGCGCATCCAGACCAGGGAATAAGGCCCGCCTCCCCGCTTGATTTCACGGTGGGAAAATTCCATTGAAAGAAGGGCCGCCTCTATGTCCTCTTTGGGAATGCCCTCGTTAACCAGCCGTTCAAGTTCACCCAGAACAAGATCCTTCACTTCGCTTCGTATGTTTTCCCGTCCGGCGCAGCCGCGAAGGCCGGCTACAAACACCGTTTCCCGTATTTCGCTTTCAAAACCGGAAACGGGGGCAAGATCTTCCCCAAGCCCCGACTCAACAAGCGCGCGGACAAGGGGGGAGCCGTCGTGGCCAAGGAGTATTTCGGCAAGCGTTCCCAGCGCCAGGGTTTCGGCCGTGTCCGTAACATCGCCGCAGAGCCATGAAAGAAAGACCGTCGCCTTTTCCTCCGCGCCGGAAGGACAGGGAACACGAAATTCGCGGGGAGCCTTCCACCTTTCCGCTTTGGGGAAGGTTCTCCTTTTTTCCCCGCTTTCTTTTCCGCGCTGATCATCCGGGGCCTGGGAAAACGATGAAAAGAAACGGCTGTCAAGGAAGTCAAGCTGTTTTTCCGTGGGAATATTTCCGGCAAGAAAAATACGGCAGTTTGCCGGGGAATAACACCTCCGGTGAAAAGCCCGCAAAGCTTCCCAGGAAAGGCCGGGTATGGCCGCCGGGTCTCCGCCCGATTCAAAGGCATAGGGAGTAGACGGCAGAACCGCCTTGACGGACCAGAGGCCCGCGTAGGCGTCAAGTGACGAATAGGCCCCCTTCATCTCGTTGTAAACTACGCCGGTCAGCGAAAGGCCCGTTCCCGGCGCGGCCCCGCCTTCCGGAAGCAGGAAACGCCAGCCTTCCTGCATAAAGGTAAATTCGGAAAGAAGCGGCTGGAAAACGGCGTCGCCGTATACGGACATAAGGTTGAAGTAATCGCGTTCGTTGACGGAACTTGCGGGGTACACCGTCCTGTCGGGAAAGGTCCACGCGTTAAGAAAGGTCTGAAGGCTCCCCTGGGCAAGCACAAGAAAGGCGTCCTTTAGGGGATAACGCTGTGAACCGCAGAGCACCGAATGTTCCAGAATATGGGCGGCGCCGGTGTCGTCTTCCGGGGCGGTGGCAAAGGCAAAAGCAAAAAGGTTTTCAGGATCATCGTTGTACACATGGAAAACTTCCGCCCCGGTTTTTTGATGACGGACCCAGATCCCTTCCGCCTTTAACTCGGGAAGTTCCCGCACGTCAAGAATTTCAAAACCGCCTGAAAGCACGCCGCCTTTTACAAGCGGGATGGGCCGGGAGGCGGCGTCTTTAGTTTCTTTCATACGGGCGCGTCCCGGCCGTCAAGCGTCAGGACAAGGCCTTCCTCACACTGCCGCCTCCACCAGGCGAGGAAGTCCCGCACCGCCTTTTCGCTTTCTTTTTTTGTCCGGGGATCAAGATTTTCGCTTTCTTCCAGAATAAGGGCCTTACGGCGGCGGGAAACACAAGAATACACCTTTTCGGTAAAGAGGGAAGAAGCGCCGCAAAGAAGAAGGGCTATGTCCCTTTCCGTCATGGTCCTGAGTTTTTCCTCCAGGGGCCGTCCGGCCGCGCCGGACACATCATCCAGCGTGTAAAGCCGTTCCCCTATGTCCCGGCCCAGCCGGGGATCTTCCTCTTCAAGTTCGCTTACTATACGGCTGCTGAAAGAAAGATCGCCGTTTTTAAGAATCGCCAGAAGGGTCTTCATGCCGTCGATGCGGAGGGTTTCAGCGTTCCCTGTTATGCCGCGGGCCTTTTCCCTGAGGACCGCCGCGACGCGTTCCAGTACGCCGGAGGAAACCTGCCCCTGCCGGGCGATGCGGCGGATTATGCCGGATTTCCGCCCGGCCGGAATTTGGGCCAGCACGGCGGCGGAGAGTTTTGAGGAAAGGCGGGAAAGGACAAGGGCGGCGGCGGCCGGGGTTTCTTCCCGCAGCAGCAGGGCAACCTGTCCGGAAGAAAAATCATCAAGAAAACCGAAAGGATTTTCCCCTGGAAGAGACGCGGCCCTGCTGATAAATTCCTCGCCTTTTTCGGGCCCAAAAGCCGCGTAGAGCAGCCTCCGGGCCGTCCCGGCGCCGCCGCGGGAAGATCCGTAACTCCCCTGGAAACGGGAAAGAAGAGGCCGGAATTCATTGAGGACGGCCTCCCCTTCCCCGGCGCCGATGTTCCGTATGGAGGCTATTTCCCGCGACACCGCTTCCACATCTTCAGGCTCAAGCCCGGCGATAATACGGGCGGCCTCGTCCCTTCCAATAAGAACAAGAAACACGGCAAGACGCCGGTATTTAGAACCCTTCGGCCCTTCTTTGATAAACCGGCCCGCGATCCCCGCCGTGCCGGCCGCCTTCGCGGCATGGTTTTCCGCCCTTTTCATGCCCTCATGATACCGTATTCCGTACAAACAGTCCACGGAATCACTGGCAGCGAAACAACTTTCGCTTAAAAACACAAAAAATTCTTTTTTAACCAAAAGGGTGTATTATGTTCACTTTTGTTTCTTATATTGTAAGCTGAGGCATAAAATGCGGACATATAACAAAACAAGCGCCGAAACGGCGGAAAGCCGTGACAGAAAGACGGCGGCTCCCGGCACCATTATCAACAGGCGGGAAATCGAACCCCTCCTGCAAAAAGCGGAAAAAATTCTCAAATCCTACGAACAGGCTACAGGCAGCATTGTATCCATTCTGGATCCCGAAGGCCGCGCCGCGGATTACAACAACGTCTCCCTTTGCCCCCTCTATAAACGCTGCCATAAACATTACCGCCCGGACAGGGGAAAAAAGGGGGAAGCGGGCGTACATCCGTGCGCCTGCATGTCTCAGGAAGAAATAGCGGGGATCAGGCGCACGGGCGGCTCCTGCATTTACCGGTGTAAAATGGGCTTTGTCTTCTGGATAAGCCCCATTCATTCAGGCGGGCGTTTTGCCGGCAGCCTCGTCGCGGGACGCGTCCTTGGCGTGGAGCGGAAGAAGGCGGTAGAAAACATTTACCGGATCTGCCACGGAAACGTATCGGAAAACGGGATACGGAAGTACCTTGTCAAAATACCGGAAAAGAGCCTTGAGGAGATCAGGGCCCAGGCCCGCCTGCTCCAGATATGCGCGAAAAAAATTCCGGGAAAAAACTTTGAGGATGCGTTCTGCCAGGGCGGAAAGCCGCCGCAGCCGGATACCCCCGATGAAAAAACGGAGTCAGGACTTTCCCCCGCAAAGAAAAAGCCCCTTTCGGGCAGTGCCGAGAGGGGGCGCTTTCTGGACAGGGAACGGCTGCTGCTTGCAAGCCTCCGGCGGGGAGACAAGAAACCGGCCATGAAAATCCTCAATGAAATACTCAGGAACTTCTTTACGTCAGGCAGCGTCGAAACGCTGCGGCTGTGGGCCATAGAAATGATGGTGTTTCTTTCGCGGGCAAATCCGAAAAAGGCCGCCGAAAAGGAAATACTGGAGGCGAACGGCAGGTATATTAAATGGATTGAAGATTCAAATACAGTGGAAGAACTTGCCGGAAATTTAAGGACAATCGTGGAGCGCATGGCGGGAAATGTTTTCTACTTCCAGGGAATACGCCACTCATCGGCCCTGCGCAAGGCCGAACGGTTTATCTGGGAAAACTATACCCGCAAAATCAGCCTCAGGGAAATCGCCGGGGCGTCGGGACTTTCCGCCCCGTATTTCAGCACTATCTTCAAGGAGGAAATGGGTGAAAGTCTTTCCAATTATCTTAACCGCATACGGATCGAAAAGGCCGCGGCCATGCTTGCCGAAACGGACAAAACCCTGAACGAAACGGCCGACGAATGCGGTTTCGAGGATCAAAGCTGGTTTTCAAAAATCTTCAAGCACTATACAGGCGTAAGTCCGGGGAAGTACCGGGAAACGGGGGGAAATGAAACCGAGCCGCTTTTCCCCATTGAAGCCGGCAGTCTTGCCTTCTGCGCGGATTAAAAAAAGAGAATGATGAGCATGGAAACCCCTGAAATTGCGGAAACACCCGAAACGGCGGAAGTCCAGGGGCGGACGGATCCCGTCCTGCTCAAGGCGTACAGCCTCCTTAAAACCTACGCCATGGGAACAGGGTCCATGGTCTGTGTACACGACGCGTCTTTCTTTCCCATTCCCGAAATGACGAACGAGATCATGACGGACAAAAATATCTGCCTGCTCTGCGCCAAATACCGGAACGAAACGGCCGCGCAGGAAAGCGGGGAGCTTGCCGGCAGTCCCTGCACCGAAATGCATATAGGCGCGATGAAAGAGGCTTTCCGGCACAAGGGGTCCTACACGTACACGTGCGAACTGGGATTCGCGTTCTGGACCAGTCCCGTGTATTCGGACGGCCGCTTCATCGGCGCTCTTCTGGGAACCGGATACCTGTCGGGAGACGAGGAGGCGGCGGGCGAACTTTTCAGGCAGTACGGTTCCGGCAAGATCTCGAAAGAGGTGTTCCGGGAAAAAATCGCCCGTTTCCCCCGTGCGGACACGGAAAAAATCAGGGCGCTCGCGGAGCTTCTGCATATCTGTGCGGAATCCCTTTCCACCGGAAACGAGGACTACCATGAAACCCTGCGCCGGCGCGCCGAACAGCAGGCCGACCTTTCCGCCCAGATAGAAAAACTCGGGAGCCGGCGTCTTTCCGCTCCTCCCGCCTATCCCATAGAAAAGGAAAGAGAACTCCTTGCGGCCATACACCGGGGAGAAAACAAAAAAACAAGGGAACTGTTAAGCGAAATCCTCGCGGTTATTCTTTTTACGAATCCCGGCGACTTTAAATACCTGCAGTGCAGGGCCACGGAACTGGCGGCGCTTATTTTCAGGACCGATGTCAATCCCGGCAAAGCGGACAAGCCCCTTCCCGAGACGGACAGCGCCTGCATCAGGCGGATTCAGGAATCGAAAAGCCTTGAGGAACTCACCGACGTTCTGTACCTTTCGGCGGAGCGTATGACCGAACAGGTGTTTTCCTTCAGGGAAATCAGGCACGCGGCCGCGCTGCGCAGGGCCGAGCGCTACATTCTTGAAAATTACACAAGAAAAATAAGCCTCAAGGAAATTGCCGAAGCCTCGGATCTTTCGGCCCCGTATTTCAGCACCATTTTCAGGGAAGAAATGGGGGAAAACTTTTCAAGCTATCTCAACCGCCTGCGGGTGGAAAAAGCAAGCCGCATGCTGCTTGAAACGAACCTCTCCTTAAGCGAGATCGCCAGCTTCTGCGGTTTTGAGGATCAAAGCTGGTTTTCAAAGATATTCAAGTCCTATATGGGACAAAGCCCCGGAAAATACCGCGAACAGGACCACTGGACAAGCGAGCTGTGGGACAGCGATTTTTCCGAAGAAAGCCCGGCGCGGATAATCAAAATTTGAAAGGCTGACGCCGCGCTCCGGTGTTTTCACGGTGAAATTTTTTTCTGACAAATTCCGGTTTAAGCAGTATATTTTAAATATGAAACGAATTTACACAGTACAAAACCAATTTTGGAAGGGGCTCCTTTTGGTTCCGGTTCTTCTCTGCGCTTTTTCGCTGCCGGCAAAGGCGGCGCCGGGCGAGAGGGTTTCCCGGGAAGTCGCCGCATCCTTTAAGGAAGCGGGCCTGAAAACGGCGGCGCGGAAAACAGCTCCCGTTGATTTTACCCTGCCCGTTCTGAACGGAGGGGAAAAAAGGCTTTCGGACCTCAAAGGCAAAGTGGTGTTTCTCAACTTCTGGACCACCTGGTGCGGCCCCTGCCGCTCGGAAATGCCTTCGATGGAGGCGCTGTACCGGCAGCTGGGGGACAGCGGCCTTGAGATCCTTGCGGTCAACTGCGCGGAAAACCGGCGCGAAGTAGCGGATTTTATGAAAACCGGCGGCCTGTCTTTTCCCGCCGCGCTTGACGAATCAGGAGATGTGAGCGGCCGTTACGGCATACGGGCAATCCCCACTACGTACATTCTTGACCGTGACGGGGAAATCATCCTCAAGATCACAGGAAGCATGGAGTGGGACACCCCGAAGATCATCGCCGCCTTCAGGACGCTGCTCGCCGACTGACTTCCCGCGCAAGCGGGCTCTGGGGTATTAAACCAGACTTTCAAATAAAAAAGGAGCGGGATACCCGCTCCTTTTTTTTGTCAGGCCTTTCCGGCCGCAGCCGGTCTATAGCCTCTACTGGCTTGCCGAATCAAGTTCGGCAAGTATGGAAAGTTCCGTCTCCTTGTCGAAGTACCGGGCCTTTTCCATGCGGGGAACAAAGCTGACGCTGTCGCCAACCTTGAACTCATGATGGGGTTCGGTACGGGCGACCAGGGGCTGGGTAACGGTGGTAAGCCACAGGTGTATGTCGGCGCCCAGAGGCTCAACGACGGTAATCTTTACGGAGAAACTGTTTTCCCCCTTGCCCTTCTCGTCAAAGGCAAGATCCTCGGGCCTGATGCCAAAGAAGACCTCCTTGCCCAGGTACTTTTTAAGGTACTCCGCATGCGCGGGAGCCGGTTTTACCTCAAAAGAACCTTCTTCAAGAACCACCGATCCGCCTTTTTCCGAAACCTTGACGGTGAGGAAATTCATGGGGGGAGAACCGATGAACCCGGCGACAAATTTGTTGACCGGATGGTTATACAGATAAAGGGGAGAACCAATCTGCTGGATCTTTCCGTCCTTCATAACGACGATCTTGTTCGCCATGGTCATGGCTTCCACCTGGTCATGGGTAACGTAGATCATCGTGGCGTTAAGCCTGAGGTGGAGGTCGGAAAGCTCGGCCCGCATCTGCACCCGGAGCTTGGCATCCAGGTTGGAAAGGGGTTCGTCGAAAAGGAAAACCTTGGGGTTCCGGACAATGGCCCGGCCGACCGCGACCCGCTGGCGCTGGCCTCCCGAAAGGGCCTTGGGCTTGCGGTCCAGGAATTTCTCGATATCCAGAATCCTCGCGGCCTCGTGGACACGGCGGTTGATCTCCGATTTTTCGACTTTCTTGATCCGAAGCCCGAAAGCCATGTTTTCGAACACTGTCATGTGGGGATACAGGGCGTAATTCTGGAAAACCATGGCGATGTTCCGGTCCTTGGGGGGAACATCGTTCATCAATTCGCCGTCTATGTAGAGTTCACCTTCGGTAATGTCCTCAAGACCGGCGACCATACGAAGAGTGGTCGACTTGCCGCATCCTGACGGACCAACAAAAACGACAAATTCCTTGTCCTCAACCACGATGTTGGCATTGTCCACTGCCCGGACATTGCCTTCATAAACCTTTGAAATACCTTTTAATTCTACTTTCGCCATTAGAGCCTCCCTTTCAGGTTAGTTTATTATATTCAGCATAAAACAGGAATATAAATTTGTCAAGAAAAGAATTTTATAAAAACCGGCCGGAATTTTGAAAGGGGAAAGCCTTTCTTTCGTAACATATTTTTTCTATATTTTTACTATGTTACAATAGGCGCCGTTTACCGCGCCCTATAGGGGAAGGGCCGTCCCTGCGCAAGACGCGGCCATGCGCCGTATTGCCATCATTTCACCCTTAATGTTACCATTGGAAAAACTGTAGCAGTTCCAAAATACCGGATTTTGGAACCAGCTCATCCTGAATAAAAGCGGCTGGCCGTGAACATTCAGGGACGCCCTGGAGTTTGTTTTGTTTCTGAAAAATCTTGACATTTACGGTTTCAAGTCCTTTGCCGAACGGACAAAAGTTGAATTTACCGACGGAATCACGGCTCTGCTCGGCCCCAACGGCTGCGGAAAATCCAACGTGGTTGACGCGGTTAAATGGGTGCTCGGGGAACAGGCGTCAAAATCCCTCCGGGCGGAAAAAATGGAAGACGTGATCTTCAACGGCACGGAAGACAGGAAGCCCCTCAATGTGGCCGAAGTAACGCTGACACTCGCCAACGACTCAGGGCTGCTTCCCATAGACATGCCTGAAATCGAGATCAGGCGGCGGCTTTACCGTTCAGGCGAAAGCGAATACTTCATCAACCAGACGCCGGTGCGCCTCAAGGAGGTGCGCGAACTCTTCTGGGATACCGGCGTGGGCAAGGCCGCCTATTCGGTAATGGAACAGGGAAAAATCGACCAGATCCTTTCGTCCAAACCCGACGAACGGCGCTATCTTTTTGAGGAGGCCGCGGGAATTACCCGGTACAAGGTCCGGGGCGCGGAGGCGGAACGCAACCTTGCGAAAACCGAAGAGAACATGCGCCAGGTCCAGATGATTCTGGGGGAAGTAAAGCGTTCCTACGACACCCTCAAGGTCCAGTCCGAAAAAACCGCCAAATACCGCCTGTTCCGCGAAGACATTTTTCAGCTTGAACTGGACATACAGCTCTTGAGGCTCAAGCAGTTCAGGTACGAACGGGACGAGCGGAGCGAAGCGCTGCGGAACAAAACCGCCCAGAGGGACCGTATCCGCTGTGAAATGGACAAGGAGAACAGGGCGCTTGAAGAAAACATGGATCAGGTAAATTCCATGGAAGAGCGGCTGGTTGACTATCAAAAGAACCTTTACGGCCTTGCGGTGGAGAAGAACGCCAGGGAAAAGGAAGGACGGCTCCTTGCCGAACAGCGGGAAGAAAACCGCGCCAAAATAGCCGCCGGCGAAAACCGCGAAAGGGCGGCCCTGCTTAAAATCGAGGAACTTTCGGGCGACGCCGCCGATCAGGACGCCGTGGTACAGGATCTTCTGGGCAAGACCGCGGGCATAGACGAAAACATCCGTTCCTTTGAGGAAAACATACGGCTCACCTCCGGCAGAATGGACGATAACGAAAAAGGTGTCACAAGGGCCGAAGAGGAAATACAGAACCTTGGGAAAGAACAGGCGGCCCGCGAAAAGGATCTTGAGGCGATTACCGACGACATCGTGGCCGCGCTGGACGCGGGCCTCCGGGAGGCCGGCTATTCGGCGGCGGAACGGCGGAATGCCGAGGAGGCCCTTTCGGAAACCCTGCAAAGGCTCCACACCCTGCTTGCCGGCCGGGAAACGCTGATGCGGGATCTGGTAAACGCCGCCGCCATGGCCCGGGACGGCGCGCAGGCTCCCGGCCCCGGCGAACTGGGGCATATTGCGGAGGGTCTTGCCGCCGCGCTTGCCGAAGCCTCAGGCGATTCACAAAAGGCGCTTGCCCTCTTTGAAGGCTACCGGAAAAGCACGCCTTCGTTTATTGACGAATTCCTTGCCCCCGAAGGCATCATCACCAAAAAACGGCATTACGACGCGATGATACGCCAGGCCAAGGACGGCACGGAAGAACGGCGGCAGAAGATCGCCGCCCTGCGGGGAGACAACGCGGGCCTTACGGTCAAAATGAACGAATACCGGGCAACGCTGGAACAGCTGCGGGTAAACCGGGCCCGCATGAGCGCCCAGGCCCAGGCCGCCGGGGAACAGGCCCGCCTCATACGCCGGGAGCTGGCCGGACAGGAAGCGCTGCTCAAAAACATACGGGATGAACTTTTCCTTGACCAGAGGCGGAGCGGGGAAATTGAGGAGCGTATCGCGGACAGCCGGGAAGAAATAGAGGGAATAGAGCGGAAGGGAAAGGAACTGGCGGCCGAACTTGAAAAGCTGGAACTGGACATAGCAAAACGGAACGGGGATCTTGCCGGAAAAAGGGAGGTCATCGAAAAACGGGTGCGGGAACTCGCCGGCGTCCAGGAAGCCATGGAGAAGATACACCTGGAACTGGTCCAGGCCGAAACGGAGATCAAAAATACCCAGGATAATTTCCGTGAAACCCATTCCCGCGATCTTATGGAATTTGAGGAACGCATCTTTACCATCACCGCCGTTTCGGGAGAACTGCGGGAAAAACTTGCCGCGGCGCGGCAGTCCCTGCGCGATCTGGGGCAGGTCAACCTTATGGCCCCGGAGGAATTTGCCGAGGCAAAGGAACGCTACGACTTCCTTACCGGCCAAATGGCGGATCTTGAAAAGGCCCGCGGGGATCTTGAAAACCTTACCGCGGAAATACGCGAAGAATCCTCAAGGATCTTCGTTGATACCTACAACAAGATAAAGAGAAATTTTCACAATATGTTCCGCCGGCTCTTCGGCGGGGGCAGGGCGCAGCTCCAGATTTCGGATTTAAACCACGTACTGGAATCCGGCATAGAGATCTACGCCCAGCCGCCGGGAAAAAAACTTGAACACATCAGTCTTCTTTCGGGAGGAGAGCGTTCCATGACGGCGGTGGCGCTGCTGTTCGCCACATACATGGTAAAACCCAGCCCCTTCTGCCTTCTCGATGAAATAGACGCGGCCCTTGACGAGGCCAATGTACTGCGGTTTGTGGAACTGCTCCGCGAATTCAGCAGTACAAGCCAGTTCGTCGTAATTACCCACAACAAGAAAACCGTTACCGGCGCGGGAACCCTTCTTGGGGTTACCATGGAAGAATCGGGGGTGACAAAGCTCATCTCCATACGCATCGAAAACGACGAGGCGGCCCGCGCCGGCGATGAGTTCCGGCAGGACCTCTGGAACGGGACCTTCGAGGAAGAAGACGTGGAAATTGAGGACGGCCGAGAACTGCCCGCCGGAATAAACGATCCGGAAACAGTAAGTGAAGCGGATTTACGGCCCATACGGGCCGGCAGAAAAGGAACGGTACAGGAAGAAACGCCATGAAAAATTACGCTGTGTATGTCTTTTCGGGGATCTTTGCCGCCGCCGCGATTGTGCATCTGTGCGCGATTGCGCTTAAAAAACAAAAAATGGAAAGGATAAGCAAGATCCTGCTCCTTCCCCCGCTTCTTGCCGCCTATATAGCAGGGGCGCGCACTCCGCTTGTCACGGTGATCATCGCCGTTGCCGCGGGCTGGGCCGGCGACATATTCCTCATCAACATAAAAAAGCCGCTGTTCTTCAGGCTGGGGCTCGCGAGTTTTCTCGCGGGCCATGTCTGTTACATTCCTTCCATGCTGCGTTTTACGGAAAAGATCTCGCTTCCCGTCCTTGCCGTATCCGCCGTCCTGTTCTTCGCGGGGGGCATTGTCCTTTACCGCCTCATAAAGCCGGACGCGGCGATGCGCGTTCCCGTTGTTCTTTACGAAATTGCCATACTGCTGATGAGCCTTGCCGCCCTTCAGCTCCTGGTTTCCGGAAAAAACGCCCCGGGGGCGCTTGCCTTTGCGGGCAGCCTCTTCTTCCTTGTCTCGGACAGTTTTCTCGCGCGCTTCCTCTTTAACGCCAAACCGGCGTGGGGCGATCTTGCCATTATGACAAGCTACATCGCCGCGCAGGCGGCGCTGGTGTCGGCCCTTGCCGCCCTGTAGAAACAGGGCCGCTATGCTGCCTGTACGGAAATACACTTGCAGAAGAGCCAGTACAGGGCGCTTGACAGCCGGTTCATCGCCAGGGCGATGTCTTTACGGCGGCGCAAAACCCGGATGGCAAGCAGTTCCCCTTCCCGTATCCGGGCGCGCAGGGTATTAAGGCGGACGGCAAGGGCACCCATGGAATGTCCGGGCACAGGATGGGGAAAGCCGAAGGCATGTTCGGGATCGTGGCTTTGCCGGTGTATTTCATCAAGGGAAAGCCCGAAAAGGCCGAAAGCGGCAAGCGGCTCCTCCTTTACTTCCGAGGCGAGGATCTTCCTTAAAACCTCAAGCACTTCGCCAAGGAACGCGCAGCACCACGGGGCGCCTTTCTCAAGAGAGAGCACTTGGGCCTCCAGGACTTCCGCCTCCAGCGTGTCTATTATGCCCCGGAACGCGATGCGGCCGCATCTCTTGTGCACAAAACGGCCGCCTGAAAGGCCCGTCATGGCGGAAGGGGCCTTCATTACCGGTCCTCCCCGTCAGGGCTGCCTGCAGGCGCCGCTTCCGGATTTACCGATGAAGAGGTCCTTGTTATTCCGGCCGCGCACACGTTCTTCCTGTCAATCTGTACATATTCAAGAGAATCCCTGTCAAGCAAATCCAGAATCACGTTGACGCCTTTTTGTACTTTAAGATCCGTCTCTTCCCTGTAAAGAGGCACTATCTGATAAAAATTCACAATGCTGCCGCCGGGCATTCTGCATTCGCCTGACTTCCTGTCAAAAGCGCCGGGAGAAAGGAGCAGCATGGCGCAGAGTTTTGTATTGTCCGAAAAAGGCCCTCCGCAGGGAACCGTATGCCCCCAGCCCAGCCAGGTATCCTCGTTTCCCGGAAGCCGCGCCATGATCTTGAGCCACCGGATCGGCCAGTAATTGTTTTCATCGTCAAGGTTGTCAAAATCCCAGCCGGGCGGGAGGCATATCAAAAGTTCCGCCCTGTCGCGGATGTTTTCAAGTCCGGGAGGAACGTTCATCCTGTGCGCTCCCATCCCCTGGGTAACAAGAACGAAATAATTCCGCCCGGGAACGGGATCAAGCCTGAGTATATCCACATGAATGTCGGGGGACTGTACCTCATGAAAAACATTGTCATAGCTGCCGAAATAATTTTTTACATGCTCTTCAAGGCAGCCGGTTTCCGCTTCCGTATACAATTCAGGACGATAGCCCGCCGCGCGTTTTTTCTGTTCCGCCTCTTCAAGGCTGTACCTGAGCATCTCCTGAGTATCCTCGCCGTCGTCGCCGTGATCGACGGCCCTTTTGAAATACACGGCGGCCTCCTCTTCCCGTTCAAGGTAATAGAGGGAATAGCCCACCCGGAAATTCCAGACACCGTCGTCCCCGCCTTCTTCGGCACAATCAAGAAGGACTTTCAGTGCCTCTTCGTACCGTTCTTCGTTGTTAAGGGCCCGCGCGTAAAGCCCGGAAATTTCGAAGTCCCATTCGTCACGGGGAATCCTGTCCAGTTCCTCAATAATCCGCCCGTGTTCACCGGCCTCATGCAGCTCGTGAAGCCGGTTTATCAATGATCCGCGATCCATATTATTCTGTTCCCTGCCTTGTTATAAAAAGCCTGTTTCAAAATACTCCCGGAATTTCACATGCGTGAAAGCCTCGCGCACGCCTCCTGGACATCGGCGCGGCGGCCGAAGGCGGAAAAACGGATAAAGGATTGGCCCGCCGGGCCAAAGCCGGATCCGGGCGTGGTGACTACCTGGCATTTCTCGAGAATCTCGGAAAATACGTCCCAGCTGTCCCTTCCGGGAAAGCGGGCCCAGATGTAGGGGGAATTGTCGCCTCCCGCACAGCCGACGCCAAGCTTCCGCAGGGCTTCCCTTATGAGCCGGGCGTTTTCCAGGTAGAAGTCCGTAAGCTGCCGCATCTCCTTTTGCCCTTCCCCGTCCAGGGCGGCAAGAGCGCCGTACTGGGCAATGTTGGAAGCGCCGTTAAAGACGGTGGCCGAAAGACGGGTCCAGTCGGCGTTAACGCTTTCACCTCCCTGGTACACAAGTTCCTTCGGCACTACGGTCCAGCCAAGGCGGACGCCGGTAAAACCCGCGGCCTTTGAAAGGGAATTGACTTCCACGGCGCAGCTTTTCGCGCCGTTTATTTCAAAAATGGTTTTGGGAAGGGAAGGATCCCTGATATATTCCGAATAGGCCGCGTCAAAGATTATGAGCGCTCCCCTGCCGCGGGCCGCTTCTACCAGCGCCGAAAGCTGTTCGCGCGTTGCCGCCGCGCCCGTGGGATTATTGGGCGAACAGAAATAGAAGAGGCCGTTTTCCGGTATCCCTGAAACATCGGGAAAGTAGCCGTTTTCGGCGGTACAGGGAAGGTAGACGAGCCCCGCGTAGCCTTCCCCCGTCCAGCCGCCGGCGGCGCCGGCAAGGACGGAACCGTCGACATACACAGGATACGAAGGGTCCTGCACCGCGACGGGCAAACCCGCGCCAAAAAGAAGCTGCAGCCTTCCTATGTCGCATTTCGCGCCGTCCGAAATAAAAATTTCATCAATGCCGAAGGCGTTTTTATAGAAAACTTCCGAAATGCGCCTGCGCAGATCCTCAAAGCCTTCGTCGGTATAACCCGAATAACCCTCCCGGGTCCCAAGCTTTTCGGCGCCGCCTGTAAGCCCCCTGTCCGTGTGGGGCAGTATGGGTTCGGTGGTGTTCCCGACGCCAAGGCTGATGACCCGCGTGCCGGGATTTTTCGCGGCGTACTCCCTGCGCCGTTTGGCAATTTCGGGAAACAAATACCCCGCCCTGATATTCGCGATGCAGGGATTTCTGCGTATCATGAATCTCCTCCTCCGGTTTTTTCGCGTTTTTTACGGAACAAAATTCTTCGCGGCGCACACATCCAGCGTGGCGAAATAATCCTCAACGGTTTCGGCCCGCCTTATCTGGAGAAAGGAGCCGTCGGAACGGAGCAGCAGCTCGCCGCAGCGGAGTTTCCCGTTGTAGTTAAAGCCCATGGCCCTGCCGTGCGCTCCCGCGTCGTGTATCACCACAAAATCGCCCGTTCCGTTTTCGGCGGCGGTAACGATTTCAGGAAGCTTCCGCTGTACGGCGAATTTGTCGTTGTTTTCGCAGAGGCTTCCCACCACATCGTACACCCTGTCCTCCGGCGCGTTCTCCTTGCCGGGTACGGTGATGTGATGATACGCGCCGTAAAGGGCCGGCCGCATAAGATCGGCCATAGAGGCGTCAAGCCCTATGTATTCGCGGTAAATGCTTTTCCTGTGCAGCGCCCTTGCCACAAGCCACCCGTAAGGCCCCGTGACGGGCCTCCCGTATTCGGTATGAATGGCAAGTCCCCCAAGCCCCGAAGGAACAATAATTTCATCGTAGAGTTTTTTGAGGCCGCCCGCCAGTTCTTCCCAGCTTACCTCGTCTTCTTCCGGCCTGTACGGTATTCCCAGCCCCCCGCCAAGGTTGACAAATTCCAGATCAACGGCGGCCCTGTTCTTTATTTCAACGGCAAGTTCAAAAAGAAGGCGGCCCGTTTCAAGGTGATAGTCCATCTTCAATTCATTGGAAGCCACCATGGCATGAAGGCCGAAACGCTTTACCCCTTTTGCCTTGAGCGTTTTGTAGCCTTCAACAAGCTGTTCCCGCGTAAAACCGTATTTCGCCTCTTCGGGTTTCCCGATGATCGCGTTGCCCTCCCTGAGCGGTCCTGGATTGTAACGGAACGAGATGAGACCGGGAAGCCCGCGGCCGGGACGGAGAACCTTTTCAAGAAATTCGATGTGGGTAGCATCATCCAGATTGATGACGGCCCCAAGTTCCCGCGCCTTGATGTATTCACGGGCCGGCGTCTCGTTGGAAGTGAACATGATGTCTTCCCCCTTTACGCCCGCCATGCCGGCAAGGAAGAGTTCGGCGAGGCTGGAACAGTCCGCGCCGAATCCTTCGGCGGAAAGTATTTTAAGGATGAAGGGATTAGGCAAAGCCTTTACGGCAAAATGTTCCCTGTAGCCGGGAAATACCGAAAAGGCCCTGTTGATGCGCCGGGCGTTTTCCCGTATGGCTTTCTCGTCGTAGATATAAAAAGGGGTAGGATATGTCCGCGCAAGTTCTTCAAGCTGCAGCCGGGCAAGGGGAAAATGTTTTACGCTCATGAAAGATACCCCTTGTACTTTAACAGTTCCGCGTTTAATATGCCGCCCCCCGCGGCGCCCCGCACCGTATTGTGGGAAAGGGCGGTGAAGCGTATGTCAAAAACATTGCAGGGCCGCAGCCGCCCTACCGCCGCCGCCATGCCCCCCTCCGCGTCCCTGTCCCGGCGCGGCTGGGGCCTGTCGTTTTCTTCGTGCACGATGATGGGTTTTTCGGGCGCCGACGGAAGGCCGAGTTCCTGCGGAAGGCCGCGAAAAGAGGCCCAGATCTCCTTTACCTCTTCAAGGGACGGCTTCTTCACGCCGAATTCCAGGCTTACACAGGCAAGGTGCCCGTCGGTCACCGGAACGCGGCTGCAATGAGCGGAGATCCTGGGCTTTCGGGCGTTTTTGAAAACCCCGTCTTCAATGGTCCCAAAAATTTTGAGGGGCTCAAGCTCCGATTTTTCCTCTTCGCCGCCTATATAGGGAATAACATTGTCTATCATGTCTATGCCCGGCACGCCGGGGTAGCCCGCCCCTGAAACCGCCTGCATCGTGGCGACAACGGCCCGTTCCGCCTGAAATCCCGCCAGAGCAAGCGCGTGGAGGGGAGTCATGTAACTTTGAATCGAACAGTTGGGCTTTACGGCGATAAAACCCCGATCCCAGCCGCGCCTCTTTTGCTGCAGGGGAATGATGCCGGCGTGATCGGGATTCACCTCTCCTATGAGGACAGGCACGTCGTCCGTCCAGCGGTGGGCGGAAGCGTTGGAGATCACCGGGATTCCCGCCGAGGCATACGCTTCTTCCAGCGCCCTTGTTTCGTCCTTTCCCATTTCAAGCGCGGAAAACACGAAGGAACAATCCCCCCGCCCCAGGGCGGCGGAGGCTTTTGAAACATCGCCCGCGTCTTCCACCTGAAGAAGCCAGACATGCGCCCCCGGCTCCCCGGCAACATGCCAGCGGCCCGAGACGGCTTCGCGGTATTTTTTCCCGGCGCTTCTGGGCGAGGCCGCGACATAACGTACCTCAAACCAGGGGTGATCTTTAAGCAGGCGAAGGTAATGCTGGCCCACCATGCCGGTGGCGCCCAAAATGCCGACGGGGATTTTTGTCATTGTCAACTCCTCATAATACAGAGAGCCGCCGATTCCATGTTGGCATCCAGCCGGGTTACCAAACATGTCCATTATCCGCGGAAATTTGGCGGGATTCAAAATCCGGCAGGCCGGAACCTGCTCAACTATATGTACCAGAAAACCCAAAAAGATAAAAGGGCCGGAATCTGCCCCTGCGGGGCAGATTCCGGCCCTTGACTATCGGCAAATAAAACCGGAAAATAATAATATCGGAGTTTTTCCTGAAACCGGCCGGGTTTTGCGGAAGCTCTACAGAACCGGGGGCGGTTTATCCGGTGCGAATAAACCGGCGCTGCCCAAAGCCATGGAGGAAAAAATGAGTATTATCGAATACGTCGAAGCCCGTGAAATTCTTGATTCCCGGGGGAATCCCACGGTCGAAGTGGATGTGGTGCTGGAAGACGGTTCCCTGGGGCGGGCGGCGGTCCCTTCCGGGGCGTCCACGGGCATTTACGAAGCGGTGGAGCTGCGGGACGACGACAAGGGCCGGTATCTGGGCAAGGGCGTCCTCAAGGCGGTGGATAATGTCAACAACGTTATCGCTCCTGAGGTTCAGGGGCTTGACGCCCTTGAACAGGTGGACATAGACCGGACCATGATACAGCTTGACGGAACCGACAACAAGGGAAAGCTCGGCGCCAACGCCATTCTTGGTGTTTCCATGGCGACCGCCCGCGCGGCGGCTTCTTACCTTGACGTGCCGCTGTACAAGTACCTGGGCTCCTTTCACGCGAACCTGCTCCCCGTACCCATGGCGAACATCATTAACGGCGGCAAACATTCGGACAACAAAATAGACTTTCAGGAATTCATGGTGATGCCCGTCGGGGCCGAATCCATACGCGAGGCGGTGCGCTGGACCGCCGAGGTGTTCCACAATCTAAAGAAGATCCTCAAGGACGCGGGAAAAAGCACGTCCGTGGGCGATGAAGGCGGCTTTGCCCCCGATATTGCCAACGAGGAAGCCCTTGAGTACATCATGAAGGCCATTGAGAAGGCGGGGTACAAGCCCGGCGATCAGATAGCCATAGCCCTTGACTGCGCCAGTTCCGAACTGTTTGAAGAAGGCGGCAAGAAAGGCTACAAATTCTGGAAGTCCAATCCCGAAAAACTCTTTACCGCCGATGAAATGATCGAGATCTACACCAAATGGGTGAATAAATACCCCATCGTTTCAATTGAAGATCCCCTGGATCAGGACGACTGGGACGGTTATGTGAAGATGACTAAATCGCTGGGCGGAAAAATACAGATAGTCGGCGACGATTTCTTTGTCACCAATACCAAACGGCTGGAGAAGGGCATACAGATGGGCGCCTGCAATTCCATCCTCATCAAGGTAAACCAGATAGGCACCATAAGCGAAACCTACGAGGCCGTGGAAATGGCAAAACGTGCGGGTTACACCGCCGTCGTCTCCCACCGTTCGGGCGAAACCGAAGACAGCTTTATCGCCGATCTTGTGGTGGCGCTGGAAACCGGGCAGATCAAAACCGGTTCCATGAGCCGTACCGACCGCGTCTGTAAATACAACCAGCTTATGCGTATTGAAGATCAGCTTGAGGGCGTCTGCGAATACGCCGGAAGAAAGGCGTTCTACAGCGTCAAAAAATAAGGACCGGTTACGAAGCTCCGCATTCGCCTCTTTCGAAATTCCGGTTTCGAAAGAGGCCCGGACGCCGGTCTTGCATGCGTCTACCCAACTCTACATTATCCGCACGCTGTCGCGGACGACAAGGTTCCCCGGAATGAGGATGTTTTCCGTGATGTGCCCGGAGGAGGCGGCGATTCGCCGCGACAGCCTGTTAACCGCCTGCCGGCCAATTTCCTTTGAGGCGACCCGGACGGTAGTGAGCGGCGGCTCGTACAGGCTGCTTGCGGGAAGATCGTCAAAGCCAATAATGCTTACGTCATTGGGAACGCTTATGTTGTGGCTGCGCAGCGTCTTGATGCAGCTGTAGGACATAATATCGCTCATGCAGAAAAACGCCGTGGGGAGATCCCTGTTTTTCCGCAGATACTTGTCAATGTCCCGGCCTGAGCCTTCAAGAGTCGGATTTACGCTGAGAATGTACTTTTCCTGGACGGGCAGCGAAAAATATTCCATGGCTTCCCTAAAGCCGAATTCCCTCATTTTGAAATTTCGTATTTCATAATTGCCCTTTATCAGTCCGATTTTACGGTGCCCGCAGTTATAAAAATACTGCACCGCCCTGAACGCGCTGTCCAGGTTATCCATGTCGATGCAGTCAAAGAGCGAAAAAGGAAAATAGGTGTCTATAAAAACAACCGGCGTCTTTACTTCGGAAAAAAAATCAAGATCGTGGGCGTTTAATTCGGTTCCCAGTATGATAAAACCGTTTACCCTGGTCTCTTTAAGGGACGCTATTATTTCTTCCATGGGCAGCATGTTGAAAAAAGACACTTCCACCTTGAATTTTCTCTTGTTTGCCTCCGTCTCGATGCTTCTTAAATATTCGGTAATAAAGGGATTATGCCGGTCGTTGATGATATAGCCGTGCTTGGCAATCTGCAAAAACCGGATGCTCACGTTTTCATTGGCGTAATGGTGTTCGGCGGTATATTTGAATCCCATGTTGACGGCCGTATCAATTATCTTTTGCCTGAGGACATTGCTGACTCCTCCCTTGTTGTTCAGCGTCAGCGATACGGTTGAAGGAGACACGCCCGCCGCCTTTGCAATGTCGATGATCCGGGGAAACATATTCATTGTTGTATATTTTTTTTAATATAAAGTCAATTTGAAAATCATTCGAAAAAATAAAAAATATTTGATAAAATTCGTAAAATATTCGGCAGTGTAAAGACTTCTAAATCGAAAAAAACGTTATTTTCGGCCGTTATACCGCTATATATAGCGTATATTTTGTTATACAGGCTCTATATATCCTTTTTTATACATATAAAATTTTTATTTTTAACAATCGTTTTTTCACGCTCATGGAAAAATTTATTGACATTTTTTGATCTTGTGGTATAATTTCATAAATTTTTGCTGTTTTTCAGGCATACCGGGATACCACAGGGTTTACGCCCTGATTTTATACCGTTTAAGGAGGAATATCATGAAGAAGGGTCTGACAGTTCTACTGGCCGCCGCCGCGCTTGCCGCGCTTTTGGGCTGCGGTAAAAAGGAAGCTGCCGAAAGCGGTCCTGAAACCATTGAAATGTGGGGGTGGAACGCCGGTGAAATTCAAAAGCTCATGGATGCCTACAAGGAAAAGACCGGCGCCGATGTTATCCTGAATTATTCGGCGGTAGCCCAGGCGGAGGCTTTTCAGAAACTGCAAACCATAGTCAGCTCCGGCCTGGATATGCCCGATGTAGTCCCTTCCGAGGTTGGACAGAGGGGTACCATGCTGGCTCTTGACATCTGGGAAGATCTTGAAAAAGCGCCCTACAATTTTGACGTAAACCTTATTTTCCCCTATCAGCAGGCACTGTTGCGGAATGAGGCTGGGGCGCTGGTCGCCCTGCCCATCGACACGTCTTCGGCGGCGCTGGCCTACAAACGGGATCTGGCGGAAAAATATCTGGGCACATCCGATCCGCAGGAACTGGAAAAAATGATGCCTACCTGGAATGATTTCGTGGAGAAAGGAAAACAGGTGCAGGGCGCGTCCGGGAACAGGGTCTTCATGTTCGCGAGTCTTACCAACATTTTCCAGATTGCCAGCGGGCAAAACCCGGCGCCGATAGCCAGAAACAACAGGCTCGACATGACGCCTGTACGTGCGGTGATCCAGCAGGTTGTAAAGTTCCGCGACAACAGAACTTCCGACAACATTACCGAAGGAAGCCCCGCCTATAACGCATCGTATGTGGACGACCTGCACATCTTTTACCCCTGCGCCGGATGGTCCCCGAATTACCAGATTATGCCCAACGATCCCAACGGGCCTACCCATGTATGGGGGCTCATGGTTCCGCCCGAAGGCTGTTTCAGCTGGGGAGGCTCGGCCAACATGATCCCCAAAAAGGCCAAACACGGGCTTGCGGCGTACAAATTTGTCTCCTGGTTCTGCTCCAATGAAGGAACCACCTGGGCCTACGACAACCTTGACTGGAACTGCTCCAGCGTGGAGGCGTACAAACAGTCAAGGCTCGCGGAATACACCAATTCCTATTTTGGCGATCAAAACCTTGGGGCGGTTCTCTTCGGCGCCATCGACACGATCAACGTGCGCCCTGTATCTCCCTCTGACGTTATCATCCAGGACACCTTCAATCTGGTCGTGGAAAATCTGAACAGCGACCGGAACCTTGCCGCGGACAGGGCCATCGCGCTCTTTGAAACGGAATTCCGCAACAAGGCTCCCGATATTCAGTAACGGTATACTGGAGTTGTAAAACACGATTTTTTAAATTAGAGTTGTTCAATAACTAAAGGTATTGAACAACTCCTGCTTAAAAACGCTCCGGCGCCGCTTTTGAAGAACGGCGCCGGGGTATGTTTGAATTCGGGGCGGAAACCTGAAACGAACGGATTCCGCGGGGAGGTTTCGAGGATGACGGCAGTCGCAGAAAGAAGAAAAAGCAGCCGGGGAAGTAAAACACTTCAGGGAAAAGATATATGGCCCTATATTTTCCTGCTTCCTTTCTTCCTGATATATTTCGCGTTCAATTTTTACCCGATTGTTTTTACATTTGTCATCAGCCTGCACAAGTGGGATGGTTTTTCCGATGCCTCGTTTATCGGCTTTTCAAACTATGCAAGTATATTTACAAAAGATCCGTATTTTCTGAAATCAATAAAAAACACGCTTATTTTTATGGTTATTGACATTCCCCTTGTGGTAGGGGGCGGTATTGTCATGGCCGCCATCCTCAACAGCAAGTCCCTTAAATTCTCGTCTGTTTTCAGGTGGACAACCTTTCTTCCCTACCTCACCATCCCCGTGGCAATAGGGATACTCTTTCTTTTGATTTTTGACTGGAACATGGGACTTCTTAACCGGATACTTCTTTCTCTGGGATTCGTAAAAGAAGGGATCAACTTTCTGGGCGTTCCGGCGCTGGCCAGAGGCACCATTATTCTGATGATTTTCTGGAAATACCTGGGGTACCACATGATCTTTTTCAACGCCGGCATTCTTGGCATCCCGGCCGAACTCTACGAGGCGGCCGATGTTGACGGGGCCTCGATATTTACCAAATTTTTCAGGATAACCGTTCCCATGCTGCGTCCCATTCTGGAATTTCTTCTGGTGATGAACATCATCTGGGGGTTCCAGCTCTTTGACGAGCCCAAGGTTCTTTTTTCTTCCTGGGCCTCTTCGGGCGGCAGCGTTCCGGCGGCCGGAGGCCCCCAGCGCTCGGCCCTTACCGCGATATGGAACCTCTACGATACTACCTTCGGAACCCAGATGCAGTACGGCAAGGGCGCGGCCATTGCCTACGGTTTATTTCTTTTCATACTGGTTTTTTCAATTGTCATCCAGATGATAATCCGGCTCAGAAACAGAGAATGAGGAGAAACGGCCATGCGCACCTATAAAATACCCGGCTACATACTTACCTTTGCGATGTTTATCATGGCGTTGATATTCATATTTCCCTTTTATTCCATGATAATGATGAGTACCCACTACGCGGAAGATCTTTTCAAGCGGGTTCCCCTGTACCCGGGAAAAGATCTGCTGAAAAACCTGAAGACTGTTTTTAACGCGCATTTTGAGGTCTTTTATTTTAACAGCCTTGTAGTCGCGGTAACGTCCACGCTGCTTTCCGTAATGACAAGCATGCTGGCAGGGTATTCGCTTTCAAAATACCAGTTTAAGGGGAAAAATTTTTTCTTTGTGTTTATACTGGTAACCATGATGATTCCCCCCCAGCTGGGACTGGTTGCCTTTGTCATTGAAATGCGGCAGATTCACTGGGTAAACACGCTTCTTCCCCTGATTGTGCCGCCCGCGGCGACGGGGTTCGGCGTGTACTGGATGCGGAACTACATTATCGGCGCCATACCGTTTGAAATGCTGGAAAGCGCCCGGATAGACGGAGCAAGCGAACCGCGGATTCTGGCGAGCATTTCCATGCCCTGCATGAAGCCCGCCCTTTTTTCCCTTGCCCTGATGAATTTTGTTACAAGCTGGAACGCCTTTCTCGTGCCCCTGATCCTGTTAAACAAACAGAGCATCTATACCGTCCCCATCGGGATTATCAACCTTAATACTGCGTACCGTAACGATGTCGCCGCGAAGATCACCGCGCTGTCGCTGGGAACTCTTCCCCTTCTGGCCCTCTTTGCAGCCACATCGCGTTCCTTTATCCGGGGAATTACCATGGGCGCCGTAAAAGGATAGGAGGATCAATATGGAACGTCCTTTTTACTTTCAAACCTGGCTGCCCCACCGGCCCAACACCCATCCGGTTCATCCCATGAAAAATCAGGGGATGATTGAAGATCTGGAAAACAACCACGCAACCATGCTGGCCTGGAGCATGATGGGAGGCGGAGCGGTTTCCCTTCCTTTCCTGGAAAGCCAGATTTACAGTCCGGTAATGCCGCAGGCCCGTTTCCACGGGTATATGAACGAAAAAGAATTTAACGAAGAATGCCTGCGCCGGGGCATTACTCCCTACGCGGTTATCTACCAGGCCCAGAACTGGGAATTTCCCGCCCGGTTTAACGAGGACAAATCGGAAATACTGGAAATAAACATATTGCATCACGAAGGAGATCACGACTGGTACGGGCTGAGGGAATTTACCCAGGACACCTATCCAAAATTGTTCGCCAAAAAATTTGCCGATTACTTCCCCGGCGGCCTTGTAAACAGCGATGGTGAAAAAGTCACCGACCTTTGGGAGGAATGCTCCGCCCGGACCATATACGGGGAAGTTTCCCACAGCTGGTGGGTGGAGGTTGAAGGTTACACCCAGACCTGTCACGGTACCTGCCGCAATAATCCTGTGTGGCGGGAGTATCTTAAAAAACAGATAGAAATTGTCCTTGACGCCGGGGCGGTGGCGATACAGCTTGACGAAACCGAAAACCCCCTGACCACGATTGCCTACGGCGGGTGTTTCTGCAAAGACTGCATGAAATTGTTCCGCGCGTGGCTCAAACGCCGCCGGGACGAAGGGGCCCTTTGCGGGGAGCTTGCGGAAATGGATCTTGACTCTTTTGATTACGGCAAGTACCTGCGGGACCGGCACATCAGATGGCCCGAACGGCTTAAGGACATTCCCTTTGCCAGGGAATATTGGGATTTTCAGGTGGAAACGGAAAACAAATACTTCCGGGAGATCGTGCAGTACGCAAGAGACTACGGCAGACAAAAACGGGGCATTGACGTTAAAGTAAGCGCCAATTTCTTTAATCTGCACATGCTCTACAAGTCCTCCCTGGACGCGGTGGATCTGTGCGTTACCGAAAACAGGCGGACCATTCTGCGCCGCCACGAGTGGTACCGCATGGCCGCGGGCTACACCGGCGAGAAGCAGCTTATCCTGACCGAAAGCCCCTATGACGGTTTTATCCAGAAGTTTGTGGAGCACATACACAACGGCAAGGGCGATGATTACTACCGGCTCTTTGTAATGGAAGCGGCGGCCCACGGAATTTCCATGTGTTATCCCTACGGCGCCTGGATGGGAAGATACGCCCGCGACGCGTTTTACGCTCCCAGGAAAACCGCCGGGGAGGTGCAGACCTTCCTCTACGACAACAAACAGTACTTTGGCACAAAATCCGGTTATAACGTACTGGTGCTCTACGATTACCGTTCCAACGTGTTCCGGGACTGGCAGAGCGGGCAGGGAGAACTCCTTTCCATCGGCGACACGGAGGATCTGCTAAGCTACACGATCTCCTATGACGACCGGGCTTCCTGGGTTCCCTATTTCGAGATTGGGAAAAAATTGATCGACAGGCGCCTTCCTTTTGATGTGGCTGTCCTTGGGGACGGCGGCCTCGCGGCCGATACCCTTACCGCGAAAGAACTTGCCCCTTACGATATTATTGTCAGCGCCGACTGCGGTTTTCTGACCAAAAACCAGGCCGCCTTGCTCAGGGAAGCGGCCGGAAAGAAAAAGCTCTTTATCTCAGGCGCCTATGCGGAAAATCTTTCCGGAGAGGCGGATGCCGCGGTAAAGGCCGGGGCGGTTCTGCGGCCTTACGGCGGGCAGCCCAGGGAATCGGTGCGGGAATTATGCCGGGACATTGACGAGGCTTACGCATCCCTGCGCATCCTTGACTGGGATAACGGGAACATCTATGTTCAGCAAACTATTGCCGCCGCCGCCACGGTGCTGCACGTATTCAACTATGACTTTGACAGGGAAACTCACCGGGCAAACGAAGGAAAGGTTACGATTACCCTGCGGCATGATCCGCCGGAGGTAGTCCGCGCCCTTACCCTGGATGGTTCACCGGCAGGGCTTGAATACGCCCCCGCCGCCAACGGCAGCCTGCTTATCCGCCTTTCCCGGCTGCCTTGTTACACGATGGTAATTATCAGGTAGAAAAAATGAATCAGATAAAACCGGTGTTTCTGCGTTGTGAATACACGGAAAATCCCATTGGCGTGCATGAAGCGCATCCCCTGCTTTCCTGGAGATGCGAAAGCGATCGCCCCGGCGGCAGGCAGACTGCGTATCAAATCGCGGCCTCTTCAACGAAAGAGGAGCTTGACTCAGGCGAATACACCCTCTGGGATTCAGGTAAAGTCGCGGGGGATCAATTCTGCGGCATCCCCTATTACGGTACGCCCCTGACAAGCGCCCGGCGGGTTTACTGGAAGGTGCGTATATGGGACGAAGAGGGAAATCCTTCCGGTTTCAGCGGCGCCGCTTTTTTTGAAATGGGACTGCTCAAGAAAACCGACTGGAAAGGCCGGTGGCTGAGTTTTCTGGGGGGTATGATAGGAAACGGCATTACTATGCGTTACAGATTCAACGTCCCGGAAAAAAAGGTGCAGCGGGCCAGGGCTTATATCGCCGGCATAGGGTACTATGAACTGCGGCTTAACGGCTGTAGAACCGGAGACAGGCTTCTGGATCCGGGCGCCATGGATTTTTCGAAAACGGTTCTCTACTCCGCGTATGATGTAACGAAAGATATACGGCCCGGAGCCAATGCGGCGGGGCTTATTTTGGGTACCGGCTGGGCCGGACACCCCAAGGCCCTGTTCCAGCTTAACATCGAATTTGAAGACGGGACGGTGCAGGAGGAATATACCGACTGGGGTATCGGCTGGCTTGTGGCCCGGGGGCCCATTACCTGTAACAGCATTTATGACGGGGAAGATTACGACGCCAGGCTGGAAAAAGATCGCTGGGATACGCCTGAGTATACCATGGCGGATACCGTCGAACACCAGCGCCCCGGCGGCTGGATCCTTTGTACCATAGTGGAGCCCCCCGGCGGCGAACTTGTAGGCGCCCTGCTGCCGCCGGTACGGGTTACAGGCACATTCGAGCCGCGCCTGGTACGCACCCTGCATGACGGCAGGGAACTGTGGGATGCCGGGGCGAACCGTACCGGCTGGGTGCGTCTGCGTGTTTCAGGAGAACGGGGCGCCGGGGTATCGCTCACCTTTGCGGAGGAGCTGAATCAGGAAGGCGATCTTCAAATGCTTCCCCTGCGCACCGCCCGCTGCCAGGATAACTATATTCTCCGGGGAGACAAGGGGGTTGAGGAGTACGCTCCCCGGTTTACCTACCACGGGTTCCGGTATTTTACAGTGCAAAAAACCGGAAACGTGAAGATAGAATCCCTGTCGGCGGAATTTGCCCGTACCGATCTGGACAGAAACGCCGTTTTCACATGCGATAATGAATATCTCAACCGCCTTGCGGACATCATGTGGCATACCGATGCCTGTAACATATTCAGCGTTCCTACAGACTGCTGCCAGCGGGATGAACGCCACGGCTGGGGAACGGACCCTACGGTGCGTATTGAAGGGTGTGTGTACCATTTTGACGCCGCTTCTTTTTTTGAAAAATGGCTGCGGGATATATTTGACACCCAGAGTGATGACGGTTACTTCGCGGATACCGCCCCCCACCGCTGGGGCAGGAGGCCCTGTGATCCCCAGGTGAATGTGCCCGCCCTGTTGCCGCTGCTTGTCTACCACAGCTACGGAAACCGCAGGGCGCTGGAGAAAACCTATGAACCCCTCACAAAATACATTCACGCCCTGCTTGTAGAAGCGGACCAGCTGCTTATTTCCCGTACCGGCTGGGGGGAATGGGCCTGTCCCAGGGACGAGTGTATTCCCGAAGAATACGGCCCCGGCGCAGTGGCTAAAAACATCGATCCTACCCTGGTTTCCACCGCGTATCTTTACTATTCGGTGTCCCTGGCGGCGGAAAGCGCCGCTATTCTGGGAAAGAAAAAAGAGGCCGCCCATTACCGGGATACGGCAGAATTTGTGCGGCAGCGTTTTAACGGGCGTTTCTTTAATCCACAAACCTGTCAGTACGACAAGGGGAGCCAAAGCGCCAACGCCCTGGCGCTGTACCTGGGGCTGGCGAAACCGGAGCACTCCGAGAGGATAACGGAAAATATCGTACAGGCCCTGAAGGACAAGGGCAACCACCTGACCACGGGCAGCATGGGTACCAAGGCGGTACTGGAAGTGCTCTGCCGGGAAGGAAAGGTCGATCTTGCTTACGATGTGATGACCATCAAAACATGTCCCGGTTTCGGATACATGCTGGAACAGGGGGCAAGCAGCATTTGGGAACGGTGGGAGGCCGATACGGACAACAACATCATGAATTCCCGCAATCAGCCCATGCTGGCTTCCGCGGCGGTATGGTTCTACAAATATCTGGCCGGTATCGGCATGGAAAGTAACGCCGTCGCTTTTCAGGATCTGGTTATCAAGCCCCATGTTCCACAGGCGCTCTCCCGTGTGGAAGCGTCCATGAATATTATGGCGGGAAAGGTTTCTTCTGCCTGGAGCAAAACCGCCGGCAGTTTCACGCTTGCCCTGGAAATCCCCTTTAATACCCGCGCCCGGGTGGTTGTTCCGGCCGTTATCCCTTCCGCCGTATCGCTTACGGTGAACGGTCAGGCGGAAAAGGCGGAACGGGATGAAAAGGGAGCGTACATCCTGTTCCTTGGAGCGGGAAAACATGAAATTATTTTGAAATAGGCGCAACAAACGTTGCCGGAAAACGCCTGTTTCAGGACAAGATCGCCCTTCACAGCGCCCATTTGGATCAATAGTCCGGCATATCCACAAAACCAACATCCAAATGACATCCAAATAACTGGTACTCATAATCAACGGCATCTGTTGCCCTGTTTTGTTTGGAAATTACGGCAATTACAGCTATCCTGTTTTCAAACGGGCTTTTAGCATACCAATAGGGTTTGATATCCCTTATAACACTTTCTTCATGGGGAACAACCATAGTATTTATTATTTTCACCTTGCCTTCGCCAAAATTTTGATGCATATATATCCTAACATCAGTCCGGTCAGGATATTGGCCATGAACAGCATACTCGTACCTGAGCATGGCGGGGCGCGCTATTTCATAGCCGTTTTCTTCATTGTCAATATAGGGAAATTCTCCGATTCTTTCAACAAACGATTCGATGGCATATCTTTCCGCCGCTTCGTTAATTTGTTGAATTTCATTGTCATCGCTGCTCCAGATAATTTTATCGTCAATAAGATTACAAATAAAATGCTTGATGTTGTTTTGACTCATTATCCTGTACATGATTTTTCCATCTCTACTCCATCCCAAAACTATCAAGCCGCTGTTCTCTGCGTCTACATCAGAATCTGTAATATAATCTTTATACGGCACACCTGAAATTAGATAATTTTCTTCGCAAAAAGCATTGAAATTCATGAAAACAGAAATTGTCAAGAAAAAAACAACCGCCTTCATAATTATACCCCCCTATTAGATTTGAATCCATTCAATAATAGTTTACG
>JAISAQ010000003.1 GCA_031266775.1 Treponema sp.
CCGGGGGTATTATTACACGGAAAAGACCTTCCGGCTGCCGGGGAGTTTTACCATTGCGGAAAACATTCAGGCTTTGGGAATGGCAAAAACGCTCCTGACCTTGTACAAGGATACGCCGCTTTATACCGCTGCCCAGAACCTTCTGGAAAGTATCACCGCGCCCCTGGTTGATACACAAAACCCCGATCTCTACGAGAACCGTATCGTGGTGCCTCCTGTGGCGGCTGCTGTTTTGGACCCGGCGGTTTGGAATGTTATCACCGCGGGGCTTAAAGAAAACAAAGTCATTACGTTTAACTACCGGGGAACTTGGGACGACGATTTTAAACCGCGGCGGGTACGGCCTTACCAGCTTCTTTTTGACAACGGGGTTTGGTCGCTTTACGGATATGCCGAAGAACGAAAAGCGGTGCGGCTGTTCCTCCTTGCGCGGATGCGTAACGCGGCGCTAACGGAAACCGGCTTTAGTCTGCCGGGGGATTACGATTACTGCTCCCGGTCAGACGGCAGTAACTTTGGCGTGTTCGCGGGGAACACCAGATACAGGTTTTGTATTGACTTTTTTGAATCCGCCGCCTTCTGGGTCAGGGAACGCACATGGGCGGCGGATCAGGCCATTACCGAAACAGAAAAAGGTATACGGATTACCTTTACCAGCACCCAGTACGATAAAGTTCTGGAATGGGTGTTGGCAAAAGGCTGCTACGCGATGCCTGTAAAACCCGGACAACTGGTTACCGACTGGAAATGGCATTGTACCGAAATGTGGAAGATGAAAAAGAAAATCAGCGTATAATCGCGTTTTTAAGCAGAAGTTGTTCAATAACTGAAGTTATTGAACAACTCTATTCATAAATCAAGTGTAAAATACCGGACCGTGCGTTCAGCGGAACAGCCTGTCCCCGCGCCACGCGGAGGGGTTTCCCGGACCCACCCACTTGTTGAGCGCGAAGCCGTTTTTGAGGCTTCCGGTGATGAATTTCTTCGCGAGCGCCGCCGCGTCGAGGGAAGAAAGCCCCCGCGCGAGGCCCGCGGCAATGGCCGCCGATGTTGTACAGCCCGCGCCGTGGGTCCATGTTGTCTTGACAAGTTCGCCTTCGAGCGTTTCGAAATTTTTTCCGTCGTAAAAAAGATCCACAGCCGTGGAACTGTTTTTGAGCTTGGAACCGCCCTTGATAAAAACATGGCGGGCGCCTTTTCCGGCGATGATCTTTGCCGCTTCCTTCATCCCCTCAACGCCGGAAATTTCCTTAAGCCCCGAAAGCTGTTCGGCCTCAAAGATATTCGGCGTCGCCACTTCCGCGAGCGGAAGGAGCTTTTCGGCAAGCGCCGTGTTGAGTTCGGGGTTGAGCGCTTCCCCCGCTCCCTTGCAGACCATGACGGGGTCAAGCACGAAATTGCCGATTCCGAATTTTTTGAGGTATTCCGCGGCCGCTTCAACCGCGTAAAAGGTTCCCAGCATGCCGGACTTGGCGGCGGCGGCTCCCACGCCTCCGAATACCGTGTCCAGCTGGGCGCGCAGGGCCGCTTCTTCCACGGGAAACACCCGGTGAGACCACTCCTTATCCGGGTCCATGGTCGCGATGACGGTAACGGCCGCCATTCCGTAAACTCCGTATTCCTCAAAGGTCTTGAGGTCCGCCTCAAGTCCCGCCCCGCCCGAGGCGTCGGACCCCGCGATTGTCGCGACTTTAATCATCTCCCGTCCTCCTCTCCCCAAGCATACAGGACGGGTGTGTTTCTGTACATACCCCTAATGCAGCATGACCTGTCCTCCGGTGACCGGGACCGCCTGTCCTGTTTCGTATTCCTGTTCGACGATGTAGTAGATTGCCCTCATCACGTCAGGTCCGGTGCAGCCCCGCTTCATGGGGACTTTTTCTTCGTAGAAGGTTTTGACATCCGCCGTTGTTTTTGCCCCTTTTACTTTTCCCGCCTTGAGGTACTGGACGAAAAGCCCTTTTTCGCTGTCCGACCAGAGCGGCCCGTCGAAAAAATTGCCGGGGCAGACGGCGTTTACCTTTATGTTGTATTCAATCAGCTCAAGGGCGAAACTCGCGGTGAGTCCCAGCCCGCCGAATTTTCCCCCGGCGTAGGCGCCGTTTTTGTTTGAGCCTTCAAGTCCCGATTTTGAGTTGATCTGGATGATGTCGGTCTTCCAGAACGGGGCGTTCCGGTTCTGCCGCCTCATGAGGAGGCCTCCGTATTTTGCCATGATGAAGTAGCCGGTGTAGTTTATGCCGGTGGTGAACGCAAAGGATGAAACGTCCTGTTCAAGAACGCTTCCCGCCTTGAGGACCCCCGCGTTGCTTATGAGGAGGTCAAGCCCGCCGGCAGTTTCGGCGGCGGCGGCGACGGCTGCTTCGGCCGATTCTTCCCTGGATACGTCAAGGGCAAGGGCGAGGGCCGATGTTTTTCCGAGGGCGGCGTTGATCTTTTCCGCCAGTTCTTCCGCTCCCTTTATGTTGAGATCGGCGATAAAAACAAGGGCGCCTGACGCCGCAAGCCCGCGCACTATTTCTTCCCCAAAACCCTGCGCGCCGCCTGTTACAAGCGCGATGCGGTTTCTTACCACGTCCGCCCTTGACCGGGAAGAAGAACCGGAGGGGCATATTTCCCCGGCGGCGTTTCCCGTTCCATGCCCGCCCGCAGCGGTAGACGGGGCTGTCGCCGCAAGCGGTGCCGCCGCTGCAAGCGGCGCGGGATCTTCCCTTTTCACGCGGGCGCGGGCGGCATCAAGCGTGCGATCCATCCAGTATGTTCCAAGCGGTTCCCCGGCCGCCTCGAAGGCGGCGCAGGAAGGGAGCCTTTGCCCCGTCTTTGCCGCCGCGTCCTGAAGTATGACCGCCGCGGCTTCTTCGTCGATGAGCCCGTCCCTGACGGCGGGCCCTATGTCCGCGTTGAGCGCGCCGGGGATCTTTTCGGCGGGACCGGGAACGACGGCGATTGCCTCGCCTGACGCGTGCAAACCAAGCCCGCGCACAAGCGGGGCGAGGATCGCGTTAACGGATTTTTCCGCGAGTTTCATGAGGGGTACCTTCCTTTACGGAGATCTTCGATTATGCCCGGAACCGATTCTTCGGGGCGTTTCAGGTCAAGGGCCTTTCCCGCCGCGGCGTATACGGCGGTCCGCTCGGGAAGGGGAAGGGCCGCGAGGGGGCCCAGGCCGGAAAAAAAACCATAGGAAGGTTCCGCCGAGGCGAGCCTTTCATGGGCGATAATGGCCCAAGTGGTGTCTATAAGATGGCGGAATTCATCCTCCAGAACTTCGGGACAGTTAAAGGACTGCCGGGAACTGTTGATGTCGACGCCCGAAATTTCCAGAAAATCCTTTTCGGCACACAGGCGTTTTACCTTCCGCAGCTGCCGGACGGTATTCCGCGGGGGCATGTAGGCGACGGCCCTGTAGCCGGTACGGGCCAGTTCGTCAAAGAGTTCCTCAAGAAAATCATCCTCGAATTTTTCGGCCTTCTTGTCGCCGGTCGGGGATTCGCCCACGTCCCCAAGGTAAGCGTAGGCGGGGATTGCCCCGATGGAAAGGGCAAAATCCACCGCCTTTTTCGCGGGAATGCATTCGGCGCCGCCCGGCTGTATAAAAATACGGGGAAGCAGTCCCGTTTTAAGGACCCCCAGAAGGTCGTAAAGGTAATGGGGATTACCGGGATCGGCAAGGTACTGTTCGCCTTTTTTCCCCGCCTCTATTCCAAGGCGGTCTTTAAGGCCCTTAGAGAGCGGCGGCCCCCGGCCCAGGGAGCCTGTGATCCTGTCCGCGGCCGCGGCCAGAAGGTGCCGCTCGGTTATTTCCCCGCCCTCCCCAAAAAGCGACGCGCCTGATATGTCACGTTCAAAATCGACGGCGGCAAATCCTGAATCCCGGAGAACGGCGTTCGCCTTTTCGGTCATGGCCCTGGTCCGCCTGAAGCGTTCTTCCCGTATGGGTTTGAGGAAAGCCCCGGCTTCGGGGATAGCCGGGGCGGGGACGCCCTGCACCGTCATGTACGCTATTCCTTCGGAGTCGGGGTTGTTGATCTTCCGCCCCGCGAAGGGGCCCTTTCCGTCTTCGCCCCTGAAGCTCACCCTGATCTCAAACCCGCAGCATCCCCCTATGCCCAGCACGGCGCACGCGGCTGTCATTTCGCGGGCCGCCGCTATGGAATCGTGGTCCACCGAGCCCGCGGCTTCAAGCCCGGCTTCGCGGGCCTTTGCCGCGGCCATGGCGGGAGTGTAAGGGCTGAAGCTGTAAACCGTGTGAATGTGGTTGTTTACCTCTCCCTTCCCGGTAACGCCCGGAGCGTTATTTTTTTCCATGGCCCTGAGGGCTTCGACCCGTTCGCCGCCGCAGGCGCGGGGATCGTTTACGGCGGCGGGGTAATCCTGCGCCACGGCTATACTCCCAGCCTGTTCCGGCGCGCCAGATCCAGCGTTGTCTGCACCGTCGCGGGGACATGGCCCTGGAGGGGAAGGATACGCTCGTGAATGGCGTCCACTATCCAGATGGCCTGGGGGAAGTACAGTTCCTCCATTTCGGCCGCCGGGGTTATCCAGTTCCGGCTTCCCACGACCGCCGCCGGGGCGTCAAGGTAATCGAACGCGAATGTTTCTATGTTGCTTGCCACGGTATGGAGGAAGCTGCCCCGCTCCGCGGCGTCGCTTACAAGGACTATCTTCCCCGTTTTCTTTACCGACTCGATTATTTTTCCGTAATCAAGCGGGTTGATAAAACGGAGATCCATTACCTCCGCTTCAAGGCCGAAACGTTCCTTGAGGATCTTCGCCGCTTCCATGGCCTTGTAAAGGGACGCCCCAATCGCCGCAATGGTAATGTCTTTTCCCGCCAGGCGGACGGCCGGCTCCCCTTCGGGGATCTCGTAGTAGCCTTCCGGGACGCCTTCTTTTTCAAAGTGTTCGCTCATGTCGTAAAGGAGCTGGCTTTCAAAGAACACCACGGGATCCGTTCCCCGCAGGGCCAGGTTGAGCATGCCCTTCGCGTCGTAGGGGGTGGCGGGAAAATACGCCTTGAGCCCGGGTATGTGGGCCACAATAGCCGACCAGTCCTGGCTGTGCTGCGCGCCGTATTTGTTGCCGACGGACACGCGGATCACAAGCGGCATTTTAAGAAGCCCCGCGGACATGGACTGCCACTTTGACGCCTGGTTGAAAATCTCGTCCCCGGCCCTTCCCATGAAGTCGCAGTACATGAGTTCCACGACCGCCCTTCCCCCCGAAAGCGCATAACCGACGCCCGCCCCCACGATGGCCCCTTCGGAAATGGGGCTGTTAAAGAGGCGGTTGTAGGGGAGCAGTTCGGTAAGCCCCCGGTAAACGGCGAAGGCGCCGCCCCAGTCGCGGTTCTCTTCGCCCCACGCCGCCATGGACGGATCGGCGGCGAAACGGTGGAGCATTGCCTCAAAAAGCGCGTCGCGGTACTGGAAGACCTTGTTTTTGGAAACGGGTTTCCCGCCGGCGTCAAAGCCGTAACGGGCTTTTCCCGCGAGGGCCTTGACCCGCGCGTTTTCCGAAGGAGGGCCAAGCAGTTCGCTTTCCCTGTTGTCAAACTTTTCAACCTTGCCGCCTGAAAACATTACCCCTTCGATAAAGGCGCCGCCCAGCCTTGGGGAAGCTTCGTCGTTAACGGCAAGTTTTACCACTTCGGTCAGTTTCGCGGATATGGCTTTCCGCGCGTCTTCAAGGTCCGTCTTGCCGGCGATTCCGTTTTCGGTAAGGTAGGCGCCGTAGGCTTCGATTGAGTCCGCTTCCTGCCAGAGTTTTACCTCTTCGGGGGTACGGTAGCTTGACGCGTCGGAAGGGGAATGGCCCGAGATGCGGTAGGTGACAGTGTCGAGGATTACAGGCCCCCGGCCCTCAAGGAGGATCTTTTTTTTCCGGGAGACGGCGTCGGCGACGGCAAGGGGATTGTAGCCGTCTACCCGTTCGGCGTGCATGTTATCGGGATTGACGCCCGCGCCGACGCGGGCAACGCAGCCGTAGCCCATGGTTTCCCCCATGGTCTGCCCGCCCATGCCGTAGAAGTTGTCGAAGAAATTGAAAAGTATGGGCGGCGCGCCTCCGGCCTCCGCCGGCCAAAGGGTGTGGTACTGATCCATGGCGGCAAGCATCATCGCCTCCCAGACAGGACCGCAGCCCATGGAGGCGTCCCCTATGTTGGCGATTACGATTCCCGGCCTGCCGTTGATCCGCTTGAAGAGGGCCGCCCCGGTTGCGATGTCGGCGGAGCCTCCCACAATGGCGTTGTTTGGCATGGAGCCGAAGGGGGTAAAGAAGGCGTGCATGCTGCCGCCGAGCCCCCGGTTAAATCCGGCCCTGCGGGCGAATATTTCCGCAAGCGTTCCATATAGAATAAAATTTTCGGCAAGATCCAGCGTGTTCTTGTAGGGGATCTTCTCCGCCATGGCAAGGGTTTCACCGTCAAGGAATTCCTTCATGATCTTTTCAAGTTTTTGTTCCTCTTCTTTACTCCGTGTCATCTGCCATACCGACGAACAGCATTTGGCAAGAATTTCGCCGTGGCTCCGGTGGCTGCCGAAAATAAAATCATCGGCCGTAAGAAGGAGGCACTGCCCGACCGAGGACGCTTCCTGCCCCATGGAAAGATGGGCCGGCCCCTTGTGGTTGTACTCGATGCCGTTCCACGTTCCCTGTGTTTTAAAGGAATTAAGCATCGTTTCGAATTCCCGGATAACGGCCATGTCGTGCCAGATCCTTACAAGCCTTTCCTTTCCGTAAAGCTCCGTTTCCTTTTTAATGTCGTTCCTGTATTGATTAACCGGAATGTCCCTGATTTTGATGAAGCCCGGCTTCCGTACTTCTTTGGGATCGACCAATTGCGACTTGGGCATACATTACTCCTCTGTTGTTTGTCTTACAGACTCCACACCGCGTCCCGTATCAGTTCGCATACGGTGGGGTGGGGGAAGATCATCTGTTTTACGTCTTCTATTCTCAGTTCCTGCTCGATAAGCGCCGCGCCTCCCCAGATGAATTCCGATGCGTAAGCGCCGACGGCGTGTACGCCCAGGATCTTCCGGCTTTCCGCCGAGGCGATAACCTTGACCGCTCCCTGTCCCGAAAAGGTGTTTTCCGCGGCAAAGCGGCCTGAGGCGCGCATGGGAAGGTTCGATTCAAGAACCGCCGTTCCCTTCTCCGCCGCCTCCTGGCTTGTGATTCCTACGCCGGCGGCCTCGGTGACGCCGTAGACCGCCCAGGGAACGGCGTCGTAGCGCATACGGTTGGGTATGGCGGGAGGCCCGCCCCCGCCTGCCGCCTTTCCGTCCGCGAGGTCAAGGTACGCGGAAATGCCGGCCGCGGCGACTTCCGCCATGCGGTAGGCCGAATGGGCAAGGAGGCTTCTGCCGGTAACGTCTCCGGCGGCCCAGATGCCCGGCACGCTGGTCCTCATCCTGTCGTCCACGACGGTCCCTTTTGCCCCTGAGTCAAGGCCCGCGTTTTCCGCGCCCCATCCTTCGAGCACGGGCCGTCTGCCCGCCGCCAAAAGGACAAGGTCCGCCCGCGCTTCCTCCTTCTTTCCGTCTTTCGTTGTGTAATGAACGGCGGACCCTTCGATCTTTTCAACCCTGCATCCAAGCCTGAATTCCACGCCCTTCATGGCGCGGCGGAGGAGGGGAGCGTGCTCCCTGTCCATGAAGGGGACTATCTCGTCCATCATTTCGATGACCGTTACTTCCGCGCCCAGCGCCGAAAAAAGCCCGGCAAATTCGACGCCGATGACCCCCCCTCCTATGACGGTGAGCTTTTGGGGGACGGCGCCTGTTTGAAGAAGGGCCGACGAATCGAGCACCAGCGGGTTGTTCCTGCTTCCGGGAATGGGGGGAAGGGCGGGAACGGAGCCGGGGGAAACAAGGATGGCGCGGGCCTCGTATTCGAGGGGGCCGGGCCCTCCGCCTGAAATGCCGCCTGAGTTTACCGGGGAAACCCTTATCCGTCCGCTGCCGCCTGCAGGGGCCGCGATAATTTCACCCCGGCCAGAGGCTACCTCGACGCCGTACTTCTTCATCATGGCCTCTATGCCGCCCCTGAGTTTTTCCGTTACCTCGTTTTTCCACTTCTGTATGGCCCCCCAGTCAAAAGAAACGCCTTCGGCGTGCACGCCGAATTTTCCGCCTTCCCGTGCGTGTACATACAGCTTTGCCGAGTTGACAAGCGTCTTTGTCGGAATGCATCCCTCGTTGAGACAGGTTCCCCCCAGGAACTTTTCTTCCACGAGGAGGATCTTTTTCTTTTCGTGTCCCAGCCGTTCCGCGGCAAGGTAGCCCGCGGGCCCCGCCCCTATTATCGCAAGATCGTACATTTCAGCCTCCGGCAAGCAGAAGATCGATATTCCCGATGGCGCCGCACAGTCCCATGAGGAAACGCGCCGCCGGCGCGCCGTCCACCACTTCGTGATTGATGGTAAGGCTCAATCCCATGCGGGGTTCAAACACTACGCCGTCCCCGCCGGGAACGGGTTTTAACTCAATGCCGCAGACGCCGAGAATCGCCACCTCGGGGGCGTTGAGAATAGGGGTGAAGCCGGTGATCCCAAGGCTCCCCAGGTTGGTGACCGTGAAGGTTGAGCCGCCAAGTTCCTCCGGTTTTACCGTTCCGTTTTGGCACGCCGCGGCAAGGCGCCCCGCCTCTTCGGCGATCTTCGCAAGCGTAAGGAGGCTGGCGTTCCGTATAACAGGCACCATGAGCCCTCTGGGCGTGTCCACCGCCATGCCAAGGTGTACGCGCTCAAAGGTTTTAAGCGTGTCCCCGTTTTTGCGGGCGTTCATGAAAGGAAAGCGGGGAAGCGTGCGGGCAACCGCGAAGAGCACAAGATCGTTGATGGTGATTTTTGAAAGGCCGCCGAAGCCCTTTTCCTCCGAAACCTTGAAACGGGCCCTCAGTTCCTGGAGGCGGGCCGCCTGGGCGTTCGTGTTGAGGGTGAGCTGGGCGCTTTCGGCCAGCGACTGAAACATGCGGTTTGCGATAACTTTCCGTATGCCCCGGATGGGGGTTTCGGTGACGGCCCCTTCATCCTGAAAAGATCCCCCCGGAACCTCCGCCGCGCCCTGCCGCGCCGAGGCAAGGTCGCCTATGGTGATCCGTCCCCCCATGCCTGTTCCCTCCGGGGGAAGGGGGCTGCCCGAAAGGACGGCGGCCCTGGCCGCCGCGGTAAGGGGGGGCCGGGTCCTGAGGGCCGCCGTGACATCCCGTTCGATGATCCGTCCGTCCGGGCCCGTACCCGTAACTCCGCCGAGGGGGAACCCTTCGCGCAGCGCCAGATTCCGCGCCCGGGGAGAAACCGGGGAAGCGCCCGCCTTTTGGGCCTCCGCCCCGCCGGGTACGGCCGCGCCAAGGGGAGCCGGGGGAGGGCCGGCCGGCGTGTCCGCCGCTGCGCCCGAGGGGCTTCCCGAAAGGGCTTCTTCCCAGTTTTCACCGGCGTTTCCTATGACCGCGACGGGTTCAAGGACGGGGACATCGTCGCCCGCCTCGTGGAGAATTTTAAGAACGGCGCCGTCGGCGCCGGCCGGTACCTCAAAAACCGCCTTGTCTGTTTCTATGACGCAGACGACCGTCCCGGCGGAGACGGAATCCCCTTCTTTTACCTTCCATTCCCCTATAATGCAGGATTCAACCGTGTTTCCCTGCCGGGGCATGATCAATACATGTGCCATGGCAACTCCTTGTTCCGCAGTTTTGTTTTTCGGCCGGCCGGTTCACCTTTATGCCCGCGTCCGCAAGTTCAGAGACCGCCTCTTCGGCGAGGCCGCCGTCGGTCAGGATAAGATCCAGGTCCGAAAGGGGCAGCACGCTGATAAACCCCACCCGGCCGTATTTACCCGAATCGGCCAGGAGGACCGTCGTTTCGGCGTGGGCCTTCATTGCCTTGACAATTTCCCCGCCTTCGACAAGGTGCGTGGTTATTCCCCGTTCCAGGGTAAAACCGTCCGTTCCCACAAAGGCCAGCCGCACATTGAGCCGCGCGATGGTTTCAAGCGCGATGGGCCCCACAAGCGATTCGGTGGGCCGCCTCCATTCGCCGCCTGTCATGGTGATCTGGAGGCCGGGATTCATGCGGGCGTAGGAAAAAACCAGGGTTGAGTTGGTAACGACATGCACGTCCCTTTTTCCCTGCAAGTAACGGGCCATCAGCGCCGTAGTTGTTCCCGCCTCTATCATGATCACATCCCCGTCCCGTACCAGTTCCGCCGCCATTCTGGCTATGGTGTTTTTTTCGGCCCGCTTCTCGCGCTGGCGTTCCAGAATGTCCCGGTGCATGCCGGGAGCGGCTCCCCCCCGCCTCCGGTTGATCCACCCCTTTTCCTCAAGGCTTTTGAAATCGCCCCGGATGGTCACTTCGGAAAGCCCAAGCTCACGGGCCATCGCGCTGACGCTGACCTGGCCTTCGGCGGAAAGCCTGTCGAGGATGATCCGTTCCCTGTCGTTGAGTCCGTCTATCAACTAATAAAATCCTTTCGAAACGGTTTCGAACTATTTATAATTATAGAATTTCGAAAGGATGTACGCAAGTATTTTGAAAGGGAAAAAAAATAAAGCAGTTCAATAATTTCAGTTGTTGAACTGCTTCGGCGCGAATAAAAATGGGAATCTTCACGGTTTTTTGCCGAAAATAAACCATGAATATAAAAGTGTTCCGCGTGTTTTTTCTTTTTCTTCCGGTTTGCCTGGGACCGCCTGTTTTTGCCCAGGATCTTTCCATAGGCCGGGAAGATCTCAGGATAGAACAGGGGATTGACGGGGGCTTTCACCTTTATATACGGAAAAAACCCGGCGCGGGATCGGTGCTGCTCACCGAATCCACCCGGGACCCGGCCCTGAGATCGGACAATTATACCTACCGGGCCGCGGAATGGAACGCGGTAAACGGCGATGAGATCCGCATCCTGAACGGCGTTCCCCTTCCCAGAGAAAACCGCATCTATTCGATTGTCGATTCCACCCCGGAACTCCACGGGGAACTTGGCGAGGCCTTTCACCTCTATATCCCGTATATCCTCTACTACGGCTACGAAAATACCCGTCACGGCGAAATCTATGTAACCGACGGGACCTACTTCAACATCCGCGTTTTTTCCCTGCCTTATGCCGACTACAGGGGAAGTTTCCGCGACAATCCTTATGAGCTGCGGGTGACCCAGCGTCCGGGGGAAGGCGGCGGAAATTACATGAAGGACGCCGAAGACGCCTTCCGGGAAATCGCCCGGGCGGGAAGCGGCAATTTGGTCCATTCGGCGGGCCCCGGTGATCTTGTTGAAAAAATAAAAGGCGTACTTGAAAGGGAAAAGGGGAAGAACGTCGATCTTGTAATCTGTCTTGATACCACCAACAGCATGAAAGACGACATAGACGCCGTCCGGGAAATGCTTATCCCCATGCTTAAGAACGTTACCGGCACATTCGCCTCGTTCAGGATAGGCATGGTCCTCTACAAGGATTATTACGAAGAGTACCTTAACCGTGTAGTTCCCTTTACCCGGAATTTTGACGAATTCCAGCGCGCCCTTAACGCCGTCCGCGTTTCAGGCGGCCGCGACATTCCGGAGGCGGTCTACGAGGCCCTCTACGAGGGCGCCGTCAAATTTCCCTGGGAAAGCGAAACGCGGCTCATGATCCTTATAGGGGACGCCCCCCCGCATCCCCGCCCGCGCGGCAGAATTACCAAAGAAGCGGCGGACAGGGAGATCAACAGCCGGAACATACAGGTGAACGCGATTCTGCTTCCCCAGTAAGCGGAGCTTGTTCCAAAACCCGGCCGGCGCGAAGCTCCGGGTCGGTGAAACAGGCTGTTCAGCTATTTCTTGACATTGCCGAAGAAATTTCGCGGCTTTTCTTTTTCTTCTATCTGTGCCAGGACTATGTTGGCAAGTTTTTTGTACTGCGCGGGGAGCAGTTCCTCGTCGGGCGTATTGTAACGTTCAAGCAGGGCGGCGAATTCCCTCCGCGCCACGGCGTATTTCTTCTGTTTGTAATGGATGAAGGCAATTTCGTATTCCCCGGCGCAGATGAGATCGATGTTGGTCCGGTTCCGGTCCACAAGGGCCTGGTAATACTGGAGGGCCGTCCTGTAGCGGTTCCGGTCCGTGGCTTCCTGTGCCCGCTGTATGATTTCGGCCGGGGAAAAATTCGCGGGGATAGTAACCGGCCCCGTTTCACAGGCGGCAATGAAAAAAAGAAAAAACGCGCAAAAAAAAGGCAGCAGTTTCATACGCATAGTATACCGCCGCCGGAACCGCAGACACAAGGGGCAAAATTCAGGATTTAACCACAACGAACCTCCTGTTCGCCCTCACAGACAGAACGGACAAAACTGGTATTAACCACAGACTTCGCGGACAAAACCGGACTTTTGGTTTCAAATGTATATTTTGTCCGTGTTGGTCCGTGTCTGTCCTGGTTGTTTTGAATTCGGAATTACTGTCCAACCTGTTTTGGGTAAAAGCCCGGCGCCTCTCCGGTTGAATCCGCCCGGTATACGGACGGCATTCAATTTCCCGGATCAGTACTCCGCACGTCCTTTTCTGGATTTTTTCATCAATTTGCGGGCTATGGCTTTCTTTTTGCGGTTAAGGATAGTGGACGGCTTTTCGAAGTATTCTCTTTTTTTAAATTCCCTGATAATGCCTTCTTTTTCGACCATGCGCTTAAAACGCTTGATCGCCTTTTCCAGCGGTTCGTTGTCGTCAATCACAATATGGGCCAAAAATTCTCACCTCCTTTCCAAAACGGTTAGATTCCACAGTGTGTTATCGCTTATTTTAGCCAAAACCGCGTCTTTGTCAAGAACGGGCCGCCCGATAAAGGCGTCGGGATCGGTATTTTCACCGGATACGCGGATTTCCCAGTGCAGATGGGGCCCTGTGGCAAGGCCGGTGGCCCCCGAAAGGCCTATTCTGTCACCCTGCGCCACCAGGGCCCCTTCGGCGGTTTCTATTGTATCAAGATGATAGTAAAGGGAATAAAGGCCGGGAAGGTGCTCTATGACGACGCTGTTTCCTGTAACGATCCGGGAAGACGCCAAGACCACCCTGCCCGGCCCGCAGGCGGCGACGGGCGTGCCTGTGGGGACCCCGTAGTCGACCCCCGCGTGAATAGCGGTGTCCCTGCCGCCGTTTGAGTATATGAAGACCCTCCTGTCGCCGAAGAAACTGGTGCGCCGGGTGGAGCCGACAGGCGGAATGAAAATCCCGGAGCCGTAGATATCCGTTCCCGTCCTTGACAGTATTGCCCACAGCCGCTGTGATTCGGCGGTTTTGCGGGGATCGGGAACAGTCCTTATGTCGGTAAGGCTCTGGTTAAGCGGTATCTCCTCCGAAACAAAGGTTCTTTCGGCAATGATAACGGGAATCTCGATCAGCGTTTCCCCGCCTCCGCCAATCTGTATGTGGGCGAAACCGTTTTCCGACGTGGAAGGAACCGCCAGGACCGCGGCCAGAAGCGGCGGTTCGCCTTGGGCCTGTGGAACGGCGAAGAACGGGGCGGCCGAAAGCCGCTTTCCGGCGGCGGTAAAGAGGACCGCCTGACGGGCGGCGCCCGCCTCTTCCCAGGCGGTAGAAAGGGACGGCGCTACCCATACGGTTACAGGCTCCCCCGGCCGGGGATTTTCCGGCATGACGGCGCAGCGGAGGCGGCCGGTCTCAGGCGGGGACGCCGCCGCGCCGGGCGGCGCGGAACCGGGCGTGTCCCCGGCTTCAGGAGTGGGAACTGCCGCATCAGGCGGCGCGGCGGCTTCAGGGCCGCCCCCCGTAACTGCGGGACGGCGCGGCGATTCGGCGAGGCAGGAGGACACCAGGGTAAAAAAGAACGCGGCGAAAAGCGCCGTCCCTAAAACGCCGCGCCTGCTATCCACGTTTGTCCTCCGCCCCGGTTTCCTGCGGCTCTGGCACGCCGCTTCTTTTAAGATCCGTTACCGTGATGCGGGGGGTTTCAATCCCCTTGAACCAGTCCCTCGACAGGTTAAACACCAGATCCACCGTATCGTCCCTGCCGAATTCTTTTTCAACCTTGCCGGCCGCTTCCCAGTACACCGCCGGCCATTTATGCTTCCCCGTGTCCAGCGTCATCTTGACATGCTTCGCCTCTTCCTTCCCCATAAAGCCTATGTCCCGGACAAGGAGCCTGCGGGCAAGGAAGGTAAGGGGCCTGTTCTGCTCGCCGTAGGGTTCGAAACGGTCGACGAGGTCAAAGATGCCGGGGGTAAGGTAACTGCCGGGCAGCTCCGCGTCTATGACGACGGTTTCCCCCCCGGAATCTTCGGCAAGCTCAATGGCCTTTGCCTTTACGGAGATCCGGGCGATGAAGAGATCCCACTTCGATTTTTCCATGCTGAATCCGGCGGCAAAGGTGTGCCCGCCCCAGTCAATAAAAAAATCCTCGTATTGTTCCAGAAGGGAACGTATGTCGTAATCGCGCATGGATCTAAGAGAGCCGGTGCAAATGTCTTTGCCCGCGGACACGACCATGGCGGGCACGCGGAAATACCGGGCAAGCCGCTGCGCGAGGAGCCCGGTTATCCCCCGGTAAATTTCTTCCCCGCAGACAACGGCAAGGTTCCCCCCCGTTTCCTCAAGACTTTTTTCCGCCATGGGCCAGGCGATTTCCCAGGTGCTCTCCACGAGTTTTTTCCGTTCCTCGTTCATGGCGATTATTTCTGCGGCCAGCGCCTCCCGCTTCCCGGGATCTTTTTCAAGGAGAAGGGACACCGCCTTTTCAGGGTTTCCCATGCGGCCCGCGGCGTTGATCGCCGGGCAGAGTTTCCACGAGATGTCCTGGCTGTCGAAGGGCCGCCCCGAAAGTTCCAGAGCGAAGAGCAGTTCCGAAAGGCCTGGCCCCGGTTTTTCCCTGAGGGAAGAAAGCCCCTTGCGGACGATGATGCGGTTTTCGTCCCTGAGCGGCATGATGTCCGCGATGGTTCCAATAGAGGCAAGCTGCAGATCTTTCCCGTTTTCCCCGGCGTTTTTTCCCCGTTTTTGTATGAACGAGGTAAAGAGGTTTTTGAATACGTCAAGCTCGGTAAGTTCGCGGTCCGAATATTTTGCAACGCGGGAAAGTTCCTTTATTCGAAGAAGGCTTTTCCCCATTGTCTGGGGGATCTCTTTGCCTATTTCAGGGGCCGCATCCAGCATGGATATTTCCACGGCGGCGCCGAAGATCTTCGAGAGAACGCGCCGCTGGAGGGGAACGTCCCACGCCAGTATATGCTGGCCTTCCAGAAAGGCGGGGAGCCTTGTGTCGGAAATGCGCACCATGCCGGGGTTGACCGTTTCTTCGAGCCTGTCCGTTTCGGCAAGGTTCCTCAGCTTGACTATTTCGATGATCCACGAATCGTTGAGCGGCCGTGTGTTAAGCAGACTGACGCTTTGGCCGTACAGTTCGTTTTCAAAGGCGAAGCGCAGGGCACAGACGAGTTTGTACGCCACGGCGCATCCTGAAAGATCCCTGAAGGGATAGCGGGAATCCCGCAGTTTGGGATTGATGACGGCAAGCGCCTCCGGCAGCGTTTCCGGCGGATTGTGGTGATCGGTGATGATCACGTCGACGGAAAGTTCATTGGCCCGCCGTACTTCCCGCGCGCAGGAAATTCCGTTGTCTACGGTGATGATAAGGGTCCCGTACGCCCCGGCGAATTCTTCCACCGCCTTTATTGAAAGGCCGTAGGGATCGTCGCCTGTGGGGACGCGCCATGAAACGTCGAAGCCGAGGCTTTCAAGACATCCCGAAAGAAGCGCCGTGCCGGTGATTCCGTCTGCATCGCGGTCGCCAAAAACCAGAATTTTTTCGCCTTCTTCCTTTGCCGCCAGGATGCGGTCAACGGCGTCTTCCATGCCGGGAAGCTCAAAGGGATTGCGGAGATGCCGTTCGTTGTCTTCAAGAAAGTAGCGGATGTCTTCGCCCGACACAAGCCCTCTGCGGATCAGTATGGAGGAGGTAAGAAGATCGCAGCCGTATTTTGCCGAGATCTCCTTTACCAGATCAGGGGAGATGTCTTTTTTTTCCCATTTCATGCTGACGCTATTTCCTTGAGGATGAGGCCGCGCGGAGAAGGCGCGGTATCCGAATATTCGACCGCTTTCTCAAGGAGGGGAAGGGCCGCGGAAAGACCCGCCTGATCTTTTCCCCAGACTGTCATGATGCGATCCCCTTTCTTTACCGCCGCGCCGCCCTTGAGGCGGAATTCCACGCCGGCGGCGGGGCACACGGGATCTTCCGTGCGGTTTCTTCCCACGCCCAGATCCACACCGGCGCGTCCTATGGTAAAGGCGTCGATACGGGAGATGAAACCATTGCGGGCCGCCCGTACTTCCCCGCTGTACGGCGAACGGTAATTTCCCCTCATGGAAAGGAATTCTTGCGGATCTCCTCCCTGGCTTTTGATGCTGGCAAGGAAGAGTTCGCGCGGTTTTCCGCTTTTAAGCGCCTGTTCGCAGAGACGTCTTCCCCCGGCGGGATCTTCCGCCTTGCCGCCGAGCACCGCCATGCGGGCGGCAAGTTCCAGGGTAACTTCCAGAAGATCGGCGGGGCCCTCCGTGCCGTCAAGGCCCTTTCCCTCAAGACAGTCCATGCTTTCCTCTACTTCAAGGAAATTGCCCATCTTGTTTCCCAGGGGTTCGTCCATGGCGGTAAGGAGCGCGATGATACGCATTCCCATGGCCTTTCCGGTATCGACAAGGGATCGCGCAAGTTTTTCGCCGTCGGCGGGATCTTTCATAAAAGCCCCCGATCCGTATTTTACGTCAAGAACAAGCGCCTGTGCCCCTTCGGCCTTCTTCTTGGAAAGGATGCTTGCCGTGATAAGGGGAATGGATTCCACCGTGCCGGTGACATCCCGCAGCGCATAGAGGAGCCTGTCGGCGGGGACTATGTCCTTTGTCTGGCCCGTCATGGCGAACCCGTTCTTTGCGAGGATCTCCCTGAATTCGGCCGCGCCGAGGCTGGTCCTGAAACCCGGTATGGCCTCAAGCTTGTCGAGGGTGCCTCCGGTATGGCCAAGGGCGCGGCCGGACATCATGGGGTCCCGTATGCCAAGGCTTGCGGCAAGGGGCGCGAGGATAAGGCTGGTCTTGTCGCCGACGCCGCCTGTGGAATGTTTGTCCACAAAGGGGCCGGGAATGCCCGAAAGATCCATCACTTCCCCCGAATGGAGCATTGCCGTGGTAAGGGCGGCGGTCTCGTCCGCGTTCATCCCCCTGAAAAACACAGCCATTGCCCAGGCGGACATCTGGTAATCGGGAATGTCCCCGGCGGTATAACCTGCGATAAGGAACCGTATTTCATCCGGGGAAAGTTCTTTTCCCGAACGCTTGTTCAGTATAATGTCAACAGCTCTCATTTTTTTTCCTATGCTTCATCCCAGGTTGCAAGCCGCCTGCCCAGAACGCCCTCCATGACGGCCACCGCTACCGAACGGGCTTCCCTGAAAGAAGATCCGTCCGGAAAAGGGCGGGGAAGGGCGGCCGGGCCGTCTTCGGGGGAAGCAAGCCAGCGGCGGGCGGCCGGTCCCAGCGCCAAAAGGCCCGCCGCCGCGCCGTCTTCGCCTCCGCCTGTACCGTAAAGACCGGCGCAGCGCGTACAGAGGAAGATTCCTTCCTTCCTGTCATACCATAATACTCCATCGTCCGCCGGTTCACAAGCGGAAGAAGCGCACCGGAGACCGGGGCATTCACCCAGAAACGCCGCCCAGTTCCACAGGAAACGGACAAAGATCCGGGGACAGGCTTCGGCCGCCGCTTCTTCCAGGCAGTCGAGGGTGAAAGAGAACAGGTCGAAGGCCGTCCGCCAGTTTCCGCCGCCGCCGTGAGAGGCCAGCACGGTTTCCGCCCCGGCGTTTGCCGTCATGGTCCTTTCGTACACTTCCCGCAGCCCCGGCCGCCAGGAAACGACATCGAAGTCGGTGATCTTGCGCGAATCCCGGACGGGATCGTGGTACAGCCAGACCGTCCCCGAATGAAAAGGCGCCGCGTGGGCGCGGAGGCGGCTTTTAGGCCCGCCGAACACCGTGGCGCGGATTATCCCTTCCTCGGCGGTAAGGAGCCAGACTTCCCGGTTCGATTCGCCTGACGGGCGCGAACGCAGAACAAGGGCGGTGCGGGTAAAACTCCTCTGCATCAGTGTAATTCAAGCGCGAAGATCTTGCTTTTGCGGTTCCGGTCGTAGCTTCTGCTCCGTTCCTCGGGAAGGCTTTCCAGGGCGCTTTCCCGGAAACCCAGCGCTTCGAACCAGTCGTGGGCGCGGATGGTAAGGACGAAGACCCTTTTCATCCCCTTTTTTTTCGCCCTGTCTACAAGATAGCCGACAATCTTCTTTCCAAGGCCCGTGTCGGTACAGGACGGGTCCGTGGCGAGCGCGGCGATTTCTCCCTGGCCTTCCCCCCTGTCGTGAAGCGCGCCGCATGCGTGTATTTTTCCGTCTATGTCGAAAACCACATAATCGCCCCGCTTTTCCTGAATGTCCTCCGCCCTGCGCCGCACCAGTACGCCCTGCTGCATAAGGGGCTCCATCATCCGCAGCATGTCGGGAATGTCGGCGCTCCGCAGATCCCGGATCGCCTCGTATTCGTCGGTGTAGATCATTGTGCCGGCCCCAAGATTTGAAAAGAGTTCCCGCAGTACGGCGCCTTCTTCCCTTCCGTCCACAAGATGAACGCGGTCTACCCCGGCCCGGCACGCCCTGAGCGCGAGGGAAAGTTCCCCCAGCACCTTGCGCAAAGAGGCGCTCTTTTCCCCCGCCGCGTTTTTCTCCTGCCCGCCTTTCCCTTTTCCGTTGAGGGCAAGAATGTCTTCGGCCTCCCGGGGAGTAAGCCGCCTTACCCGGCCGCCCCGCGCCGTTTCAAAGCCGGGAGGAAAAACAAACGGGCCTTCCCGCAGCCCTTCGTGGGCCGAGATGACAAAGAGCTTAATGGCCTTGAGCGCCGTTGACGCGGCCAGGGCTATTTCGTCGCTGGGGACGTTGTAGGATTTTCCCGCCGGGCTCCAGCCTATGCAGGGAAGTATGGGGATCATCCCCTGGCTTAACACCGTGTTTATTGAACCCGAAAAGATTTTATCTACCGTGCCGGTGCGTTCCATGTCCGTTCCGTCAACAACCCCAAGGCCGCGCGCCCGGACAAAATTCCCGATTACCACATCGGTTCTTCCCGCCGAAATACCTGTCATGAAACGCGTCGCCACATGAAACGCCGCCATCTCCACAAAGGGCATCGCGTCCGACGCGGTGATTCTTGTGTTCCCCATGTAGTGCGAAACGATGCCGTATTCCCCCAGCACGGAATCTATCCATTCCTTGGCCCCCGGCACTATCACCACCCGGAAACCCGTCCGGGCAAGCAGGGCAAGATCCCTTACAAGAAAAGAAAAGGCGGGATCTTCGGTAACGGGAAAATCGATCTTGAAAACCATGGTGGAGCCGTCGAAGCGGCTCTGGTAGCGGAACGCCTCCCTGACAAGATCCACGCCGGAAGAAAGCCCGTCCGCGGAAGCCTCGTGCCCGGAAGCGGGGTGAAAAGCGGGTTCAAGGGTTTCGCCGTTCATGAGCCAATGATACCGCGAAGGGGAAAAGCGGGCAAGGGCTGAAGCAACTGTCCCACAGGGACAGTTGCTTCAGCTAGGGAGTTTTACGGCAAGGCGCGTATGCTTCATGCTGCGCGGGCTTTGGCGGTTACGGGAATTCAGGCAGAAGGCGCGAGGGGCCGAAGAGCCGTAAAACTCCGGCGGCGTGGGCGGGCGGGGATGCGCCCCCGGCAATTCCGAATTTAACCACAGACCTCACGGACAGAACGGACTTTTAATTTCAAATTATATTTTGTCCGTGTTGGTCTGTGTCTGTCCGTGGTTGTTTTGAATTCGAAATTGCTGGCGCCCTGGCCGAGGGCTTGCATTTTTGCGGAAATCGTGAGTAAATAAGGTAATTGAGCTTGTCTCAAAACCTGGTTGGTTTTGGATCAGCCTCAGTTAACAGGAACATGATTATGAAAAAGATACGCAGGCGGCCTTTCCGCCGGATAGATACTGTTCCCCGCATGCCGGACCGGCTCCATGCCAAATCGGTAATGCTTACCCCCCCCCCCCCCATACATATAGTGTAATTTTTAGAGGTTTTCCGGCATATTACGCCATATCTGGCGTTTACCCGTCTTGTAAAGATCTGTCCTCATCTTTCCGCCGCGCCGGGCCTTTCCTGTCCTTTCCAAAGAGTTCCAGAGCTTTTTTGAGGGATATCGGGGAGGCACACAGGTGTGGGTGGAACCCTCGCTGTTCGCCGGGAGACCGGCACGGTGAAGAAGGGCGGCTGGGGCGGTATTTATTCGATGATTATTCCTTAATCCGGCGTTGGAAGGCAAATGATTTTTATACAAATAATTTGGAGGAACCATGAAAAGGACAATTTTACCGGTTTTGGTAATCCTGCCATGGGTAGTTCTGGCGGGATGCGAGTCGCTGGGAAGTGCCTTTGCCGGCTACGGCAGTTCCGCATACGCGGACAGTTACAGTACCGGCAGCGAACAACCGGTAACGTACTATTTCTGGAACGAGAGTTCGCTTGAAGTAACGATATGGGATTCATTGGGTAACACCGTTACCTTGTCCGCAAACGGAGGCAGCGCGTCCGGTACGTTTAACAAAAATGTCTCCATTACCGATGTCAGATATACACCGGCTGATAAAGTTTCGGTATACCGTTCCGATTTTACTCATGTTACGTTCAGGGACAGATAGGGTAAAAAGGGATTTTATAAGGAGGAGGATGCCGATGGAGCAGTAACGGGACGGATATGCGGGTACGCGCATGAGGGGCGTACAGAGTGTATACGTTAACGGCGTATATAAAAGTCACTAAAAAACTTGTGATAAGGAAGGTTTTTATGAACATGAAGAAAGCGGTGAGTATCTTCTTAATACTCTTTACTTTGGGAATCGTCGTGTTGTTCGCCGAAACCACGGATGGCATTCGATGGAATTTCTCAGAATCCAGAGGTGTCACAACCCTGACGAATACCACCGGTAACGATTTATATGTTACGGCGTGGCTCTGGAATGGCAGCATATATGGCGGCGGCAAAGGGTATCTGGCATCTGGTGAGACGAAAGAAATACCTGCTGAAGTTACGCGCATCCAAGCTAACCGTATCAGGACAGCAACGGCGTGGTAAATCCAGCATTGTGCCATGTGGATAGTGTTTGTTCGTGTTGAGGGTTTAATAGAGTTGTTCAATAACTTCAGTTATTGAACAACTCATTCAAAAAAATGGTAGACACCGGATATGCAGTACGGGTATGAGGGGCGGATATTTCGTGCCGTGTGCATTCCGGTAATGATGTGCCATACACTGTTAATGGCATGTACAAGATGGTATATGACAAAAAATTTATTGGCTGGGATGATTTAAGTGTTGGTTGTCCATTGTTCCTTATGGGACGATGAAATTCAGGTTTTAAGTGATTATTGGAAAAGTCACTTGAAAAGGAGTCTGGCATGAAAAGCAAAAAGATTTTTGGCATTGCATTGGTTTTTCTTCTTTTAAGTGTTGCATTGGTTTTTGCATATAACGGAAAATGGAAAGGATCACTGACAATTATAAACGCCGATACCTTTGTTGTGATACAGGAAATAACCTTTGTTACTGATAATGAGTATACATTGGCGGATTACGCTAAAAAAGAAGTCCGAAAGGATTTAGGCTTTTCCGAGAATTCTGATACACGTGTTGCTGGCGGCGTGACACAACGGATATTGTGGGGGGATGTTTCTCCAAACGATTGACAATTGTATTTCGAGTGTCGTGAGAAAAAGGTAGACACAGGGTGATAGTTACCCTTGCGTTTCCAATGATGTTGTCTCGTATGGACAGGTCCATCGGTGGCAGTGAAATGTGGGTTGCTTCCCCGAAAGACTGAAAAAACGGCAATGGTTTTTACGCCGCCGCTGGCAGCTGTAAAAGAACATATCCGTTGGATATGTGATAAACGGTGTTGTCCCTGAATCAGAACAGGGAAACAACGCGGAAAAATTACCTGAAAGGAGAAACGTATGAAAAAGCTTATTGTACTGATTGGCGCTTTGCTTGTGTTTGGTCTTGCGTCGTGCACAACCGATTTCTGGGAAGGCTTTAGTGACGGCTATAATGCCGCCACGGGCAATTCGTATGAAGGTGAATTACCTCCCGGCTACCAGCCCTATGCGTACAGGCATAGGCTCATACCGAATTAGTGCTCATTGGCCGGGTATGGGTACAAACGATCGTACTACAATGTATAGCCTGGCCCGTCATGACCTCTGCAGGACGAAAGCCTTGCAGAGGTTTGCCGGAAAAGCATTTTTTTCTTTTTTTATCGTCGTAATGAGTTTTCTGTTATCCGGGTGTATAAATTGGGCGCATGTAATTGAAAACAATCACTTACGGGTAATTGAAATAAATGGAAAAGGGAGCGCAGGGGCGACCGGCGCCGTTTTTGCGGCGCGTTTTTAAGCAGAAGTTGTTCAATAACTGAAGTTTTCGAACAACTCTATTTTGTCCGTGTTGGTCCGTATCGTCCGTGGTTTTTTTTCTTCCCTTTTCTTCAATTTCTTCGATTCGCTTTTTACAGCCCCCAGCCGGGGAATTCAACAATCCACAAATAAGTACCGCTCGGTTTACCGGTTTCCATGAAATTTTTGAATATTTCCAAAGCGTCATGCACGTTGTAACACATCAAATATTTGGGTTGACTGTCCCCGGTATATAAATCCTCTAAACCACCGGCTTCTAAATACTGTGTATCTGAATTTTTAAATCCATAAACCTTCTTGTCCCTGCTAATGCTTATGTCGCAGCATTTTTTACCGAATATAATTCTCATACAGGACTCATCATTGCCGTATGGTATATCCATATACAGTATTTCACCGGTTTCAAACCCTTTTTTAATGCAGTCCGGTATCGTGCCGTCTGTTTCTGAAAGTACTGTTTTACCGCAATTTTTATACACAATTTCCGCGTTCATAGTTATATATAATCATGCACCGGAACCAGTTTTAAAACAAGGGAGCGCCAGGGCGCCAGAAACAGACAGGGCTTCAATCTGAAATTTTGGTACATCCTGAACGGACTTTCCGGATTCAGAATTGAAGCAAGTAACGGGGTTGTTCTTGTCAAATTCTATGGCGGCACGGTTGAATTGCTCCGGGTTCATAGGAAAGCGCGGGGGGGGGGACTGGTGCCGTTTTGGGGAGGGAACGCAGAGGTGCCGGACGTGGCGTTGACCGGGAAAGACGGCGGGAAATCCCCTGTGGAAAGATCATCAAGCGCGGCCATGCGGGAGGCTTTATGCCGGGCTATCCGGGCCGGTGCGCTTTGACTATTTTACCCTAAAGGACTACATTCAAAGCATCGGCAGTACAAACCACAAGGAATACCAAGACCATGTTTCCGGTTATTGAGTTCAACAAAGCCGCCTTCAAGCACGGCATAACGGAAGCCAATATCCGTTATGCCATGTGGCACCCGATCCATGAACAACTGCTCGAAGCGTATATAAACAAATGGCTGATAGTCGGGTATGATACCGCTGGAAACCTTATTGAAGTTGCGTATAATATAATAGATGAAGATGCGGTGAACGTGTTTCACGCTATGCCGTGCAGAAAGAAATTTGCGGGCCAGATTAACCTGTAGGAGAAAACAAATGGCGCGAATGACCGAAGAAGAAGCGGATGCCCTGGACGAGGAAATCACCAATGCCGATATAACGTTGAAACCCGGCGGGGACGGCATATTTACCCGTCAGCGGAAACTGCTTGACGCTTTAGATCGCGCAAGCGCCGATTATATCATGACCCGTGCCCTCGCCACGAATAAAATGCCGCTGCAAATCCTCGGCGAAGTGGTCCATGAAAAGATCGCCTCTTCCATATAACGCCCCCGGCTGAGTGACGCAACTGCGCCGGGCGCGGCATTGACCGGGAAATACGGCGGGGTCCAGGCTGCGCTCCAGATTCCGCCGTATTTTTTAGCAAACCAAGAAAAGCATTATCCCCCGCAGGTCACCGTTTGCGGCGGCCTGCGTTTCGCCGGAGGTAACGCAGGGGGGCGGGCGCTGTTTTGAAACAGCCGGATCTAAACGGATGCGGTGTTCAGTTCGTCCTGCATTGAAGCGGCGATTCGTTCCTGTACCATGTCGCCGATAATGTCCGCCGGGGTTTTGTGATCGGCTATTGCCCTGCTTGACAGGTAATTGGCGGTAAAACTGTCAATAGTAATCGTATGGGCGGCTTTTTTGCCGCCGGCGGTACGGAAACAGGCCCCCCTTCCTTCTTCTTATACTTTTCCGGCTTTTTTCGCGGTAACTATTACATTGGAGCGCCGGGCGCCGATTCTGTCCGGTCCCAGGGCGCCGGTCCGTATCTGTATGACGCTTGGCTTTTTGCCGCGGCTGATGGCAAGAATAAACCCGAAATCAAGATCGTTGGTCAGGACAACAAAGCCATGCGCTTGCGCGTAAGCCATGATCCCGGTGTCCGGCGCGTCCGGGGGACCAATACATGACCAGTGTACCGCTTCTATGCCGTTACCGGAACGGCGTATTGCAGCGCCTGCATAATATCCTCACGCTCAAGGTAAGGATAATCGTTCAGAAGGTCCTCAACGCCGACCCCGGCGCCGATCTGCCCGACAATCATACCCACCGTTACCCGCATACCCCGGATACAGGGCTTTCCCCCCATCACCGCGGGATTTTGGGTAATCCGGTTGATCCCTTCAAAATGCTCTGTTTCCATGGGGTAACTATAGTATAAAAAAGCTGACTTTGAAAGACGGGCTTCACCAAACCGGCGGCGTTCACGGCCCCGCTGTTTGAGGGCGGCCGGGAAACGTTACAGATAATCGACCTTAAAGGCGGTACGGCGGCTTTTTGTTTCGTCGAAATTCCGCACGCCCATGTTGAAGCGGCGTTCGGCTTCAAGGGAACTGGGCGGGCCGTGGCCGGGCAGTATGATAAAATCGCCGGGCAGGGAGAGGATCTTGCTCCGCAGGGCGTTCATCTGTATGACCGCCCCGTAACTGCTGGAAGTCCGCCCGACCAGTCCCGCGGTCAGGGCGTCCCCGGTAAAGAGCATCCGGCCCACCCTGAAGACGGCCGAATCGGAAGAGTGTCCGGGGATTGATATGACGGCGACGCGGAAGGGCCCGATTTCGATGACTTCCCCGTCGTGGACAATGCTGGTTTTGTGATCCTGAATGACATGGTTAACCGCGTAGATCTCCGCTTTGTAGATACGCCTTAAGGTTTTAAGCCCGTGAACGTGGTTAACGTGATCGTGGGTAACAAGTACGGCCTTGAGGCTGTAGTCGTTGTTTTCGATAAAATTGAGGATCTGTTCGTCCATGCTGCCGGGATCGACAATAACGGCAATTCCCGGCCCCTTTCCCTTTCCTTCGTCGCCAAGGATATAGCAGTTGCTGAAGCCGTAGGTACAGTAATGAAAAAAAACCTTCATGTCATTCCTCCGCCTCGAAAACCGCTTCGGCGGTGTTGGACGATTTGAAGGAAACGCCTTCCTGTCTTGTCCTGATGAAGGAGACCCGCTTTACGTTGCAGTCGACAAAATCCGAATGTTCTATGTCGGCCCCGGTGAAGCGGCTGTTGTAGAGATTCGATTTGCTGAAGGTAGTGTCAAGGATAACGGCTCCGCCGTAATTGACGTGTACAAGCTCCGAACCTTCAAAGGTGCAGTCCCGGAAATTTGATCCGGCGAACGAGAGGAACTGGAGATCTGAACGGGAAAAATCACAGTTGGTGAAATTCGAAAAATCAAGGAAACACATGCGCATGACCGCTCCGGTAAAGAGGCACATGGAAAAAGACGCGCCTGAAAAATGGCAGCCGTAAAACTGCCGCCGCGAAAAATCCGCGCTTTCAAAGTGAAGAAGCGGGGCGCTTAGATCCTTGACGGCGCCGCCTGACGTGATGAGTCCTGTTATCCGTTCGGTCTCCTTTCCGGGGTCCGCCGCGTGTATGGCGCAGAGTTTGGAGCCTGTTATGGCCGGCCTGCCGCAGCCCGCGGCGCAGGGCCGTATGGTGAACATACAACCATGATACAACATGCGGCTGTCCCTTGCAAACGTCCGTCCGGCGCTGTTATGATGTATATATGTGCTGGTACTGCGGTTCCCCGGTAACAGAAGCGGAGCCTCTTGGCAGGACGGTCCTCTGCGGGGACTGCGGCAGGGATCTCCGGGTCTGCATGCACTGCCGTTTCTACCTTCCCGGTTCGCGGGGGGACTGCCGCGAACCGGGCGCGGAACCGCCCGCCGAAAAGGAAAGGGCCAATTTCTGCGACTGGTTTTCCCTTGATCAAAAATTCCGCGGGGCCACGCCGGGGCGGGAAAAAGACCGGGGAAAGGCCGGGGCGGCCAAATCCGCCTTTGACGAACTTTTTAACTGACATGGACGGCCGTCCCCTGCTTTTTCTGGATTCGGGTATAGGAGGCATTCCCTACTGCCTTGATTTTTCCCTTGGCAATCCCGGGGAGCCCGTTGTCTACGCCGCCGACCGTCTGCATTTCCCCTACGGAAAACGCGGAAAAGACGATCTTCTTTCCATTGTTCTTTCCCTTATGGGCCGCCTTGTTTCCCTTGTTGATCCCAAGCTGGTAATTGTCGCCTGTAATACCGCATCGGTCTCGGCGCTTGACGCCCTGCGGGAGGCGTTTCCCGGCCTTCCCTTTGTCGGAACCGTTCCCGCGGTAAAGCCCGCCGCCGCCGGAAGCAAAAAGCGGAAGATAGGCGTTCTTGGAACGGAGCGGACCATTGAGGACGAGTATCTTGCCGGCCTCATCCGCAGGTACGGAAACGGCTGCGATGTTACGGCGCTTGCCGCCCCGGATCTGGTTGAGTTTGTGGAACGCCGCTATACCGGCTCGGGGGCGGAGGAGAGGCGGAACGCGGTTCTTCCCTGGGTACGGCGCTTCCGGGACGCCGGCGTTGACGCGCTGGTTTTGGGCTGCACCCATTTTCTTTTTCTCCGTGATGAATTCCGCCGCGAGGCGGCTCCCGGCATCACCGTGTACGATTCGGTGTCGGGAGTCTCCGGCAGAGCGGCGGCCCTGCTTGATGAAAGGGATCTCCGCGCGGATGTTCCGCCGGGCGCGGGGAAGAAACCGGGGCTTCTTGTCATAACCGGCGCGGAGGCGCCCGGAAGATCCTGGCTGCGGTGGGCGGACTATCTGGGTTTCCGCCTCGCGCTTCTGGAGGAAATGTGAAGGGCCTTGTGATGCGCGGTTCCCGCAACATCTTCACCGTAAGGCCCGAAACCCAGGGGGGGTATCCTTCCCCCCGTTTTGAATGCCGCATCAAGGGCAAGGTGCTCAAGGGGGCCGGCCCGTACCAGAATCCGCTCGCGCCCGGTGACCGGGTTTTTTTTGAGGAAGATCCCGGCCGTCCCGGCGCCGGGCTTATCACCGCCTTTGCCGAAAGGCGCAATGTACTTGCCCGCCTTAACCCCAGGGGGCTCTCCTCAAAGCGCGCCCCTTCTCCCCAGCTTATTGCCGCCAATGTTGATCTTGTTCTTTGCGTCGCCGCTGCCGCTTCGCCCCCGTTCAGGCCCCGTTTCATAGACCGCCTGCTCCTGCAGGCCGACTCCTCCGGAATTCCCGCGGCCGTCGTCTGCAACAAATGGGATCTTTTTAACGGCGATCCTGACATTGAGGAAAGGCTGGAAGATTTCAGGCGCATCGGCGTTCCTGTCGTCAGGCTTTCGGCGAAAACGGGAGAAGGCATGGACGAATTCCGCGCCCTCGTACGGAACCGTTTTTCCGTCCTGGCCGGGCAGTCGGGCGCGGGAAAGTCAAGCATCATCAACGCGCTTCTTCCGTCGGCGGGGATCAAGGTAGGCGGCATAAATGAAAAATACGGCCGGGGCAACCACACCACGGCCCTTTCGTCCACGGTAGAAACAGGGGCGGGCCTTGACGCCTTTCTTGTCGACACCCCCGGAATACGGCTCTTTGTTCCCCACGGAATTTCTTCCGGGGATCTTGTCTTTTACATGCGGGAATTCGCCCCGCTTGCCGGAACGTGCACCTACGGATTGTCCTGCTCGCACCGGAAGGAGCCGGGCTGCCGTATTCTGGAAGCGGTTAACGCCGGGGCAATACACGAAGACCGGTATGAAAGTTTTCTCCGCATACAGGAGGAACTTCTGGGCATTCCCTCCGGGGGCGCTCATGATGAATGAGGATTTGGAGCGGAAGACGCTCCGGCTGCTCGAATACCCCCGTGTCATGGAAATGGTCGCCGCGTGCGCCCGGAGCGATGAAGCCGCGGACATGATACGAAACGGCGGGCCGCGGAAAGACGGCGCGGAAACGCTCAAGGCGCAGGTCTCTTTTGCCGTGAATCTTCTTGCCAAAGGCGGCGGTGAAGGCGGCGGTGCTCTTCCCTCAATAGGCTTTCTTTTTTCCAGGCTTGAAACCCCGGACGCTTCCCTTGAAATTGACGAGGCGTATGCCATAGGGCTTTTTATTGAAAGGGGAGGGGAGCTTCTGCGGTGGTTTTTTCGCGGGGAAGGGGGCGTTCCCCGGCTTTTTGACAGCTTCGCCTCCCTTCCCTCCTGCGCGCATCTTGCGGATAACATATTCCGCGTTATTGACCGGGAGGGGAGGCTGCGGGATCTTCCCGAATTCCGCGCCATAAAAAAACGGATCGCTTCCATTGCGTCGCGCGTTGAGGCGGCGGTGGCGCGGTATACGGGGAACGAGGAAACAAGGCGGATGCTTCAGTCCGCCGTTCCCTCCCAGCGGGACGGGCGCGTCGTCCTTGCGGTAAAGGCGAATTTCCGGGGCAGGATACCGGGCATTGTACACGAGGTTTCCTCTTCGGGCCAGACTGTCTTTGTTGAGCCGGAGGAGGCGGTAGAGGGAAACAACAGTATACTGATTGAAAAGCGGCTCCTTGACGCTGAAATACTCAAGGCGCTCCGGGAACTTGCAGGCCATATTGCCCGCGGCCTTGCGGATCTGGAGATTTTTCACCGGGGAATCGTGGAACTTGAAACCCTGCGGGCCAGGGCCCGCTACTCGCGGGAGATACGGGGAAATTTTGCCCGCGTCCCTGACGCTCAGGGAGGCGCCGATCTTTTTGTTCTCCATGCCGCGCGGCATCCCCTTCTGGGATCTTCCGCCGTGCCCATTGATTTTACAATGGGCGGCGGCGTGCGCACGGTGATTATCACCGGGCCCAATACCGGCGGAAAAACGGCGGCGCTTAAGACGGCGGGCCTCCTTGTCCTGATGAATCAAAGCGGGCTTGCCCTTCCCGCCGTGGAGGCGGTCCTCCCTGTTTTCGGCGGCGTGTACGCGGACATAGGGGACGAGCAGTCCCTGAGCCAGTCCCTTTCGACCTTCTCGGGCCACATGACCAACATCTCGGGCATTATGAGCGCGGCGCGGGAAAGCTCCCTGGTGCTCCTTGACGAGCTGGGTTCGGGCACGGACCCGGAGGAAGGGAGCGCCATTGCCATGGCTATTCTGGATTATTTTATCGAAAGGAAGGCGCGGCTCATTGCCACCACCCATCACGGAATACTCAAGAACTACGGCTATTCGCGCGAAGGAGTGGAAAACGCGTCGGTGGAATTCGACGGCAGGACGCTTTCCCCCACGTACCGCATTGTCATGGGAGTGCCGGGGGAAAGCCGGGCGGTTGATATAGCGGCCAGGAACGGGCTGCCCCCTTCCGTCACGGAAAAGGCCCGCGGCTATCTTTCAGGCGGGCGCTCCGACGTGTCGGCGCTCATACGTTCGCTCAGGGAGAAACACATAGAGCTTGACAGAGCCGTCCGGGAAAGCAGGGCGGAGGAACTGCGGCTCAGGGAAGAACGGCGGAAGGCGGATCTAAGGGAACTGTCGCTCAGGGAGAAGGAGGCCGAACTCAAGGCCGGCGCCGCGGGGAGGCTGCGGGATCTTCTTGATGAAAGCAGGAAGACGCTTGAGAACCTTGTCCGCGAGGTGAGGGAGGGGGAGCTTACCAGGGAAAAAACAGTCAGCGTCAAGGAATTTCTTCGCGGCCTTGAACAGTCTGCCGAAGCCGAAGACGCCGTTCTTGCCGCGGAGGAAAAGATCCTTGCCGTGGAAAGACGGCGCGCTCGAAGCGCCGAAGGCGCGCCCGGCGGAACCTGTCCCGGCAGCCTTTCGGCCTTTGCCCCCGGCGCGCGGGTTCTCGCGGGCCCTTCGCAGAGGAAGGGGATCATCACAAGACAGGACAAAAAAAGACCGGGGGAGGCCGGGGAAAAATGCTGGATCGTGGAAGTCGGTTCCCTTAAAATGAGGTTTGCCGAAAGCGATCTCCTCTTCCTTCCGGGTGAAGCGCCTGAGGGATCCCCGTCCCCAGGCGCGGGATGGGCCGCCGACATGATTTCTCCTCCCGCCGTTGGGGAACTGGGTATACGCGGCATGCGGCTTGACGAGGCGCTTGAGGCGCTGAGGAAACAGATAGACGCCGCGATCCTTTCGGGCCTCGGCCGGTTTGCCGTGATACACGGCAAGGGCGGCGGCATCCTCATGAAGGGCGTCCATGAATGCCTTGCCGGGGACCCCCGTGTGGCGGATTACTATTTTTCCCGGCCCGAACTCGGCGGTTTCGGCAGAACGGAAGTTATTTTGAAGTGAAAACGCGCCGGCCGGCCGCATCCGGGGGCCCTATAAATCTTCCAGAGGATCGTCGCCGTTCATGAGTTCGGGAATTGTGTAGACCAGCGTCCCCGATTTGCGGACGCGCAGTTCGGCGAAGCCTTTGGAAACCATGGCGTCAAGATCCCGTTTTGCCTCTTCCAGGGGAATGTCCGCTTCAAGGGCCACGTCGGCGGCGGAAAGCGTACCGCCCTTTTCCTTTGCCAGTTTGAGGATGATCCTTTCAACGCTTTCCTTTTTCCCGATTATATGCGCCTGTCCGTCGCTGGCGTAACGCCAGCTTTGCCGTCCTCCGCCCCTGCCGCTTATGTCTCCGTAAATGGCGTTCCTGATGTTAGCCTCCCGGACCTGGCCCGGAAGCGTGAAGAAGTCGTAGATGGACCCGATGCCACAAAGCCCGGCGGTGCATGTCCAGATTATTCCCGTGGGAATTTTCCCCAGGTAATAACGGTGAAAGCCAAGCGCGCCGAAACCGGAAAGAAACCATAATAAATACGCGATTCCCACACTGTACATCCCTTTCCCCCGAAACGGCCTTTACACCTGCCGCGGCACGCCGTCCCTGCGGACAAGCCCGGTTCCAAGGCGCGTTTTAACATGATAGCTGATGTACGCCTTTTTTCCTAGAGGGTCCTGCCGGAAGTGCCGGCCGGCATATACCCGCTTCAAAAAAGCCCAAAAGCCGGTAGGCAGGAAATCAAAAATATGATAAAAAGAGAGCTGTTCAATAACTGGAGCTAGGGCCTGTTCACACTACGTGGAATCAATGAACAAACGGCGATAATACATAAAGCAAGATAGATATACATAGAAAACATGAGGTCAACTTTGTCATACCGCGTCCCTATCCGCCTGAACCCTTTCAGCCGCCGAAACATCCGCTCTACCTCGTTCCGTTGTTTATACAGCTCCTTGTCATATTTCCAGGGTTTCTTCCGGTTCTTTTTGGGAGGTACTACCGGATGGTATCCCCATTCAAACGCAAGCCGCCGGGTCTCCCCGTCCTCATAGGCCCGGTCCATTAACAGATAAAGCGGACCCTCCTCATCGGGGTCTTTAATCCTCCCGATAGTATCCAGCAGGAGCCGGCCCTTACCGGCATCGGAAGCCTCCCCTCCGGACAAGATAAATCCAATAGCGCACCGATTATCGGCCGCCAGCATATGTATTTTCGTATTTAATCCGCCCCGGGATTTCCCCAGCGCCTGTTTCCCGTTTTTTTTAACGCCCCGGCAGCGTCAGGATGGACTTTTACCGAGGTGGAATCCCGGGAAAGGACGGTTATCCGCTTGTTCGTTATCTGTTCTTCCTGAAGGGCGTGGAAAACCCGTTCCAGCACGCTGTTTTTCGCCCGGCGGTTGATTCTGAGGTAGATGGTATGCCGGGGGGCCGAAGGTTTCAGGGAGGGCCCGCTATTTGCAGCCGTTTCCGCAGCTATAGATGAGGGCGTCAAGGAAGCGGCTGTTA
>JAISAQ010000022.1 GCA_031266775.1 Treponema sp.
GGTGGCCGGATCATAGGCAATAAGCTGAACCGCGGCATCGCAACAGTCGGCTGACAGGGAGGTAAGGAAAAACTGCGGGGAAGCGCAAAGGACGCCCTCGGTTTGGGCTACTTTATCACCTATGCCGGCGTCAAAATAGAAAAAGGCGCTTCCGCCGCGAAGCAACAGGGTTTGCGCCCTTTCACCGGCTCCTTCGGGAACAACCATTAAATCCGCTCCGAAACGTCTGGTCATGGTGTCCAAGCCCTGACGGAGGTTTAAGGCAAGAATCGACCCGCCGAAAAGGGTAAAGGCAAGGATTGCCACAACCACCACAAGGCAGGCGGTACGAACCGGCTTTGCCCGCAGGTTTTTAAGAGACAAAACGCCTATGGTAAGGTCTACTTTTTCCATGGAAACTTTCTCCTGTATTTTTAAGCGGAAGTTGTTCAATAACTGAAGTTATTGAACAACTCTATTATTGTTCTTAGTTATCTTAGACTAACAAAATCAATTTGTCAAGTGATACAAAGCGGATTGTCTCCAAAATTTTTTGGCAGTAAAGCGTTTATTTTTTCAGACGCCTTCCGCTTGTAAAAATATATTGCCCATCGTTTTACCAGGACATAGCAACTAAAATTTTGTATCGATAGGATTTTGTAATAGTTGCCATTTTTTGGATGATTCTTTTCATGTCAGGGGTCTTGGTGGAACATGTAGCGGGGCGGAGGGCGGGCTGAGTCCGTTCTTTACCCCGCCCAAAAAGCCCTTTCGTTTTCTTCCTCTTGGGGTGTAGCCGGTAAATTTCAGGCGCCATAGGCGGCAACCCGCTTTCGCAGGCAATTTCAAGAGCCTGTTACAACAAATTTTGGGGGACAAAAATTGTGCTTTATCCATTGAGGCTGTTCCAAAACTTCAGTTTTTGGAACAGCTTCTTACCCTGGAGAAAATTGCATGAGAGTCAAATGCTTGCCTTACAAGAAATTGGCAATTTTCTCCAAGAGCTTGTTTCAAAACCAACCGGGTTTTGGAACAAGTTCCATTATTTTACAATTTATTTTTATATTCTTTATTTGTATATTCCAAAAAAATTTTTAGGGGGCATGGCGCATAACGTTCAATAACTGAAGTTTTGGAACAGACTCATATTCCTGTCTTATACTAAAAGCATGAAAAAAAATATTTTCGCATTGGAAGGGGAGCCCGTACGGGGCGCCATCTTCGATCTTGACGGCGTACTGGTTGATACGGCAAAGTACCACTACCTCGCGTGGAAACGCCTTGCCCGTGAACTGGGTTTTGATTTTACCGAAGAAAACAACGAACGGCTCAAGGGGGTAAGCCGCGCGCGTTCCCTTGAGATCCTGCTCGAAACGGGGGGCCTCTCCATGGACGAGGCGGAAAAGGCCGCCGCCGCCGAAAAGAAAAACGCGTGGTATGTGGAATACCTGCGCGGTCTTGACGAAAGCGCCCTGCTTCCCGGTTCGCGGGAATTTCTGGAGATCCTCCGCGGCGGGGGCATTCCAAGGGGGCTCGGTTCGGCAAGCAAAAACGCCCCGTTCATTCTGGAGCGGCTGGGAATTTCCGGCCTCTTTGACGCCGTGATAGACGGCACGCAGGTAAGCCGCGCCAAACCTGACCCGGAGGTGTTTCTAAAATGCGCGCGGGTCCTGGAGATCCCTCCTGCCCGCTGCGTGGTCTTTGAGGATTCGCTTGCCGGCATAGAGGCCGCGAAGACGGGAGGCATGCGGGCCATAGCGGTGGGAAAACAGGAGAACCTCCCCGGCGCGGAAAAATATATTTCATCGCTACAGGATATGTTGTAAACACGCGCCGCCGCTCTCCGGTAAAAACCGTACAAAAATACAAAAGATCGTAAAATATTCATAGAACACATGTCTCAGGAGATGTACGTTTTGATATGATGTTTTCGCGGCATCATTATTAAAAAAACGGCGGAGGTTATTATGAAATACGGTTTAAAAGTGTTAGCGGCGATACTGTTTTTTCCGGCATTGCTCGGCTCCTGCATACGGAACGAGGCAGAAGGCGCCGGAAACAAAATCATCATCTTCCAGTCAAAGGTAGAGATCATCCCCCAGCTTGAGGCGGCGGCAAAGGCGTACGGAGAGGAACGGGGCGTCAAGACTGAAGTGTGGGGCACCACGGGAGACGACTATTATCAGCAGCTGAGGGCGCGCATAGCCAACAACCAGGGCCCCTCGCTGTTCTCCCTGGCTCCCGGTTCCGAGGTGGTCCAAATGGCAAACTACCTTGAAACGCTCTCGGATCTTCCCTTTATAAACGACATCGCCTATTCCCTTGTCATCAAAGACGGCACCAGGGCGGTCGGAATTCCCTACACGATGGAAGGATTCGGCATAGTGTACAACAAGAGCCTCATCAATCCTGCCGAGATCAGGGATTACAATTCCTTTGTCAAAATGCTGAAAGACAAAAAGGCAAAAGGGATCAACGGCTTCGGCCTTTCGCAGGAAAGTTATTTTCTTATAGGCCACATCCTCAACCATCCGTTCGCGGTAAGATCCGACATGGAAGTGTTCATGGAAAAGCTCTCCAGAGGCGAAGTGAAAATGGCGGACACCCCTGAATTCCGGGAATTTGCCCGTTTTTACGCCGCCATCAGGGATAATTCGTACAATCCCCTTGAGGTAAACTACGACAGGGAATGCGGCGATTTCGCGACGGGAAAAACCGCCGCGATACATCAGGGCAACTGGGCCTACGGCATGTTCAACGATTATGAAACCAATTTTGAGATGGGCATCATGCCGTTCCCGCTCGGCGGCAACGACAGGCTTGCGGTAAGCGTTCCTTCCGCGTGGTGCGTCAACTCACAGGCGCCCGAAAGCGAACGCGCCCTGGCAAAAGATTTCCTCACATGGCTTTACACAAGCAGCACAGGGACGCGCTTTATCACCGAAGAATTCGGCTTCATCCCCGTGGTAAAAGGCACGACAAGCAAGAGGCTTGATCCCCTTTCCGCCGAGGTTGCACGGTACGCCTCCGAAAACAAGACAATTCCCTGGGCGACAAATCTGTATCCGGCGGGCATAGTGGACGTGTACCTTGTGCCTGTGGCCCAGCAGTTCTTTACTTCGAAACAGACGCCGGAAGAATTCCTCGCGGCCCTCGACGCCGCGTGGGCAAAGGCAACCGGAAACTAGGGAGGCGCCGATTTATTTTCAAGCGGAAGGAAACTTCACCGGAGACTGACATGAAAAAAAATTATGGCCCCGCATGGTACGCGCTGTTTACCGCACCGCTTCTCTTTGTGTTTGTCTCCGTTGTACTAATTCCCTTCTTCATCGGGATAGGCTATTCCTTTTTCAGATGGGACGGCCTTCCCCTTAACCCGAAAATATTTTCGGGTCTCGGCAATTTTACGAGGATTGCGGGGGATCAGAGGTTCCTCGCGTCGGCATGGCACACGGTTGTTTTCACTTTTCTTACTATTGTTACCGTTAATACGCTCGGTCTTTCTTTCGCGCTGATGGTGACTACCGATCTCAAGGTGCGCAACGCGGCAAGAACCATGCTCTTTGCCCCCTATATGATAGGCGGCCTTATCCTGGGTTACATCTGGAAGTTCATTCTGGGAGACGCGTTCCGCTCAATAGGGGAACGGACGGGACTTACCGCCGTGTTCTTTAACTGGCTCCTCTCCCCCGGTTCCGCCCTTCTTGCCCTTACCGTCGTCACCACATGGCAAATGGCAGGATACATCATGATCATCTACATTACCGGTATAGAGTCCATTCCAGGCGACGTGCTGGAAGCGGCAAAGATGGACGGCGCCGGTTTCTGGCAGATCCTCTTCAGGATAAAATTCCCCCTCATCATGCAGTCCTTTACAATCTGCCTCTTCCTTTCGCTGTCCAACTGCTTCAAGATCTTTGATGTCAACTTCTCCCTCACAGGCGGAGGCCCCTACGGTTCCACGGAACTTTTTGCCATAAACATCTACCACGAGATCTTCAGCCTCAGCAACTACGGCTACGGACAGGCAAAGGCAATTCTCTTTTTCCTTGTCGTGGCGGTGATAACGCTGGCGCAGGTAACCGTGACAAAAAAACGGGAGGTGGAATTATGAAGATAAGACTCAGGGCCGCCAAAATATCCGCGCTTAATGTCCTTGTACTTGTCTTCTCTCTTGTGTACCTTTCCCCCGTCTATATTGTGCTGGTCAACTCCTTCAAGAACAGGGCGGAACTTTACAAAAACATCCTTGCCCTTCCCGAAAGCATCTCCTTCCGGTATTACGCGAACGCCATGGAACGCATGAATTTTCTTTCGGCGCTCGGCAATTCCTTCATCGTTACCCTGGCGTCGATACTGTTTCTTGCCGTACTCGCGTCCATGACCGCGTGGATGCTGGTGCGCTCGAACGGCGGATTGAGCCGCCTTGTTTTTACGGTTTTTGTCGCAACCATGCTGATCCCCTTCCAGACGCTGATGATGCCGCTGGTGCAGGAAATGAGCGCCGTCAAGCGCGCCTCAGGCATTCCCATGATCGACACCCTGGGCGCCCTCATTTACATGAACATCGGCTTTGGGGCAAGCCTCGCGGTATTTCTCTACCACGGTTTTATAAAGACCATTCCCGTGTCGCTTGAAGAAGCGGCGATCATAGACGGCTGCAATACCCTCCGGGTTTTCCGGCACATCGTTTTTCCCATGCTCAAACCCGTTACCGTTACCGTTATGGTTCTTGACGTTATATGGATATGGAACGACTACCTCCTTCCATCCCTGATACTGACAAGCAGGGCAAACCGCACCATACCGCTTTCCACCGCGTCCTTCTTCGGCGAGTTCACCATACAGTGGAACATGGCAATGGCGGGCCTTATGCTGACCATTATCCCGGTGACGGCCTTCTATCTCTGTTCGCAGAAGTACATCATCAGGGGCATCGCCGCCGGAGCGGTAAAGTAGGCGGCCGTGCAGTACCGGAAAGACATACGAATTGATGACCCCCTTTCCCTCCTCGCCGATGAAACGGTCTTTCACAACGCGAACGGCTATATCGGAATACGGGCGAATTTTGAGGAAGGATACCCGGACGGGATGGACACCATAAGGGGCTCCTATATTAACGGCTTCTACGATTTTACCGGCATGAAGCAGGCCGAAAAACTCTGCGGCCTTGTCGAAGAAAAACAGACCATGCTGAACACGGCCGACACGCAGGGGATACGCCTCTTTCTTGACGGCGAAGAGATGAGCCTTTTCAGGGGCCGCGTTTTAAGGGCCGAAAGGGTCCTTGACATGTCAAGGGGATACACGGAGCGGAACATCCTCTGGCAGTCTCCGGGCGGGAAAAAAGCGGAGATTACAATACGGCGGACCGCTTCCTTTGCGCGGCCTTCGCTTTTCCTCATTGACTATTCGGTAAAGGCGCTTGACTTCTCTGGCGGCATCCATTTTGTTTCGACGCACCGGGGCAGCGTAAAAAATTACAGCAACCCGGACGATCCCCGCGTCGCCTCCGAAAGCGCTCTTCACCTTCTTCCGGTGCGGGCCGTAACGGAAGGAACCGCCTCTTTTGTCACGAGCCGTACTTCCAGATCGGGCCTCCTTGTCACCACCGCGGTGGACCACGTGCTTAAAGGCGCCGAAACCGCCGTCCGCATAGAAGAACACGGGGCCGCCACGGAGATAAACATCCGCGCCGAAACGGGAGACGAGATGAGGCTCCTTAAATATGCCGTCTTCGCCGACAGCCTCCGCTCCGGGGACACCGAAAAGACGGCGAGGGAAGAGTTGAAGGAAGCCATGGCGGCGGGGGCCGAAGAACTGTACCGGGAACAGGAAGCGTACCTCGCGAAATTCCGGGAAGGCGCCTTTCTTGAAATAGACGGGGACGAAAAGCTTGACACGGCGGTCAAGTACAACATGTACCAGCTTCTTCAGTCGGCGGGAAAAGACGGACGGGCCGGCGTGGCGGCAAAGGGCCTCAGCGGGGAAGGATACGAGGGGCATTGTTTCTGGGACACTGAAATGTACATAGAACCCTTCTTCAATCTGACCGATCCTGAAATCAGCAAAAAACTCATTTCATGGCGCTACGCCACTCTGGATGAGGCGCGGAAAAACGCCGTGGAACTGGGACACAAAAAGGGCGCGCTTTTTCCCTGGCGCACGATCATGGGACGCGAATGTTCCGGCTACTTTCCTTCGGGAACCGCCCAGTACCACATCAACGGAGATGTCGCGTGGTCGGTTATTTCCTATTACCTTGCGACAGGCGATTTTGATTTCATTGCCGAAAAGGGCGCGGAGATTGTTTTTGAATGCGCCCGGCTCTGGCTTGACACAGGTTCCTGGCACAAGGGGCGCTTTGAAATACACGATGTAACAGGACCGGACGAATACACCTGCATGGTAAACAACAATTATTTTACCAACCTCGAGGCGAAGTACAACCTGCGCTGGGCCGTGCGCCTGTACAGGATGCTTGGCGAAGAAGGGCGGCTGGATACAATCGCGGAAAAAATACACCTTGCTTCCGGAGAGATACGGGACTTCGGCGAGGCTGAAAATGCAGTGTACCTTCCCTATGACGCGGGGCTCGGCATCAACCCGCAGGACGATTCCTTTCTCGCCAAGAAAAAATGGGATCTGGAAAATACCCCAAAGGAAAATTTCCCCCTCCTCCTCCATTACCATCCGCTGCACCTTTACCGTCATCAGGTGTGCAAGCAGGCCGACACCGTGCTGGCCCATTTTATTTTCGAAGACGCCCAAAGCAAACAGACCATACGCAATTCCTTTTTATATTACGAAGGGATAACCACCCACGATTCATCGCTTTCAACCTGCATATTCAGCATCGTCGCCTCAAAGCTCGGCTACCGGGAAAAGGCGTACCGTTATTTCGGCGATTCGGCCATGCTGGATCTTTTTGACGCCCACGGCAATACCAAAGACGGCATACATACCGCCAACATGGGCGGCGCGTGGATGTCCATCGTCTATGGCTTCGCCGGGCTCAGGATAAAGGAAGAAGGGATCTTCTTTTCGCCCGGCATACCGGACGCGTGGAACGCGTACCGTTTCCGCATACGCTACCGGGACAGCCTGATGCAGATAGACATAGACAAATCAGCCGCCCGTTTTACGCTGCTTTCGGGAACGGCAAAGAAACTGCGTATATACGGAAAAACCCATGCGCTTAGAGACACCCTTGAAATACCGCTGCGCAATTAGGGCAATCCGCGGATTGCCCCGCCCCGGAGTTTTGCGGTATCCAAACCACGCGCCGCGAGCAAATCCCGCAAGGCCGCCGCAAAACTCCCCAGACACAAGGTCCGCGGACGCGGACCTTGTGTCCCTATACGTCCGCCTTCCGTTCTGCTATTATGGCGTATGACTTTCTTGTCGCAGTTTACCGTGCGGACTTCGCTCAAAAGCCAGTGGATCAACATCACCGGAGAAGTGCGGAAGATAGCCTCCGCGTCCAAAATCGCCGAGGGGATCTGCGTGGTCTTTACGCCGCACACCACGGCGGCCGTTACCCTCAACGAAAACGCCGATCCCGACGTTCCCCGCGATGTCATGCTGGCCTTTGACCGCATTTCCCCGGAACTCGGAGAATTCCGCCACAGCGAAGGCAATTCGGCGGCCCACACAAAGACAAGCCTTGTCGGGCCTTCGCTTGCCCTTATCCTGAGCGGCGGGGATCTTCTCCTTGGAACCTGGCAGGGAATATGGTTTAACGAATACGACGGCCCCCGGACGCGGAAGGTGCACGTCCGTGTTCTGGGAGACGTGTCCTGTGACCGGCCGGGCTCCCGGACACGCGAGGCGGCCTCAAGGGAGCGCACATGAAAAATACCGCCGGCATTCTTGCCGCCGCGGCGCTCGTACTTTTCGCGCCGGGCTGCGGCCGTTCGCAAAACTACGCCGGAGAGGATTACGCGTACTCTTCCATGGACCGCGCAGTAACGCAGTACGAAGCCGCGGGATCTTCGGCCTACGGTGACGCGGAATTTTCGCCCGCGGCGGGCGCGGTGGGCACACCGGGCGCGCCTGTGGAAGGCGGAGAAGGCGCGGCGGATTCCGGCGCGCCAAGAAAACTCATAATGCGCGCCGACATAAGGATGCGGGTTGAAGATCCCGCCGCCTCAGGCGAATCCCTGCGCGCCATCATGGAAAAATACGGCGCGTACCCACAGTCGAGCACCGCGCGGGAAAATGTCAGGAACTACACCATACGGGTACCCCAGGAAAAGTACGGCGCCATGCTTGCGGAACTTGAAGGCCTTGGCAGGGTGTTCTACAAATCGGAAAACGCCGAAGACGTTACGGTCCGTTTTTACGATCTTCAGGGCCGCCTTGAAACAAAACGGAGAATACTCGAAACGTACCGGGGCTATCTTGCCAAGGCCGCGAACATTGAAGAGATCCTTTCCGTGGAGGCGCGCATAGCGGATCTTGAAAACGAAATAGACGGAACGGGAAGGGAACTGCGCGCCCTTTCAGGCCTCATCGATTATTCGACGGTGGAACTTTCGCTCACAGGACCGGCCGCCGCGGTTCCGCGTTCGGCTCCTTCTTTCGGCGAACAGGCCGGGGAACTCTTCGGCCTCTTCGGCCGGTTCGCCTCGGCGCTGCTCCTTGTGATCACCGGCTTTGTCATTTTCGGCATTCCCGTCATCCTCCTTGCCGTCCTTTTCTTCTGGCTCTCCTTTGGCCGCGTGGGGCTGATAAAAAAGCTCCTGCGCCTTGCGGCGGGAAAAAAGACGGATAAAAAGTAGGGGAAACGCCGCCTGTGAGCTGTCTTTACGAAACTCATCTTCACACCGCGCGGAGCAGCGCCTGCGGTATTTCGGCGGGGCCGGAATACGTTCAGCCTTACATCGATCTGGGCTATCAGGGCATCATCGTTACCGATCATTTTTACAACGGAAACACCGCGGTAAACAGGAGGCTTCCCTGGCGGGAATGGGTCAAGCGTTTCTGCCAGGGTTACGAGGAAACGCGGGAAGAAGGAGAAAGGCGCGGCCTTGACGTCTTTTTCGGCTGGGAAGAAACCTTTGACGGCTGCGACGATTACCTTGTTTACGGGCTTGACAAGGACTGGCTTCTGGAACACGAGGAGGCGCGCGGCTGGACCCGCCTGGAACAGTACCGTGCGGTACGGGCCGGAGGCGGCTGCGTCGTGCAGGCGCATCCGTTCAGGCAGCACGACTACATCAGAGAGGTGATCCTCTCGGCCGGCTGCGCGGACGGCGCGGAGGCGGCCAACGGGGGAAACCGCGAACGTTCTTACGACGCGCTTGCCATGCGCTACGCGAAACGGGCCGGCCTTGCCGTGACGGCGGGCTCGGATATCCACAGCGCGTCCCGGCTTGATACGGGGGATGTTTATGGGGTATACCTTGAAACGAGGATGAAGGACATCTCTTCCTATGCCGCCGCGATAAAGGATCGCGCCCCCATCCGCCTTAAAATGGAAAAGGGCCGTTGCGATTACCTGGGCGACGAAAAGATCAGCCTTCCTGTCGACATACGGGACGAAAGGGACAGGAGCACGGGAAAAGACATTTGGGAGTTTTTGAATGGATGAGAATCTGGCGCAGATCCCCGGACGGATCAGGGAACTGCGGGAAATACTGGAAATAAGCGTCATGGACATGGCCGCGGATATAGGGGTCCCTTACGAAACATACTCGAAATATGAATCGGGCGAACAGGATATTCCCATCAGCGCGCTGTACAAAATAGCCGGGCGGCTGGGCACGGACACCACCGTGCTTCTTACCGGGGAAGATCCCCGCATGGATCACGCCAGCGTCTGCCGCCGGGGAAAGGGCGTTAAGATAGAACGGTACCCCGGCTATGAATTTTCAAGCCTTGCCTATAACTTCAAAGGCCGGGTTCTGGAGCCGCTTTTGGTGTTCCTCGATCCGTCGAAGGCCCCCGCCCCGCCCGTGTCCCATTCCGGCCAGGAATTCAACTACGTGCTTGAAGGCTGCGTAAAAGTAACCGTGGGCAGCCGGGAATATGCGCTTTCCGAAGGGGATTCCATTTATTTCGACGCGCGCCTTCCCCACAGCCAGCACGCGGCCGGCGGGCACGCGCAGTTCATCACCATCATACAGGAATAAAACACCATGAACGAGATACTCAGCCGGTACTGTCCCCGGATCGATTTTGAAAGCTACGAGGATTTTTACGCAAACTACGCATGCAATGTGCCTGACGGCTTTAACTTCGCCTTCGATGTTGTTGACGAATGGGCCGCGCTGGACGGCGGAAAGACCGCGCTTCTTTGGACCAACGATGAAGGGACAATGAAGCGTTACACGTTCGCCGACATGAAGCGCCTTTCCGGCCGGGCGGCCAACGCGCTTTGCGCAATGGGAATAGGAAAAGGCGACGTGGTAATGCTGATACTCAAACAGCGTCCGGAAGTGTGGATACTCATGTGCGCCCTCATGAAAATCGGCGCGGTCTGCATTCCCGGAACCTGGCAGCTTACCGCGAAGGATCTTGAATACCGCTGCAACATCGCCGGCGTAAAGCTCCTCATATCGGGAACCGATCCGCAGCTCATAGAAAACATCACCGCCGTACGGCCCCTCTGCAAAGAGCTTGCAGGCGTCGCGCTGGCCGGGGAAGACATTCCGCCGGGTTTCACCAGCATACAGGAAGAAATGGAAAAAGCGTCCGAAGACTTTCCCCATCTCCCTTCCAAAACATCCGATCCCATGCTTGTCTATTTTTCATCGGGCACAACGGGAATGCCCAAAATGGTTCTGCACAACCATTCGCTTCCCCTGGGCCACATAGTCACGGCAAAATACTGGCAATGCGTGGAAGACGGCAAGGTTCATCTGACGCAGACCGATTCAGGATGGGCAAAATTCGCCTGGGGCAAGATCTACGGGCAGTGGATCTGCGGGGCCGCCGTCGGGGCGTACGATACGGAAAAATTCACCCCAAAGGGAATGCTCGACGCCATACAGCGCCTTCGGCCCGCTACTTTCTGCGCGCCGGCGACGATATTCCGTTATCTTATCAAGGAAGATCTTTCAGGCTACGACTGGAGCTTCATCCGGCATACCTCGGTGGCGGGTGAACCGCTGAGTCCCGAAGTGTACCATAAGATAAAAGAGCTTACGGGCCTTGAAATCCGCGAAGGCTTCGGGCAGTCGGAGACTTCGGTCATGGCGGCGGCGTTCAAGTGGCTGCCTGTCAAGCCGGGCTCCATGGGAAAACCCGCCCCGCTTTTCGGCCTTAACCTGCTTGATGAAAACGGCGCCGCCTGTGACGACGGTATTGTAGGCAACATCAGCATAACCTGCGCCGGAAAAAACATGTACGAAACGGAAGAAAAAAACGGCGCCGCAATTCACGCGGGCCCCTCGGCGTTTCCCGGCCTCTTCCGGGGCTACTGGAAGGATGAAGAGATCACGGGAGGTGCCTGGCGCGGCGGGACCTATCAAACCGGCGACATGGCCTGGCACGACGATGAAGGCTACTACTGGTTTGTGGGGCGCAATGACGACGTTATCAAGTGCTCCGGTTACCGCATCGGCCCCTTTGAAGTGGAAAGCGCCCTCATGGAACATCCCTCGGTGCTGGAATGCGCCGTCACCGCCGTTCCCGATCCCATGCGCGGGCAGGCGGTAAAGGCGACCATCGTTCTTGCCAGGGGATTTTCACCTTCGGATTCCCTTGTAAAGGAACTGCAGAACCACGTCAAACGGGTTACCGCCCCCTACAAATACCCCAGGATCATCGAATTCACCGGCGAGCTTCCAAAAACAATAAGCGGCAAAATACAGCGGAACGTGATTAGAAAGAAAGACTTTTCGCAGTAAGGAAGCGCCGGTTTATTCAACCGGAAACAAACCGGCGTTACCCAAGCGCCCTGCGGCGGACGCGGGCCCGCCGTAAAGCCCCTAAACCGCTCTACTCAATGGAACACTACCCCAGTTCGATGGAACGCCGCCAGGCGGCTTCCACGGCGCTTATTACCGTGCCCCGGAAGGCTCCTTCTTCAAGGGCGGCAACGCCCGCTATGGTAGTGCCCCCCGGAGAAGTAACCATGTCCTTGAGTTCCCCGGGATGTTTCCCCGTTTCCTTCACCATGGCCGCGGCCCCCGTCACCGTCTGAACGGCGTAACGCACCGCCCTGTCTCTTGGCAGGCCGGCCCGGACGGCGCCGTCCGCGAGGGCCTCAATAAACATGTACACAAAAGCCGGGCCGGAACCGGAAAGGGCGGTAACCGCGTCCATGTACCGCTCGTCTATGCGGTCCACCACGCCGGCGGCGGAAAGCACCTTTTCCAGTTCGGCCGTTTTTTCCGCCGGGACTTCGGGAGACGCCGCCAGGGCTATCATCCCCTTTGAAATAAGGGACGGGGTGTTGGGCATGATGCGCACCACCGGAACCGAGGCGACAGGCGCGTGATCGGCGGGAACGCCAAGGCCCGAGCCGCCCACAATAGCCTGTATCTTGCCGATGGACCAGCCCGCCGCCATTGACACAAGAACGGCGGGTTTCCCGGACGCTATGCGCTCCCGCACGGCAGGGGCTATTTCGGCAAGCACTCCCGGCAGCACCTGCGGCTTGACCGCGAGAAAGACAAAATCACCCTCAAAAACAGCTTCGGTATTGGTCTGGTAAACCGCGGCGCCCAGCGCCTTGGCCGCCTGCTTCGCCTTTGCCTTGTCGGAATCACAGAAGCCTATGTGTTCACCCCCAAGAAACGACGCCGCGCTTTTCATAAGGGCGCCGCCCATATTTCCGCTGCCTATGCAGACTACCGTTATTTTCATGGCATTAATTCTTTCAAAGGGAACCGAAAAAATCAAGTATCCGGCGCATGGCGCCCCTTAACGGCAATTCTGATACCGTCAAATTGGCAGAATTTTTACAAGGCTTCCGATGACATGGCCAGTATTTCGGCGGTGAGGACATCCAGGGCTTTCAGGACCAGGCGCTTCCGGGCGCCTTCGCCGGAGATGCTGCCGGTGACGACTACCGCGGCGCCCAGAAACTTGCCGATGGAGACGGCGGCGTCATCGTCCACCAAGCCTGAAAGCTGGAAGTTCTGTTCCCGCAGCACCGCGTCGATGTTCACGCGGTCGATGACGGTAAAGCGCCGGGCGTTGACAAAGGCCAGGGTCACCTCGTCGGACAGGAGGGCCCCCTCCCCGCTGCCGGCATCGGCGATACCGACCACCGCCGCCGGTATTCAACCGGGATTAACATGAAGGGATAATGATTTCTCCCTATGCCGTCCCCGTTATTTCCATGCACGTTCGAGGTTGTTTTTTATTGTGGTGAAATTGAAAACAAGCTTGAGCGCCTGGACGGAGTCCGCCATGGCCCGGCCGTAGTCCTTCTTGCCATAATACGCAAGACCGCGGTTGTTATAGGGTGCGGCGTACTCGGGATCAATCCTGATCGCTTCGGTAAATTCGGCCAGGGCCGCCTCATAATCTTTTCTGTCTGAAAACATCCTTCCCTTTTCTACATGGGAAGCGGCGACCCGGCCCCCCGCCGCCCCGGCAAAAGCCCCCGCCTCCTGCGCCGCGCCGGGCAGGACGGCCAGCGGCAGGGCGCAGAGGGCGAAACAGCAGGACAATTTTCTTTTCATGATAAATCTCCCTTATAAACTCAGGGGCACACCCCCTGGACCCCCGGCCCCGCGGGCGGTACGGTAAAAAACCCCAGAGGAGCGGCGCCGTTCCCGTTCCTTGACAGTACGCCATAAATGATGTAATATGACAATGTGGCAACTAAATGGCGCATTTACTATTATGACACGGCTGAAGGAATTTCGCCGGTTAAAGACTACATTGATGCGTTGTCTTTGCGCGAAAAGGTAAAGGCGCTCGCTTTTATCGGCCTGCTGGAAACCAACGGACCGAATTTACCACGGCCCTATGCCGACTTGTTGGAAGAAGGCATACATGAGATCAGGATCAAATTGACCGGCACGCAGGTATGAATTTTATATTTCTTTTGCTACCGGAATATCATTGTTCTAACCAATGTATTTGAAAAGCACAGCGATGCCGTTCCCGAATCTGAAATACTGTTGGCCAAAACATATCGTACTGATTTTATTGCCAGATATTCAGAGAAAAAC
>JAISAQ010000083.1 GCA_031266775.1 Treponema sp.
CTTTATCCCCGTGCGCGCGCTGCTCAGGCTAAAGCCTTCGCGCATGTGCGGCATACGGCGGCCTTTAGTGGCGCTACGCCATGCCGCATGTGTTCATCCACACGCTGCGCGTGCGGGGGTCGGGCGTGGCCCGATTTTTAGCGCGATTATTCCGTGATATAGCGAAGAGGGGACCCGCGCTATTTCCCCATTAGCGCGGGTTCTGTAGTATCTGCGTGTATCTTTTCCCGCACCAGTTCACCGATAAGCTGGGATACCGTTTTATGGGAAGACGCTGCTTTTGAGATGAGATAATTGGCGGCTACTTCGTCAAGGGATCGTAAAAGTTCCCGCTGGCGGGTCATGGGGCCGCCAACCCCTTTCCGTACAGGGGGGACTGTGTTAGTGTACAATTCGTCAAGCCTGTCCGCTTCTTCTTCGGTCATTATCGCTGCCATAGGGTTCTCCTAAATATCCGCGATTTCCCGCAACTGTTTGCGGCACTTCATCGCATGGAAGACATAATAAGCATTCTTCCCAACTTCGTTGAAAAGAATTTCCAGCGGGTTTCCAGCCAAATCGTAACCGACAAGCAGATCTTTGTCTTCCTCGCCTTCGATTGGCTCCTCAAAAACAAAGGTTTTAAAGGCCCACCGAACATCGGCTTCCGTAACGTCATGTTTAAAGGCTGATTTATGGAACGAAATATTTTGCTCCATAAGGTGAGTATACTTTTTTTCGATGAATACGCAAAGGCGGCACCGTTTTGGGGGGTAGGGCGAGACCCGCATAGCGGGGCTCGCCCGGAGGGGGGCGCGGCGGCGATGCAGATGTTTGCGGGCAGCTGTATAGAAATGCGCCCCCCTTCTTCCTTTTACTTTTTTGACTTGTTTAACTTTGCGGTTAAAAATTCTTCCAAAACGTGACAGTTTCCGGAACATGAAGGTAGATGACGTTACCCCGCATACCGCCTTCGCACGCATACACATTAACCCCGTTCTTTGTTATATTCTATATATGGAACATTCGGGAATCGGTGTGATCATCATAGGGGCGGGGCCCGCCGGGCTGACGGCGGCCCAATACGCGGCGAGGGCAGACCTCGAGACGCTGGTTGTTGAACAGCTTGCCCCCGGCGGACAGGCGCTCAACATAGACGTGCTTGAAAATTATCCGGGTAACGCCGGGGAGGAAAATTCCGGGGATGCCGAAAGCCGGGGCGGCGGCAGGGGGCCGAAATCGGGGTTTGAATTTTCGCAGGATCTGCTCAGGCAGGCGAAGAAGTTCGGGGCGTCTTTTGTTGCCGATTCGGTACAGTCCGCCGCCAGGGAAGGGGGCTTTTTTTCCGTTACTCTGGGAAACGGGGATGTCCTTAGGGCCCGGGCGCTGATCCTCGCCTCGGGCGCGAAACACCGCCTCCTTGGCATTCCCGGCGAGGCGGAATTTTCGGGCCGCGGCGTCTCTTACTGCGCAACCTGCGACGGGCCTTTCTTCAAGGGGAAAAAAATATTCGTTATCGGGGGAGGGGATGCGGCATGCGATGAGGCGCAGTACCTCGCCCGGCTTTCGCCGCATGTTGTCATGATACACAGGCGGGACCGTTTCCGCGCCCAGAAGGCGCTGGCGGACCGCGTGCTTCACAATCCCGGCATTACGGTTCGTTTCAATACCGTTATACGGGAGATTAAGGGTGAAAAAAATGTAACGGAGGTGGTTCTCCAGGCAAACGGGAAACAGTCCCGCGAGGACGCCGATGCGGTCTTTATATTCGCCGGCACGGTTCCCCAGTCCGCCCTGGCCTGTTCCCTCGGCGCGGAAACGGATGAGGGGGGGTATGTCATTACCGATCAGCGTATGGAAACGCAGGTCCCCGGCCTTTTTGCCGCGGGCGATGTCAGGGCGTCGCCGTTCCGGCAGGTGGTCGTTGCCGCCGGGGAAGGAGCCGTAGCGGCCCACTGCGCCGCGGCGTATATTGACAGCGCAAGGGACGGCTGGTATCCTGCCGTCTTTCCAGGATAATCCCCCTCCGGTTCCATGCGTATTTTCGGGGCGCTCCTTGTCTTTATTTTTGTTTCGCCGCTTTTTCCCCTTTCCTTCGCGGACCCGGCCGGAACGGAAAAAGATTCCGTAGAGGAACTTGCCGCCGCCCTTGCCGGCGCCATGAGCGACGAAGAAGCACTGGCGCAGACTTTCATGCTCGGCTGGGTCGGCGCGGAGCCCTCCCCCCTTATCATGGAATGGATACGCGGCCGGAAAATAGGCGGGGTGAAGATCTTCGGCTGGAATACCGGAAACACCCGGCTGCTTGCCGGGACGGTGGGAAAACTTCAGGAGTCAAGCCTTTCCTCCCCTCTGGGCATCCCGCTCCTTGTCGCCACGGATCAGGAGGGGGGGCTGGTGCGCCATGTCAAAGGCGCCACAAGCGAGACGCCGGGCAACATGGCCATAGGCGCGTCCGGCTATCCAAGGGACGCGTATCTTTCAGGCTACTACATAGGAAAGGAACTTGCGGCGCTGGGGATCAACATGAACTTCGCGCCGGCGGTGGACCTCTACACCAACAGGGATTCTGTCCTCATAGGGCCAAGGGCGTTCGGGAACGATCCGGTAAAGACGGGCATACTCGGCGCCGCCTTTATGAAGGGCCAGCAGGCGGCGGGAATTATTCCCACGGCAAAACATTATCCGGGGCACGGGGGAACGGACCTTGATTCACACGGCGTGCTTCCCCGCATAGACCTTGGCATCGACGTTCTGTGGGAAAGGGAGCTGGTGCCCTACCGCATCCTTGCAAGGGAAGGGCTTCCCGCGGTGATGAGCGGCCACCTTGCCTTTCCCCAAACGCCGTCGGCTTCCCTTCCCGCTTCCCTTTCGCCGTATTTTCTTGGGGATATACTCCGCGGCAGAATAGGCTACAAGGGAATTGTGATAACAGACGATCTCATGATGAACGGGGCGGTAACTCACGCGGGAAGCCTTTCCCGCGCGGCAAAACAGGCGCTTCTTGCCGGAAACGACATCATCCTGTTTTCACAGACCCCCGGCCTCTTCGATCCGGTCTGGACCTACCTGGCGCGTTCCATGAACGAGGAACCTCTTTTCAGGGAAAGGGTCCGCGATGCCGCGCGGAGGATAATCGCGGTGAAACTGGCGTTCCTGCGGGGCCCGGCGGCGGTTCCCTATGTCCCGGATCTCGCGGAGCTTGACGGGGCGTTTTCCAATCCCGACGCGGAAGCTTTCTTCCTTGACCTCGCCGTGCGCAGCGTTACGGTGCTGAAGGACAGGGCTAAAGGCGAAAGCGTGTTTCCCCTGACGCCCGAAAAAGCCGGCCGCGTGCTGCTTGCCGGGCAATACGGCGATTTTTTCAGGGCGGGAAAAGCGGCGTACCCTGACGCGGTTTCCCTCCGTTACCCGGTTTCACAGGCGGAACTTGTTTCCTACGGGAAAAACGCCGACACCATTATCTTCTGCCTTTCAGGCGAGGCGGGCCAAAGACTCCTTGGATCCCTTGAACCCCTGAAAAAAACGGTGATAGTGCTTTCGGCGTTAAGTCCCGTATACCTCGAAAGCGCCCCCTGGGTAGACGGCGCCGTCGCGGTGTACAGTTACGCGCCCGGATCATTCGCCGCGGGCTTCTCCGCCATTCTGGGCCGTGTTCCCGCGGCGGGGAAACTTCCCTATGAATGACCGTCCCGGAAAAACGCGCGATCCCGGGAGGTGGAAACACCTGAGGCGGCGGGACATGAAGGCCGCCGAAGACATGCTCAAAAAAAACGAGGTTCTTTATCCGGGCGCCGCCGGCCGTTATCTTCACCGTTCTTCCTCTTCCACCCGGATCTGGGTATTAAAGGACAGGGAAAAGTCCGTTTCGGGCCTTCTTGTATACAGCAGGAAAACACTCTTCCCCGTGTTCCAGGGCAGCCTTCCCCTCCCCCGCTTTCTGGACCGTTTCCTGGGATACGGGGCCCTGCACGCCGTTCAGGGGCTCCGGGAGGAAGCGGAACTTCTGGAGAACGAAATGGCGCGCCTGGGATTACAGCCGCGGGAGCGCATCGATTACGAACTCATGGCCCTTGACAGGGCCCCTTCTCCCGTCTGCATGGACGGAGGGCCGGAAGGCATCATATTCCGCCGCCCCCGGATGTCCGACATGGAAGATCTCTTTATTCTGCAATCAGGCTATGAACAGGAAGAAGTGCTCCCCGCGGGAACGGCCTTCAACCCCGCGGCAAGCCGCCTTGGCCTTGAACGCATCGTCGCCGAAGGCCGCGTCCTCGCCGCGGAACTTGACGGCAGGCTCGTAGGCAAAATAAACGCCAGCGCCGTTTCCTTTACCCGCTGCCTCGTCGGCGGCGTTTATGTCCTCCCCGGCTGCCGCGGCCTTGGCATAGCGCGGCGCATGACCGCGGAATTCTCAGGGGCCATCATTGCCGAAGGCCGGGGGGCAAGCCTCTTTGTAAAAAAAAGGAATCCCGCCGCCCTTTCCGTATACCGCCGCGTCGGCTTTACCTTCGCAGGCGATTACCGGATCAGCTATTATTAGAACGTTCCGGCTGTTGGCGACGTTTTGGTTGATTTCAACGTTTCCTTTCTTCCACAAAAATATACTCAAGAATTCTTTTTTCTGCATCATCAAAAATAATATTTGACATATTTATATTTGGATTGGGAAAGTACCAATATTGCCTATTGAAATATTCCTGCAAAAAAATGTCGTTAAAAACATAGCCATAAATCGCATATAAAGAATTTCGCAATATTCGCAATTGCTCTGAATTTAATGATTCAAGCATTTCATCTGATGGCACAAAAAAATATCCACCGCCTGCAAAGTATCTTCTATATTCATTATTTTCTATATATTTTTTCCAATCATATAATAAAATAAAGGGATTGGCATTAGGCCACCTATAAGGGGGATCGTCATATCTGCCATCTTGATACTGCGGCATTCCGGTAAATTCTGTCGTTTGAAATTTTATGTCTCTGTCCGGGATAAAATTTTTGATATTTTTATACAAATAACCGTTTGGAGTAAGAGAATAATATTCATAATGGAATATTCCACTGCCTGACGGAGGTGTAGTAATATTCCTGAATAGTTTACTCTCTCCCATTGTTTGAAAAGTTCTAACATACCGGCGGGTACTCATGTTCCATTCTTCAAAGCACAGCATAATGTTTCTTTCTGTTCTAATGTATATTTCTATATCTCTTATAATTCCGTCTTTCCAGCGGGAACTTGTCTTTAAAATATATGAGACTATCCCATTCGCCGATCCAAAGCCATAAGGTAAATGAAATTTATGAAAAACCGTATTATTACCGGGGTTTAGCACCGGTTGAAATACCAGGGTATGCATTTCATCACGAATTCTGTATTCAAATTTCTGTCTCACGTTATTAACGTGTAAAACAAACCGGTTAATATTTTCATCCAGCCTGTAACTGTCATAATGACTTAACATGCCTTCATAAAATTCAAAACCGAGAAGAGGCTGAACACTTGCAGAATCATGATTGTATAACTCAATATATGCTTCTATCTCAAAATAATTTTCTTTACAGGTAATATTCAGCCTTTCATATTCCATTGTTATATTTGTAATATTGACAGGGTGAAGCGCGCCGCCTGCTATTGCGATTCCGCCATCATTGGCATATACTATTGTGGATGTTATAAAAATTACGAGCAAAATTTTTTTCATAATAATCCTCCTGATTCATATATACATAATATTTTATTTTTGTCAACGTATATTTTTTTATACAATATTTCAGCGGTACAACCCGATGACATCGGTAACAGTTTTGACCGGACAGATAGGTAACACTCCAGCCATTTATCATGTTATTTTATACTAGCATTAAAAGGGGAAATCTGTCCAGTCGTTTCGT
>JAISAQ010000092.1 GCA_031266775.1 Treponema sp.
GCGTGGCGGCCTATGACGATGGGTTTCTTCCACGTGGAAACCGACGGCCTGATCCGGGAAACGGCGATTGGCCTGCGGAACACCGTGCCGTCAAGGATCGCCCTGATCGTGGCGTTGGGGCTTGGATGGAGGGCCTTAAGGCCGTACTCTTCCCGGCGGGCGGCGTTGCCGGTGATTGTCGCGCATTTGACGCCCACACCCAGGCGCAGTATCGCCCGCGCCGATTCGGCGCTGACTCTGTCGTCCGTGGCGTCCCGGTTCATAATCCCCAGGTCGTAGTATTCGGTTTTAAGATCCACATAGGGAAGGATGAGTTTTTCCTTCACCAGCGCCCAAAGCACTCTGGTCATTTCGTCCCCGTCTATCTCGACGAGGGGAGTTTTCATTGTAACAAGCGGCATAACGGCAGTATACTGGAAGACGGGAAGAATGTCATGAGAGGAGCAGGAATTTAACCACGGACCACGCGGAAAAAGCATAATCCGCTGAAGTGGATTATGGCGGACTTTTGGTTCCAAATCCTTGCTTTTGTCCGTGTTGGTCTGTGTCTGTCCGTGGTTATTTTTGAATTCGGAATTGTCATGAGAGGAGGTGCGTTATGGCTGTCATTGAGGTAATACAGGGTGATATTACCGCCGTGGATGTGGACGTCATTGTAAACGCGGCAAACTCCGCCCTTGCCGGCGGTGGCGGCGTTGACGGGGCGATACACCGGGCCGCGGGGCCGGGCCTCCACGAAGCCTGCATGAAAATCGCCGCCGAAAAAAGGAAAGCGGGAGGCGCTTATTCCGAGCCCTGTCCCACGGGAGAGGCCGTGCTGACGGGCGCGTTCAACATCCGCTGTAAAGGCATCATCCACACCGCTGGCCCTGTCTGGTACGGCGGCGGCAGGGGAGAGCGCGGCCTGCTTGCCTCCTGTTACCGGAACAGCCTGTTCCTCGCTCAACAGGCAGGATTTGGCAGCATAGCCTTTCCCAACATCAGTACCGGAGTCTACGGCTATCCGAAGGACCAGGCCGCCGCCGTCGCGGTTAACACGGTACGGGAAACGCTGCCGGACTGCCCCGGAATAACGCGGGTGGTTTTTGTGTGTTTTGACAGGGAAAATTACGATCTGTATATGCAAACGAAAGCGGCAGAGCCTGGTATCGATGTCTGAATCGCCGGATGGTTACCGAAAGCGGGATACTTACCTGCCGGCTTTGATGTTATGCCACGCTTCATCGTAGTAATTCAGGGCTTCTCCCAGGTCATAGTGCGGCTCGGTCCCGAGTATATCCCTTTCGCTGATGCAGGGCGGCTCCTTTTTCAGCGAACGGGCGGGGATATTGACGGTAGACGGAAAGTTGAAAAAATCGGTAAATTCCGCATAAATTTCCGGCCGGTGAATAAAATTGATAAATGCGTGAGCCAGGTCGATATTTTGGGAACCTTTCAGGATGCACATACTGTCGATGTAGGAAGGGCCGCCCTCGGGCGGGATAAAGAAAACCGTATCCTTCCGTAACTGCGCGTTGTGTATTGTCTCCGAAAAGACCGCCTCCAGGTAACCCTGAATCACCCAGAGATCCCCGTCGGCGTAAGCTTCGCCGAAGGTCTCGGCGTCAAATTTAACCAGATTGGGCTTCCACCTGGCGTTGATAAGGTCCCCGGCGGCTTTGATCTCCGCCGGATTTTTGGTATTCACCGAACAGCCCAGCGATTTTAACGCGGCCCCCATCACTTCCCGCATATTGTCCAGCATAGTCATACGGCCCGCAAGATCGCCGTGGGCAAAGATAGACCAGCTCCGTTCAAATTGGGGAACCCTGGCGGTATTTACCATGATGCAGGCCGCGCCGAAATAATAGGGTACCGCGTAATCCATACCGGGATCGTGAGCAGCTTTCCGCAAAACCGCCGGGTTCAGATTTTGCAAATTGGGCATCATGGATTTGTCGATCCGTTTAAACATACCCTGGCTTATCATGAGGGATGTGTACTCCTGGGAGGAGAACACAATGTCGTAACCCGGATTGCCTGCCGCGATTCTGGCGTACATGTCCTCTTCGCTTTGAAACCCATCGTAAACAACGGTAACGCCATATTCCTTTTCAAATTTTTCGATTATTGAATCCGGGACGTAATAGGGCCAGTTGTAGATGTACAGCGTGTATGAACCGCCGTTGTCCATGGCCCGGCCCAAAGCGGGAAAAAACAGCCCCAGCGCCGCGCACAGGGCAAGTATCCTTTTCATCATCAGCCTCCTTTAGAACCTTGACATTCGCCTCACTCTTCTTCAAGGCCGAGGTCGTCGTTTTCTTCCTGGGATATCCCGGTTTCGGGAACTTTTTCGGGTTTCTGTTTTTTCTTCCTTGAGGTAAACGAGAAGGCTTTGGGCTTGTGGTACAGCCGGGCCACATAGGAGACAAGCATAAAATAGAGGACAAGGGCTATCGTAACCGCTATAACCTGCCAGGAACTGATTACCCCGGCGAACAGCTTAAGCACTTCCGGCTTGAACATCATTTTATTATCGGATTTTCG
>JAISAQ010000100.1 GCA_031266775.1 Treponema sp.
TTTTCGGAAACTGCTGGTCCGTTTCGAGAAACTGAAGTCCTCATACCTGGGTTTGCTTATGTTTGCGTGTGCTTTTATTGCCTTTCGTAAAGCCGATGTTATTTAAGGATAAACTCTAATGCTCCGCCTTTTGTGTTTTGGGACGTTCTTGCGGAACCCTCTTCGCGGAAAGGCTCATCTGGTTTTCAGGCGGAACAATCCGAGCCATGTAGGATTGCTGTATATCATGCTTAAATTCTGCTGGTCCTGTCCGGCCGCCACAATGTACAGGGAAATGTAACGGTACGGATTGGCGCCGCCTGAGACGTCGGGGTTTATATTGAGGTTTGAGTTTGCTGTCAGGTTGATGTCGTCGTTAAAAAAACGGTCCGGCTGATGGGTAAACGTATTTGACCGGAGTATGACGTCGGTGTAAAGCGGCAGCAGTGAGGAATTTATTGTCATGGTTGCCGGGCCGGGATCGGGAAAATCAATGACAAGCCGGGAACCGCCGCTTAACACCAGATTGATATCCGTACTTTGAAGTTCAAGGGTATAATACCGGTAACGGCTGAATATGGCGTCAATTGAAATTCCGGAAATGGAATCGCTTGACGTATAGGGCCTGATGCTGTTGAAATGGTTCTGCAGTTCACTGCTGATGAAGGAAAAATTATAGCCTTCGGTAATTGTCGACAACTCCAGATAGGAGCTCGTATAAATATGATAATAAATTGAAAAATTGGTAAAGTACGCCACGGAAGAATAACTCGGAAGGTACACTTCCACCGAATTGGCAAGGCTGCGAAAAACATTCCCGACGGGTATCGTTTCGAGATGATAATAATCCTCAATGCCGCAGACTGATATTGCGAAGGCAAGCAACGCGGCGGCGAAAAGACCGGCCGTCAAGCGGCTTTTCGGCTTTTTCATTTCTTCATTTCGCTATTTCTTTAATTGTAATACAATAATTCTCGTTCTTGCCATGTTTACCCAGGTTGTTTCAAAGGGAAATTTGCTGACGAGGGTACGGTACGCCTCAAGGGCGGCTTCGGTGTTGTTTCTGCCCTCTTCCAGCCGGCCAACAGAAAACTGTGCCCTGGCGGCCGAGGGAAAAGAAAACGAGGCGCTTTTGGTGTAATGCGCTATGGCGCCCTCCGTATTTCCCTGCTCTTCGGCGGCCCTGCCGGCATGAAAAAACACAATGGGTTCGAAATAGGTTTTTGAGGCGCTTTCGGCCGCCTTGATCCACGCCTGTTCCGCCTCCGCCCATTCTTTTTTATCCGCGTACACGGAGGCCGCCAGGGCCCAGGCCCTGCCGCCGGCAAGCCCCCTGTTCTTCCCCGCGAAGGAAAGGAGATCTTCAAGCAAGGCGCCTGTTTCCGCCTCTTTTGACTCGTCGCCGATGTTAACACGCAACGCTTCGTATCTTCCGTTAAGCTCCTCGGCGGCGGCTATGGCGTTTTTACGCAGAACGCCCATAATGCCCAGCGCCGCGATGATGCACGCGGCGGCAAGCACAATGACGCCCAAACACAAGACAAGCGGCTTCCGCCTGTTTTGGATAAAAACGGCGATCCTCTCGCTCAGCCCGTATTTTTCAGCCGTAGTTGACATTGCCTTTTACTCCTTGGGATTAATATCCAGTTCTTTTATCAGCCGCGATAAATAGGTCCGCTGTATGTCAAGAACCCTGGCGGTTTCCGTCTGGTTCCAGTTGTTCTCTTCAAGCTCTTTTCTGATGAAGTGGATCTTGAATGTATTAATGGCCGTCTTAAGGCTCCGGTCCCCTTCCTGTTCCACCGAGCCTGAGGGGTACTTGAAAAAAAGATCCTCCCGGTTTATCCATTTGTTCTTGCCTATGACGCAGGCCCGTTCCACGCAGTTTTCAAGTTCCCGTATATTGCCCGGCCAGGAATAGGACAGCATGGCCTTCATCGCCTCATTCGAAAACCCTTCAAACTGCTTTTTGGTTTCCCTGGTAAACTTTTTAAGGAAAAAGGACGCAAGTTCGGGAATATCCTCGGGGCGCTGCCTCAGAGGGGGGATATAGATGGGAAGTACATTGAGCCTGTAGTATAAATCGCTCCTGAATTCCCCCTTCTCCACAAGGGCGTCGATATCCTTGTTGGTTGCCGCCAGTATGCGGACGTTTACCGTTATGGAACTGTCGGACCCGACCTTCTCAAAAGTTTTTTCCTGTATCACCCTGAGCAGTTTTGACTGGAGGGAAAGCGAAAGATCCCCGATTTCATCAAGGAAGATCGTTCCCCTGTCGGCCATTTCAAAACGGCCCTGCCTGTTGGCAATGGCGTTGGTAAAGGCGCCCTTGATATGGCCGAAGAGCTCGCTTTCAAGGAGCCCCTCCGGCAGCGCGGCGCAGTTTACCCGCACAAAAGGCTCGTTCTTGCGGTTGCTGCGCAGGTGTATCTGCTCGGCGAAGATCTCCTTTCCTACCCCGCTTTCGCCGAGGATCAGCACCGAAGAATCGGTCTTGGCCACCCGGTCTATGATCTCTATCTTTTCAAGGATGATGGGACTCTTTGCCACCATGGTGTGATAGCCCTGATCGGTTTTGAGCTGATCCTGAAGGATCTGAATTTCATTCCAGGCCTTTTCCATGCTTTTCGCGTTGGTAATGGCCAGCGCCGCCTGGTTGGCAAAAATTTCAAGCCATTCAAGGTCTTCCTGGACAAAATCTTTTTCATCTTTTTTGTTGAGCAGCTCTATGACCCCTATACATTCATCCTTGATCCGCATGGGGACGGCCATCATGGTTTTTGAGGGATAGTTGATGTGGTTGGAAATGGCGCGCAGATGCCGTTTGTCGCTTGATACGTCGTTAACGATGATGGACTTGTTGTGCTGCGCGACCCAGCCGGCTATGCCTTCGCCCAGCTTCACGGTGAACTGCTTGACCTCGGGCCCTTTGATCCCAAGGGCCACTTCGAAGTACAGCTCCTGGTTTTCCTTGTCCACAAGCAGCATGCTCGACGCCTCCCCGCCGCACAGCCGCGTTGCCGAATCAAGAATCTGGGTAAGGAGGGCGTGGACATCTTGATAATTCGAATTGATGAGGGTATTAATCTCAATGAGGGTATTGAATTTCTGAACGTCGATTTTTGACAGCATACCATACCATACGATCTGACGCCCCCGGTTTTAGTCAGTATCGGGACTGCCCTTTGATTTCAGAAAATCCCCCAGGGTAAAAGTGGAACCGTCAGACTCCTCCGCCGCCATATAACGGGAAATTTCCTCCCGCTGCACCTTCTTGCGGTAATCCCGTATTGAAAAAGCCACCTTCTGCTTGTCGGGCTGTATCTCCAAAACCACCGCCTTGATCTTGTCTCCCGGCTGGAACTTTTTGAGGGCTTCGTCCGGATCTTCGTCACGGTTTTCCGAAAGATTGGTTTTGTGAATGAGCCCCTCGATGCCCCCCGGAACACGGACAAAGATGCCGAATTCGGTAACGGACGCGACCTCCCCTTCCACCAGGGCGCCCGGTTTGTAGGTTTCGGCAAAACTCCTCCAGGGATCTTCGGAAAGCTGCTTGATGCCAAGCCGTATGCCGCGGTTTTCACGGTCAATGCCTATTACCATGACCTCAATTTCCTGTCCCGCCTCAAGTTCGCTTCCCGGGTGTTTTACCTTCCTCGTCCACGACATATCGTCCCCGTGGAGGAAACCGTCCATTCCCTCTTCCAGTTCCACGAAGGCCCCGGCATTGGTGAGCTTGACCACCTTGCGGGTAAGCCGCGTACCCACGGGGTATTTTTCCTCGATGCCGTCCCACGGATTGGCGGTTACCTGTTTGAGGCCCAGCGACACCCTTCCCGCCTGCAGATCGTAGCCGAGGATCATGCATTCCACGATGTCGTTGGGTTTAAGCACCTCTCCGGGTTTCTGGACCTTTTTTACCCAGGAAAATTCGGAAATATGGGCCAGGCCCTCTATTCCCTCTTCCAGTTCTATAAAGGCGCCGAAATCGGTAAGCTTGGTCACCCTGCCCTTTACAACGTCATTAACGTGGTATTTGTCTTCAAAATGCACCCAGGGATCGTCGGTAAAATGCTTAAGGGAAAGGTTGATGCGCTTTTCCTCGGGATCTATGCGTATGACCTTGAGCCGTATCTCCTGCCCCTTCTTGACAAAGTCCTTGGGGCGCGTCACATGCCCCCAGCTCATGTCGTTAATGTGAAGCAGCCCGTCAAAACCTCCAAGGTCAATGAAGGCGCCGAACGAGGTAAAACTCTTGACCGTTCCGGTAACGTCCGTACCTATGGGAGTGTTCTTTAGAAAATCGTTCCGCTTCCGCTCTATTTCCTCTTCCATCCATTTGCGGCGGTTGACGACGATATTCACCTTGCCGTCCGAATAGAGGCGCTCCACATAAAAACTGCTTTTGAGGCCGAGAAATTTTTCCGGCTTGTCTACCTTCTGCGCGTCCGACTGGCTTATAGGCAGGAACGCCTTTGCCCCCGCGCCAAGGTTGATGTCAAAACCTCCCTTGACGATCTTTTCGAAAGTCCCCTCAATGGTGGTATGATCCTGAAACGCCTGGCGGAGGTTTTTCCAGAAGATCTTGACGTCGGCTTTCTGTTTGGAGACTATTACCTCTCCGTGCTTGTTTTCCTTCATGACCAGAATGACCTGAACGGTGTCGCCCACGGCGGGCAGTTCGGTAAATTCGGAAATGGGGATCTTGCCTTCGGATTTATAGCCGACGTCGATAAACACCTGATCCGCCGTTACCTGAATGACGGCGCCTTCAATGAGCTGGCCTTCTTCAAGCTGCTCAAGGGATTTTAGATATTCTTCCTGCAGTTGCGTCTGAATGCTGCCGGCGGAATCTTTCGCCGCGTCCATCGGACCAGTGTCCGATTCCACTTCCATCTGAGCCATTACTGTTCCTTTCCCTTTATCCATTATCTTCTGTACTAATGTGGCATAAACTTGTTCAATGGTCAAGTCCGACGTATCAATATAATCAACTCCGGGGGCCACAGCGAGGCTCCCTTCTTCCTTGTGCCTGTCTATTTCGTCCCGTTCCAGTATGGACTTGAGTATTTCTTCCAGACTAAGGGAGGAAACCCCCTGATCGAAGCGCCGTTTCGCCCTGGACTCCGCCGACGCGTCAAGGTAAAACCCGCATTCCGCCTCGGGGAACACCACGGTGGTCATATCCCGTCCCTCGGCCACTATGTTACGGTCCTCTGCGATACGCCTGATATGCCCGTTTACCACGTGCCTCAACGGCACTATGGCCGAAAGCGGCGCCGATAAACGGTCGATTTCGTCGGTATAAAGGCCGCCGGATACGTCTTCCCCGTCAAGGATCACCTTTCCGCCGCGGTATTCAAGGGACGCCTTTTCGGCGTATTCGACGGCCCTTTCAGGTTCGTCAGGTCTTGTTCCCCTTTTCAGGCAGCCCAGGGCAAGAGCCCGGTAAAGGCTTCCCGAATTGATATAGGTAAACCCGCCGCCGTTGCATTTTAGCCGTCCGGCCAAAAGCCGGGCTATGGTACTTTTTCCCGATCCCGCGGGCCCGTCTATGGCAATTACCACGATCCGCTCCTTTTATCCGGATTCCGGTTATCCGGACGCCGAATGTTGTGTTTTATGCCGTTCCCCGCCACTTTGTCCAGCCCGGCCAATTCCTCCAGGGAAAGCGGCCGGCTTTTTCCCTCCTCAAGGCTTCCCAGGAGCAGGGTTCCAATGCGGATGCGGCGGAGAAGAACGGGGTGAAGGTGAAAATGGGAAAAAACACGGCGTATTTCCCGGTTTTTTCCTTCCACAAGGCAAATAAAGACCGATTTCCGGCCGTTTCTTTTGACCCCGAGCGCCCGGTAATCAACCCCTTCTACCGTTATACCGGTAGAAAAAGCCTCGCAGAGCGCGTCAGGAATGGGGCCGGACGTTTCCACGAAGTATTCCTTTTCTATTCCCGCCCCCGGATGAGACAGGCGGGCGGCAAAATTCCCGTCGTTGGTAAAGATGATGAGCCCCGAAGAAAGGTAGTCAAGGCGTCCGGCGCTGTAAAGCCGTTCCCTCATGCCGGAGGGCAGGAGATCCAGCGCCAGGGGGCGGTTTTCCGGATCGCGGGACGTACACATATAACCGGGCGGCTTGTTGAGGACAAGATAACGGAGGCAGGTTTCCGCGGCCAGTTCGCGGCCGTCAAGGCATACCCTGTCGCCCGGAAGAACCCTGGTTCCCGGAACGCGCACAATTTCCCCGTTGACGGAAACCCTGCCTTCGGCAATAAGAAGTTCCGAAGAACGGCGGGAAGCTATTCCGGCGCGGGCAAGAAAGACCTGAAGCCGCGGGGATTTTTCGCTCTTGCTTTCGCTCTCTTTTTCGATCTTAACGCTCTCCATCAAGTTCAAATCTGTCCGCCTCGCTTTCGCCAAGTTTGGGAAGTTCCGCTATGCTGTTAAGGCGAAAAAGCTTTAGAAATTCCCGCGTGGTTCCGTACTGAACAGGCTTGCCTGGAATGTCCTTCTTCCCCACCTCCCGGACAAGATCTTTCTCAACGAGCATATGCACCATGTTGTCCGACTCAACGCCCCGTATAGCCTTGATTTCGGCGCGGGTCACCGGCTGTTTATACGCGACAATCGTAAGGGTTTCCATGGCAGCCCTTGAAAGCCGGGATTCGTTCCGCTTTCCGTACCGTTCTTTCAGATGTTCCCAGTATTCTTTTTTGGGGGAAATCATGATTCCCCCTCCTATGCGGGACAGCTCCAGGCCCGAATCTTCCCGGCCGTATTTTGCCTCAAGTTCCGCGAGGGCCGCGTCCACCGTTTCCTTTGAAAGGCCGGATATGCGGCAGATGCTTCCCCTGTCCATGGGATCTGCCTCCAGGTACAATATGGCCTCTAGAAACGCCGTTTCTTTTTCCATTACGCCGCTGTCCTGGACGGCCTTATCAGAATATCCCCGAACATGCGGTTCTGAAAGACAACCGCCGTACGTATCTTTGCCGCTTCAAGGATCGCGAGGAACGCGCATACTATATCCATGACCGATCCGTTTCTGGCGACAAGATCGGTAAAGCTGCATTCTCCCCTGGTTTCAAGCAATTCTGCCAGAAGGGTGATTTTTTCGTTTACCGAAATTTCCTCGTACAGATCGATGATGCGCTCCCCCGAAATATCGCGCATAAGGGCGGAAAAGGTCTTCAAAAGATCCCATATATCGGCCTCTTCCCAGAGATCTTCATCCGCAAAAGGCAGGGTCTTCTGGAGTTTTTTCCGTTCTATGACCCACTCGGTCTCCCTCTCCTTTTCTTCCATGAGTTCCGAAAGTTTCTTGATTTTCTGGTATTCGATAAGCTGTTCCACCAGTTCCCGCCGGGGATCGTCCGCGTCATCCTCGTAAGTTTTACCGGGAAGAAGGGAAACCGATTTGATATACAGAAGCCTGGCCGTCATCACGTGGAATTCCGACGCCTCATCCAGATCGAAAACACCGGCGCGGACAATGTAGTCGAGGTACTGCTCCGTTATCTGGGCAATGGGAGTATCGTAGATGTTAATTTCATTTTTATTGATTAAAAAAAGAAGCAGATCCAGGGGCCCTTCAAATTCATTCAGCTTGAAATGACGGGATTTTTTTTCGGCGCTTTCCATCTGTGGGCATTATACGCCCGCGCGGCGGATCTTTTCAAGTACATCCCGAAGGTACACGCCGTCCAGGGGGTCCTGAGCGGCGGGAACAAGTTCAAGGAGCGGTTCCAAAGCAAAGGCCCGTTCTTTAAGGCGCGGATGGGGAATGACAAGGCCCTCTTCGGCTACAGCCAGGCAGCCGAAAAGGAGTATGTCTATATCCAGCGTCCGTTCCCCCCAGCGCCGCTCGCGGCTCCGGTCCCGGCCGTACGCGGCCTCGACCGCGTTGACGGCAAAGAGGAGCTCGCGGGGGCTTCCCCGGTAAAAACCCGCCACAGCGGTATTGAGAAACGGCGGCTGATCGGTAACATGGAGGGGTTTGGTTTCACGGATGGAAGCCGCCCTTAACCCCCCGATAAAGCCGGCAAGATCCTTTACCGCCGCCTCAATGATAAGGCGGGGACTTCTTCCGTCCTCGCCGTTCTTGTTGGAACCGATGCCAAGAACAACCTCGGCCGGCGTCCCCTTTTTCTTTGGGCCGGTCATGATACGGACACCGGAAAACGGCCGCGGGCCGCCGTTTCCGGCTTGCGGTTTTTAGAAGAGCCCGTCTTCGGGCGCTTCGGCAAGCGGGTTTTTCCGCGGCCTTCCGGGCCCCCGGCGTACCGGCGCGGCCGAAAGGGGCTGCCCGCCCGTCCCGGAGGACTCCGGGTACAGGGCGGCCGGTTCCCCGGCGGCAAAACCTGAAGCCTGGCGCGGCGCGGGGCCCGCCGCAGCGGGAATCCTCCGTCCTTCCGGCCTTGTGTTTTCAGGCGGAATCGCCTGGGACCCGGCGGGTCTGAAAGCGGTTTCAGGCCGGGCCGGAACCGTATCAGGCGGCGAAACCGCGGGCACTGGAGCCGCGGGCGGCGGAACCATATCAGGCGCGTCCCCGCCGGGCGGAGAAGACGCGGCGGCGGGATAATCCGGGACCGCCGCGGCCGGTTTTACGGGGGCGGTAAAATCCCTGCCGGGGAATATGATCTTGCGGAGTTTTGTTTCCACTTCTTTGGTAAATTCAGGATGCTGCTCCAGATATTCTTTGGCGCCGTCCCTGCCCTGGGCGATCTTTTCCTCGCCGTAGGAATACCACGACCCCTTCTTGTCGATAATGTTGTGTTTCGCGGCGGCGTCAAGGATGCTCCCTATGGCGGAGATCCCCTTGCCGAACATGAGTTCAAGTTCCGCGCGGCGGAACGGGGGGGCCACCTTGTTCTTTACTACTTTGATGCGGACCCGGTTGCCGACCGCGTCGTCTTCCCCCTTTTCTATGGTCTCGGTTTTACGGACCTCAATACGAACGGAAGAATAGAATTTAAGGGCGTTTCCGCCCGTCGTAGTTTCGGGATTTCCGAAGAAAACCCCTATCTTCATGCGCATCTGGTTGATGAAGATGATGATGCTGCGGGATTTTCCCAGTATGGCGGTCAGCTTCCGCATGGCCTGGCTCATGAGCCGGGCCTGAAGCCCCATCTGGGCATCGCCCATTTCGCCGTTAATTTCCGCCTGGGGGGTAAGGGCCGCCACAGAATCCACCACGATGACATCCACCGCACCGGAACGGACCAGGCTTTCGGTAATTTCAAGCGCCTGTTCCCCGGAGTCCGGCTGGGATATCCACAGATCGTCCGTATTGACCCCGAGGTTCTTGGCATACACCGGATCAAGGGCGTGTTCGGCGTCGACAAAGGCCGCTATACCGCCCATTTTCTGGGCTTCCGCTATGGCGTGAAGGGCCAGCGTAGTTTTGCCCGAAGATTCGGGCCCGTAAATTTCGATGATGCGCCCCCGGGGATACCCCCCTATACCCAAGGCTTCATCCAGCAGTATGGAACCGGAAGGGATGATTTCTATCCCCGTGGCGTTGGTACGGGACCCCAGCTTCATGAGCAGCCCGGAACCGTATTGTTTTTCGATCTGCAGGCGGGCCGCTTCAAGGGCCTTTTCTTTTTCCTCGGCGGAAACCAGAGGATTCCTGTTTCTGTCAGGGATCCTGGATTTTTCAGAATCGTTTGTCTTTGCCATTTTTCTCCCTCCCCCTTTATATGGCATCTACCTGCGCCACGCTTTAATGTCTTTCCAAAAATATCATAAACAACCGGTAAATAATACTATACGGATGTTTATATGTCAATAACAAAACAACCACGGACGACCCAGACCAACACGGACAAAATATAAATTTGAAACTAAAGGAAGTCCGTGTTTGTTCGTGAGGGCGAACCGGAGGTTCGTTGTGGTTGAATTCAGAATTGCTGGCCTTCGCCTGAGTTCCCTGTACTTTTTTTTCCGTATCATGTAGACTGTCTGTAAGATGAATGATTTTGTCGTCGCCGCTACCCGTTCGATGACGGACTACGCCTCCCGTGTGGTAGATCATCTTTTGAAATTTCCCAGCTTCGCTTCCATGGCCGGGACTGTTAACGGGGTTGAACTTTTGAAGATTGACTGTTTTGCCAACGGCGAAATGGAAGCGGTGGTCACCCGTTCCATACGCGGCCAGGCGGTGGTTTTATTTACCAGTTCCGCGAGAAACAGTCAGGGCATAGGGGTTGAGACGGCCAAGATAGAACTGTACCACGCCGTCGACGCCCTGAAGCGTTCGCAGGCGGAAAAAATAATTGTCTTTGAACCCTTTGTCTCCTGTTCGCGTTCGGACAGAACCACACGCCGCAATTCGGTGGGACTGTGGGTGCACGTCAAGATCCTCGCGTCCCTCGGCACCTGCCATTTTGTGACCTATCAGCTTCATTCGGATAAATCGAGATCCATGGTTGACCCTACCATCTGTCTTGTGGACGATATTCCCGCCCTTACCATCCTTAAAAAATACCTCTGCGACGTGTATATACGGAACACGGAGACGCTTGAAAATGTGGTCAGATCCCGGTGGGCCTTCTGCTCCGTTGACGCGGGAGGCGAAAAACTGGCCCGGGGCTTCGCCAACGCGTTCGGCGCCCCGCTTGTGGTGGCGCACAAACAGCGGGACTATTCAAAGTCCAACACCATCGAGTCAATCAACATACTTTCGGCCGAACCGCTTGAGAACAAGGTGCTGTGGATAGTGGACGACATGGTCGATACGGCAAGTTCCGTGGAAAGCCTTATCCGCGCCCTGAGTTCGCACCGGCCGGCGGAGATCAACGTGCTTGCCGTTCACGCGATACTTTCGCCGCCCGCGGCAAGCCGGCTTTCCCGTCTTTCGGCGGAAGGGCTTCTTAACCGCGTCATTGTAAGCGATACGGTATGCCGCCCCCAAGGCTGCGCTTCTTCCGAAAAAATCCCGAATCTTGAGGTGGTTCCTTCCGCGGAACTGTCCGCCCGCATCGTGCGGACCATTGTGACCAACGCGTCGCTCAGCAAACTTATGCGGCCCTTTGACGCGGGCATCTACCTGAAATCGCCGAATCTGTTTAATCAGTGATTATGAGAGGCTGTTCCGAAACTTCAGTTTTGGAACAAGCTCACGAATCAATCAGTATTGTTACGGGGCCGTCGTTGGTGCAGGTTACGTCCATGCGGGCCTGAAAAATTCCGGTCTCGCAGACAACGCCTTCTTCCCGTATTTTTTCAACGAAGTATTCGTAAAGGATTTTCGCATCTTCACTTCCGGCGGCGTCGCCGTAGAAGGGACGCCGTCCCCTTGAGGTATCGGCAAGCAGGGTAAACTGGGAAACGGCAAGAACGCCCGCGCCGCCGCCGCCCCGGATTACATCCTTTAACGAAAGGTTCATTCTGCCTTCCTCATCGTCAAAGATACGGAGATTGACTATCTTTTCGGCAAGCCGGCAGGCGTCTTTGGGAACATCTTCCCGGGCAACTCCCAGGTAAACCAGCAGGCCCGCCGCTATGCTTCCCGCCGTACGGCCGCCCGACAGAACCGACGCGCCGCGTACCCGCTGGACGACGGCCTTCACGGAACGGGGACGCCTTCCGCCGGAAGACCGGACTGGTGTACCGCCACACCTTCAAGCCTGAATGCCATGCCGTCTCCCGAGCCGGGCACGATACGGCCCAGTACTTCCAGGGGCTTCTGGGGGTTAATGGAAACAGCCCGGTCAAACACCACCGAAACAATGCCTTCCATCGATTTCCGCGTATCGTAACCCACCAGAAAATCAAAGGCGGTAAGTCCCGGAAGCACTTCCACATTGGTGGCCATGCCGTTCCAGATCACATGACAATCCCTGTAAAGCAGGGGATCTTCCGCGGCGGCGGAGTAGGGAATGTTGTCCTTCCGCACAAAGGTATCGAAGCCCGGAACTTCCATATAGGAAAGGAGTATCCTTGCCTTGTTCTTGACCGAAGGAGCGGCGTTCGATTCCAGTATACGGTTAACGTTTACCTTTGCCGCCTCGTCGCGGTATTCGGTAAAAAGGGAAAGGGCTCTTTCGTAAACATCAAGCACCTGGGATCTGGTAAGTATGTACGCGTAGCTGCCCCCCGTCTCAACCGGCTGTTCTCTGTCCGCCCGGTCAAGAAGGCTCCCGGCGGAAAGCGGCCTGTTTCCCCCCCTGAAATCAGGGCCGGGTATCACGGCAAAACGGACAAGAAGCCCGTAGCAGGCAAGGGCAAGAACGGCGGCGGCGGCCGCGGGGACGAGTACGCGATCCGCCGTCAGGGGAAGGCCGGGCAGCGGGGGAAAGAGGCGGGACAGTTTTCCTGAATCCGTCCATGCCGAAAGATTGTCGCTTCCGGCGTATTTTCTGATGATCCGCAGGGCCCTGCGGGCCGTGCCGTTTTTTTCATCCTGTTCCTGCACTTCAAGGTAATAGTCAACAGCCTTGTCCGTTTCCCCGCGGCGAAGATAAAGAACGGCAAGACCAAGAAGCACGCCGGTATCGCGGAGCCTCAGCTCCCGCGCCCGCTTGAAATTGGTAAGGGCGCCACCGAAATCGCCTGTGTAGAGAAAGGAAACGGCAAGGAGATAGTAATAGCGGAAGGAACCAAGATAACGGTCAGCCTCCGGCTCGAGGGTTTTGACGGCGGAGTAGAATTTGCCCCTGCGGGCAAGCCGTGTCGCTCTTGTCAGAACAGGATCAAGTTTCATCGCTGCGTCAGGGCAGATTGTACCGTGTCCTGATCCGGGCGATCTGGGCTTCCATAGCGCCCAGTTCATCATCGGTAACAGACAGCGTTCCGGCAAGACAGGCGTCTATCCGGGCAATGAGTTCCCGCAGCAGGGCGAGATCCTGTTCCTGGGTGTTCGCGTTCGCCGTGGCGGCTCCCGCCCCGCCGTCCGCCGGTAAAGGTAAAGACGAAACAGGCGGTGAAAGGGGTAAAAGCGGTGAAGACGAAGCCGGTGTTTTACCTTCCGCCTGATCCACCTGATCCGCCGTATCCGAAAGGAGCCCGGACGGGGCGGACGGCCCGTTTTGCCAGGCGGCGAAGCCGGCGCCGTCTTCGGCGGCAAGGAGCAGCGAGCAGGAGCGGTTCTGCCCTCTTGCCAGAAGAACCGGATCAAAATAGTACGAAACGGCGGAATCCCCTATGGAATAGGGAAGGTAGTTGAAATTCCTTCCCGGCGTGTAGTTTATTTTCCAGGGCGCCTCGCTGAGCCGTTTCCAGTTGGCAAAATGAAGAAGATCGGGCGTTTTTTCAACCCCTTCGCTTATGCTTCCCATGACCGAAAGCCGGTCGTTCCTTGATATCCACCGCCTTCCCGTTCCCCGCTCTATGGCCGTTTCGGAAGTAACGGGCCCCGTGTCGGTAATAAAGGGCGTCCCGGCGTTCCCCTCTCCAAGGCTCGTATCAAGCAGTACCCTCAAACCCACGAGCGCTTCCCGGGGATTCAAGTTTACCGCCCGTATGGTTATTTGAACTCCGTTTGTCACGGCGGAACCCGACGTTCTAATGAAGGAAAATTCCTCCGTTACCGTAAGGAAGGACGATTCGAAGATCAGCGCGGGATTTGTTTCCGTTCCCCCCGCGCGGAAGCGAAACGACACGGAGTCCCCCAGCTTGTAGGCCGTGTCGTTGAACATGACGCTGACAAAACTGGTACGGGGATCCTGATCGACAAAGAACGGCTCATATCTCCCGCTGGCAAAATCGGAAAGATAGTACAGGGAAAAACGGCCCGTTGCTTCGTGAAGAACAAGCTTGATCCTGCCGTCCCGGTATTCGGCCCCGGAAACGCCTCCGGAAAGAAGGACGGCAAACACGCCGCACAGAACCACGCGCCGCATGACGGCCGCTCCGCGCGTACGCAAGAAACACCGCGCGCCGCGCCGCGCGCGCCAGTTGTTGAAACGGGTGTTCACAGCCCCCCTCCCCCGCCGTTCCGGCCTGTCCTCAGAATGCCGTCCTCCATCCGCTCGGCCTGGTTTTTCAGTTCGCGCAGCCGCCGCTGCCTGTCCGTTTCGCCCGTCTCCACGCCGAGCATGGCCTCAAGTTCGGCTATGCGCGCCCGGGCGGCGGCAAGCTCGCTCCGGTAGTCCCCGCCGGAGGAGGCAGGATCTTCCTTCATCATCTCGGCAAGCCGTTTCTGGTAGGCGATAAGCGCCTGATCGTAGGAGCGCTCCCTGCGCCTGAAATCTTCCGCGGTATTAAGGGATTCCTCATGACTCCATTTGAGCAGTTCCAGCAGTTCCGATTCCCTCTTCTTCTGGTTGATAAGGGCAAGGCGGTAGGCCGAAGCCTCGTATTTGGCGCTCTGGGGGTACTGTCCGGTGATCAGGGTAAAAAGATCCCGCGCCTGATCAAGGCGGCCCAGGGAAAAAAGGCACTCCCCCATCCAGTACAGGGCCGCGGCCTTCTTGACTCCCCCCTCGCGGTCGGCGTATTCCCTGAGGAGGACGACGGCCTCGTCATAACGGCCCAGGTAATAAAGAACGCGGCCTTTGTGGTACAGAGTCTCCCCGGAATATCCCGGAAAAACCAGCTCCAGTTCTTCCATATCCGCAAGGGCCGCCTCATATTCACCGGCGGAAAGTTCCGCGAGGCCTGTCCAGTACAGGGCGTCCGCCCTCCCCTTTTCGTCCCCGGCTTCCGCCCCGGCCCGGCGCAGTTCAATGACCGCCTCCCTCCAGCGGGACTCCCCGTACAGGGCTATTCCCCGGTCAAGGAGGGATCCCCGTGAACTCTGGGAAAAAACCGGTCTTCCGGACAAGAGAATCATAAACACACACAGCAATGTGCATGAGGCCTTTTTACTCATCCATGACGCTCCTGTATCGATTTTCGGCAGGAAATACCCTTCATATAAGCCGGTTCCGCTCCTCAGCGGGGCCCTCCCCCAAGCTTCCGCACCATGGCCGCTTTGTCCTGTGCGCCGAAGAAAGCCGAACCGGCAACCAGCACGTCGGCGCCCGCTTCCCGCGCCGCCGGGGCGGTTTTTTCGTTAATCCCCCCGTCCACGGAAATAAGGTAGCCGTATCCCTTCTCTTTCCGTATGCCCGCAAGCCTTTTAACCTTTTCAAGGCACCGCGGAATGATCTCCTGCCCGCCGAAACCGGGGTTCACCGTCATGACAAGGACCAGGTCGGCAAAGGGAAGCAGTTCCTCAATCCGCGAAACCGGCGTGGAAGGCACGATGCTTATTCCCCCTTTTCTGCCCAGTGCCTGTATGGACGAAAGGGTCCTGTGCGAATGGATCACCGCCTCGGGATGAAAAGTGATGTAATCCGCCCCGGCCCCGGTAAAACCGGGAATAAGGGAATCAGGATCGTCCGTCATCAAATGGACGTCAAACACCGCCTTTGAATGGGGCCGCAGATCCGCGGCGGCCTTGGGGCCAAAGGTAAGATTGGGAACAAAGCGGCCGTCCATCACGTCAAAGTGCAGCCACCGCGCCCCGGAAGCGTCTATTTCCCGGGCGGCGCCGGCCAAATTGGAAAAATCGGCGCTGAGTATGGATGGCGCGATGATTATTTCTTCCGTTCCGCCGGCCTGTTCCCGCATACTTATGATGATACGCGCCGGAAGACTGCTTGTCAAAGCCCCGAAAAATGTTATACTGTGAAGGATACAGTTTCTACCAGAATGTTGAAACAGATCAAGCCATGAGTACAGATGTTTCGGTTGAGGGGCTTATTCAGAAGGCCTATAATATGCTGAAAGCCTCAGACGCTGCTTCGGCCCAGGAGGCGCTGGAGGAAGCCCTTACATTTGATTACGATCATCACGAGGTAAAGTACGGACTTAAATGCCTTAACTGGTGGATTCAGCAGATGCGGCGTGTGCCGGAATTGCAGGACCCGTACGACAAGGGGGGGTATATCCTGTCACAATGGAAGCCGTATTACAGTTTTCTGGATCACTACTTTACCGAACATTACGACCGCTGCCAGTACGCGATCAGGATCTTTGTGTATTCCGCCGCCTTCGGATTTTTTCAAGAACTGCTGGAAGAAGGAAAGCGCGATCCGGGCATTCTCCTCCAGGCGGGCCGCTGTTACAAGGGAACAGGCAGCTATGAGGATGCGCTGGTTTACCTTAAAGAGGCGGCCTGTTCCATGCGGGAAGACAGCGAAACCCTGGCGGAACTGGCCGATGTCAATGCCCTTCTTTCGGAGCACCGGGCGGCCAAGGCCCTTTTCAGGGAAGCCTTCTTTTTCGATCCCCAGAAGATAGAACTGAGATCTATGGAATCTGAAATGATCGTGCGGCTTCAAGACAAGGTAAGGGAAATGGGGTATTCCGGGGCGCTTCTCGCGGAATGGCTGCCCGTGTACGGCTGCCTTTTCGGGGTGTTTTCGGTAAAGAGGGAACTGAAACAGGCGGAATTGGGGAAGCTTAAACAATCCATTTTCTCCCTGGAAAGCGATATCCGCTCGGGCGGCAGGACAAACGGCTTTCTTAAGCCCCGGTTGATAAACCGGTATTTCTGGCTCATCGATCATTACGAGAATATCCGGGAAGATCCGGAACTCATCGAGGAAATCATGCTGAAAATCAAATTAATCGAGCCGGCTGTTTACGAGCGGTATACCAGGTAAGGAGTTGCCAGATGTCTGAATCTCTCCCGAAGAATGTGCAGGAAATGCTGAACGAGGAAAAATGGACCAGAGCCGCCCTCAGCAATTATTCAACCAGCCAGTTTAAGGAACTTGATCTTGTCCTGAAGGAAGCCCGTGAAAACCGGCTGGACGATGAGCTTAAAAAAACCTGCGACGAGCATCTGCTTCACACCAAGAACAGCATCATTGCCCTGTACCTTTCGGGGATGATAGCCCTTTCCCGCCAGCTTATTGACGACTCGGCCCTGATGAACCTTGTAGCCATCTTCGTGGACAACCACAAGTGGAACATCGTCAAATACCTGTGCGACGGGATTCTTGAATACGGCGAGTCGAAATTTGCCCTGAGGACCCTGGCGGAGTATTACAAAAACGACAACGCCGAAGAGCCTGTCTACGAAATCTGGGAACGGCTTGTCAAAGTGGATTACGAAGAGGCGGATCTGGCCAAAGCGCTGGCGGAACATTACGAAAAAGAGGGAAACTCGGGCGCGGTTGTGGACTACTACAAAAAGGCCCTTCACCGTTACATCAACAAGTCGCTTTTTACCAATGTACGGGAAATCTGGGAAAAGCTCCTTGCCTACTGCCCTGAGGACATCGATTTTTTTCTCCACGTCCAGAAACGCATTGCCAAGAACATAAACGAGGAAAAAGCCGTTCTTCTTTTGCAGGACGTGTACGCCGTTCTCAAGGACAGGGATGTCAATACCGCCATCGGCATTCTCAAACTCATACTTCAGTACGACGAAAAGGACGTGCAGGCCAGAAAGGAAATCACCGAGTGTTTCAGGAAAAAATACTCGGGCCACAGCCAGCTTGAAGAATACATCCGCATATCGAACCTTACCCAGAATTACAGGAACGTCCACGAGGCCGTAACGGATTTTGAAAAACACATCGCCTTTGACAGGGGAAATTTCGTCTATCACCGCACGTGGGGGGTCGGCCGTATTGCCAGCTTCCGGGGAGACGAGATCGTCATCGATTTCGCGAAAAAGCGGGATCATTCCATGTCCCTTAAAATGGCGGTTAACGCGCTGCAGACCCTCTCTAAAAACCATATCTGGGTGCTTAAGGCCACCTGGAAAAAGGAAAAACTCCACGACAAGGTCAAGAACGACTATGCGTGGGCCCTGCAAACGGTGATCAAGAGCTTCGGCAATTCCTGCGACATCAAGCGGATCAAAGCGGAGCTGGTCCCCTCGGTGCTTTCTGCCGGGGAGTGGACATCCTGGAGTTCACGGGCGCGGGAGATCCTCAAGTCGGACCCCGGTTTCGGGGTCAGTCCCGACAACATAGACATTTTTACCGTCAGGGACCGGCCCATCAGCATAGAAGAGAAACTGTACAACGAATTCAAGGCGGAGCGGAATTTCTTTGAACGGGCCGCCACCGTGCGGAATTTTGTTTCGCGGAAGGAAATTGAGCCTGATTCGGAGTATTTCACCGAAATGTTCGCCTATTTTGCCGGGTATCTCCGTTCCCGCGGCCAGATAACCGAGCAGGTGGCCGCGTCCTTTCTTCTGGTAAAAGATCTGGCCGCCCGGTATCCCCATCTGGGTTCCGGCCTTTCCCTCAACTTCCTTGAAATCTTCGACGGCATAGAAGACGTGCCGGCGCTGTTCGAGGACCTCAAGGACAATAAATTCAGGGAGGAATTCCTGGCTCACGTTAAACTGTTTGTCCCCCTCTGGGCCGATATTTATGTCAGCCTCTTTCCCCATGCCCTGCTTCCTTCCATCATCGACAATCTGGCCGGCGAAGGGTACTCGGATAAACTTACCGCCATGACGCTGGACTGTTTCGAGCATTTCAGGGAGAACCGCGAGGCGGTTATATGGCTTTTCAGGAACGGGGCCGGGAAGGACTGGTACGAAAAGGCGGGAATTCCTTTCGACAGGCAGCTTATCACTCTTATCCATATCCTCAATCTTACGTTCCGGGACATAGAAAACCACCGGGACACTACGGAAAACAGGAAGATAAACAGGCAGGTTTTTACGATCCTTTTCAAGGAAGACACGCTGTATTCCTTTATGGACGGGGCGGACGACGATACTATCATACGGCTCTTTACCCTGATTAACGACGTTAAAGACCTTGATCCCGCGGAAAAACTGCAGCTCAGGGACCGTATCGCAAAGCAGCGTCCATCGTTTAAATTTTTCGGGGATACCGAAAAAGCGGTTATGCCGCGCGGCCTTATTGTCACCTCCGCCATGTACGGGGAAAAACAGCGGCAGCTGGCCCATATCATGGACGTGGAGGTTCCCGCCAACTCAAAGGAAATCGCCTTTGCCCTGTCCCTCGGGGACCTGAGGGAGAACGCCGAGTACAAGGCGGCCAAAGAAAAACAGGAATTGCTTAATTCCACGGCAGCCAGGCTCAAGGACGAAATTGACCGGGCGCAGCTTTTTGATCCGGCCGCCGTCAACACAAAAAGGGTGTCGTTCGGGACCGTGGTAACGCTGAAAAACAGCGCCAGCGGGAAAAGCGAAAAATACACCATTCTGGGACCCTGGGAGTCTGATCCGGACAAAAATATTATTTCATACCTTTCTCCTTTCGGAGGGACTATACTTAACAGGGGAGCGGGTGAACAGGTTGATTTTTCAATTAATGATGAAAAGGTATCCTATGTGGTGGAACGCATTTCGGCGGCGGATTTCTAATTCCGGTAAACGGCACGCCCTGCCGCCGTATACGCTGCGGAATTCTCCCCGAAATACACCCCCAAAAGCAGGTGCGGTATGAAAAGAACGTTCTTTGTTCTTGCGGCGCTTTTTTGCATGGTTTTTTCCGTGTCCGGCCAGAACTCGGGTCCCGTGGATCTGATACTGGTGCTGGATACGTCGTCCAGCATGAGCGGTTCCTACCGGGAGGTAAATGATTACCTTACAGGGCCTTTCCTCAGGGAATTTCTGCGTATAGGCGATACGTTCCATCTTGTCCCTTTCGCGGGGGAGGCTTTTGTTGACGTTTCCCGCCGCGTCGAGGGTCAGGGGGATGTCCAGACCATACTAAGCCGGATATTCCTGGCTTATCCCATGGGGCCGGAGTCGGACGTGGAAGGGGCCCTTTCCTTTGCCGAACAGTACGCGTCTACTCTGCCCGCCTCGCGGGGAAAGAAGATAGTCCTTGTAACCGACGGGGGAAACGTCCCCTCCCTGACTTCCCTTGCCGACGCGGCGAAAAGGCGTCTCGAACCGCGGGGAGTAAGCCTTGACCTTGTTCCGGTTCCCCTTGCCGCCCTTCCCTCTTCGAACCGGCCCGGGGCAAGAAGTCCCGAAACGCGGACCGCCGCGGCGGGCCGGGCGGCCGCGCCTTCCGTTCCTTCTGCTCCTTCCGCTCCTGTAGCTCCTTTAGCCCGGACGGAGGTCCGGCCGGACGGCGTGGACGCCCCTGCCGGACCGTCCCCCTCCCCGGCGGCCGAATCCCCGGGGGCAGCCGGCGTTTCCGGCGCGCCGGGCGGTGAGGGCGCTCCAAGTGCGGAAAGGGGCGCGGACCCCTCCGCCGGGAAAGCCGAAGACGCGGCGCCTGATTCCCCGGCCGCCCCTTACGGTTCCCCGGTTACCGAAACCGCCGCGCCCGCGGACCGCCGCGGTTTTACCTTCCCGGCTTTTTCCCTGGATATGTTTCCCTATATTGCCGGTCTTGTGATCCTTGTCCTCCTTATCCTTGGGCTCATTCTCTTTATCGCCGGGAGGGATCTGCACGGAAGCCCGAACCGGGCCATTTCCAGGGCCGCATCGGCCCGGCCGTCAAGGCCGGCGGAGCCTCCTCCTCCCAGAGAGCCGCAGCCGTCACAGCCCGCCGCCGGGGGAAGCGCCGATCTTCTTACCAGCTACGCGGCAAGCCAGCGCCCCCGGGTAAGCCCCTATGCCCACCGTTACAAACCCCAGCCGGTTGAATACGAAGGGCCGCTCATGCTGAATCTTTTTGTGGAAGATCAGAACACCGCCATAGGAAAGCGGAACATACACGCCGTGAAGCAGGGGTACACCTTTACCGTAGGCGGGGGCAAATCGGACTTTCTTATCTTTCTTGTGCCCGTGCCGCCCCATATCGGGGAAATACGCTGCGACGGCAATAACTGCACCTTTATCCCGAAAAAGCCCAACTATTTTCCGGACACAGGTTCGCAGCAGATTCCCGACTGCATAGGAAAGATGGTACGGGTTGTTTCCGACAAAAATTACGAACTCCACTTCAGGATGGAGCGTTACGAGGATCCCCTGCGGGCGCTGAACCGTCTTTTGCGGTCGGTCAGTGTTCCGGGTTAGCGGCGGGCGCGGTAAGGACTTCGAGGGTGCGCGCGGCCTTGCGCGCTATACCTGTGTTTTTATCATCCTTCATGGCTTGCACCTCGGGAATAAGGCTTCGTAAACCGTTGTTCGCCGCCATGTCAAGCGCGTAGATTTTTTCCACAGCGCTTCCGGAAGCAAAAAAACGGCGGGTTATTTCCTCAAGGCCCGGCGCCCTCGCTTCCCCTATTACCTTGAGAAAACCGTTGTAAAGGGCCGTCTGGTTCTTCCTTTTGGCTTCGTCAAGCTCGGCGATAAGGGCGGCGGCAAAGGCGGCCGGTTCGTTTTTCATCAGCATTTCTATGGACAAGATCCGTATCCTGTCCGGGCCGCCCCTGTCCGAAAAAAACTTTTCCAGTATGGAAATACATTCGCCGTTTCCGATGGCCCCAAGCGCCCTTAGGGCGGCGTCCTTTACCGCCGGAACGTCGTCCCGTTCGGCCCTGAAACGGAGATAGGGGACGGCCGCCTCGAATTTACGTACTCTGCTCGCCTCGGCGGCGGCGATCCGGGTACGGTAATAGGAATCCCTGAAGGCTTCAAGTATCGCCCTGTCAACCTCTTCCCCCGAAAAGGGGCCCAGGGCGGCTACCGCGCTGGCCCTGACATTGGGGTCCCCGTCGTTTATGGCGGCGGTTACCGCTTCCACGCCCGCCTGGTCCCCTATTTTCCCCAGACTGTCAAGGGCCGCGATGCGAAGGGGCATACGTTCCTCGCTGTTCCCCGCTATACCGGCAAGAAATTCAACGGCCTTTTCCGAACCGCCTTCCCCAAGGGCGGTAATGATTTCCCGGCGGTTTTCATCGCCCGGATCGCGGTTGGTGTAATAGTCGATAAGGTACAGGGCCGCGTCTCCGGCGGATTCGCTGTCCGCCGCCGATGCCCGGCCCAGGGCTCTAAAGGCCGCGTTCATGAAGCGGCGTTCTTCCGAATCGAGAATTGCCTTGAGGGGTTTTATGGCGGCGGGGGCCTGTATCTTTCCCAGGTAATCGATGGCGGTAAGGACCGTTTCGCCTGATTCCTCGTCCCATTCCTCAAGAGCCCGCACAGCCCGGTCTTCAAGGCCGGTTTTTTGCCGGGCGGAGAAAAAGGAAAAGACCCCGGAAAGTATGCTCCGGTTTCTGGTATTTTGAACCAGTGCCACAAGCTCATCGTCAAGATAATCGGCATTCTCGTTTTTAAGCGCCTGGATAAGGGAGGCGATTTCCGTCTCGGTGCCGTAGCGTATGGTCGCGTAACGGGAGGCTTCTACGGTATTTTCCGCGAATTTTCCGCCTTCAGACGATCCGGGTGAAGCTCCGGCGGCGGGGGATTCCGCCCCAGGAACGGCCGGGCCTTCCGCCGCCGGAGGAGGTTCGGCCGCCTCCGCGCCATCCGTAGTATCCGCCCCTTCAAGCGCGTGAATTCCCAGCGCCGTAATAAAAATCATACACACCGGGAAAAATTCTCCCGGAAACAGGGACGGCAGTTTTAATCCCCTTCCGCTTCCGGGCAGGGTTTCGTGTTTTTTTGCTTTATCCGCTTTCATCATTTTGTATCCTCAAAACGTGCAAGAAAATCCTTCTTGAAAGAAGTGAACCGGTCCTCTTCTATGGCCTTTCCGGCGTCCCGCACCAGATCATGCAAGAAATACAGATTGTGATAACTTGCCAGCATGGAGCAGAGGATCTCCCCTGATTTGAAGAGATGCCGGAGATAGGCGCGGCTGTATTCCCGGCATACTTTGCACCCGCACTCTTCATCTATCGGCCTGAAATCAAGCCTGAATTCGGCTTTTTTAAGGGCAAAAGAACCGTCCCGTGAAAAAACAAGGCCGTTCCTGCCCGTCCGGGTCGGCAGGACACAGTCAAACATGTCTATTCCCTGTTCCACGGCTTCCAGTATATAGCGGGGGGTTCCTATGCCCATTACATAACGGGGTTTGCCTTCGGGAAGAAGGGAAGCGGCATAAGAGAGAAATTCGGCAAAGACCTCTTCCGGCTCGCCTACCGAAAGGCCCCCTATGGCGATGCCCGGCGTATCCGCCTGCGAGGCAATGACCGCGCTCCGCTCCCGGAGATCCCTGAAAAAACCGCCCTGCACTATGGCAAAAAGGCTGCCCCCGCGGCCTTCCCGCCTCTTTTCTTCCCAGGTTTTTTTCGCGCGCAGAAGCCAGGCGGAACTTATGGCAAGGGCTTCTTCCGTTTCTTTCCGCGAAGCGCCCCAGCCCGAGCAAACGTCAAGCTGCATCTGTATATCGCTTCCAAGGATCGTCTGTATGTCCACCGCCGTTTCGGGATCAAGAAAATGCCAGGAACCGTCAATATGGGACTGAAAGCACACCCCTTCCTCCCGTATTTTCCTGAGGCGGGCAAGGGAAAAGATCTGAAACCCCCCCGAATCGGTCAATATGTTTCCCGGCCAGCCCATGAAACGGTGAAGCCCTCCCGCGGCGCCTATGACATCCGTTCCGGGACGCAAATACAGATGATAGGTATTGGAAAGAATGATGTTAAACCCTATTTCCTCAAGATCATCGCGGGTAAGGGCCTTGACGGTCCCGCAGGTTCCCACAGGCATGAAGACAGGAGTAGAGACGGTCCCGTGGGGAAGAAACAGTGTCCCCGTCCGCGCCCGCGACGAAGAGTCCCTGTGTTTTTCAGAAAAAATGGCGCCGTTCATGTTTTCGCGCTTTTTAGGAGGAGGAACCCTATGAACACAAAGAACAAAACGGGAAACCACGCTCCCGCGAAGGGCGGGATATAGCCGAGTTTTGCCATCATCATGCTGATCATTTCCATGACATAGTAAACCACCGCCGACACAAGGCTTGCCAGAAGGCTCATGAGCAGAATGTTCTTTCTGAAACGGCCCCCCATGGAAATGGAAAGGATCATCACCACAAGGGAAACGGCGGGAAAGGAAAAACGGTGGTAATAATCCGCCAGTGCCTCGGTAAAGGGAAGCCCCGCCCTCTGCAGATCCTGTATAAGAAGCCCCGCGTCCTGCACGGGAAGCTCTTCGGCCTCTACCGCGTTCCGCCTGAATGCGCCGGGATCCTCCCTGTACCTGTCCGTGCCCGAAAGGGACCGTATAACGAGCATTTCCCCTTCGTATTCGTAGATCACGGCGCTTGCAAGATTCCAGTATTCGCCGTTCCATGAGGCCCGGGGGGAACGGATCTGGGAAACGAAACGCCCGTCTTTGTCAAGTTCCACAATGCTGAGCCCGTTAAGCGTATCCTCGACAAAATCGTAAAAATCAACCGAGTAAATGAGCCTCCCGCCGTCCGCCTTGATGACGATGTCGGAATTGTTTTCCGTCCGCTGCTGGTGAAGCAGTTCGCGGGAAAGCCCGTTCTTCATTCTGAGGGTGGGAATTACCACCAGATCGTCGAAAAAAAAGGCAAAACAGGAAGCGGCAAGGCCTATGGCAAGGAGCGGAACACTGAAACGCCAAAACGGAATTCCCGAGGAAAAAATCGATGTCAGTTCATTCCTGCCGTACAGCTCCCCCAGGGTATAGGCGGCTGCGAAAAGCAGGGAAATGGGCAGGGCATAGGAAAGGCTCTTGGGAAGGTAGTACAGGCTTACCCTGAAAATATCGGCCGCCGCCACTTCGTATTGCAGATAGCGCCAGAGATTCGCGAAAAGTTCTATGAGGCCCAGGAGCAGAACGAACATCGCCGCGGCAATGAAAAAGATGGGGGAAAACTGCCGTACAAGATAACGGTCCAGTATCATTTTCTTACCCGCAGAATACACATGACAAGCCCGGCGGAAACGGCCAGTATGTTGGGCAGCCACATGGTCCAGAACGGCGAATACCCCAGCCTGAGCCCCATGGTCTGCCCGCTCAGAAGCAGAATCCAGTACATAACCGAAATGATAAGGCCGAAAATAAACCCCACCGTCTGCCCGCTTTTTTTCGCCAGAAAACCCAGGGAAACAGAAAGGAACACAAAAGAAATGGCCCCAAAGGGAATGGAAAATTTTTTGTAGTATTCGAGCCGGTAGACAAGGAGGCCGCGGTCGTCCAGCGCCATTTTCGCCGATTCCTGTTCGCGGGACAGGGAAAGGGCAAGATTTTCCCGCCTGTTCCAGGCGGCGTTCCCCGGCCCCCCGCGAAGGCTTTCCTCAAGCGCCAGCGCCGCCGAAGTAATCCTCATGTTTCTTTCGTTGAGCCGTTCCTTTAAGGTCTCTTCCCTTGCGCGTATTTCCCGCCGCACGTCGGTAGAGCTCATTTCCCGGGGGCCAATAACGGAAACCGCCTCTATAAGATCCTCCTGCGGAACCCAGTAACGGAGAAAACCGCTTGACGCGTAATCATAATCACGGCGGGATACCTCCCTGGAAGACTGAACAAAGGCGTCCTCAAGTTCCAGGCTGAGCCCTTCTTTTCCCCCGTCCTTGAGTTCCGCCTCGGCGGCAAGGATCACCCGCCGTTCGCCGTCGCTTGTCCTGTCAAGGATAAGCACATTCCCCACCCTGGCGCCCGACACGTCCCCGGTGACAATCACCGTGTCTTTAAAACGCTTTACCGAATTGGCCTCCAGTTCCAGCGCCGGCGTGGAAATAAGGATGCGCCGGTACAGCCGGGTAAACTGAATGGTTCCCGCGGGAAGCAGCACGTCGTTGGCGACAAAGGAGATAAAGGAGATGATAAAACCCACCACAACGGCGGGCAGAAAGATGTTTCTGTAGGAAAGGCCCGAAGAAAGCATTACCAGCACCTCGTTGTCGCTGGTGAGCCGCCCTATCGTCATAAGGGTTCCCACAAGGGACGCGAAGGGGGCGGCCATGGCGATAATCGAGGGAAGAGCGTAAAGGACAAGCAGGGCCACTTGTCCCAGAGGCACGCGCTTGGTGAGGATCTCCTGTGCCATAAGGAGCAGCTGGTTTACAAAAAAGATGAAAAAGAAAAAGAGAAAGGACACGAAAAAAGAGAACATGGTCTCCGATAGTATGTACCTGAAAATAATGGGGGAAAGGGAACGTGCGGGCGGGGCCGCGCTCTTTTCCATACCGCGACACTTCCCCTACATTCCCGTTGAGCCGAAGCCAAGGGCGCCCCGCTCCGTTTCTTCAAGGCTTTCCGCCTCGGCAATACGAACGCGGCACACCGGAGAAACCACCATCTGGGCAATGCGGTCCCCGTTTTTTACCGTAAAAGGCTCGTTTCCAAGGTTCACAAGAAGAATTTCCAGCTCTCCCCGGTAATCGGCGTCTATGGTTCCCGGCGCGTTAAGCACCGTTACCCCGTGCCTCAGCGCCAGTCCCGATCGCGGGCGTATCTGCGCCTCAAAGCCGCGGGGAAGCTCCGGGAAAAGACCCGTGGGGATCTTCACCCTTCCCAAGGGAGGAATAAGCTCCTCTTCCCCGATGCGGGCCCTTAGATCCATTCCCGCCGCTCCCCCGCTTTCATAACGGGGAAGGGACACGCCGGGATCTTTTCGCATGAATTTTACCACAGTCTCCACAAGGTCCCCCGGACGCCGCGGCTTCAAGGCCCGTATCAGCGGCGGCCGCGATCCCTGAAACGGTCCCTGCCGCCGTTTCCCCGGCCTTGAGCGCCGCCGTACGAGCCCCCTTCGCCGTCAGACCGGCTTTCGGAAGCTCCGTCGGGATCGATGGCGTCTATGTAGGAAAGGTTGAGCCTTCCCATCTTGTCAATTTCAAGAAGCTTGACCTGAATCTCCTGCCCTTCCCTGACCACGTCGGTAACGGAGTTAATGCGCTGGCGTGAAAGTTTTGAAATGTGGACAAGCCCTTCCTTGCCGGGAAGTATTTCCACAAAGGCGCCAAAGTCCATGATCCGCTTCACGACTCCGTCGTACACGCGGCCCACTTCGGGATCGGAAACGATCCCCATAACGGCGGCCTTTGCCTCCTCGGCGTTTTTGGCGGTCTTGCCGTAAATGGTAACCGTTCCGTCGTTTTCAGTATTGATGGTCACCGAATACTGTTCGCAGATTGCCTTGATGTTCTTTCCCCCGGGGCCTATAAGGGCGCCTATTTTGTCTATTTCTATGCGGAGGGTGATGATCTTGGGGGCGAATTCGCTGATTTCGCTGCTGGGCCTGTTTATCGTCCCGTTCATGATGGAAAGAATGTGAAGCCTGCCCCGCTTTGCCTGATCCATGGCGTCCCGCATGATTTCGGGGCTCACGCCGGCTATCTTTATGTCCATCTGGAAACCGGTGATCCCGTCTTCCGTACCGGCTACCTTGAAATCCATGTCGCCCAGGTGATCTTCTTCACCCAGTATGTCCGAAAGGATCGCGTAACGGCCGCCTGAGCTTTCGGTAATGAGCCCCATAGCAATGCCGGCAACCGGCTTCTTCATGGGCACCCCGGCGTGGAGCATGGAGAGGGTTCCCCCGCAGACCGACGCCATTGACGAGGAGCCGTTCGATTCCATGATCTCCGAAACCACCCGTACCGTATAGGGGAAGTCTTCCTTGGAGGGAACCATGGCCTTTAGGGAACGGTGGGCAAGGTTTCCATGCCCTATTTCCCGCCTCCCGGTCCCCATGCGTCCCACTTCCCCCACCGAATAAGGAGGAAAATTGTAGTGAAGGATGAAATTCTCCCGCTTGTCGCCTTCTATATCGTCGTAGATCTGTTCGTCAAAAACCGTCCCCAGGGTGGTAACCGCGAGCGCCTGTGTCTCGCCCCGGGTAAAGAGGGCCGAACCGTGGGTACGGGGAAGAAGGCCCACTTCACAGGTGATGTTCCGTATATCCTCTGTTCCGCGGCCGTCAACCCGCCTTCCCTTTTCAAGGATGGAGGAACGGAGAATTTCGTACTGCATCTCTTCGAAAAGGGCGCCGAAGAGTTTTTTCTGGTTTTCATCTTCAATCTGCCCGGCGTACCGGGAGGCGATGCCGGCCTTTACCTCGGCGATACCGTCGTGGCGTTCGTGTTTGGTGGGAAGAAAACAGGCCTTTTCAAGCAGGGGGTAGGCGGCCTCCCGTATGGCGGCGGCGTTTTCAAGACTGTGCGGCGCCTCGGTAAGGGGAAGTTTTTTCTTTCCCGCAAGCTCCCGGAGCTTGTCCTGAAGGCCGCACAGTTCCTGTATTATCGCGGCGGCCTTTTCCAGCGCCTCCAGCATGAGATCCTCACCGGCTTCTTTGGCGCCCCCTTCCACCATGGTGATCCCGTCTTTCGTGCCCGCGACCACAATTTCGAGGGACGAACGTTCTATTTCGTCATAGGCGGGATTGACGACAAGCTGGCCGTTCACCTGGCAGATACGCACGGCGGCGACAGGCCCGTTAAAGGGAATGCCGGAAATGTGAACCGCCGCGGAAGACGCGATAATCGCCAATATGTCGGGGGGATTGACCTGATCGGCCGACAGGGTGGTCGGCACCACCTGAATTTCCCGGCCGAAACTCTTTTCGAAAAGGGGCCGCATGGGCCGGTCTATGAGCCGGGAAACAAGAATTTCCTTGTCCTTGGGCCGTCCTTCCCGTTTGATAAACCCTCCGGGGATCTTTCCGGCGGCGTAGTATTTTTCATTGTAGTCAACCGTAAGGGGAACGTAATCAAGACCTTCCACCGCGTCCTGCGACGAACATACCGTGGCGATGACCGCCGAACCTGAGTACCGGGCGAAAACCGCGCCGCCCGCCTGCTTTGCCATTCTGCCGGTTTCAAGGATCAATTCCTTGCCGGCTATTGTGTAACTAACTTGTTGAACCATTTTTTCCTTGTGGTTAATTGTGTTAGACCCTTACTTGCGGAGGCCTAATTCCTGAATGATGGAACGGTATTTTTCAAGGTTGGCGCGCTGAATGTACTTCAGCATGCGCCGCCGCTTGCCGACCAGGATTAAAAGGCCCCGCTGGCTTGATTTATCCTTCCTGAACTGTTTGCAGTGCTCCGTAAGCTGATTGATACGCTTGGTGAGCAGGGCAATCTGGACCTCCGACGCGCCTGAGTCTTTTTCATTTTTTCCGAATTTGAGTACCGTCGAAGTCACTTCTTCCTTGCTTAATGCCATATATATTACACTCCTATATAAACAGCAGCCTTTCAATAATTTCCCCGCTTTCTTCTTCCCGGGGAAAGGAAATAACGATCCTTCCGTTTTCAACGGAAACCGCCGCCTCAGCGCCCCCGCCGCCTTCCGCCGTAAAAACCAGCGCCCGCCGGGAACCCGGGGGAGGCGTTATTCCCCGGAAAGCGCGGAGGTCAACAATCCTCCGTCCGCCCTCGGTATACGAAGGAAGGCCGGAAAGATCGAGCCCAAAGGGCCTGCCCAAAAGCAGCGCGGCGCTTCCAAGATCACCTGAAGCCACAGCGTCCCTGATCCTGCTTGAACTTACCGGATGCCGGCCTTCCATTACGGGCCGGATAATCTCCGTCCTGATGCCCGCTTTTTTCGTCATGCTCCGCAGCGCGGCGGCGCCGGTATCCAAGTGGCGGCCGCAGCGGAAATTCGCCCCCACGGCCAAAAAAGCCAGATCGCGCCGGTTTTCAAGGAGACCGATAAAATCCCTTCCCTGCATTTTACTGAAATTTTCCGAAAAGTCAATGAGTACCGTCACGGATACGCCGCATTCCCCGAAAACGGAGAGCTTCTGCCGCAGACTGTACAGATCGCCCTTAAAAGAAGACGGATTAAGGACAGATTTGGGATTTTCCCTGAACGTGATGACGACAGGGATTCCAAGGGCGCGGATCCGTTCGATAAGGGCCAGATGGCCGCGGTGCACTCCGTCAAAAACCCCGATGGCCGCCGCGAGCTTTCCGCCGGCATCCGGCCCGAAAGGCAGGTTCCGCGCGGAAAAAGGAGGGGCGTCTTTGCGTATAAAATCCTCCCATTCAACAATACACATAACCGTACTTCCAGCTTCCGTCCCTTTTTTCAACCATTGCTATAAAAGAACCGCCGGAAAAAACCGCGGCGGAATCCCCCGTTCCATGCGGCGCCGCGCCTTCCAGTATGGGCCCAAGCGGCCGGCCGTGTATTATTTTTTGTACATCATGAGAATCAATCTCAAACCATGGAAGGCCGAGGGCTTCGATAACGGATAGATCTATGGGCATAAGGGGCCCTCCGGCGTCCTCGAGGCGGAAGCCCGCGACGCGCGTCCGTGTCAAGGCGGCAAGGTGGCCGCGGGAACCTGATGCAAGGGCAAGGTCCCGGGCCAGGGAACGGACATAGGTCCCGCTTGAACAGGAAAGCCGTATCCCGGCAAGCGGCGGCTCCCAAAAGGCAAGTTCCAGGCTGTAGACGGAAACAGGACGCCGTTTCATTTCAGGGGCCTTTCCCGCCCTGGCAAGTTCCGACGCGCGTTTTCCCCCGATGTGAACGGCCGAATAGACGGGCGGGGTCTGCAGTATGTCGCCCGTAAAAAGGGGAAGGGCTTTTTCAAGGGCGTCAAGGGAAGGAATCTCCGCGCGGTAAACCGGGACACCTTCGGGATCAAGAGTATCGGTTTCAACGCCGAACCGCACTGTTCCTTCGTACTCCTTGCAGCAGCGTGAAAACCACGGGGCCAGTCTTGCCGCCCTTCCTGCAAGGATCAAAAGAAGGCCGCCCGCGAATTTATCAAGGGTTCCCGTATGCCCGGCTTTTTCCGTCATGAGGCTCCGCTTGACTTCGCCCAGCGCCGCGAAGGACGTTATTCCGGGCCTCTTGTCAAGCAGCAGAAGTCCCTGCGTCATGCATCCGGGCCGCCGGCCGGGGGCGGGGGATCTCCGGCTTTTCCGGAAGAAAGGGCCTCAATCTTCTTTACAATATCGAAACCTTCGCTTATGCCCCTGTCTTCATGGAAACGGAGGCGGGGCGTTTTACGGAGCTTTAGATTAAGGGAAGACTGAATAAATCCGGCCGCCGAATTAAGGCCCGCCGTTCCCTGTTTTCTTCCCGCGCTGCCTTCGATATTGGACACGTACACATCCGCAAAGGAAAGATCGCCCGACACTTCCACCCTTGTAACGGAAAGAAAGGAATTTACCCGGGGATCCTTTATTCTTCCTTCCATGATAAGGGCGCTTATCTTTTCCTGTATAAGATGCCCTATACGCTCCGTCCTGTATTCCGCCACGCCTAACTGAGCTTCCTTGCCACTTCGATGATTTCGAACACTTCGAACTGATCGTTCACCAGTATGTCTTCAAATTTTTCAAGTCCTATGCCGCATTCAAAGCCCGCGGCCACTTCCCGGGCATCGTCCTTGAAGCGTTTTAGCGAAGAGATTTTTCCGGTGTGTATGACTATACCGTCACGGATAAGGTTGACGCTGGCGGTCCGCTTTACGTTTCCGGTAAGCACATAACACCCGGCTATGGTTCCGATTTTGGGAACCTTGAAGGTGTTCCGTACTTCCACGGTGGCGATAACTTCTTCCCTGGTGTCGGGCTTGAGCATGCCTTCCATTGCCTGCTGTATCTCCTCGACCGCCCGGTAGATCACGTTGTACTTTCTGATGTCAACCTTTTCCTGTTCGGCAAGTATCTTTGCCCGGGGAACGGGCCTGACGTTAAACCCTATGATGATGGCGTTGGACGCCGAGGCAAGGTCAACGTCGCCTTCGTTGATGGCGCCGGGAAGCGCCTGAATGACGTTGAGCCTTACTTCCTTGGTAGACAGTTTTTCAAGGCTGGAACGAAGGGCTTCCGCGGACCCCTGAACATCGGCCTTGATGATCACCTTTAATTCCTGAATCGCCCCGTCGCTTATCGTATCGTAGAGGTTGTCGAGGGTGATCTTCCTGACGTTTTTTGAGTCCTCAAAACGTTTGAGTTCCTTCCGTTTGCCGGAGTAACCGCGGGCCACTTTTTCATCCTCAACAACCTGGAGGGGATCTCCGGCGTTGGGAACGCCCTCGAAGCCCAGAATTTCCACAGGCATTGAAGGGAAGGCTTTTTCCAGCCTTTCCCCCTTGTCGTTGAAAATGGCCCGCACCTTGCCGGGCCAGATACCCGCGACAAAAGAATCGCCCACGCTGAGGGTTCCCTTTTCCACCAGAACCGTGGACACTATGCCCCGGCCGTGATCGACGCGTGATTCAAGTATCTTTCCTTCGGCGGAACGGTTGAAGTTGGCCTTGAGTTCGAGGAGTTCCGCTTCCAGCAATATGGTTTCCACCAGTTTGTCTATACCCTTCTTTTGCAGGGCCGAAATTTCGACAAACATGGTCTGCCCGCCCCAGTCTTCGGGTATGAGCCCCAATTCCGAAAGCTGGCTTTTTACGCGGTCCGGGTTCGCCTCGGGTTTGTCTATCTTGTTTACCGCGACAATGATGCGGACCCCCGCTTCCTTCGCGTGGTTGATGGCCTCCACCGTCTGGGGCATGACCCCGTCGTCGGCGGCAACCACAAGGACGACGATATCCGTAACCTGGGCTCCCCGCGCCCTCATGTGGGAAAAGGCCTCATGGCCTGGCGTGTCAAGGAAGGTAATGCGGCCTTTGGGGGTGTCCACCATATAGGCGCCTATGTGCTGGGTAATGCCGCCGAATTCGCCCGACACAACATCGGCGCTGCGTATGGCATCAAGCAGTTTGGTCTTGCCGTGATCCACATGCCCCATAACGGTAACCACAGGCGGGCGCGGGAGCATTTCGGCGCCCTCGTCACCGCCTGTTTCTATGACGGTTTCATCGTAGAGGCTTATGATCTTGACCTTGGCGCCGAATTCATCGGCGAGAATTAACGCGGTGTCGCGGTCTATCTGCTGATTGATGCTGACCATCATTCCCATGCTCATCAGCTTATGGATAAGATCGGCGGCCTTGAGGTTCATCTTCTTGGCAAGTTCAGAAACGGAGATGATTTCCATTATTTCGATGGTCTTGGGTACGGGATTGGCTACCTGGGTGATCTTCTTCTTGGTCTGAAGGAGTTTTTCCTCCATTTCAAGTTCTTTTTCCTTGCGGTTATAGACAGGTTTTTTTGCCTTGAAGGATCGTTTAACAGGCCCCTTGTTTTCACCAAGTGCCGGAGTCTGCGGCGCCTGGCCGCGCGGGCCGCCGGGTGCCGGGCGGCCGCCGGGTGCGGGACGGCCGCCCGGACGGGGACCCCCGAAACCAGGGCCGCGGGCCCCTCCTCCCTGGAAGGGCCGCGGGCCTTCAGGCCGCTGTCCTGTTCTGCCGCCGCCGGGCCTTGGCGCCGCACCGCGTCCTGTAAAGGCCGGCCTCGGCTCGCGGGGAGGCGCCTTGCCGACGAGCCTTCCCCCTACCCTGCCCGCCGCCGCCGCGGGACGCTGGGTAAACGGAAAAGTGGCGACGCGTCCGCCCGGTTTCGCGGGGCTTCCGTTTTCCCTGCCGCCGTTCCGCCCGGCCACGGGGGGAACGCCCGCCGGAACACCGGACGGGGCGGGCGCCGGATCTCCGGGGGGAACGCCGCTTCCCTTTTCCTGATCGCCTTTTCCCTGTCCTTCGTTTTTCGAGACGACAACTTTGGACTGAGGCCTTTTTACCGTTGTTCCCTGACCCGCGGGGACAATTCCGCCGGGGGCGGCCGCGGGAGGTCCCGGTTTCTTTTTAAGAACGACCACCTTCCGGCGTTCCCCGTGTTCCGAAGCCCCGGCCTTGCTTCCCTCGGAAACTTCATGATCGCTTTGGATACGCTTGATGAGTTCCGCCTTTGGTTTTTGGGTACTTTCTAAATCCTCAGCCATGTTCCACCTTTTATCCGCTTACGGGTCCTCTATTCATCCTCGTATTCAAAACTCAAGCCTACGCCGCAACTGGGGCAGGTTGTCATATCAACGGTGATTTTCGCGCCGCATTCAGGGCAAACATACTCCTCGGGTTCTTCTTCCGTCCGGGGAGGCTCTTCTTTCTCTTCGGAGGATTTTTCCGGCTCTTCTTCCACTATCTCCACATATTCTTCAATAAGAGTACGCAGTCCTTCAAGATCTTCGGCCGTGACATCCTTCAGGCCGCTTAATTCATCGGGACCCAGCGCGAGGAAATCCTCGATGAAATCGACGTTATTTTCAAGAAGCGCCGAAGCGACGCGGGCGTCGACGCCGGGAAGCTCGCTGATGCGGGAAATTTCATCGCCGTAATTTTCCGCATCCCCGAACAGTTCCGAAACGGCCCGCCTGGATTCGGCAGCTATGTCCATTTCCTCAAACTGGGTGTCGGTCTTGACATCTATGTTCCAGTCGACAAGACGGTTGGCAAGGCGGACATTAAGGCCCTGCTTGCCTATGGCCAGGGAAAGCTGGGATTCGCTTACCACGGCCAGCACCTGGTGTTTCCCCTCGTCAAGAATAATAACGTCCCTGACTTCCGCGGGCGAAAGGGCGTTCTTGATGAAGCGGCGGGGATCGGGATCGTATTTGAGGATGTCTATTTTTTCACCCTCCAGTTCCTTAATCACCGCCTGTATGCGCACCCCTTTAAGGCCGACGCAGGCGCCGACGGGATCGACGTCGTCGCGGGTTGAATAGACGGCCAGCTTGGTGCGGTAGCCCGCTTCCCGGACTATCTTGTGTATTTCCACGGTTTTGTCGTAGACCTCGGGAACCTCAAGTTCGAAGATAGCCCTGACAAAGTCGGTGTGGGTACGCGAAAGCACCACCTGAAGCCCGGAAGGGGTCTTGTTCACCTCGGTAATAAGCGCCTTGATCCGGTCGTTGACATGGTAGATTTCCCTTGGAGACTGGTACTTTTTGGGAAGTATTCCTTCCATTTTGCCCAAATCAACGTAGATTGTGCCGTTCCGTTCCCGCTGGTAGTACCCTATGATGATCTCCCCCACCTTGTCCTTGAATTCGGAATACAGGCTGTCCTTCTGAATTTCCCGTATGGACTGGTGGGCGGTCTGTTTGGCGCTCTGTACGGCAAGGCGGTCGAATTCCGCCGGATCGACCTCGATAAGAAGTTCGTCCCCTATTTCCGCCTCCGGGTTGAGTTCCCGCGCCTCTTCAAGATCAATTTCGCACACCGGATCGTAAACCCCGTCCACGATCTGCTTTTTCGCGTAGATTGACACTTCCTTATCGTCACTGAACCGGACTATGGCGTTATCGGCGTTTCCAAAACGGCGTTTGTAGGCCGCAAGAAGGGTGTTTTCAATGGTACGGAAGATCAGTTCCTCCGAAATGCCCCTGTCCTGGCTCAGCTGACGGATCGCGTCCGACATATCCGTTGCCACCCTCTATACCTCCCCTCTGTTTAATACGGCCTTCGCGATAACTTCATAAGCCAGACGCAAAGACCCGTCTTTTCCCGCGAGCGTTATGCCTGCCTCATCGGACGATTCAAGGGTCCCCTCCGACCAGTCCGAAATGTCGGTACGGTAACAGCGCACACGCTCCCCCGTATAATGGGCGAATTCCGCCCCGTCCCTGATCCGCCGGTTTATGCCGGGGGAAGATACCTCCAGGGAATAGTCCGTGCCGGGAAAAGCCCGGTCCAGGAGGGGCACAACCGCCCGGTGAAAGGCCGAACAGTCGTCAATGCCGACATACCCGCCCCGCTTTCCTCCGCCCGCGCCTGTTTCCGCCTTGCGGTAAACCACCAGGCGTATCTGGGCGTTTCCCCCTTTCCGCGACACGGTTGTTTCGACAAGAGAAAGTCCCAGCCCCCCGGCTACAGGTTCCAGGGAACTGTACAGGCCGTCCCTTTCTTCCGCGGGGGTATACCGCATACACGTCCTTCCGGCCTGAAACCGGCCTTTTTCCGCCGAACAAAAAAAAAAGGTCCTTAACGCGGCCCTTTTTTGTTATGGAATTACACTATCACGGTAACTCTAGCGGGAACGGGAAAAAATGTCAAGCGCCGCCGGAACATATACACTAGTATAACCTGGCGCCGCGCCAGCCGCCGGGGATAAACAGCACAAGGACGGTCATCAGTTCCAGACGGCCCGCCAGCATGAGGAACGAAAGCCCCCATCTTACATAACCGGGGGCTGTGTAAAGAACGACGTTCGATTTTCCAAGGCCCGCTCCTATGTTGCCCGCCATAGAGAGGGATGTGTTAAGGGAATCGAAGAGGGGCGTCCCCGAACTGCATACCAAAAGGGCGCCGGCCAAAACAAACGCGAAATAGAGGAATATAAAACCCGCGACGCCGTAGACCGCGTCCTTGCGGCCGGCTTTTTGATCGATCCGTATCGCAAACACCCCCCGGGGAAAGAGGAGTTTTTTCATCTCGTTTTTCATCTGCTTGCCGAGTATGACATACCGGATTACTTTGACGCCGCCTGACGTTGAGCCGGAACAGGCCCCCGAAAACATGAGCAGAAAAAGAACGGCCTCTGCAAGGGGGGGCCAAAGCGTATAATCACCCGTCGGTATGAAACCGGTTGTCGTAAGAACGGAGGCGGACATGAAAAAGGCGTGTCTTACCGCCGCGCCGGGCGATGCCGAGGAGGACAGAATCGAGACGGCAACAAGCAAAACGGAAACGGCAATAACCAGAAAATACGCCCGCGCCTCGCTGTTGGCGGCGGCTTCCCTTACCCTGCCCCGGAGAAGGCGGTAAACAAGCGAAAAATTGAGCCCTGAAATGACCATGAAAATCAGGGTAACCCATTCCACATACGGCGAATTGAAGTGGGCAATGCTGTCGTTATGCGTACTGAAGCCCCCTGTAGCCACTGTAGAAAACGAATGAAACACGGCGTCAAACCAGTTCATGCCTCCCGCCAAAAACAGAAGCGCCTGCAAGGCGGTAAGCGAGACATAGATCAGGATGAGTATTTTGGCGGTTTCGGCTATCCTTGGGGTCAGCCTGTCTTTTTCGGGCCCGGTTGTTTCGGCCTTTACAAGCCTGAAGGCGCCGGTGTCAAAAAGCGGAACCAGCGCGACAGTAAAAACGATGATTCCTATGCCGCCCAGCCAGTGGGTAAGCCCCCGCCAAAGATGCAGGGAATACGGAAGCGCTTCCAGGTCGGGAATAACGCTGGTTCCCGTTGTGGTAAAGCCCGAAACACTTTCGAAAACAGCGCCCGAAAACGAGGGGATACAGCCTGAAAACCAGTATGGCAGGGCCCCGGTAAGGCAGGAAAGAGCCCAGGCGAAAAAAACGAACCGTATGCCTTCGGACGCGCCGAATTGCGCAAAGCGAGGGAGGCCCTTCCCGGAAAAAACAAAAACGGCCAGGGCGGTAAGGATGGGAGGCGCCATGGAAAGACAAAAGGCCCTCACCATGCCCGTTTCGCCAAGAACAAGGGCGGCGGCAAGCGGAGCCGCCATGGAAAGAGACTCAAGGCCCCAAAAAACGGCAAGCACCCTGAGCACCGGCGTTCCTTCCCCGCGCGCCGTTTTAGTCACCTCCGTACTGCAGCCTGTACAGCCGCGCATAAAGGCCGTTTTTCGCAATCAGTTCCTCGTGCGTTCCTTCTTCGGCAAGACGGCCGGCGCTGAGCACCAGGATGCGGTTCGCGTGCCGTATTGTCGAAAGCCGGTGCGCAATGACGATGGACGTGCGGCCGGCAAGGACCCGGCGCAGGCCCATTTGTATAAGGTGTTCGGTTTCGGTGTCGACGGAGCTTGTGGCCTCGTCAAGGATCACGACTGCCGGGTTATGGGCAATGACGCGCGCAAAGCTGACAAGCTGCCTCTGGCCCGACGAGATATTCGCCGCACCCTCCGAAAGCATGGCGCCGTAGCCGCCGGGAAGGCGGGAAATAAATTCATGGGCGTGCGCCGCCTTTGCCGCGGCGGTGATTTCCTCCGGGGAAAGGGGAAGCCCGAGGCTGATATTGTCCGCCACGGAGAGCGAAAAAAGAAACACGTCCTGCAGTACCGGTAGCACAGAACGGCGCAGTTCCGCAAGGGGTATGTCGCGGACCGGCACACCGTCTATCCGTACCGCTCCCGAATCAATGTCCCACAGCCGCGCAAGCACGCTGGTTACGGTGGTCTTTCCCGCGCCCGTGTAGCCTACAATAGCGGCCGTTTCCCCCGGATTTACCGTGAAACTTAAACCCTTCAGCACTTCTTCCCCTTCTTTGTAGGAAAAACGCACATTGTCAAATTCGATGCGGCCCTTTACCTTTCCTTCAATTCCGCGCCCGCCTGTATCGGGAATCCTTTCCTCGGTGTCAAGGAATTTAAACACCCGCTCTCCCCCGGCCATGGCGGACTGAAGCAGGGTGTATTTTTCAGCTATGTCCGTTACCGGCGCGTAGAACATCTGTACCAGGGTAATAAAGGCGATAAGCACCCCCAGAGAAAGGGAAAGGGAAAGCACCATGTTCCCCCCGACGACAATAACCGCCGCCGAGGTGACTGTGGAAAACCATTCGACAACGGGCCTGAAAACGGCAAAGACGTACATTTCCCCAAGGTTGGCGTCAAGAAGCTCCCCGTTCCGTTCGGCGAATTCCCGGCGGCTCTTTTTTTCCCCCAGAAAAAGCTGCACTACCTGCATCCCGGCGAGCCGCTCGGCAAGGTAGGCGTACACCCGCGACGAGGCGGCGCGCTGCCGCCTAAAGGCATCCCTGGCCTTGACGCGGCTTATCAGGGTAAGGAAAAAGACGGGCGGCAGAATGACGGCGACTACAAGGGCAAGGGCGGGCGAAAGGATAAAAAGGGTGACAAGAACGCCCAGCATAATCGAAAGATCCTTGAGGAAAGCCACAAGGACGGCGGTAAAGAATTCGTTGATCGTTTCAACGTCGCCTGTCAGGCGGGTCACGATGCGGCCGACGGGGTGGCGTGAAAGAAACGCCGTCGACTGTGAGATGGTCTTTTTGAACAGGGCCATCCGCAGATCTTTCATGACCTTCTGTCCCATAAGATACGTGGTCCAGGTCTGGGAAAACGTGAACACAAAGACCACGGCAAGCACCGCGAGGAACACGAGCGCCGCGTTCAGCACCGTCCTTAAATCCCCCGATCTGACGGCGGCTATTTCGGAAAGGGGAAGCGTATAGAGATCGGCCTTCCTTACCGCCGCGGCCTTTTCCCCCAGGAGAAAAAGCCCCGCGCGCCTTTCGGCGACGGCGCGCGCCTTTGCGCCTTTTCCCGCGCCGTCCGCGAGGGGAAAGGCGTACCAGTCCCCTTCCCGTATAATCGAACGTCCGGCAAGCTCATTTTCGGCGTCCGCGGTAAGGCGCGGGCCTTTGCCGGCCGGGATAAAGTACAGCCCCCCCGCTTCAAGAACGGGAAACCGTGGGGACCTGAAAAATTCCGCCGCAACGCGCGCCGCCTCTCCGTCCAGACGCGGCTTTTGCCTTTCGTACTCTTCCCTGTCAAGACAGATGAATTTCGCCAGTATCGCGTCGTCGATGATCCGCTGCTCCAGAACGGGAAGGTACAGTTCCCCCGCCGTGGTTATAAAAAGCGCGGCGATAGTCACGGCGGCAAGGCCCCGGTAGGGTTTAAGCCAGGAGAGGATGCGCATAACAAGGCGGCCGTCATATTCCTTTGTTATCTCTTCGCCGGTTTCGGCCTCAAAGAAGTCAGCCATCCTGTCCCTCCAGCTGTTGAAGGGCCGCCATACGGGCGTAATAACCGCCCCGCGCGGCCAGTTCCGGGGGGCTTCCCAGTTCGGCAAGGCGGCCTTCTTCCAGGACCGCCACGACACCGGCATGACGAAGGCTTGATACCCTGTGCGATATGATGATCGTGGTCTTTCCCTTCCGCCCGGCAAGGAGCCGCGACAGAACGCGCTTTTCCGTGTCGGCGTCAACGGCGGAAAGGGAATCGTCAAGAATAAGGATCTCCCGGTCAAGGATCACAGCCCTGGATATGGCGACCCGCTGTTTCTGCCCTCCCGAAAGGGTCAGCCCGCGTTCCCCGACAAGGGTATCCCAGCCGCCGTTAAAATTCGAAAGATCCCGTTCAAGGGCGGAAATGCCCGCCGCCTTTAGAAGCTCTTCTTCCCCGGGGTTTTCAAGGCCGTAGCCTATGTTGTTTTTTATGGAATCCGAAAAAAGATAACTGTCCTGGGGCGTCACGGCAAAGAGGCTCCGCAGATGCCCCAGGTCCCAGTCACGGACATCAACGCCGAAAATCTTCACCGCGTCCGGCGGAGGATCTACCATCCTTACAAGGGATTTAATCAGCGTCGATTTTCCCGATCCGGTTCTGCCAAGGATGCCGAGCCATGTCCCGCGGGGAACCGCAAGGCTGATTCCGGAAAGCGCGTTTCCCTTTCCCTCGTAGGCAAAAGAAAGATCGCGTATCTCTATGGCGGGCGCCGTTTCCGAAGAGGAGCGCGCCGCGCGCGCGGCGTTTTCACGGACAGGCGCGCCGGGCGAACGTATAGAAGGAACGGTCCGCATCACCTCGTTTACCCGGCGCAGACCCACCGCGCCCCGCTGTATCATGTTCACCATGAACCCCGCCCCCATAAGGGGCCATATCAGCATCTGAAGGTAGCGGAACAGGGCCACAAGGGCGCCGGGGCTCAGGGAACCTTCAATGACCCTTCTGCCGCCGGCAAGGAACAGGATCACCGAAGTAAGGCCGGAAAGGAAACTTACCAGGGGGAAGAAAAAGCCCTCCAGTTTCGCGAGTTCCATGTTGGCTTCCCGGTAATCATCATTCGTGGCGGCGAACTTTTTTACGAACCACCATTCCTTTACAAAGGATTTTACCACCCGCATGCCGGCAAAGGTTTCCTGCACCGTATCGCTCATGCGGGAATAAGATTCCTGGGCGCGGAGAAAACGGTCCGTTACCGCGCGGCCAAAAATGAGGATAAGAAGGGTAACGACAGGCAGCGGCAGAACGGCGAAAAAGGCGGAACGGGCGTCCTGAATGAATATGATAACAAGAATGGAAGTCGCCATGAAAATAAAATCAATAAACGCCACAAGGCCCATGCCTATGGACATTCTTACCGCCCCAAGATCGCTTATGGAGCGGGCCATAAGATCCCCTATCTTGTTTTTCTGGTAAAAATCGTAGGACAGGGTAAGGAGATGGGCAAAAAGCCGTTCCCGCATTTCGGTCTCTATGCGCTGGGAAGACCCGTGTATGAAGTAGCGCCAGAAAAATCTGCCCAGTGAAATTACCGCCGTAACGGCGATCATCAAAAACGCGATAAAAAGAAGGCTTCGCGTCTTGAAAGATCCCCTGGTAATAAGGTCAACGGCCCGCCCTATTAACTGGGGAATGACAATCTGCGCGGCGTCTATCGTAATAAGGCAGAAGAGCCCGGCCGCGTAGCGCCAGCGGTAACGGAAAAAATAGGGAAGAAGGCTCCTGTATTCCCCAAGTGAACCTTCTTTTCCGGACGAAAGCATACTACGCCTTTTTTGCGGACAGATCTTCCTGCTTTTTTTTGTCCGCCTCCAGCTTCACGGACCAGATGTCAATTTTCTTTTTTAGCGTTTCGGCTTCTTCCCTTTCACCCAATATAATGTGAATTCTCCGCAACGCAAGAAGAAAGGTAATGCCCATTTTAAAGTCGTCTATCCTGGTGGTGGAAAGCTCGTATTTTTCACGGTAACGGTCGGCCGCCTGCATAAGGAGTTTTTTCAGCATGCGCAGATGATACACGGTGGGCTCGTAATTGGGAGATCTGGGATCAGTGTTGGCGACTGCGTTCCTCATGTCCATGATGTTCTTGGTGACCGCGGCGAACCGGCCTTCCAGTTCCACGAAAGACCACTTCCATTTGGTGTTGTCGCCGTACGCGTTTTCCAGGAGATCGAGTGTAAGCCCCATTTTCCGTACCAGAAGATAACGCCGCGCGGCGTCCACCGATTCAATGGCGGCGAGTTTTTCCTCATAGTCCGAAAAGGGCGCGTCTATGAGGTTGCCGACTATCTCTTCAAGGTAGATGACGCTTTTGTACAGGGATTTGCGCCCGTCGTTAAGGGCGTCTTCATTTTTTACCTTGAGAACAGCCTGGGAAACTCCCGAAAGGATAATATAGTTCGAAGTAAGGTTCAGCATTTCGTCCGCCAGGGCAAGCCGCTTAAAGGCCGCCCCCTGGGGGTCCTGCTTGATGGCGGGAATAAGGCTCTGTTCCCGTTTAAGAATGGCGTCAACCGACACCCTGTAGGTTTTTATCTTTTCGAAATACTGATGACGTTCCTCATTGGAAATCTTCGCCATGTGCCCTCCACAAGCCCCTTCAGCCGTTTACGCGCGGCGTCTTGCCGTATCTTAAAATTAAATCGTCGGCATGGGCAAGAGCCGCCTTGCCGGAATCCCCGGCAAGCATGCGGGCTATTTCCCGGCGCCTTTCCCCGGCGTCAAGAACGCTCACCACCGTACTGGTCCTGCCGCCTGAGGTCTTCTTTTCTACTTTAATGTGATTGCCGGCGCGGACGGCTATGCTTGCCAGGTGGGTAACGCAGAATATCTGTTTGCGGGCGCCTATGCGGGCAAGATATTCCCCCACTTCAAGGGCCACTTCTCCCCCTATGCCCGTGTCTATTTCGTCAAAAACCAGCGTTTCCGCCGCTCCCCCTCCCGCCTGTACCGTGCCCGGCGCCTGGGCGGAATCGGATTCGGAAAATACGGTCTTTATGGCAAGCATTACCCGTGAAAGCTCCCCGCCCGACGCTATACGGGCAAGATCCCTGAGGGGTTCGCCGGTATTGGCGGAAATGAGGAATTCTACGTCTTCGGCCCCCCAGGGACCGCAGAGGAGGCTGCCTGTTTTTTCCGCCGGAGAAGCCCTTTCGCCGTCCCTGGTTCCGCCTGAAACCCTGGTTCCGTCCGGATCTCTGGCTCTTGGGATCACCGCGGCCTCAAAACGGGCGCGGGGCATTCCAAGGCGGACCAGTATCTCCGTAATGCGTTTTCCAAGATTTCCCGACGCGGCCCTTCTTTTGGCGCCCAGAGAGGCGGCGCGGCGGATCAGGTCTTTTTCGAGGGCGCTTATTTCGGCTCTGAGCCTGTCCCGGTTTTCCCCGGCCCCCGAAAGCGCCTCTATTTCCGCCCCGGCGCGGGCCCGGTAGGCCAGAATCGCCTCTTCGGCGCTTCCCCCTTCCCCGGCCGTTCCTTCCCCGTACTTCTTTTTCAGCCTGAAAAGCAGGGCAAGGCGCTCTTCCACTTCTTCAAGGCGGCCCGGATCGAAGGCAAGGCCGTCACGGTAGGAACGGAATTCGGCCGAAACATCCTCCGCCTCGTAGTACAGGTCCTCCAGCCTTTTTTGCAGAACCGCAAGTCCGCCGTCAATGGCGGCGGCGGCGTCAAGCCCGGTCTTTGCGCGCCTTGCAAGGCTTAACACCGAAAACTCCCCGTCAAACAGGGCGTCCGCGGCATGCTGCGCCTGCGAGGCGAGTTTTTCAAAGTCGGCAAGACGCCGTGATTCGGCTTCCAGTTCCCGGCTTTCACCCGCTCTGAGAGAGGCGGCGTCTATTTCCCGCACCGCGTAAGAGAGGAGTTCAAGGCGGTTTTCCCTGTCCCGCTCCGAGCTCAGGGAAAGTTCCAGGGTCTTTTTTTTGTCGGCAAGTTCGGTAAAAACCCGGTTGAAGGCGGCCGTTTCATCCTCAAGGCCCGCGAAACGGTCCAGATAGCGGCGGTGGCTTTCCTTGCGGAGAAGCGATTCATGGTTATGCTGGCCGTGAATGTCAAAAAGGAGGCCCATGAATTCCTCCAGATCGCCCCGGGTAACCGGTATGTTTTGTATGTATATCGATCCGCGCCCGGAAGACTTGAGGCTGCGCCTGACGACAATTGTCCCGTCCTCAGGCCCTATTTCCCTTTCGGAAAGCCACGCAAGGGCGTCACGTGAATCATCCTGTATTGATATGACAGCCGAGACATTCGCCTCTTCCGCGCCGGTCCTTATCACATCGGCGTCCGCCTTTGAACCCAGAAGAAAACTTAAAGATCCTACGATAATCGATTTTCCCGCCCCGGTTTCGCCTGTAAGCACATTGAAGCCGCCGCCAAAGAGAAGGCTGATGTTTTCGATAAGGGCATAGTTCCGTATGTCCAGTTCCTCAAGCATGAACGCCCTCCTCCGCGGCGTCCACGGAATCCGGGCGGGCCGGGACAGCCGGCCACGACAGCTTGTTTCGCAGGGCCCCGTAAAAAGCCTTCCGGTCGGATCCGACAAGCAGCGCCTTGAAAGACGCCGCCCGCATGACAATCCGGTCCTCCGGTTCAAGGACCCAGGTTTCCTGCCCGTCAACGGTAAGCAGCACCCCGCTGCGCTGTTCTTTTTCGACTTCTACGGCGACCCCTTCCCCGGGGGGAAAGATGATGGGCCTGTTTGAAAGGGTAAAGGGGCAGATGGGATTTACGATGATCCCTTCTATTTCGGGATCGAGGATGGGCCCGCCCGCGGCCATGGAATAGGCGGTTGAACCGGTGGGGGTTGCCACGATAAGGCCGTCGGAGCGGTACTGCGCCAGGCGGGTAAATCCGCGGGAAGAAAGGACGGGCGAAAGGAGCGTGAGCCGTATGAGGCGCGCGATGCCGGAAGCCGAAATAACCGCGTCGTTAAGGCAGCAGCTTTTCCACACTTCCCTTTCCCGCCGTTCAACCCGCACTTCCAGCATGAGCCGCCGCGAAACCGCGGCCGCGCCTGACATCCATTTATCCAGGACTTCCGTCCATTCCTCCCGGCGCACATCGGCGATAAAACCCAGCGTGCCAAGGTTTACCGGTATAATGGGAATGCCTCGCGGGGCCGCGGCCCTGGCGGTGTAAAGCACCGTACCGTCGCCGCCGAGGCTGAAGGCAAGGTCCCAGGGCCCCCCGTCATCAAAATCGATTTTCGGGGGCCCGCCGTTTTCACGAAGGCCCCGTTCAAAAAACCAGAACCGGGACGCCGCGCGCCGTTTTTTCAGTTCTTCTTCCATTTCCCCCGCCAGCTTTGAAGCCTCGGGTTTTGACTTGTTGACAAAGAGCAGCGTTCTGATCCGGGAATTTGTTTCGGACATCCCTCTCTCCTACGGAAGGGTAAGGATCAATTTTGATACCCGTTCAACTTCCTGGGAGCGAAGGCGGGGATAAAGGGGAAAGAGTACGGTCCGCAGGGAAAGGGAATGGCTTTCAGGACACTTTTGAGCGTCCGCCGCGCCGGAGGCCGCGGGAGTATCCTCAAAGGCGCTTTCCACGGCAATCTCCTTTCTGCGGGCGTAGTTTTTTACATCCTTAAACCCTGTTTCCAGAACCAGAGGAAAAGCGTAGTTGTTGTACACGGTGTCGTCCCGGTGAATAAAACGCCGGTGCCGGGTCATCTGGCTTGACCGTGTATATATTCCGGCGATCTCGTTCCGTTTAAGCATGTTTTTCCCGGCTTCCCTGAACTGCACCAGCGCCATGGCGGCGTTCATGTCGGGAAGACAATATTCCCCCGGCAGTCCGGCGAAATTCCGTAAAAGGGCCCCGTCCCGCCTGTTCATGGCGTAGAGCAGCGCGCCGCCCCCCGCGGTCAGCATGTCTTTTTCCTCAAGCCCCAGAATGGTAAAGATCCCGTGAACTTTTTCCTTTCCTTCCCCTTCGGAAAAGCCGTAACTTTGGGATACATCCTCAATGACCGGAAGCCCCAGTTCCGCAAGGGCCGCGACATCCGGCACAAAACCGAGCGTATGGTGAAGGACTATACAGCAGGGAGAAACCCCCTCCGGCCCGGAAAGGGCCTTTGCGATGGTTTCCCTGTTCACCGAAGGCGACGAAGGGGCCACGTCGCAAAACACCGGCCGGAGCCGCAGATCCTCAATAACCTTGACATAGTAGCGGGGCGACAGGGCCGAAATGATCACAGCGCGGCCGTCCTCCGGGTTAAGAGCCCTGAGGGCCAGGTACAGGGCCGTCGCGGGGCTTCTTAAGGAAAGGCAGTAATCAAAATGAAGATATTCTTTTGCCGTCTGGACAAGAAGACGGGACTGATCCCCCGGACCGACGCGGTCTTCCACCAGGGCGGTCAGCACCGCGTCCATCTCTTTCCGTCTGATGGTCGGAGAGTAGACTTCTATCATACCGCGCTTACCTTCTCAGGTCGGCAATTTTTTGCAGTTCTTTGGGGTTAAAGAGGTCCCGGATATCCAGAATGATAAGGTACCCCTGCTCCTGGCGCACAACTCCCTGAATATACTCCGCCCCTATGCCGCTGAGCATCTGCGGCGGCGGCTGTATATCCTCTTTTTCTACGGTTACCACCCGGGAAACCCGGTCAATGATGACCCCGAGTTTCATCCCGTCTATATCAATGATAATAAAACCCGACAACAGTTCGTCTTCTTCGGAATTAACGGCTTTTTTTAGATGAAAACGCTTGTGCAGGTTGATGATCGGTATGATTTCGCTGCGCAGGTTGAAAATTCCTTCCACATAGACAGGGGCGTTCGGAATGGACCTGATCTCCTGAACACGGACTATTTCCTTTACGTCCATTATATTGACACCGTACAACTCTTCGCCAAGCTGAAAAGTAACCAACTGGTTTTGATCGGACATAACAACCCCTCTCCCGTGCCTTTAATCGGGCAAAACATCCATTTTTATAGTATACTATCAAAATTTCCCTTCATCAAGAGGCCGCATCAGGTACAACCGGACCACGAGGGAACGCGCCGTCCCGGGACCGCGTCCGCCAAAGCGGAAAACCGCAGGGTACGCCGCGGGGATTTCCCGCCGCTATGGCTCCTGAATCCTCCGCATAAGATATTTTTATAAAATCGTATAAAAAATATACTATTTTACGATATTCGTCTAGTAATTATTTTATTTAGATGATATTGTCTATTTTGTTACGCCTTCAAACGGCGGACGGCGCGAAATGAATTGACGAATTTTTTCGCGTAAAAGACAAATTTGTGAAGGAGATTACAATGATGAAAAGAAAAGCGCCGCCGGGACTGCTTCCGGTGTTTTTGCTTCCGGCGCTTGCGTGTCTTTTGTTTTCAGGATGTGAAAACGCCGTATCCGGCCAGATGGCGGCGGGTTCCGCGTTTACCATGTCGGGCCTGTTCAATTTCAGGGACATGGGAGGATACGAGGCCGCGGAGGGCAGAATCATCCGTCATAACCTGATCTACCGTTCCGACGAACTGACAGGTCTTTCGGATCCGGACATACGAATTCTTGAATGGATGGGGATTAAAACCGTGGTTGATTTTCGAACGCCGTCCGAAAAGGCGTCGAACGGCCCGGACATACTGCCTAAAGGGGCAAGGCTCGTGGAAATTCCCATTGCCGCGGGCGATTTAAACTACACCGCCGCCGCCATGAGAAATACCGAAAACAACACGGCGTACATGATTTCGCTGTATTCCAGAGCGGGCATAGGCCCCAACGACGCCCCGACAAACCTGGTTGAAAACTATTTGGCCGAATACGGACAATTTTTCCGGCTTCTTGCGGATCCGGCCAACCTTCCCCTTGTGTTTCACTGTTCCGCCGGAAAAGACAGGACCGGTTACGCGGCGGCCCTGTTTCTCTGGCTCCTCGGCGTGAACAGGGAGATCATCATGCAGGATTATCTTCTTTCCGCCGTCAATGTCGCCGACAAGTACGAGCCCATCGTAAAGGCGTTAAAGAACATCCCCATGTTCGCTGGCGGGGACATAGGGCCCCTGACCACGGTGAAAAGGGAATACCTGGAGGCGTCCGTCAACAGGATAGAGACCGGCTGGGATACGGTCGAAAACTACTTTACCAATAAAAAAAGCCCCTCGTATCCCTACGCCGTCATACAGGCAGGGCTCGCCCTTAACGCCAGGGAACTCGGCGCCCTGCGCTCCACCTACATAAAATAGCGCGGAAAGGAGACACAATGAAAAAGACACTGTTTATAAGCCTCGCGGCTTTCCTGCTGATTACCCGGTTCGTTCCGGCGGACACCGCTCAAACCCTGCCGCAGGGGATGGGCCGCATGTATGTCGCGCCCACGTTTTTCTTTGTTCCCGGCCATTACGACAACGACATGATCTACAACTCGTACGGGCCCGGAGAAGGCCGTACCATCGGGGGAAATCTTGGCCTTGCCGCTGAATACGGCATTCTGGACTGGTGGACCATCGCCTTCCGCTGGGCGCCCGGCTGGAATTTCGCCTCGAAAATCGATCTGAATAACACCTCGTCAAGCGGCGGCCATACCTACGCGGACGGAAACGAATACAGCGCCAACGGCGTCGCCGACATACAGATGGGATTCCGTTTCCTTCTTGTAGGCGAAAATGCGCCGGTCAAAAGCAGCGCTGTCCGCGTATCGGCCGCGCCGGGTTTTAAAATTCCCCTTTCCGGTCCCGATTTCAAATCGGAATACGCCCGGTTCAACAAAAACATCAGGGACTATTTTGTGGCTTACGGAGTATACGACCAGATTCCCGGCGGAACCGTCCCCATCCCCCGGTACGGCAGATATTTCATGGCGAATCTTGACAAGCATGTATGGAGTTTTTCCTTTAGATTTAACGCGGACTATGTGTTCAGCGAAAACTTCTACCTTGGTTTTTATACGGAGTTTGAAAAGTACATCTCGAGCCTCGATGCAAACGCATACAGCTTCGAGTGGGCGGGGTCTCCGGATGGCGCGCGGGTGGATTTTGGCTACAAACTTGCCTTTGAGCTGGAGCCGGTTTATGTCAAAAAGTCCGGGCGGAACATATTTACGCTGGGCCTTCCCCTTACCGTCACCACCATGCCTCCTGTTATCGCGACGTATGAAAACAGGCGGATAACATTTCTGGAGCGCCAGTTCCTTTTCGGAATAATGCCCCGGGTAAGTTACATGACCTACTTGGGCCCGCTTCCTGTAGAACTGGAACTGAACTACAACCTGCCGGTAATGGGAAGAAACTACGCCGCGCAGAATTCAGTTACGCTGCTCTTTAAGATGTACTTCGGGATTCCGGGGGCAATGAAAAAATAAAAAAGCCCGGCGACTTCCTGCTTTCCCGCCCCTCCGGGGGGCAGTATCATCGGCGTTAGAGGGCTTGACTTCCGTGTTCGGAATGGGAACGGGTATGGCACCTCCACCATAATC
>JAISAQ010000048.1 GCA_031266775.1 Treponema sp.
AGGGCCTTTAAGGATTCTGTCGATGATTACCTGGTATGGTGCGCGGAAGAAGGGACGGAACCGGAAAGGCCCTATTCGGGGAAATTCAATTTGCGTCTGCCGCCGGAATTACATAAAGAGGTGGCGGTACGGGCAAGAAAACTAAAAATGTCCATAAACAGTTTTGTCGAAAAAGCCCTCACCGACGAAATCGCCGCTCAACGAATCCGGGGTTGAAGACTATGCGCTCAAGCTCCTCGAAGACCGGGGCTGGCGGCCGCTGTACGGGCCTTCGGTTTCTCCCGGCGGTGAAAATCCCCTCAGGCGGTCCTTTGAGGAGGTCTTCCTTGCCGATACCCTTGCCAGGGCGGCTGCCCGGATTAACCCCGGCATCCCGCCGGAACTCCGTGTCCGGAAGCGGCCTGATATCATCTTACAAGGAAGCCCTGCCCTCCCTTTTTACCTTTAACGCCTTCGCGCTTATTTCCGACGGGCTTGAGGCCAGGGCGGGAACTATCTCTTCGGATTTCGGCCGGTTCATGGTTTGGAAACCACCTGTCCGGGAACGCGCGGCCGGTCCGGGCAAAAAACCGCGCAGCTTGAAACCATTATCACGGAGATGTTGAATCCCGCTGTTTTTCTCGACCTCATCCGCCATTTCATCGTGTTTGAAAAGACCAGCTTCGGGAACTGGCGGCGGAACTGTACCGGCGGGTGCGGGAGAACGCTACCATCGACTGGACCATCCGCGAGGATGTGCGGGCCAAACTCCGGGTCACGGTGCGGCGACTCCTCCGTCAGTACGGCTATCCCCCGGACATGGAAGCCTTGGCCACCGAAACAGTTTTGCAGCAGGCGGAATTGATCGCCGATGAATTAACCGATTAAAAGGCAACGTTTGCTTTACAATCGGCGAGTTCATATTCTATACTGAAACAGTTTAAGAGGATTATTGAAATGCCGGAGCATATAACTATTACCGCCGGAACGCCGCTGATGCGCAGCCCGCTGGGGAGAATATCCTTGACCTCCTTTGCGGGCCGCAGACTTGTCAGGGAGGCGTTTCAGATGAAGAGAAACAGGGCGTACCGGCGCCGGCAGCGGAATCGCGTCATCGACAGGAAGGTCCGTATCCTCAAACGAATTGGAGGGGATGGACAGGTTTTTGCATGGTCCAGAGGGGATACCGGACGTTTTGCAAAAGGGAAGATCCATTGTTCCTGCTGGATGTGTAGAACAAAATCATATGACTTTTTATAAACCTTGTATAATGTAAATTTACATTGAACCAATCAGGAGGATTTTATGAAGAATTTTATCTATGCGGCATTGTTTTCTATAGTACTTTTTAACAGTTGTTTGACAATACCGTCAAATAATGCCAATAGGCTTAATGTCAACAAGGCGTCGACATCATGGATTTTTGACACTAATAGCCTTGAAAAAACAACATTATCGAAAAACGAAATTGTGTATAGGGATAATCCTGTTGGATTACCAGTTGAAGCTGAAACTGACTTGTTTGGGAAAATAAGCTGGTTTAATTCTTTGTTAGAAACATTTGATTTGCATGAAACATTATCATTTGAAGAAAAAGAAACATTTTTTAATGCTTTATTTGGATTTATTCCAACAGAACCAACGGACGATTTTTTTAGATCTATTGGCGTTGGAGAATATTTTAACGATAAATCACCTTTGATATTATATGCACGTGTTTACAGGCCGTCTGATAAAGCGCCGGCTGATTCAAAAGGAATACTTCAATTTACAGGAAATTTCATGGCTATTAGAAACAATCAAACAGGAAAAGTTGATTTCAGGCCGTTAAATAGCATGATTATTCCTGATATGAATTGGTCTAGCAACGGAATAGTATTCGCTAATGGCTCACTTGTTAAAGCAATATATTTATTGTCTCAAGAAAATGAAAATAAAATAAAAGAAGAAGCCGGTGATAATATTTATTTACAATATGTCAACTTGGCTGATATTTATATAAAAGATGAAATAAAAAGCAATGATGATAAAGCATTAGAGATGCTGGATGAGGCGTTTAATAATGCTACCGATTCAACTATCAGGATAGTTGCCAAATTGAATACCTTTTTATATTTTTTATATAAAAAGGATGTTGATAGTGCAGAAGACGCATTGACAATAGCTGTACAGTTATCAGAAGAAATGGAAAACATTGATCCGTCATTTAAAAGAGTTGTTGATATTGAAGCCCCAACGATGTTAAAAATATATAAAAATAATAATTAAAAAACCAAAATCGAACTTTGTATAACAGGACTGCTTGCACTTTTTTGTCCTACAGGCTTTACCATGCCTTACGACGGTTCGGGCTGCGAAAAACCGCAGCCGGGCTATGCCTTTTGTTCGGTTTTTCTCCGCCATATTTAGAGCGGGGTCAAATACATTTATCCACACATTTTTAGCGCAATGCCGTCTGACAACATGTCCCGGCTATCCGGCCTCTAAACTCCGTATTTTTTTCATCCTCCATTAAAGCAAAACCGCCGTTCCGCGCCATATATACGTATATGTGCGAAACGGGGGTAACAATGAAAGGGATCTTCTGGCCCGCTGTTCTGATTGCGGCCATGGCGGGGTTTTCGTGCGGCGGTACAACCGCGGCTGCGGATGCGGCCGCGTCCGGAAAGGAAGACTCTTCCTCCGGTACGGACGGGATTAAGGCCGCCTTTTCCGTTCCGGCGCAGGCCGGGCCCGTTTCCGGCGTGGAAGCTGCGGGGCCGGACGGTGAAACCGTATTCGAGTCTCTTGAGCGTATAGCCGGAACGGAGAGGATGAACGGCTATGTTCAGGGACTGGCCCTGGCGGAATCGCGGCTCAGGGAAGAGGCGGGCGATTATGCCGGAGCGGCCGTCGCCGCCTACAAGGAACTGGCATGGCTTTACGCCTGCGGGATCATCCCCCGGTCTTCCCTTGAGGAAGGCCTCAACAACGTAACGGCTCTGGAAGATGAAACGGGGGAAAACGGCTCCGGCATGATCCGTGACGGCGTTCCCGCGGCCAGGGCACTGCTCCGCTTTCTTGCGGAGGACTGGACGGAGGCCGAACGGCTCCTTGCGGCGCTTCCTGTTTTCAAGGATGAAGATGACGGCTTTATCCGCTGGCTGCTTCTGGTCTGCGCGATGGAACGCGGTCCTGTTTCTCAGGAAATGCGATCCTCCTACGGCTCAATAGGGGGCCGTTACGGCTACTTTCCCGAATACTGGTACCGGGGCGCCCGCGCCATGCGGGGAACGCTGGCCGCCGAATACGCCGAACGCTGCGTAAGCCTTGCCCCCCAGGGTCCCTTTGCCCCGGAATGCCGGGTCATCATGGCCCGCGCGCTGGGACTTGCGGCGGAAGACGGCCCGTCCGTTTTAACCCGCGCCGAAATAGAGCGGGTCATATCAAGGGCCGCAGCCGAGCAGAAGCCCGAATATCTGTCGGTCCTCATGCCGCTGCTTTCGCTGCCCGACAATACCGGCACCCTGTACGCCGCCGGCGCGCTGCGGGCGCTGGGGCAGACACCGGAATTCCACCTGTATTTTTCCACCGAGGCCGCAAAGGCAAAGGGCCGGCTGGCCGAGCGGCTGGCCTATATCATGAGGGGGTAGCATGGCCCGTATACGTTCTTCCTTTTCGTTTGCGGGGCTTTTGTCCGCCGTCTTCTCCGCCGTTTCCTGTTCCGCCGGGGCGGACGGGGAAACCATGCTCCGTTACGCGCGGGCGCAGTCCCTGTACGCCGAAGGCCGCCTTGATGAAACCATAGCCGGCCTTGAAGGCGCGGACCGTTTTTTCCCGGCGCTTGTGCTCCGGGGAAAAGCCGAATATTTTTCGGGAGATTCCCTAAAGGCGGAAAAAACATTCCGCCGCGCCCTGCGCCTCCATCCGGCCGCGGCAGAGGCGGGGCTGTACCTTGCAAGGACACTCCGTGAAGGGGAGAAGACCGCCGAGGCCCGCGCCGTCGCGGAAGCGCTTATTGCCGGCGATCCCCAGAATATACGCGCCCTGCGCCTTGCGGCTTCCCTTGAGGGCGACAGGGGGCCGCAGGGCAGGGCCGCCGCGCTGGCTTTTCTTGACCGGGCGGCGGAGGCCTCTTCCGAATGCGCCCTTGTGTTCATTGACCGGGCCAGGCTCAGATGGATAGCCGGAAAGGGGGATGAGGCGCTTGAAGATCTTGAAAAAGCCCGTCTGCTTCTTGTCCCCGGCAGCCCCATGTTCCGCGCCGTTGAAAAACTTGAATCGGCAATCAAGGAGGCTTCCGCATGAAAACGTTAAAGGCGCGTTTTGTTTTTTCAGTTTTTTTCATGTTTCTCCCCGCGCTGTTTTTTTCCGCCTGCATTTCTTTTCCGCCGCAGTGGTACGGGACCCAGTCATGGTCAACTTCACAAGATCCCCGGAATTTTCCTTCGATACGGATTGCCGAAGTGTCGGCGGATTTAACCGGGGTATGGACGGCGGTGGAAAACGAAGTCGCCGGTCTTGCGCCGCTTGTTTTTTGGGAACAGGGATTTGCCGCCGCCGGGGAAGAAGAAGCGGCGGATTACGAGGCGGACATACGGCTTCGGGAACGGGAATTTATTTCAGGGTGGAAGACGCGCCGTTCCCTCGCGGCGGAAGTACGGATCTGGAAAGCGGGAGAAAGAAACGTCAAAAACATTCCGCTGGCTGCCGGAAGGGTAACGACGGCCGGGGACGAAAGTTTTTCATCGTCAAAAACCGCCGGGCGCATGCTTGCCCTCGCGGCCGGAAAAGCCGCGGCGGCGCTGAGGGAAGGGAAAGAAAAGAAATGAAGGCGCGTACCGCCGTTTTGTTTCTGGGTCTCTTTTTCCTGCCGTGTTCCAAAGGCTCCGCTGCGGACTGGCTGCCCGCAGACGGGCTCTCCTATTCAGGCGCCGCCCGGCGCGCTGTGGCGGCTTCCGATGATCTCAGGGGCGAATACGCGATGCAGGCGATTCGTGAGGGGGCCTGGACGCTTGGCCGGCGCGCATGGCTTCCCCGCCTTACCGTGGGCGCGTCCGAAGACGACCGCCTCGCGGAAAACGGCGCCGATTCCTTTGTCAAAAATTACAGCCTCAGCCTGGATCAGTTGGTGTGGGACGGCGGAAGGCTCCTCGTTAGCCGGAGGCTTGAGCGGATGGATCTTGCCCTTGCGGAGACAAAACTTGAACGGATGGCCGAAGACATCGCCGACTCGGCGCTTTCGGCATACCGGGAACTGCTCTACGCAAGGGCCGTGCTGGCGATACGCGCCGCCACGGTGGAATCGCTTGCCCGGCAGCGCGCGCTCATCGAACGCGAGGTGGAACTGGGGATTGCCCTACCTTCGGATCTTGCCGAAGCGGATATTACCCTTGAAGAACGCAGGATAGAACAGGAGAACCTTAAGATCGATCTTGCGGAAACGGAAAAACGCTTCGCGGAAATTCTCGGCCTTGAGGAACTGCCTCCCTTGGGAGAAACGATAGACACCGGAAGGAAGACGGCGCTTCCCTCATCTCCTTCCGCACGATCGATGACGGAGGCGAAAAATCCCGATTTGGCCGAAGAGCGGCGTCTTATTGCAAGAAAGCAGGGGGAACTGAAGTACGCTTCCCTTTCATGGATGCCCACGGTGCGCGTTACCGGAAGTTTCGGCCTGAGCGGCAGGCGTTATCCGCTGACCAGGCAGACATGGTCGGTGGGAATCAACGTTGATTTTTCATCGCCGTGGATTTCAGGCGCGCTGGGAGGAAGCGCCGGCCGGGAACTTCCCTACGATACAACCGCGCGGATTCAGGGCAGCGCAAGCCCCCTTCCCGATCCCGCGTCGGGCATGACGAAACGTCAGGCGGAACTTTCCCTGTCGCTGGAACGGAGGAAGTACGTCCTTGCCCTTGAGCGTCTTGGCCGTTCAGCCGAACAGGGCGTTGAAAAATGCCGCATGGCGGACCGGAAACGGGAGCTTGCCGGGGAAAGCCGTGAACTTGCGGGGGAACGTTACCGCCTTGCGGAACTCAGGCGGGAGCTGGGCCAGCTTACCCGCGTTGAGTTAATGGAAGAGCGAATCGAGTACAGCCAAAAGGAAATAGCCGCGGTAGAGGCGGCTTTGGCCCTGCTTGCGGCCGAACGGGAACTGGAAAAACTCATGGGGCTTGCTCCTGGGGAACTTTCGGCCTTTGCCGAAGCGGAAACAAGGGGAGGCGGATCATGAAGGCGTTTCTTTCCGTTTCCGGCGGAATGAAAAAAACTCAGGCGGTAATAATTGCGGCCGGCGCGGTTCTTGCCGCCATGTTCGTTTTTTCTTCATGCGGAAAAAAGGCGGAAGCGGAGGACGCCCCCGCCCGTGAAATAAAGGCCGCCGCCGCCCTTGTACGGGAGTTTTCCGATGAAACAGGCGGGTTTGGGGCCCTCTCGTTTCTTGCCAAGTTCGACGTTTCCTCTTCGCAGGACGGAATGGTGAAAACGCTTCCCTTCCGTGAAGGCGACGCCGTCCGCTCCGGGGAAATTCTTGCGAGGCTGGAAAATCCGCAGATGGTCCTTGCCGCCGGCCGGGCCGAAAATGCCCATGCCCAAGCCGCCGCCGCCCTTGATCTGGCGCGTTCCCGTCTTGTTGAAGGCGAATTTCAGGCGGAAGCGGAGATCCTTTCCATAGAAAAGGCCGAAGCGGAACTTGCCCAAGCGCGGCGTGTTCTGGAAGAAGACAGGCGCAGGCATGAGGATACGGAAAAACTCTACGAGGCCGGCGGTCTCGCCGAAGAAACGATGCGCGAGCGCCGCTTCGCCCTGGAGTCCTCGGAGGAACAGCTCAGGCTCATGGAAAAGGAGCTTGAGATACGGCGCGTCGGATTCAGGGACGAGGATCTTGCCGGGGCCGGGGGGATTCCCGAAAACAGGGCCGCGCGCATACGCGCCCTCATACTCCTTAGAACCGCCGGTCTCAGGGCGGAACTGGATGCCGCCGCCGCGTATCTTGAGGCCGCAACAAAGGAACTTGAATCGGCGCGCCTTGCCGAATCGGAACTGATCATCAAAAGTCCCGGATGGGGGATTGTGGGAGCCCGTTACTTTGAAGAAGGAGAACGGGCCGTGCGCGGGGACAAGATCCTTACCCTTATGGATACAAGTTCGCTCTACGCGGTCTTTCCTCTCAGGGAATCGGACGCGTTGCGCCTTGAAAGGGGAATGCCCGCCTTCGTGGGCATAGACGGGACGGGCGGGAATCACGAGGGCAGGGTGGATCTGGTTTATCCGCAGGCGGACAGCCAGTCCATGAGTTTTCTGGTGCGCGTCCTGTTAAACAGTGCCGAGGGCCTTAGTCCGGGGATGTTCGCCAGGGTCAGAATTCCCCTTGGATCTCCGCGCCGCGCCGTTGTCGTTCCCGAATCGGCCGTTACCGGGAACAGGGACGGTGAAGGGACGGTTTTTGTGATCAAGGGAAATCATCTTTCCGAACGGAAAGTAACGCTGGGAGCGCGTACGGGAGAGGAGAGGGAAATCCTTTCCGGCCTTGCCCCCGGGGAAGCCGTGGCGGCCCGGCCCGAAAGCGGTCTGGGGGAGGGGGACTATGTTAGGGCGGTGGAATAGGGACAAGGCCCTGTGCGGGATCATCTGCATTTGTTTTTTTTCGGGCTGCGGTTTTGCGGATCTTGGTCCTGTCGGCGTAAGCACCATTCCGGGGGTCATGAACACGGTGCTTCCCTCCGCCTACAGTCCCGTGGTTGTAGCGTTCGGCGCCGTGATGGAAAGAACGGGAGCCGCGGAATTGCTGCGGATAACCTGGAGCGGCGGGCAGGTACAGGGGGACATTTCATGGAACGGAAACAGCCTTGTCTTTGTCCCCGCCCCAGGCTGGACGGCCGGGGTACGCTATGAACTTGTCCTTTCAGGTTCAGCCTGGACACTTGACGGAAGGGAACTCAGGGTGGAGAAGTACCTTCCCTTTTACGCCGTCTCCGCTTCCGGGCCGCCCCTCGTGGAATCCTTTGTCCCGCCCGACGGGGCATCGGTGGGAACTTCCCCGGATGAAACCCAACTCCGCATCCGTTTTTCCGGGGCCATGGACAGGCTCAGTACCGAAACGGCCTTTACCCTTGAAGGAGCGGGGAAGGTGATCTTCCTGTGGGAAGAGGGGGATACACTGCTTACGGTACGAAGTGAAAAGAACCTTGCCCCTTGGACCGTGTACCGCTGGTCGCTTGGCGAGGGCGCGCTGGGAAAAAACGGCGTTCCGCTCGGGAAAAAATCGGACGGTCATTTTGTTACCGACAACGATCGTGAAATTCCCCGCGTAACGGCGGTCTTTCCAATGCTGCGGGGAGGCGGAATGTGGCTGCCTTCGGGCGGGGCCATTGAAACGGATCTTGGACCGGGACAGGGCATAGGGATCAATTTTAACAAACCCATGAACGAAAAGGTCCTCCGCCTCCTGTACTTCGATCCCTCTCTTCCGGGAAGGGCCGAATTCCTTTCGCCGTCATCCCTCGTGTTTATCCCCGACCGTGATCCTGAGCCGGAAACACCGTATACCCTTACCGTGGGCGCGGACGCCGAGGACTCAGGCGGAATGAAAATGGGAGATGCTTTTACGCTTGTTTTTACCGCGGACATTCCCTTCCTTAAAGTACTTTCGTTTGCCGCCGACGGTGTTCCCGTTTTTGAAGCCGGGCCCGGCGGCATGGAGAGCGCCGTAATACAGGCGCCGGTGGACAGCGCGGGAGGCGGGGTGCTCCGCTTCACCCTTCATTTTTCCTTTTCCTTTACAACAGAGGCGAAAAAGGAGACCGTGTTCAGGATTTCACTTGATCCCTTTTTTCCGGGAATACTTCCGCCGGTGCGTCTCCGTTACGCGAAATGGCTTTCGGACGACAGGCTGCGCATGGAATGGGAAGGGCTTGAAGGGGGAACGGGCGAGGCGCATTACTACAGGCTTACGCTTCCGGGCGGCAGGGGAGGAATAAACAACGGAGAAGGAATGTACCAGGCGGGGGACGAGATCCTGTATGTGGAGGCGGTTGAATGAAACGCTCAAGAGGCCGCGTGGAGGCCCGTTTTCCGCGCCGCGCGCCGCTGGTTTTTCTTCGTTGTGTGTTTGTGTGTGTAACTGCGGGAGCCCTGTGTTCCTGCGATTTACTGCGGGATTCTCCCTTCGCGGTTGCCGCGTGGACTCCCGGATCAGGCTATCATCCGGGGCCTCAACAGATTTCAGTTTCCCTCATTTTCTCAGGCGATCCCGACATGGCAAGCGTTGAACGGAATTTTTCCCTTGCCGAAGACGGTGTTTCGGTCCGGGGCTCTTTTGAATGGCGGGGACGGATGCTTGTCTTTCATCCGCTTGCCCCCCTTGAGGCGAACCGGGATTACACAATAGGCGTTTCCCCGGGCGCGTCCGATTACCGGGGCCTGTCGCTGGACAACGCGTTCGCGGGCGTTTTTACTACCCGGCCGCCGTCGTCAAGGCCGGAACTCATTTCCATGGACCCGGGCCCCTTCGGAATACTTGCCGGTGAATGGGGAAAGGTCCGTCTTGTTTTTTCACAGCCGCCCTCGCCGGCATCCCTGCGGGATCACGTTTCCTTCAGCCCGTCCATGAGCGGGATTTGGGATACGGAAGGAAACGCCGCGGTATTTACCCCCGGCGTGAAGTGGATCACGGGACAGCGGTACGAGGTACGCATTTCGCCGTCCTTTGCCGGAACGACGGGCCTTTCCCTGGGGAAAAGCATCACGAGTGTTTTTACCGCCGGTGTTGATACTGAAAGGCCCTTTCTGATCGCCGCCAGGGCGCTTTTCGAAGACGGAAGTTTCCAGGAACTTGCGGAAGAAATTCCCGGAAATTATACGGAAAATTCCCATTGGGAAAGGACCACGCGGCTTGTTCTGGTTTTTTCGGAAGATGTTGATACTTTTTCGGTACGCTCCGCCCTCAGCGCCGAAGGCGCGTCTTCCCCCGTATCCGAAACGCCGCCGGGCATGACAAGTGAAATGATCTTCTCGCTTTCCGGGACACCGGCGTGGGGAAGTCGTTTTCTCTTCAGGCTTGGTCCGGGCGTAAGGGACGCTGCCGGAAACGAGAGCGAAAACACGCGCCTTTTCCGCATACATGCCGACGGCCCCTTCTCAAAGCCGCCATCCCTTGCCGGCATGCGCCTTCCCATGGCGCCGGGGAAAGGGGCGGGGGAACAGGAACTTGCGGTTTACACGCCCGGCGATCTCTTTGACGATCTTCCCGTTCAAAACGGCGAAGGCCGCTTCCCCTACGGTACGGAAGTTTCCGAATGGATAGAGCTGTACTTCGATACTGCGGAAGGATCGTTCGTTGATCCGCTTTCAGTCATGGAACTTTTCAGGGTGGAATCAGCCGGCGCCTTTTCTTTTTCTCCCCGCAGCGTGCGGCGGGAGGACTTTTCGGAGGCGGCGCCTGCGCCGGGCTGGGAAGAGTACGAACGCGTCGAGATACGCGGTGTTCTTGTCAACAGTACAGGCGGAGGGGTGGTGAGTTTTATTACCGGAGCGGGGCTTCGGGACAGCCTGGGAAATTTGAGCGAAAAAGTCTTTCGCATTTCCCTTCTGAAATAGGCATGAAAAACATTATCACAGCCTGTGTGAAAAGGCCGGTAACGATGATCATGGGAATGGCCGCGCTGGTTCTTGGCGCGGTTTTTTCCCTCACCTTTCTTCCTCTGGACAGGCTCCCCCCGGTTTCACTTCCCGGCGTCATGGTGGAAACATCGTATCCGGGCATGGGCGCGGCCGAAGTCCGTTCCCTTGTCACCGTTCCGCTTGAAGACGCGCTGTCTTCGGTAAAGGGTCTTGAAAGAATACGGAGTGTTTCACGGGACGGCGCGTCGCTTGTCAGCCTGGATTTCCGCTGGGGGACCGGAAGCGCCGCTTCTTCCGCGCTGGTCCGCGAGGCGGTTGACGCGGCGTATCCTGCCCTTCCGGAAGGAATACAAAAGCCGTCCGTGGTTCCTGTTCCCGAAGGATCTCCCCACGCCATTGTCGCGGTTTTTTCCAAAAACGGCGACGGGCGTTTTGCCCGCGATCTTGCGGAATATGAGATGCGCGCCAGGTTGCGAAGGATACACGGAGCGGGACAGGTGATCCTTTCGGGCGGCGCGAAAAACGAGGAACGTGTAAGGCTCGACATTCCCGCCGCCCTTGTCCGCGGTTTTGGCCCCGATGATTTTGCGGGTCTTCTTTCACGGGAAACCGCGGAAGTTCCCGCCGGAAGCGCCCGCGAGGGTGACAGGGAACTTGTTGTGGTAAGTTCCGCGCGGCCGGCGTCGGCAGAGGAGCTTGCGTCCCTCATACTGCCCGCCGGTTCGGGGCCCCTCCGTGTCTCGGACGCGGCCGAATTGAGCCTTGAAAAGAGCCCTCCCCGCAGCGTGTTTGTTGAAGGGGGAAGGACGGGAACCGCTCTTGAGATTTTCAGACGGCCGGGAGCCAATCCCGTACAGCTTTCGCGCGATATAGAAAAGGCGGTCTTTCAGGCGTCGGCGCTTTTTTCAAAAGACGCGGAAATACGGGTTGTATACGACGCCTCAGGCGGCATACTCGAAGGGGTGCGCGGCCTTGCCGTCTCATTCTGTCTGGGAGCCGCCGCCGTCGCGGCCGCCCTTGTGTTTTTTACAGGAAGAATACGCTATGGCCTTCTGGCGGCCCTTTCCATTCCGGTTTCCGCTGCCGCCGGCATCTGTGCTACCGCCCTTGCGGGAAGATCCCTTAACAGCATGAGCCTTGGCGGACTTGCCCTTGGGGTGGGGCTTGTATCCGATACGTCGGTGATAGTGCTGGATATGCTTGTCAGGCGTTTTACGGGGAACTGCCGCCGGCCGTCTTTCGAAGCCGCCGGCGCCGCGGCGGCTTCGGTCGCGGGTTCTTCCTTTGCCTCGACCATTACCACGGCCGTGGTTTTCGTTCCCGTCGTCTTTCTGCCCGGCCCGCTGGGGGCGCTTTACGGGGATCTTTCCGTTTCACTTGTTTCTTCTATTACTATGGGATGGCTCTACGCCCAGTTTTGCCTTCCGTCCCTGTACCGGCTTTCTTTCGGCGGGGAAAAAGCGCCTTTGTCCGGGACATATCTGAGGCCGTACCGGCGCCTGCTCCTTTCGTCCATAAGGCATCCCCTTAAGATGATGGCCGCCGCCCTGGCCGCGGTTATCGCCGGAGGACTGCTCTTCCTTGTACGGCCCGCAGTCTTTATCAATCCCGATGAGGCGTCCGAAATCGTTGTTTCCCTTGTCTTTCCTCCGGGTACGGATATGGATGTTATTGCCGAAGAAGGCGCCGCCGTCTCCCGGATCCTTTTGAACATAGAAGGGATACACGGGGCGTTCGGCAGGGCGGGCGCGGAGGAAGAGGATCAGGGACGCAGGGCCGATACGAATTACAGGAAAGAAGAACTCACGTTCCGCTGTCTGCTTGCGGGTGGAACAAAGCCCGCGGCCGTCCTTGAGCGGGTAAAGAAGGCCGTTGAGGAACGTTCCCTTTCTTCACGTTTTGAAGGCGCGGAGACGGCCGTCTCGTTTCCGCCTGACGCCACCGGACAAATACTTGGCCTTTCATCGGTTTATACGCTGGCGGTACGGGGAAGGGACGGACAGGAAGCGGGAGAACGCGCGAAAAGGGCGGCGGAGGAACTGCGGAAAACAGGCGCGGCAGTAACGCTCCGGCCTTCGGGAACACGCCCCGAACTGAGGATTTTTCCCGACAGAGAGGCGGCCGCGTGGCTTCACATGCCGTCCGCGCGCATCGCGGAAGTGCTCCGCGTTGCCACCGACGGAGTCATCGCCGCAAGACTTGAAATTGAAGGCCGTTCCCTTGATGTGCGGGTTTCGGGAAAGGAGGGCCGGAACATGAGCCCTGATGCCCTTATGAACATGCCGGTCATTACGCCGTCGGGCGTGAAAACGGTCATGGCGGTTCTTGGCAGAATGGAACGCCGCGAGGCGGACGCCGCCCTTGCCCGCCTTGACAGAAGCGACGTGGTTTATCTGTACGCCGTTCCCGCTCCGGGAAGGGAAGGGGAATTTGCCTCGGCGTCCGAAAGACTTTTCGCCCTGTTCCGGCCCGGTATTTCCCGCGCCGATGAATCGGTTTTTTCCCGTTACCGGATCTCGCTCTTTGTGACGCTGGCGCTTGTGCTGCTCCTCCTTTACCTTGCCATGGGAGCGCAGTTTGAATCCTTCCTCCTGCCCCTCATCCTCATGCTTGCCATTCCCTTTTCACTTGCGGGGACAGGCCCGGCGGTTTTCATTTCCGGGATGAACCCTGATTCAGGGACCGTGCTGGGACTCGTGGTCCTTTTCGGCCTTGCGGTCAACAACGGCATTGTTCTCTATGAAACCGGCGCGGCTAAAAGAGACGCCGGTCTTGCTCCCGCGGCGGCGGTTTACCGGGGAGCCGTGGAAAGGTTAAGACCCGTACTCATCACATCGGTAACGACGATTCTCGCGCTCCTTCCGCTCGTTGTTACGCCGCTGGGAAATTCCCAGCGGTCCATGGCCCTTGCCATGATGTCGGGGATGATGGTTTCCACTTTTTTTACCGTCCTTGCGCTGCCGCCCGTTTTTATTCCCTTCCTCAAAAAAACACGCGGGGAAAACGGATGAGCGCCTGGTTCGGGAGGTGGAAAACCTGCCTCTGCGCCGTTATCGGAACAGCGGCCCTTTCGGTTTTCTTTATTTTTGTGCCGGGAACGGAACGGGACGGCGGCGGGCTTTCATACGCCGTTACCATCAGGCATTACGGCATTGACGCGGCCGGAATGGAGAGGAGTATCACGATTCCCCTTGAAGACGCGATGTCCGCCGTACCCGGCGTAAGAGACATACAGAGCATTACCGACAACGGCCGGACGCGCGTTTTTGCCGGTTTTGACCGGGGGGCTCCGGGCCGTTACGAGGCGGTCCGTGACGCGGCCCAGCGGGTATATGAGGCGCTTCCCCCGTCGGTGCAGCGGCCCGAAATTCAAGGGTCGTCCGGCGCCCGCGTTCCCCTGTGGACCGCCGCGGTAACGGCAAAGCCGGGGTTTCAGGGATCGCTTTCAGGATACCTGGAACGCACCGTGAAGCCGCGCCTTGAAAGCCTTGAGGGTTCAGGAGAGGTGGAAATATCCGGAACGGGGACAAGGGAGATAGCCGTTATCCTGAAACAGGAGAAGGCGGCGTCGGCGGGGCTTACGCCGGATCAGGTTGCGGCGGCTTTGGCGACAAATGACGTTCTTCTTCCCGCGGGAAGGGTGAGTTCCGGCAGCAGGGAAATTCTTGTTGTCGTGGACGGCCGCTACGGCGCGGATTTTCCCCCGGCGCAGGCGGCCGCGCTGGCGGAAGCCCTTATTCCCCTTCCCGGTTTTTCCGCCGTGCGCCTTAAAGACATAGCGGACGTGTATGAAAGGGACAGGGAGCCTGAGATCCTTTCCCGGCTTAACGGGCTGCGGACTGCCGTCATCGCCGTTCTGGGAAACGGGGACGGTGTGGAAAAACTTTCCCGCATGATACGCGGGGAACTGGGGCGTTTTTCAGGTGATCTTGAATTTACCGTTCTTTCCGACCGGGGGGCCGAAGAGGCCGCGGCGTACCGTTCGGTTCTGGTTGCGGCGCTGGAAGGGGCGGTCATGGTTGCGCTGGCCGCGGCCCTGTTTACGGCGGGCAGGGAAAAGGGCCTCCGCACGGCCCTTGTATGCGCCCTTTCCGTTCCCTTTATCTGCCTTGTTTCCGCGGGTCTGCTTTCTTCCGCCGGTTTTGTCCCCGGCCGTTCCCTTATGGGCGGCATTGCCGCCGGCGTTGGTTCCGCGGTTGATACGGCCATCCTGAGCGCCGAAAAATTTGCCCGGTGCGGAACGGCGGCCGAAGGAAAGAAGGCTCTGCGGCGGCTCTTTGTTCCCCTTGTGTCGGGAACCGTCACAACCATTGCCGCCCTTCTTCCCCTTACGGCAATACGGACGGACGGCGCCGCTTCTCTTGCCTGGGCGGTGGCCGCGGTGAACGCGGTTTCCCTTGTGACCGCCCTTGTTTTTCTTCCACCGTTCTTTTTGGGAGGCCGTCCCGCCGTCCAGCCGCCTGTGGAATTTCGCCGGAGACTTTTCGGGTCCTTCGCGTTTGCGCCGGAACGGGCTTTCCGTCATGTTTTGCGTGTCTTTACCCGGCTCCTTGCCTTTACCGTGCGGTTTGCCGGGGAAAGGCCCCTGTATGCGCGCCTTGCCGCGGCGCTCATTACCGCCGCGGGCATCCTTGCCGTGATCCTTGCCGGCGCCGATCCCGGCGTTCCCGCTTCGGAAAATTCGGTCTACGCCCATGTGGAATTTGACGGAGGCCTCCGCGTGGAGGAAGCCGACCGGCGTCTTGCGGAATTTGCCGGAAGCCTCATGGCGGCGGCGGAAATCAAAACCGTGCAGACAAGCGCGCGTACCGGATCGGGTTCGGCGCTCATCACCTTTGATCCCGAAAAAAACAGCGCCGATCGCGTCAGAGAGGCGGCCCGCGCCGTGCGTGTCTACGGCGGTTTCGTGTATTTTCCCGAGACCTCGCCGGGGGAACGCATCTGGGAGATCTCCGTAAGCGGCGACGACGGGGAAAAATGCCGGGAGCTGGCGGAGGAAGCGGCCGCCCTCTCTGCCGGTCTTTCCCTGATCCGGGAAACGGTCCTGAATTTCAAGGACGGCCCCCGGCGGATTACCTTTATTCCCGACAGGGAAAGATTGACCGGGGCAGGCCTCTCTTTCTATGAAACGGCGGAAACCGCGCGGCGCGGAGTACACGGACAGGTTGCCTATAAAAAGACGGGAACGGACGGGGAAATCGACGTGCGTATAAGGGGACAGGGAAGCGGAATTAATTCAGGCGGCGGGGCGGGATCTCTTTCACGGGAGGAAACGGCAGGGCTTCTTGTAAAAGCCCCGGACGGGATTCTTGCCCTCGATTCGCTTATGCTGATCCGCGAAGACGGCGAACCTGCCGGTATACGGCGGGAAAACCGGAGGAGGACCGCTTCCATTTCCGTGCGGACAAAACCCATGGACCCCCGCCGTGTCCGGGAAGAAGTCATGAAGGCGCTTGGGAAAATCGATCTGCCGCCTGGTTACGCCTTTGAATTCGACCGGGAAGCGGTAGAGGCGGCGGAAGCCCTTTCCGGCACTGTCCTTTCCTTTCTTCTTGCGCTCCTCTTTTGCTACATGGCTATCGCGTCGATCAACGAATCCTTCACCGTTCCCCTTGCAGTCCTTTCCGTGGCGCCTCCTTCCATGGCGGTTCCCGCGGTCATCCTTGCCGTTTCCGGCTCGTTCAACGCGCCTGTAGCGTGCGCCTTTGTGGCCGTTACCGGCATGTCGGTAAACTCGTCGGTTCTTGTCGCCGGGGAAATAAGGGAGGGGGCCGGGCTGTACCGCGCCATAAGGAATGTTTTTCCGGCCCTCATGGCTACGGCGGGGACCACCGTTGCCGGGGCGCTGCCTTTTTTGTTTCTCAGGGAAGACGCCAATACCCTCATGAAAATGCTGGCGCTTGTTACCGTATTGGGCGTGGGAAGTTCCTGTGTCTTTTCCCTGGTACTTCTTCCGGGATTGGTAAAAAAATCTCATTTTCATTGAAGCAAAACGGGCGGTACGCGCCATATATAAGCAAACGCAAACGGGGAAGTTTCGCCTGCGCGGAACGGAATTTTGGTTTGGGGCGCGGTCATGTCAAAGAAGAATACGGCCGGTGTTTTTTTTCCGGCGCTTGTTGTGCTGTTTCTGGTTTTCCATCCGCTTTTTTCACAGACAAAACCGGACGGGGAAGAATCAGACCGGATCGTCGATAATTACCGGGCGGTCTTCGATTATCACTTCAGCCGGGCCGACAGGGAACTCAGTCCCGAACGCTGGCTGGAAACGGCCCGGCGGGGCGTGGATCTGGCGGTAGGCGCATGGGAGATCATGGCCGCCGAAATGGCAGGAGACGCCGCTTTCCGTTCCGAAACAAGGGAGCGTCTGCGGGACTGGGGCGAAGAAGAACTGGAGGAACGTTTTTCCCGGTGGCTTCTCGGCCGTTTTTTTGGCGGCGCCCTTTCCAGCGCCGCCGGGGAAACCTCGGCGGCGGTACAGGAATCGAATCTCCTTTACACCTATCATCTGGATGAAGAAGGGAACATCCTGTACGACGAAGCCACAGGCGATCCGCTTGTGATACGTCCCGGTGAAAGGGATTTCCTTCAGGACCGCCGGGACTGGCTCGTCATCCCGGAGGCGAATTTTGAACATGAATCGGCCGTTTACGAAGACATGCTGGCGCGCCTGTTTCCGGAACTGCTGGCGTTCATTCCCGGCGAAGACCGCGCTTCCTTTGAGGAAAAACTTTCACAACTTGGCGTTCTTGCCCGCCTTGATCTGCGGAAGGAATTCGAAAACGTTGTCGCGCGGGAAGAGCGCCTCTTTACCGCCCGCAGAACCGGGGACATATGGAGCCTGAGGAAGAAAAGCGACGACGAAGCCGCGTCGGCCGTTACCGCGCGGATCATAGGGGAAGCGGAAGAGATATGCAGGGAAGGCATCGCGTCCCTCTCGGCCCGTATCGAGGAAGCTTCCGCCGGTGCCGGGGATCTTGTGCTGGCCGGAACCGAATGGCTGGAAGAATACCGGGAGCAGTTTAACCGCGGACTTAAGGCATGGGAAGATGCCGAAGAACGTTTCTTCATCAGCCGTATTGAGTGGGAACAGGAGGCGGGCCTCCGGTATACCGAAGGGGAAAGCGCCTGGACCGGCGCATATAATCAGTTTGAGGCCGAAAGGCAAAAATGGGAACAGAACGCCGCCGCGCTTTTTGCGTCGGGAGAAACGCTCTTTCTGAAGGCTTCGGAAAATCTTGAGAAATCCATAAAACAGGCAAAGGCCGAATTTGAAAAAGACGCGGCGCTGCGTACCGAAGCCGGTACGGAACGCGCGCGGGCCTGGGTTGACATGTACGTTACATCAGGCGGCATGGTTGCCGCGGCGCGGGAGAACATATCGTTCTGGGAAAACTGGACTGGACAGGAGCTCGTGAAGAAAGAGGAACTTGAAACATGGCGGGGCATTTACAACACCTACATAGGAAAGGCTCTTGAAGCCAGGGAAGCGCTGATACGCGATTTCGGCATCGTGATGGGAGAAGGCGCCCTTGCCGATATACTTTCCGAAGGGGTATCCAGCGAGGATTTTAACCTTGACGAATATCAGATTGAACTGATACGGGCCAAGGCGGTCGCTTCTTACTGGGAAAAACGGCTTGACATCGCCATGGCGGTTTCCACATACGCGGAAGAATTAACCGCCGGAAGGACAACCGACGCGGAAGGCGTTAAAGCCTGGGAGAACGCGAAGGCAGCCTATGACGGGGCGCTTGCGTACTACGAAGACGCGGTTGAAAAGCTCAGGGCCGCCGGAACGGAGACGTCCAGGGCCATGGAAGCCATTGACGCCGCCTCCCGGCTGTTAAAAGAATCGGACGCCAGGCTCGAGGGAATGAACAGGGAATATTCCGTTCTCGCGGCCGTTCTTGCTACCGGAAAAGCCTCCTACGTACAACAGGAACTTAAATCAAGGTACATGAGCCTCCTTGATGAATACGGGCTGCTCAACGCTTCCGGGGAACACGCGGCGTATCTCCGTTATCTTGAATACGGTTACAGGCTGGGAGTTTCCCGGGAGAAGGAAAGCGCCGGAGAACTCCTCAAGGCGCTTGTAATGGGAGAAGGCGGCAAGTCCCTTGCCGTTCTTGAAAATGAGGCAAAAGACATCGCCGTTGCCGATACCGGTATTCCGAAAACCATGGACGGATACGGCATTCCCCGTGACAATCCGTATTATGAGATTATTGAAGAACTCCTTGCCCGCCGTTCAGATGAAATTGCCGCGTTTCCCGGATCGGAAAATGAAATAAACGGACGGTACGGAGAAATAATTTCGCGTATGGTTATTCTCGCGAAATCCGCGGCCGAAACGGATCTTGCGGTACGCATTCGTTCGCTTGGTCTTTTTACCGCCGCTTCCGGCGCGGACTGGTACTTCAACGGCCGCGTGCCTCAGGCGGATGAACTGAAGGCGTTTGAGGCGGCGGATACGGCGGCCGTTCTGCGGGAAGACGCCGGGCGCGCCTTCACCGCACTGCTTGAGGCGCGGCTTTCCCTTGAACTTGAAGGACTTGCCTGCGTTCTTGGCAGGGGAGGGGGAAGCGGGGAAAGTGAAACGCTTTCGCATTTTTTCACCGGCGGCGGGGACGACGCCCAAAAACTGTACGAAATCCTTTCGGCCCTCAAGGAACGTTTAAGGGAAGATCCCGGCGCATGGTACACCGGCGATGAGACGGAAGACGTTATAATCGACATGTTCATTTACGGAGGCGGTTTTCTCCCGTCGTCGGCATATCTTGAAGCCGAGGAGAACGCGTGGCGTTTAAGCAGCGGGCTCCTTGATGCCTTCCTCAGGTACGGCCCGTCCGCGGCTTTTGCCGGATCTGACGCCTGGAACCGTTTTACATTGTCTCTTGAGGAATCGTTCGGAAAATTCGGCATAGAAACCGCGGGCGGCATGCTGCCCGGCGCGAAGATCGCGGCGGAAGCGGTGATGAGCCGGGAAGGTGATCCCTGCGTCCTTGCCGCGGAATTTTTTGAAGTCTTTGATGATGTGTCTTTTCTTCCGCAGTGGCTCAGGGATGAAACCGAAGCGTGGAAATCTTCGCTTATGGAATACATGGCCGCCATAGCGGTTTATTCGGGCAGAATACGCGAAGACGAACTGGAATTTCCGGCCAGGCGGCTTGAAGAAGTTGAAGCGCGGCTTATGGAATTGGCCGTTTTTTTGGAGTCCTCCCGGGAGGCCGATCTGCCGGAGCGCGCCCTTTACGAAGAATTGTACGTTGAGCGCGGTTCACTTTACAGACAGCGTCTCTTTGCCGAAGCCGCCGGCCTTTGCATTGCGTTTCTTTCCGCAGGGCAAAAATCATGGCGTGAGTACTTATCCGAAGAGTACCTCGGGCATATCGAAGATCCCATTCCCGGCACGTCCGGCCGGGCGGAAACACTGCTCATGGATCTGTATGTCCAGGCGGAAAGGGATTCGGAAAAACTTGAGGCCGCGTTTTTAATCCATTCAGGGGGCATCGCCGGATATTATGATGATACTCTTGCCTCCGCCGCGGCCCTTTATGCCGAAGATCCGGGCAGGCACTGGGATGAGAGCCTCGTTTGGAAGACCCCCTATCTTCTCTCGGATGATTACAACGCCGCCCTGAATGAATACCGCTGGCATCTTCAATATGAAAAAGCTCTTCGCCGTGATTTGGAAAGTCTTGGCGCGGGCTATGATTATTTTGGACTGGATATCCGTGAGACAAGGGACGCGATGAGCGCCCTCGAATCCAAAATGGCCGCCGAAAAGGAAATCTTTGAAAATCGTTCCGCCCTTTATTCGGAAGCGGCGCTTCGTTTTTCACAGGCGGGAGCGGCCTATGACGCGCTGTACTCCCTTGCCAAAGACGCATACACGGACATGGAAGAAAAACGCTTTCTTTACGACAGGGAAGACGCGGTACGGAGATGGGCGGCTACCGCCTATCTTGGCATTGACCGTAATGAAATTGAAACATCGAGGGCTTCTCTTGAAAGGGCAAGGATCGTGCTTGCCGTACTTTCCGATCTTTATCATGAAGGCGAAGAACGGCGTCCCTATGAAGACGAGACGTACGAAAAACTTTACGGGGAATACCGGAAAAGTTTTGAGAGGATGCTGCTTTCACTGCGGGCAGAGGATGCAGTCAACGGCGCCCTGTTGAGGGAAGCAGAGAGGATCGATACCGATTATGCGCAGTATTCCGAATGGCTTCGCGTTATGCAGGGAAATTTAAATTATGCGGAAACCTACCTTTCTTCTGCCAACAGAAGCGCTTGGAAGCTGAAGGATCTGATTACCATCAGGGAAGACGGAAGGCTTGCCTTTTCCTTTAACGGCATAGGCGTACAAGAGGCCGCGGCGCTATCGTCGTATTTCACGGCGGATAAATTTCTGGATGGAGAAAACAACGCCGCATCTTCCTTTGAAGAAGCGGTCCGCGGATTAAACACAAGGATGGTTTTTTATTTCAGCGATCCCAACAGGTACCAGCTGTGGGCGCTGGCCCGCGATTTCCTTGTCAGGACCCTTTACGCCGCGTCCGGTGTACCGTATCTGGGCGCACAGTACGATTCGGCATCCTCAATGGCGCTGGGTACTCCGCTGGGCAATATCTATATTGCAGGAGTCGGCGATGAAATATGGCGTCAGGCGCACAACGCCGAACTTACTGTTAACGCGATGCAAAACACCGCGTGGAATTCACTGTCGGCGGAAGAGAGGGCCGATCTGGAATTTTACACTATACTCACCCTTTCAGGCGGGGGCGGAAACGAACGTTCATCCTTTTCAAAGGTCTCCGCGATGACCAAGTACCTCCTTGTGTTTAATCATGTGAATTATCAATACAACCATTACAGGGAAAACGCCGGCAAATTCGGCGTCGGATTTCTTTTTAACGCGCAACGGGACAGGGCCGCGTATGCCTTTATCCGTGTAATTATTCCCACGCTGGAATACCAGTCCGCGGTTGCGGCGGGCAGCAATGATTTGAGGTTTACCATCACGCGGTTGAACAGTTCTCTTAACGGGTATCTTGATACCTGTGAACGGATTAAAACGCTTAACGGGGAAAACAGCGAAGGAGTTATCTGGGATGATATTTACGCTTCCCTTAACACGGCCGGCGGTTTTACCGGGGAGGAGATCGACAGGCTGCGCGGGTTCTGGAATGACATGATTTCCCGGACCGGCGAAACATACACAACGGTCCCGGAGGCGCTCCGGCGGCTGGCCAGATGGAGCAAGGGAGAAAAGGAAGATATCAAGGGTGAGCTGGAAGCGGCCTGGAGGGAAGATGAGGAAGAACGGCTCCTTTACGAAGCCGAATTCAGGCGCGTTGCCGGTGATTTTGTCGTGGGAGAAGGAGACGCCGCATCCCTTGCGGGCGCCGCCGCGGCGGCATTCGGGGCGTCCGCTCCGGCCCGTAAAAATCATCTGGAAAATCTTGAAGATGTCCTGATAAACGATCTGGGCGGCATAACGGAAAACGGATCGGGCTACCGAAATGAGTATAGTTCCCTTGCCGAAGAGTATTCAGCGCTCATCACCCGTTCCTATGCGTCACGCCATTACGCCGAACTTGCCGCGAGGGAAGCCGAATGGAGCGAACAGCGCCGCGACATAGCGGAAAAGTATTCAGACTGGAAAAAATCCGTGTCCCTGATCCTTGAGCGGGGCAGGGAAGACTGGAAAACAAGCGCCGAAAAAATGCAGGAAGCGTTTAACAAGTGGGTGGAAAATTACGCCGGGGAATATGCGCGAATCGATGACGCATGGAACGCCGCGTATCTTGCCGGATTGCAGGACAAGGAAACCTGGCTTGCTCAGGCGGCGCTGGCCGCCGAGAAGGCGTCAACCGGGGCGGCGCTTGCCCTTGTGGGCGATGACGCCGAAATGATGGTCAGAACAATGGACACCCGCATCCCCGCGGGCTTTACGACAGGCGTCACCGAAACGGAAGCCGGCGGCATTTTAAGCAGCCTGCTTGACGCTTCGGGAATACGGAACATGGCGGATGCGCTCTCTTCGCTGAACGGAGCGTCAGGTACTCTGGCCGTCTATGTGAGGACCGGTCTTGGAGGACAGGGCGTCTGGAATTCGGGCGCCGCCGGGGCCGCCGCACTGCAGCTGGCCCGTGAATCGAACGCGCAGCTGGCGGTCCGGGAATCAAGACGGCTTGCCGCCTCCGCGCGGCTTGCGGCGGACGAGGCGATACGGGCCCTTGGGAAAAATGTTGAAGAAGCCAACGGATCCTTCAGAAAAAACATGGACGAAATGTTTGTACTGGGAAGCCAGTGGATGAAGATCGGAAATAAATACATCAAGGATATTGTTGTTAATTCAACCCTTTTCGAGTCCGTCATTACGAACAGGATAGAAATTGCCGGATACATGGATTATATTCTCGGCCCCCTGGAGATACGGACAAATTTAAGTGAAAGTTATTTGGCAAATCTTGGAGCTTTTGCGATTCAGGGCCTGATTCAGAACGCCTATGATGAAGTTGAGGCCCACGCCGCCGAAATATTCGGCTACGGGGAAGACAGAAAACTCATCAGCCCGGCAATACAGTTTCTGTCACTGGAAGAACGGCATCAGGAACCGGGAAAATTCGGCGCCCACATAGGATACATACCCCTTGTCAACAAAAATTTGGCATCGGGAAATCCCGAGGGGATGTTTTTCGACATGGGAAGCGGCGAGTTGGGAAGGCTCATGACCCTGTATCAGTATTGGGAGGCAAAAGATCTCCAGGGCGTTTCGATGATGAATCTGGCGGTCTGGGACAAGCCTCTCTGGGATTCAAGGGGAAGTTTTTTCAGCGCTCCGACAATACGGGATACCTTCGAAGTTGCTTCGAAGGTCGGCGCGGCGCTTGTGGCTACCGCAATGACTGTGGCTTCACCCTTCACCGGTTTTTCAAGCCTGGTGGCCGGCGTCGCGGTAATGGCGGCTGTCGTTACAACGGTAAGCGTTGCCGATGATTTTGTTTTTGCCACCCTTGACACGGCCTATGGGTACAAGAGCTTTGATGAGGCCGCGTTTGAATTCGGCAAAAAGGCGCTTATTACCGGGGCCTCATCCGTTGTCAGTGGCATCTTCGGCGGTGTGTCGGGATTGTCGACCGGCCTTGCCGGCACGGCGGCATCCCAGACTTCAGGCGGACTTGCCGGACTCGCCGGGCAGACTCTCATGTCAGGGTATCAGGCCGCCGCCTCCGGCCTTGTCACGAGCGCCCTTGGCGGTGTACAGTACAGCCATGAAGGAGGCTGGTCCTATTCGACGGATGCCTTCAGGCAGGGTTTAGGCGGAATGTCCGGCGTTGTCTCTGCAATGGCAGGTACGGCGATAACAGGAGGCTTGGGTCTGCTTAACAGCGGCGTGGACATGAAGACCGGAATAAACAAGCTGGAAGGGTTCAACTCATTAAATCAGTGGAATGTAGGAAAATTGAACGGCCTCCTCGGCGGCCTTGCCTCTGAAAGCGTCAACTATGCCTTTAGCGGTGATTTTACCCTGAATTTGGCGAACGCCAGTCTTCTTTTGGGCGGCAATTATGACGCCGGCCTTCTTGAAATGCATGTCGGAAACGGTTTCGGCATGAATTTCGGCGCATCCGGCGCGGATATTAGCCCTCAACAGCTTTATGCCGCCGCTCAGGGCGCCCTCGTCTGGGGCGTCAATACCGGCATAGATATTTTTTCGGATAAAAACGGCTTTGACGCGAAGGTTGCCCTTCGCGCGCAGTACGGCTATGGCGGACAAGAGTCCAAAAAACAGCTCTGGAATCTTGTTACCGGAAAAGACGCGCTGTTGACAGGCAGCGGCGCTTTTGGGGCGAAGACTGAAATAATAGACGGCAGGAGAACGGTTACCCTGAACGGATACAGCGAAGGCATGAGCACGGCCGAACAGATGGCCTTGGCGGTCGTCCTTGGGCATGAGTCCGTCCGTGACGGCATCGTCACAAGCGATAATTACCTTGAAACAAGAAGCGCCGTTTATGAACACACCCAAATGGCCCTGCGCATGCTGCAAGACGGCCGGAGCATTGCGCTCAACAAGGATCTTCTTAACGATCTTTACGCCTATGGTTCCTCAAACGGAGACATAAATAAATTCAACGCATACGTTGACAAAAATTATGATTCCAGCGGGGATTATTGGAAGCTAACCGGCGATGGAAATATCATATTTGACGGAAGCAAAAATCTTTATGACATGGATGGGAATCTGCTGGTGGAATATAAAGGAGACGGTGGATATACCGCATCGTTGGCTTCTGTTTTGGGGATTGAATTTGACGTAGCGGATGCAATGTTAAAGAATGCCGGACTGACTTACATGGACGGAACATTTAAACGCGGAGGCGTAGATGCGAAAAACAACAGCAATATAATAATACAAACATCCGATGAGATAAAGGCGCGCTTTCTGTCAAACCAGGTAGAGGCAGAGGCAGAACCTGTGTCATTGCAGAATGAAAAACAGACAAGTTTTTTTCAAAAAGTCGCGGAACAGGCAGGAAATGTCTGGAATTCATTTAAAAGAAAATCATCGGAAATCATTGAAAAAATTGACAGTGGAATTGACAGGCTTAAGAGAAAGGTCAAGTCTCTTTTGCGTAATTCTCAAAAAGAGGTATTTTCCACACCCGAAGAAGAGGTTATGCCGGAATTAAATGACACTACCGGCAGTCTGGTAATGTACCCCGGGGAAGATTCTCTTGCGTTCTGGGAAGAAATAATGACACAGGAGACGAAGCTGAAATATGATGAGACAAACGCAGGCGGGCCCCAATGCAATACTTTTTTCCGTGATGTTGTACGGGAATATTTTGGTCAGGATGTCTACAGCAGTATTTTTGACAGCGAATGGGACAATACAAATGCCCTGTTCGAGAAATTCAAGACAAATCAGAATCTGGAAAAGATCGATACCAATGTTACGGGCGTGCAGGCTATTCAGGAAATGGCGGATGGAGGCGCGTTAATACTTATGATATATAAAAATCCTGATCCCAGCAAAAGCGGTCATATAGCATTTGTGGGAAACAGTAATCTGACGCTGTCATCGATAACTGCATCAGATCGCCCGGAGGCGGCCTTTCAAGGTGAACAAGGGTTCAATTTGAATCCGGATACGTGCTGGCCCATTCTTGCGCAAGCCGGAACATATACGGGTATAACAACAATGGCGTATGGAACAAACAAGTGGAATTCTAGTGAAAAAGTCAAGGGGTATGATTCTTACAGGGAATATCTTTTGGCAAACTATATTCATTACTATACGACAAGGAGAGATAGATGAAACATGTCTTTCTAAATATTTTGTTTTTGGTTTTTCTTTTTGCCTTGTCTTGTGGCAACAATGAAAAAACGTATACCCTTGAGGAACTTCAAAAAGATAATGACGGGTTGAATCCGAGGGGCACATATTTCTGGGATGAATTTGGCGGGCTGAGAACGCAATACGGTTTAAATGAAAAAGAATCCATGATATTAGGGCGGTGGGTCGAATTGGAAAGCCATGTATCCGGTAATTATTATTTTTATCCCAATAAACTGTTTACAATTGTTTTTAACATGCACAAGTTCAAGGAGGAGGGCGCATATTTGGCGCATCTATTTGGGGTTTGGGATATTAGGAATGGCAGGCTGGCTGTAAAAATATATAGCCTTTTAAAATATTATTCACCAACAGACTCTCGGCCGGAACGATACGAATATATGGCGGTATCACCCTATGAAGTTGATATAATTGATATAAAAGACATCGATTCAATTGGATATTCGAAAAAACCATTCACGAGTTTTGTTTTTCCAAAGGAAATAAGAAGGTGCATAACGATTCCCGATGGTTTCCGAAAGGGGGGACACATGGTAAGAAGTCTTTACTCTATTTTGGTAATTACCGACTCAGGAGAACCGGAAAAAAGTTACGACCTGTTTGAATGTTTTCCTGAAATGGCAGAAAACAATCTTACCGGGCTGGATATTGTAACAAATCCCGATATTATTTATAAATTTTTCGGAATACCTGTCTTTCCATGATTGGTAGAGCGTCAGTATTCTGTCTTGTTGTGTTTGGAGGAGATTCGATGAAGAAGTGTTTTTTTGTTTTGGGGACATTGATAATGGTCAATTCTTTTCTGTATTCCCAGTTTGTTGTTGACGGGTTAAGGCTGGAAAACAACCTGTTGTCGCCGCCTATGGGATTTGCTCCCGTCAAGGGTGTGGCGGTTCGGTTTTCGCCGTGGTCTTATTTTGATTTTTTTGTTACGAACGATGCTATTTTTTACTTCGGAACGGTTAATCCGAGGCCGCTTGTTATAGCAAAAAATGATTTGGTGTTGGGTGAAAACAGATATTACACGTTTGAATTGGAGCGTAACTATGGTAATATGAAAAGTGAAAGAGTCAAATATGTTTTTATTGCGGGAGGCGATATAATTATATGGGAACCTCTAAAAACTCACTTTTGGTTTTATTTCCGGTTTGTTACTTTTTTCCGCTTCCCCAACTCAAAAACTTCTATAATTTAATCGATTTTGAAAATTGTTTCATTGCTTTTAGCGGTTATTCTCCCCATATCCCCCCTGCCGGAGGATTGAGGGCAGACCGCCCCTATATACTGACACATAATTTCATACTCCTCAAATATACATACCGGTTTATGTTATACGTTAAGTTCATAAGCCCTATCGAAAATGCCGCCCGCGCCTTCCCTATACATCGTACCGTTATCCCTCCCATCGCCTGCGTCATATATCCAAATATATGTTCTACCCTCACCCGTATATGCGACTTCTTCTTGTTCTCCCTCTCCTGACCCTTGCTCAACCGATGTCCCCGATGCCCCTTTTCATGTATCCGGTTCTGTACCCCCTCAGGTATGCACTCCTGTACTTCTTCCCCCGTATAGGCGCTGTCCGCGTATATCCGTTTGTCTTTCCCCTCTTCTACCAGATTTTTTAATTCCTGACTGTCATGCACCGCCGCGTCCGTTACCGTATAGTTCGTTATCATTTTAGTTTTCTTGTCCGCTTTTATATGGTCTTTGTATCCATAATGTACCTCATTATTCTTTTTCGCCCACCGCGCCGTCGGTGTCTTTTTGCCGAATCTTGTTCCGGCTTTCCTCCTTCTTCCATTCCTCCGGCACTTTCCCTTCTTTTATTTCCTTGTTTTCCTCCCGCCTGTTCCTCTGCCGCGGAGCTTCCACAAACGTCGCGTCTATGATGCTCCCGCTATAGGTGATGATTTTCTTTTCCTCTAACTGTTTCGTAAACCGGTAAAACAAAGTGCCAATTATATTCGCTTGTACCAGATTATCTCTGAACTCCCATATTGTTTTTTCGTCTG
>JAISAQ010000076.1 GCA_031266775.1 Treponema sp.
GCCCCCGCCAGCAACTGCACGATGCCCCGGAACCGCCCGGACACGGTAACCACCTGCCCCAGGGCCCCGACAATAGCGCCCACGGCAGTATAAGAAATGACCCGGCCCGCGTTGTAAAGAATTGAAGGAAACAGCACCTTCCACCGGCTTCCGGTTTCCGGTGTAACGGCGGCGGAAGGAATACACTGGGACAAGTTAATCCCCCCGCACATGGCGGCGCAGTGAACCGAAGTAATAAGCCCGATGACAAATAACATGCCATAGCCCATCCCCGCCTCAGCCAGCGGGAAGGCCGAAGTCAGGGTACTAATCCCCAAACCCCGCAAAAGCGCATAGAGAGAAAGAATAATCACCGCCGTCCCGATAACCTGTGAAACCTGAGTCTTTTCTTTTTCTTCCAAAACCGTATAGTCCAGTTTTTCAATAACCGCCTTAATTTCGTTAAAAGTAATCACCGAGGCGTTGTAGGTAACGGCAGCTGTTCCGGTAGTGAAATGTACCGCCGCTTCCTCTACGCCAACGGTGCTTTTCAGTTTTTTTTCAATCCGGTTCTGGCAGTTTATACAGGTCATGCCCCCGATACGGATAGTTTGCGTTTTCATACCGCCTTCAAGCCCCCTCGTTTTATAAAAATCTAGCCTGAAATTGTGTCAGAATTATGACATATCAAAGAAAAAACCGGATTTCCCGCAAAAATGTGGGCGCATTTCCGGCGCGAAGCGCCGGAAACCGGGCTTTCCGGGGCTCCGCGCTTTCGCGCTCCGGCCCCGGCGCTTCGCGCCGTGGCTGCTCCGCACCCCTCCAATCCCTTGCGCGGTCCGTCCAAATTGCCACAATTTTGACATAATCTTGAGGTATAATAGCCTGTATGAAGGAAAAAGAAACGGTTCTCATTGTGGATGACGAGCCAAAAATCCTCGAATTGGTAAAATCCTACCTTGTAATGAACGGCTACACCGCCCTCTGCGCGGCAAACGGCAGGGAAGGCATAAAACTGTTCGAGGAACATCACGTATCCCTCATACTCCTGGATCTCATGCTCCCGGACTTTTCCGGGGAGGAATTCTGTAAAAAGGTCCGGCAGGTGTCGGACATTCCGATTATCATGATCACCGCCAAAGTTGACGAGAACAGCATTATTCAGGGCCTTAACATCGGGGCGGACGATTATGTTACCAAGCCCTTTAGCCCCCGGCAGCTTATGGCCCGTGTCAAGGCGGCTTTACGGCGGAACAGCGGCGGCGGCCTGACGGCCCAATGTCTTGTGTATGATGATTTAACGGTGGATACCGAAAAGCGGCAGGCAAGCCGGAACGGTGAAAATATTATCCTGACCCGTGATGAATACAATATTCTTGCCCTCCTCATGTCCCGGCAGGAAAAAATATTTACCCGGGAAGAAATTCTGGAAACGGTAAAAGGCGGTGATTATGACGGTTTTGACCGTTCCGTAGACAGTACCGTCAAGCGGCTCCGGTCAAAAATCGGAGACGACCCCAAAACGCCTAAATACATTGTAACGATCTACGGCATGGGCTACCGGTTTGGGATAGACAAATAGACGGGAGGAAAACCATGAAACAAAGTTTCAAGAAACGAAGTTTCACGCGTACATTCAGCATAAGCCTCCAAAACCGCTTAATCCTCACCTACGGCATTTTTATCAGCCTTGCCTTGGGGAGCTTGACTCTTATCATCAATATTTTCACCGGCGTTATCTTTACCGCATTAGTCAAAAACAACATTGCTGAAAAAAGCAGGGAAATCGTCAAGGCCATTGAGGAGCAATACAACCCCATGAGCCGGAGTTTCGATACCGTTACCATAGAAGCAATAGGAATGTATTTTGTCCACGACGGCTACATCGTAACGGTAGAGGACGAACAGGGGAATCTCCTGTGGGATGCCCGATCCTGTGATATGCGGGAATGTATGGGTGTAATAAACAGTATAGCGGAACGCATGGAAGGACAATTCCGCCTGGGCGGGACTATGCAGACCCAGCCCTTCCCCGTTACATACGCGCACAGAACCGTAGGAACCGTGATCATCGAAACCTACGGCCCCTTTTTCTACAGCGAAACGGAAACCCGGTTCCTGACTTCCATAAACCGGCTCCTCCTTATGGCTGCCGCCCTTTTCACCTTGATGAGTATTGTTATTTCCATGATACTTTCCCGGGCCATAGCAAAACCTATCCTCAGGGCCGAAGAAGCCGCCCGCCGTATTGCCGCCGTCCATTCCAGCAGCGCAAAGGCGGAACAGCTTGTCATCAGAGTAAACGAACAGTATAAAACAAAAGAACTGGCCGACCTTTCCCGGTCAATCAATGAACTGGCGGCGGAACTGGAAGAAGGGGAACGCCGTCAAAAACAGCTTAGCTCCGACATAGCCCACGAATTGCGCACCCCCCTTGCCTGTCTGCAGGGTGATATTGAGGCCATGATTGACGGAGTATACCATGCCGACCGGAAGCATCTTGAAAGCTGCCATGAGGAAATCATACGGCTTGCAAAATTGGTACAGGACTTGAATACCCTCACCAGCCTCGAATGGGAAAACATCACCCTTAATAAATCGGACTTTGACCTGGCGAAACTGCTGCGGATAACGGCGGAGCAATGGAAACCCGCGGCGCTTGAGAAGGGAATAGCAATCAATCTGGACATCCGGGAATGTCAGGTAAACGCCGACTATGACCGGCTGAAACAGGTTTTTATCAATCTCTTGTCAAACGCGGTAAAATATACGGATAAAGGCAGTATAACTATCGGTATTGAAGGAATTGATTGCGGCGTTGTTGCCGGCAGCGAAAATCCGGAAAAAAATAACCAGATAGAAGTTAGTTTCTCCGATACCGGCATGGGCATACCGGAAGAAGATTTGCCGCATATATTTGAACGCTTTTACCGTACCGATAAATCCCGCAGCCGTACTACCGGAGGAACGGGAATAGGATTAACCATAAGTGCTGCCATCATCCATGCCCACGGCGGAACCATCACCGCCGAAAACAACGGGAAAAACAGCGGCGCCATATTCAGGATACAATTATAAAATCACCCTGGACGTATGCAATTTTCCAATATTTTCCAAAAAAACACGGAAAAATGTTGACGGAAGGGGAAAAAAATAAGTAAGTTATAAGTATAATAAACCCGGCGCCGATGAAGTGCCGGGTTCAAGACCTCTGCCTGAGTTCTTGCCAAATCCGGCGGTATCGCACTTGCCGGTTGAATCCAAAAATCCGTTAAAAATAAAAAAAGTCAGTTTTAAAACCCGGCTGGTTCTGAAATTGGCTTTGGAAAAACATCTTGCCGGCCGCTTTTTCGCAGCCTTCAGGCTAAGAAAATGCAGGGGGGGCTGTCCGCAAAGTAACTTCGAACCGAAGGTTCGCGCTTTGTGGACAGACATTAAATATAGGGAACTTCTGGAAACCCGGCCGGGATTTCCAGAAGTTCCCTATGCGTTTGCCCTTTCAAAATTGGAATTTTGAAAGGGTCTTGGGAGATACGTTGTGAAGATTAGTACGAGGCTCATTCTCATTCTTACGGTGCTGAATATCATTGGTATTGGTTTTTTAGCGGCAGTAACGATGGCTCTTTCCCGTGGCCAGATTGACCGTCTGGCCCACGAAGGAGCGCTCAGTATAGCGGCGGAAAATGGAGAAAAGGTGGGGCGTTACTTTGAAATCTACATGGATACCGCCCGGACCATGGCGGAGGCTATGGGCCAGTATGAAACCATGCCCGCCGCAGATCGGCGTGATTTTTTCAACATAATGCTCCGGGGCTATATAGAGGCGCATCCGGAGGCGATCAATATATACAGCGCATGGAAACCTGGCATCCTGGACGGTATGGACGCCCAGTACGCAAACACACCAGGCACGGACAGTACCGGGCGCTTTGCGGTGGTCTGGGCGCTGGGACCGGACAGGAGGCCTTTTGTGGAAGCCTTGCCTCAGGGATTCGAGACAAATGATTTTTACGCCATCGCCATGACCACCGGAAAAGAAGTGATTACCGAACCCATTCTCTATGCGGTGGGCGGAAAGAATTTTTTTGCTCCCAGTATAGTGGCTCCCGTCAAAAACAGCAGGGGTGAAACGGTCGGCGTTGTAGGCATTGATGTCCGGTTGACCGGGGTTCAGACGATGGTGAACAGTCTAAAACCTTTTGGGAACGGCGTGGCGGCGGTCTTTAGTTCAGGCGGCAATAATATAGCCCACTTTGATCCCAGCCGTAACGGAAAGAATATGCGGGACACCGAAAGCGATGTTGTAGGCGGCCACTTAAATGACTTTGTCAATGCCGTTGCCGCCGGAACTCCCCTGAATTTCATAGCAGGGGGCATGATGATCTATGTGTTCCCGTTTAGCGTGGGTAATGCCGCCAAACCCTGGAGTCTGGCGATAGCGGCTTCGTACACCGATATTATGGCGCCGATTAACCGGATGTTCGTCATTATTATTTGTATAGGCGCGGCGATGCTCGCTGCCATGACCGCGGGGGCTTTTTTCATCGCCCGTTCCATCAGCCGGCCCATCGTGCGGACCATGACGATCCTGAAAGACGTCTCCGATGGGGACCTGACCCGTCAAATTGATATACGCTCAAAGGATGAAGTCGGGGAACTGGTGGGGTATATCAATTTCACGATAGACAAGATCAAGAACCTGGTCATGGCCATTAAAAATCAAAGTTCCGCCCTCTCCGACATTGGAAACGATCTTGCCGGTAACATGACCGAAACCGCCGCGGCGATCAACGAGATTACCGCCACCATTCAGAGTATAAAAACACGGGCCATCAACCAGTCGGCCAGTATCACCGAAACCAACGCCGCCATGGAACAGATTATCGTCACCATCGACAAGCTCTCAAACCATGTGGACAGGCAGAGCGCCAGCGTCTCCCGGTCTTCCTCAGCCATTGAGGAAATGCTTGCAAATATCCAGTCCGTTACCCAGACCCTGGTTAAAAACGCCGCCAATGTCAGGGAACTGACGGACGCTTCCGAGGTGGGCCGCGCGGGCCTCCAGGAAGTAGCGGCGGATATTCAGGAAATAGCCCGTGAATCCGCGGGGCTCCTGGAGATCAACGCGGTAATGGAAAACATTGCCAGCCAGACCAATTTGCTTTCCATGAACGCCGCCATCGAAGCGGCCCACGCCGGAGAGGCGGGAAGAGGTTTCGCGGTGGTGGCCGATGAAATACGGAAACTGGCGGAGAATTCCGGAGAGCAGTCCAAAACCATTACGGTGGTGTTGAAGAAAATAAAAGACTCCATCGACAAGATCACCAAATCTACCGACAGTGTACTCAACAAGTTTGAGGCCATAGACAGCGGGGTTAAAATCGTGTCCGATCAGGAAGAAAGCATCCGTAATGCCATGGAGGAACAGGACGCCGGGAGCAAGCAGATATTGGAATCTATCGGCCAGTTGAACGAAGCGACCCAAATGGTCAAGGGCGGTTCACAGGAGATGCTTGAAGGAAGCCGCCAGGTAATACAGGAGAGCAGAAACCTGGAGATGGCGACTGAGGAGATCGCGAGCGGAATGAACGAAATGGCCGCCGGAGCGGATCAGATCAACGTGTCGGTAAATCATGTAAACACCATCAGTGGAAAGAATAAGGAAAACATTGATGTGCTGGTTGGAGAAATATCAAAATTCAAAGTGGAATAGCCGTAATGCTACGGGCGCGGGACACGCTGTCCGCGCCCGGCGCTTAATCGTCTATTGCCGCGTACACCGTCTGCGCGAAACGCCTCGGTAGATCTTCGTTGGCCCCGGGGAGGCGCTGAAGGAGAAACACGGCGACAAGGTCTTCGGCGGGGTCAACGCAGTACCATGTGCCCAGCATGCCGTCCCACGCCCATTCCCCAACGGAGCCGTTAAGGCCTGCCGCGGCGGGATCAAGCATGGTTCTGACGCCAAGCCCATACCCGTAACCCGCCATGGCGGGAAACCCGAATTTGCGTATCAGTTCGGGCGGAACGTGGTTTTGCCGTATAAGCTCAACGGTTTTGCGCGAAAGGATACGTTCCCCGTCCAGCGCCCCAAAGCCAAGGAGCATGGAGCCGAAGCGTCCGACATCGTCAAGGGTAGAGGCAAGGCCGCCCCCGCCGCTTTCAAAGGCGGGGGGCCGGGACACCGCCGGGTCGCTTGAAAGCCCGGACACTTCTTTAAGGCCCGCCTCGGTAGGACTGTAAACCTTCGCGATCCGGGGCTGTTTTTCCGGCGGAACATAAAAGGCCGTGTCCGTAAGCCCAAGCGGTTTGAAGATTGTTTCGTCAAGGTATTCGCCCAGTTTTTTTCCCGAAAGCACCTCAATGAGCCGGCCCAGTATGTCATGGGAAAATCCGTACAGCCAGTGCTCTCCCGGATGGAAACAGAGGGGCGCCTTTGCCGCCGCGTCTACGGTTTTGGCGGTGTCCCACACAATCCCCTTTTTGGCGTCGCCGCCGGCCTGTTCCTCAATCTCCTTCATAATCCGCGCGGAGTAACTTTCCGTTCCCGGGTAGGGAATGCCCGACGTCATGGTAAAGAGGTTCCGGAAGGTAATGGGGATCTTCGCGGGGACAATGGTAACTGTTCCCCGTTCATCCGTATGGGCCACTTTGGGTTTCCTGAACGCCGGCAAAAAGCCGTCTATGGGATCGTGAAGTGTAAAGAGTCCCTTTTCGTACAGGGTCATGGCCGCCGTTACGGTAAAGGTCTTGGTCATGGAATAGATGCGGTATATCGAATCGTTTTGCATGGGGATCTTCTTTTCAAGATCCTGCATGCCGAAACTGTTCCGGTAAGCCGTTACGCCGCGCCTTATGACAAGCCCGCCAAGGCCCGCGGCCTCCCCTGAATCCACGATGCGCCTGAGACAGGCGTCCACCTGCGCAAGCCGTTTTGGAGAAAGGCCGCTCCTCTTTATATCCGCCGCTTCCATAGGATCCCCCTTGCCGGTCTTTACATCCCGGCCGCTAAACATGTCCAGTGTATATCAGACGGACGGCAATGTACAGAAACAGGCGGCAAAAACCGGCAATTCAGAATTTAACCACAGACCTTCACGGACAGGACGGACTTATAGTCTCAAATGTCCATTTTGTCCGCGTTGGTCCGCGTTGGTCCGCGTCGTCCGTGGTTTTTTTGAATTCGGAATTACCGGGCGGAAGCTGTTCAAAAATCACTTGACAGCACCGCGGAAAGGCGGTATATTAACAGTTGAGAGGACATTCAACTGTTTGATAACGGAGAAGGATTATGGCGCCAAACCGGACGAAAACGGCTTTAAGGACGGCTTTTGCCGGGCGGATCACGCTGGACGCTGAACGCTGCGACTGTAATGTTATTCACGAAGACGTGGTTGCCATGGTAAGAAAAAACATGCCGGACGAAGAATCCCTCCTTGACCTGGCCGATCTTTTCAAGGTATTCGGGGACTCAACGCGGGTAAAGATCATCAGCGCTCTCCTGCATTCGGAGATGTGCGTCTGCGACATCGCCTCGCTTTTGGGAATGACCAAGTCGGCGATTTCCCATCAGCTGCGGGCGCTGAGGCAGACAAAGCTGGTCAAATACAGGAGGGACGGCAAAGTAGTGTATTATTCGCTGGACGATGATCATGTGGGAATGATTTTCAATCAGGGGCTGGTTCATGTGTGCGAAGGCTGATGAAAGGATCTGTATCCGGGAACGTTTCCCCGTCTTATTTGCGCGGACTTTTTCGGGGTCCTGTTCCGCGGCGCTGTCCGGCACTATTTTTTTGGGCAAACAGTTGAACAGATTGACAATCGTTCAATTGTTTCATTTTTCGGGATAAATAAACGCGGAGAATTGAAATGGAAATGCGGTTTGTTTTGGAAGGGCTCTGCTGTCCGGTATGCGCGGCGGGCATAGAACAGGGAATACGGAAACTGGACGGCGTTGATGACGCCGCGGTGAATTTTTCCGCGAGGAAACTTGTCATAACGGTAAAGGAAAACGCCGATTCCGGGCGGATAAAAAAAGGAGCGGTCAAAGTGATAAGGGGCATAGAGCGTACTGTGATCATGGTTCCGGGGGACAAGGCGGGCATGGACGCGAAATTGAAGCGCCGTCCTGTGCCGGAACTGGCATTTTTTTGGGCGGCCATGGGAACGGGCGCGGCTCTTTTTACCGCGGGCCTTGTGTTTGATTTTCCCCCGCCCTGGCGTTTCGCTGTCTTTGCCGCCTCTTACCTCCTTGCAGGCGGGGACGTTCTGCTGCATGCCCTTAAAAACATTCTGCGCGGCCGCGTATTTGACGAGAATTTTCTTATGGCCGCCGCTTCCCTTGGGGCCTTTGCCATAGGCGAATATCCTGAAGGCGTCGCGGTAATGCTCTTCTACCAGGCAGGGGAGGCCTTTCAGCGTTTCGCGGTAAACAGATCCCGTTCTTCCATTGCCGCCCTTATGGACATACGTCCCGCATTCGCCAATCTCAGGGAAGGAGACGGGCTGCGGAAGGTAAGTCCCGAAACGGTAAAGCCCGGCGCCCTCATTGTGGTAAGGCCCGGCGAAAGGATACCCCTTGACGGCATTGTCACAAGCGGCTGCTCGGCGCTGGATACTTCCGCGCTGACAGGAGAATCCCTTCCCCGCGAGGCGGAGCCCGGCGGCGAAGTCCTTTCCGGCGCTATCAACATGTCGGCTCTTCTTGAAATACGGGTCACCAGGGAATTCGGTGAATCTACCGTCTCCAAAATACTCGCGCTGGTTGAAAACGCCGGACAGCGAAAAGCGCCGGTGGAAAATTTCATCACCACATTTGCGCGGTACTACACGCCGGCGGTGGTTGCCGCCGCGGCGCTGCTTGCCGTTCTGCCGCCCCTTCTTCTTCCGGACGCGCTCTTTGCCGCGTGGCTCCACCGGGCGCTGGTTTTCCTTGTCGTGTCCTGTCCCTGCGCCCTTGTCATTTCCGTTCCCCTGAGTTTCTTCGGCGGAATAGGCGGCGCGTCGCGCCAGGGTATCCTTGTAAAAGGGGGAAATTATCTTGAGGCGCTGACCCAGGCCGATACGGTTGTTTTTGACAAAACCGGAACGCTTACAAGGGGCGTCTTTACCGTATCCGCCGTTGTTCCCCAGGAAGGGTGGAAAGATGAAGATCTCCTTTCTGTGGCCGCCGCCGCCGAAAGCAATTCCACCCATCCTGTAGCGCGTTCAATAGTAGACGCGTACGGGAAAAAAACGGACGGAATACATTCCTGCCGGGAAACGGCGGGAAAGGGAATCATGGCCGAAGTCTCGGGCAGGGTGGTTTTCGCGGGAAACACCCGGTTCATGGAGGAGGCGGGAATAGACGCGGAAACGCTGAAAGCGTTAAAGGGCCCGAAAGGCGGTACGCTTGTTCATATTGCCGTTGACGGAAAATACGCCGGGTATATTGCCGTTTCCGATGAACCCAAACCAGGCTCAAAGGCGGCGGTCGCGGATCTCCGCGCGGCGGGAATAAAGCGCATCGTCATGCTGACAGGCGACAACAGGATAGAGGGTGAAAAAACAGGCAGGGAGCTTGGCCTTGACGAAGTATATTCGGAACTTCTTCCGCATCAAAAAGTGGAATGGCTTGAAAGGCTCGAGGCCGAAGAACACGGGAAGAGGCTTATTTTTGCCGGCGACGGCATCAACGACGCCCCTGCCCTGGCCCGCAGCGACATAGGCATTGCCATGGGCGCGGGGTCGGACGCCGCCATAGAAGCCGCGGATATAGTGCTCATGACCGACGAGCCTTCAAAGATCGCGGCCGCGCTCCGCATCGCAAGGAGAACGCACTGTATAGTGTGGCAGAACATCATCTTCGCGCTGGGAGTTAAAGCCGTGATCCTCGTTCTTGGCGCGCTTGGCATTGCCACCATGTGGTCCGCGGTCTTCGGCGATGTCGGCGTCGCCCTTATCGCGGTCTTCAACGCCATGCGGGCGCAGAAGCCGCCCGCGCGCGGAACCTAGACCGCAACGACTTCCATGCCGCTTTTTTTAAGAATCAGAAGGTCGTTCTTTTTAATGTTTTTATCGGTAACCAGCATGTCGATGGCGGCGGCGGCGCAGAAGAGAAAAAGCGCGTGTACGCCTATTTTGGAACTGTCCGTTACGATAATTCTTTTCCTGGAATTCTGCATCATTATGTTTTTTATTTCAGCCTCCTGGGGAATGGCGGAAAAACAGCCTTCGGCGGGAATGAGCCCGGAAACGCCGGTAATCGAGATGTCGGTCCGGTAGGCGGCAAGGGAATGTTCCGCCGCGTTGCCGACAAGGGCGTTGGTTTCCTTGAGCAGTTCTCCCCCGGACAGTATTACCTTGTTGCTGCCCGGCTCGACAAGCATCTCTCCTATGGTAAGGGCGTTGGTTACGATAAGAAGGTTTTTTTTCCCCCGGAGTTCCTGTGCGATTTTTGTGGTAGTGCTGCCCCCGTCAATCATTATGCTTTCGCCGTTGTGGATGATCTGGGCTACATACTGGGCGATCCTGTTTTTTTCTTCCTCATGCTGGGACAGCCTGGAATTTATCGAACTCATCTGCCAGATCGAATTCGGTTCCCTCTTCACCGCCCCGCCGTGCGCCCGGTAGACAAGGCTCTCTTTTTCAAGCGCGATTAAATCCCGCCGGATCGTAGTTGTTGTAACATCAAAATGCCGGGACAACTCTTCCACGTTGGCCCGGTTTTTTGTGTTGACATACTCTACAATTTTACGGCGCCGTTCTTCCGTAAAATCCTTGTTTTTCACGATGTTATTCAAAAAGCCGGGCCTTGTTGTCACTCATGCACATGATGATGTGCTGCCTGGCTATTTCGATCATCTTTTCCTTTGCGGGTGAAAGCTGCTTCATCAGATCCCAGTCTCCGGGGTTTTTGACAAGGGTGTCCGTCAGGGTTTCAATGCAGCCCTTCCGCATAACGGTGCTGAAATTTATCTTGGAGACCCCCATGGTAATGGCCCTGCGGATGTCTTCTTCGGGAATGCCTGTTCCGCCGTGAAGAACAAGGGGGACGCCTGTTCTTTTCTCGATTTCCTCAAGAACATCAAAACGCAATTCGGGTTTTCTCTTGTAGATCCCGTGGGCGTTTCCTATGGCCGCGGCAAGAAAGTCTATCCCTGTTTCCTTTACAAACCGTTCGCACTCAAGAGGATCGGCAATTCCCGTCATGTCGCTTTTTTTCCCTTCCGGCCCGTCGGCGGCTTGTCCTATAACGCCGACTTCGCCTTCAACCGGTACGCCGCAGACGCGGGCTGCCCTTACGACCTCCCTGGTAACGGAAATATTTGTATCAAGGGAATGAGCGGAACCGTCGTACATAATGGAAGTAAACCCGTAATTAAGACAGCGCACCGCCTCTTCGTAATCCGGCCCGTGATCCAGATGTATTGCCACGGGTATGGGTAAATCTTCCGCGATTGCGCGCACCATGGCCACAAAGACGTGTCCTCCCATGTAGTCAACTTCGCTTTTTGCCGCGCTGACAATTACCGGGGCGCGCAGCTGCGATGCGGCGGCCAGAATCGCCTGGGTGTACTCAAGGTTATTTGTGTTAAAAGCGGCAACCGCATAGCGTCCCGCCTTCGCGTTGTCCAGCAGCAGTTTGTTTGTAACAATGCTCATCGATAAACTCCTCTTGCAAAAATATCACGGGAACCCCGGCTTTTTTCCGGTTTTCCGCCCCGCGGGCCGCAAAGCGCGCGTGTATGTTTTTGAATAGAGTTGTTCAATAACTTCAGTTATTGAACAACTTCCGCTTAAAAACGCGATTTTTCAGGCTAAAGCCATGCTTTAGCCTGAAAAATCGCAAGACATGCAAGCTAACCGAAGGTTAGCCAGTAACCAACCGGGTTACTAAACATGTCCTATCAATGCCGGTAAAAATCCTCCGGCAAAGGTATCTCCCAGCCCTATGGTAGTTACGTTCTTTTCTGAGACCAGAAAAGAAGGAACACAGCATATCTTTCCTCCCGCAGCCTCCTCAATTTCCGCCGCAAATATCTTCCCTTCCTCTTCAGGCGGCAGTCTGCCGGTTTCTTCGTAGTCTTCCCTGGTAAAGTCGTCCCCGAAGCGGAAACGCGATGTGGCCATGGTTACCCCTCCCAGCAGCGCTTTTTTATATTTCCCCGGATTTTCCCCATAGGCCAGAGCCCAGTGTCTGGTGTGTACGACAAAAACAGGGGCGGGAATAATTTCGTGCAAATCTTTAAGGGCGCCGGTGACAGCCCCGGCGCAGGTCCATGAAACGGGCCGCCCCGCGTATCCTTCAAATTCATCTTCATTGAGGCTGTATATGCAGATGTACGGCAGAAGGTATTCCCGTACAATGCCGCTTAATTTCGGGACATGATAACATCCGTCCTCAAAGAACACGGCCGTATCTTCCGGAATGGTTTTCAGGATTTCCCGCAGTTCAGCCAGTCTCTCCTTTAGAAGGCCCGGATCGTTCATGGCGTTAAACCCGGAAATGAGGAATACCTTCGCGTCTTCAAGGAGGGATCCCAGCCCGGGATGAAGGCGCATCCGCGCATTGTCGGGATCGTTGGTATAGATGATCCTGTTTGCCCGGCTTGTTTCAATATGAATGTCCTTCGCGTGAACGGCGTCTCCGGCACGGAATTGAACGATAAGGTGAGGGTAGGAGCTTTCCAGAGTGCTGCTGCAGAGCCATTCGCAGTCTTCGGGAAGCAGCCGCTTTACATGCTCATTCATGGTGACAAGATGCACTCCCGAACTGTACCCGAGTTTTTTCATGGCAATGGCGGCCCGTACCGCGGTTCCCCCAAGGGTGATCTTCTTTTCAAAGCGGTCCGAAAAAGCCTCTATTATTTCCGCGTTGTGCACAAAACGCTCGCCGCCCGAGTTTTTCTCCATGAATCCGAGTATTGAAACCAGAAGATCCCGCAGGGTTTTGATTTCCTTTCCGGTTGAAAGTTCCCCGGCAGAGATTCCGTATTCCCGGACCAGCTGTTCCATTATAGAAGAATCCCAGCGGATTTCATAGTCAATGTTGTCGCCCAGGCCAAGCACGATCTCTTTACCCATGATGTATCATTATAACCGGAACCCGGACTGCCGTCAATAGTGAACACAAAAGAAATCATTATATGTTCGTTTGATTTTTTTCTTGACATTGCAGAAATTTGATCTATACTGGTTACATAATGGAAATGGAACAAGACAGATCGTCTTTTCCTGTCCTGTGGAGGCAGTTCCAAATATCGGATTTTGGAACCGGCCGATATTTTTATTATTTGGAGGAAGTGTATGAAAAAAATCCTTGTTCTGGCGCTGGCAGTATTTTTGATTCTGCCGTCCCTGTGGGCTACAGGAAAAACCGACGGGGCCGGCGGCAGCGTGACCATCGAATTTATTCAGTGGTGGGAACCGGAACTGCCTGCCGGTTCATTCAGGGCGATTATGGATGATTTTGAGGCCAAAAACCCCGGCATCAAGGTCAAGCTGATAAGCGGTCCGTATTCAAATACCCGGGATCAGATTGTTACGGGAGCCGCAACTAAAACCTTAAGCGATGTTGTCGGTCTTGACGGGGCCTGGGTAAACGATCTGGCAAAACAGGGGGCCATTACCGCCATGGACGGCCTTATCGCCTCAAGCGGCTTTGACCCGAGCCAGATTGCGGCAATTATAAAGCTCGACGGAAAGAGTTATATGTTCCCGGTGGCTTCCTTTGTGTATCCCGTGTTTATCAACATGGATCTTTTCCGGGGGGCCGGCATTGCCAATCCTCCGGGGAACAGGAGCGAATTCCAGCAGGCGGCCCGCAGGCTTACCAATGTCCAGCAGAACCGGTACGGCTGGGTGCTGCCCCTTTCCCTTCAGTCGCCCAACGGTGTTCAAAATGACATCATGTCCTGGGTGTGGGCTTCGGGAAAAAGCATGCTGAAGAACGGCCGGCCCGATCTGACCAACGCCGATGTCGTTTCCGCCCTGCGTTTTGTCGAATCTCTGTACAAGGAAAGCCTCATTTCCCCCGGAACCTTTGCCAAACAGGAGCAGGATAAGGTCGAAGAATTTGTAAACGGCAGAATAGGCATGATGATTTCCTCGCTGGCCCACATCAACATGATCCGCGAAAGGAACAAGGATCTTAATTTCACCATAACTGCCCTTCCTGCGGCGGACGGGTACACCGGCCGGCGCGGGCTGCCTTATGCCGCATGGGGCATAGGGATAAGTGAAACCAGCAGGCACAAGGAAGAAGCCTGGAAACTTGTTTCCTACCTTATGAGCGCCGATGTAAACGGCAGACTGGTTTCCATAGCCAATGCCTTTCCGGGAAACGTAAACGCCAAACCCGACTTTGTTGAATCTGATCCCCTTTTCGCAAAAGCCTTTGAGATATTCAAATCCGGTTATCTCGCCAATGAGTTTACCGGGCTTCCTGTTGCCGAAGAGCTTATGCGTATATTTGACGAGGAAATACAGCTGATGCTTGACGGCAAACAGACGCCGGAGCAGGCGGCCGCCAGGGCCCAGCAGAAATGGGAAGCGGTTTTCTGATGAATAGAGTTGTTCAATAACTTCAGTTATTGAACAACTTCCGCTTAAAAACGCGATTTTGTAAGGCTAAAGCCATGCTTTAGCCTGAAAAACCGCAAGACATGTTTAGTAACCAACCGGGTTACTAAACATGTCCAATGAGGCTGTCCTGAAAGCAGGTTTTGGGACAGCCGTCTTGAATTTCAGAAGGCCAGTCACGCAGCCGGCCGGCGCGAAGGCTGCGTCTTTAATGCGGGAAATGTATATTTGATATGGAAAAACAGAAAATAAAAAAATATTCCGTGCAGCTTAAAAACGGAGTGGTTCCGTATGCGTATCAGTTTCCTGTGATACTGCTTTTGACACTGTTGATGCTGGTCCCGATTGTTATGGTGATTCAGTATTCCCTGTTTGACAATGTCATAATGAACAGGAATCCCGTTTTTTCGGGAATTGCCAATTACATCGCGGTTCTGCGGGACGAAACATTTATAGCGGCCCTGGGAAACACGTTTTATTTTACGGTGATGAGCGTGTTTTTTCATCTGGTCATAGGCATGCTTTTTGCCATGCTGCTCAATTCAAAGGCGGTGCTGCCCTGGCTGCGGAGCCTTTTCAGGGTGTTTTACATACTGCCCTGGGTTTTTACCGCGACGATTATCGCGATAATCTGGAGGCTTCTCCTTAACCCGAACGGCGTAGTCAATTATATTCTGGAGGTTTTAAGGATTTTAAGGGGCAATGTTGAATGGTTTGCTTCCACGAGGACGGCGCTGCACGCGGTGACGTTTGTCAATATCTGGGCCGGATACCCTTTCTATATGGTCAGCCTTCTTGCCGGTCTGCAGGGCATACCGGAAGATCTGTACGAAGCGGCGACCATTGACGGGGCAAACGACGTGCGGAAATTTCTTTCCATTACGGTGCCCCAGCTTGCGCCTATTATCATCAGCATTTCCCTGCTTGATTTTATCTGGACCATGCAGGTTTTTGCCCTCGTCTGGATGACCACAGGCGGCGGCCCCATCCACGCGACGGAAGTACTGGGGACCTATACCTACAAACTCGCTTTCACCAGATATCAGTTTTCCCTTGCTTCCGCGAGCGCCGTTATCGTTCTTGTCATATCAATGGCCGTCGCGTTCTTCTATGTCAGAAATCAGAAAATAAGGGACTGAATCATGGTAATTAAATACAGGCATCTTACGGTTTTTATTGTTTATGTTCTCTTGATCGCGGGCCTTTTGTACGCTTTTTTCCCGGTGCTGTGGATGTTTTTTGTTTCGTTAAAATCAAACACCGAAATCTTTTCGCTGCCGCCGCGCCTTTTGCCAAAAGTATTTACGCTCAAGCCGTATATATCCATTTTCTCAAGCCCGTTCAAGCTCAGGTTTTTTTTGAACAGTTATCTTGTTGCCGTTTCGGTAACGGCGCTGACGCTGTTTATAGCTATTCTGTCGGGATTCGCATTCAGCCGCTATAAATTCAGGTTCAAAAGGATATTGAATTTGCTTATTATCGCGACCCAGACCGTCCCGCCCATAACCCTTTTGATTCCCTATTTTGGCATAGTGGTAATGCTGCGCCTGTACGACACCTATTTTGCGCTGATTCTGACGTACATGGTTTTTACCCTGCCGTATGCCATACTGATGATGACAGGATATTTTAACACGATGCCCAAAGAACTGGACGAGGCCGTAATGGTTGACGGCGGTTCATCATTTTTCGCCCTCTGGCGCGTACTTGTGCCGAACGCGGTTCCCGGCATTGTCGCGACAGGCGTCTATACCTTTCTGCTTTCGTGGAATGAATTCCTCTTTGCCCTTACCCTGACAAAATCAACGGAGATGAGGACCGTTCCTATTGGAATCCAGCAGCTTATGGGGCAGCACGCCTATGAGTGGAACGAGATGATGGCCATGGGCATTCTGGGATCTTTTCCCATTCTGGTGCTCTACCTCGCCGCCCAGCGGTACTTCATTGCCGGCATGACTTCCGGGGCCGTTAAAAGTTAACGGCCCCGCACTGCCCGCGCCTACTTCGCAAGCAGCCGGTTGAGCCGCTTGATAAAGCCGGCGGGGTCCTTTAGTTTTATTCCCTCTACAAGAAGGGCCTGGTCAAGGAGTATCCCCGAAATGTCGGCTATTGTTTCTTCGTCTTCGGTGTCTCTTATTTTGGCCGTGATGGGGTGTTCCCCGTTTACTTCAAGGATGGGTTTGACGTCGGGCATTTCGGTCTGGCCCATTGCCCTGAGCATCTGCGCCATCTGAAGCGTCGGATCGTTTTCGTCGGCAACGATGCAGGAAGGCGAATCGTGCAGACGGCGCGAGAGCCTTACATCCTTGACCCTGTCTCCCAGGGCTTTCTTGATCTTTTCAATGACAGGCTTCGCGTCCTTTTCGGCCGCCTTGTTTTTCTTTTCGCCCAGTTCCTCGTCGGCGCCGGCGCGGTTTACCGCGCGGAATTCAAAGGAAGCTTCGTCCGGCTTTTTTTCCGTTCCGGCATCCGCCCCGTCCGCGCCCGGTTTCCGGTAGCGGCCAAGGGAAGGAATGATGATATCGTCTATTTCATCATCCATAATAAGGACCTCAATGTCGCGGGCCCGGTACGCCTCAAGGAGCGGCGAAGAACGGAGGGTTTTTTCGTCGCCGCCTGTAATATAGTAGATGTACTTCTGATCACTTTTCATGCGGGAAACGTAACCGGCAAAACCGGTCCTGCCTTCCATGGCGGTGCTTTTGAAGCGCACCAGTTCCCCAATCGCTTCCCGGTTGGCAAAGTCCTGGTAGAGCCCCTCTTTAAGCGGGCGGTTGTACTGGCTTATAAAGGTTTCCCATTTTTCCTTTGCTTCATCCCCGCCTGAAACCGCGCCGTCCGCAAGCGACTTGAATTCGGCGAGCAGTTTTTTTACCGAGGCGTTCCTTATGTTAAGGAGGATCTTGTTCTGCTGAAGTATTTCCCGGCTTACGTTGAGGGGAAGGTCTTCGGAATCAATAATGCCGCGGATAAAGCGCAGCCAGGTGGGAAGAAGTTCCTTGTCGTCGTCGGTAATGAAGATCCGCTTGACATAGAGCTTGACCCCGCTCTTGTAATCGGCGTGGTACATGTCGAAGGGCGCCTTTTTGGGAACATAAAAGAGGGTGATGTATTCTATTGTTCCTTCGGCCCTGGTATGTACATGGAAGAGGGGATCTTCGCTGTCCTGCCCGAATTGCCCCCCGAGGTTTTTGTAAAATTCCCTGTAATCATCTTCGCTGATTTCCGCCCTGGGCCGCCTCCAGAGCGCGGTGCCGGAATTGATCCGGTCCGTTTTTGTTTTGCTGCCCTTCTCCTTTCCCTTGTCGTCCCATTCCTTTTCTTCATAGGTAAGATAAATGGGAAAGGCGACATGATTGCTGTAACGCTTAATGATGTCTTCTATGGACCAGCGGTTCGCGTATTCAAGCCCTTCTTCGGTAAGGTGAAGCGTCACCGTGGTGCCCTGGCTTTCCCGCGCGGCGCTTTCTATGCTGTAGCTTTCCTTTCCTTCGCTTGCAGGGCCCATGTCGGCCTGCCATTTCCACGCCGCCTCTTCGCCCGCCCTGCGGCTGCAAACCTCGATCTTGCCCGCGACCATGAAGGCCGAATAAAAACCGACGCCGAACTGCCCGATAAGATTGGAATCTTTCTTCGCGCCGGCGCTGAGTTTTTCCATAAAGGCCTTGGTGCCCGAGCGGGCAATGGTCCCAAGGGAATCCACAAGATCCTGTTCGTTCATGCCTATGCCGTTGTCGGCGACGGTGAGGATTTTTTGATCCTTGTCAAAGGAAATGTCAATGCGGGGATCAAAGCTGATGGATTTGTAGGCGTCGTCCGCCACGGTAAGGTATTTGAGCCTGTCAAGCGCGTCCGAAGCGTTTGAGACAAGCTCGCGGAGAAAGATCTCCCGGTTGGAATAGAGCGAATGGATAATAAGGTGCAGAAGCTGGTTCACTTCCGTCTGAAACTGGTGTTGTGCCATGGCGGCGCGCTCCTTTATGAAAATATATATGCTGAAATGGTGCGGAAAGGCGCGTACAGCGCCCTTTCTACCAAGATACCCAAAATAAAAGCCCTCGGCAAGGATCTTTTACGGGGGGTTCCGGGGCCCCTCACCGCCGCCAGTATTCAGGGGTAAAGAGGATAAACACCGTCCACAGTTCCAGCCGCCCGGCTATTGTTACAAAGGAAAAAAGCCATTTGACATGATCGGGAAAGGCCCCGTAATTACCGGAAGGGCCGGCTTTTCCGAAGCCCGTTCCCGTGTTTCCGGTAACGGCAAGGGCCGCGCTGAATGCGGAAAAAACGTCCGTGCCAGAAGCCGCGGCAACAAGGCCCGTAACGGCAGCCACAAGGAAGTACAGGAACACAAAAGCGGCCGTCCCGTAGACTATGTCCATGCGGCCCACTTTCCGGTTAAGCCGCACGCTGAAAATTCCCCCGGAATAAATGAGCTTCCGCAGTTCGTTTCCCGCCTGTTTAAAGAGAATCACATGGCGTATTACCTTTATGCCGCCCGCCGTGGAGAGGGAGCATCCCCCTGTGAGCATGAGGCAGAAGATAAGCGCCCGGGAAAATTCGGGCCAGTTGTCATAATTGGCAATGGCGTATCCTGTTGTGGAAAGAACCGACGCCGCCTGAAAAGATCCATAGCGCAGCGCGTCCCCGCCGTACACCGGGACCAGGCTCAGGGAAAGGGCGCCCGCGGCCAGGACAAAAACAAGAAGATACGCGCGGCATTCGGTATTGACAAGGAGATCTTTCCATTTTCCCCTGAACAGCCCGCAGTAAAGGCTGAAATTTATCCCCGCAAGGAGCATGAAGATGACGGTGATCACTTCTATGAAGGGTGAGTGGTACGAGGCGATGCCGCCGTTCCTCGTGCTTGCGCCTCCCGACGAAATAACGGCAAGGCCGTGGCATACGGCGTCAAACCAGCTCATGCCTCCGGCGCGGTATAAAAGAACAAGAACGGCGGTAAGGCCGCAGTACAGGGAACAGAGGAGTTTTACCGCGGCGCGTATGCGCGGGGCCGCGCTTCTCTTGTCGCTCCCCGGTGTTTCAGCCTTCAAAAGCCGGAAACCCCCTATGCCGGGCGCGGGCATGAGCGCTACCGAAAGGAGCACTATTCCCATGCCCCCCAGCCAGCAGGTAAGGCTGCGCCAGAGGAGGAGGGAACGGGGAAGCGCCTCAACGCCGGCGATGGTAGTTGCCCCCGTCGTGGCAAAGCCGCACGCGCTTTCAAAAAACGCGTCGCAGAAAGAGACGGCGCCCGAAAGCCGGTAGGGGAGGGCCCCGAAGAAACTGGTTAAAAGCCACGCGAGAAACACGAAGAAGAAACCGTCCGGAACACCCGGAAGCAGCGGCTGTTTCCGTGTCAGGAACACAGCCAAAAGCGCCGGGACAATGACGGCCGCCATGGGTATACCGAACGCTCCCAGCATCTCCTTTTCCCCCAGAACCGCCGCCATAACAAGGGGAATCCCCATGGCAAGGGCGGCCGTTCCCGGAAAGAGGACGAGGATGCGCGGTACTGCCATACGCCTCATGCGCCGGGCCCGAAGAGCCCGCGGATTTCTTCCTCGCTTCCCTTCCTTATAATAACAAAGATGTGGTCCCCGCCCTCCATGACATAATCCCCGCGGGGGAGGAAGGAGCTTTCCCCGCGGCTTGCCAGCATAAGGAGGCTTCCCTCAGGGAGGCTGTATTCCTTAAGGGACTTCCCCACAGCGGAAGACGTTTTGTCAATGTCAATCTCGATGATGCTGGTGCTGCCGTCAACAAGGCTGTGTATGCCCGTAACTCCCTTTCCCATAAGGCGCGAAAGAATGGCGTCGACTACCGCCTGCTTCACGGGGATCACCACGTCAACTCCAAGCTGCCTTGCGATGGCGGCGTATCCCGCGCCTGTTACCATGGCAATGACCCGCGTCACGCCGCGCGACTTGAGGTACACTGCCGTGATGATGTTGAATTCCTGGTGTTCCGTGGCGGCGATGATCAGATCCAGGTCCCCTATGCGTTCCTCGGCGACAAAATTTTCATCGGAAATGTCTTCGTTAAGGACAAGGGCAAGGGGAAAACGGGCGGCCAGTTCCCTGCAAAGCGGGTGGTCCTTTTCGATGATCGTGATGTGGCGGCCGGTTTTTGGAAAAAGGGATTTGAAGAAAGAAAAAAACGGGAGCCCGCCTTCTTCTTTCCGCTCCAGAAGCCCTTCGGCGATAAGCGTCCCCACCCGCCCTCCGCCCGCGATGCCGATCTTCCGCAGGGGCTTTTTTTCCGGCTGTCCGGCCATTTTAAAGATGTGGTCCATTTCCGCTTCCCTGGCAAGAAAGTACACCCGGTCTCCGTGCGCAAGCAGCGTTGAACCTGCCGGGAGCATGCATTCGCCGTTCCGTTCCACAAGGATCGCCATGCTTTCCCCGGTTATTTTTTCATGATAATCCTTCAGGCAAAGCCCGTCGAAGGCGCAGCCCGGGCCGATGGTGACGGAACCTACTTTATAGGGCGTATTGGCGAAAGAAAGAATGTTTCCCTGCGCGCCGTGCTCAATGGCGTCAAGCACGGACCGCGACGCCTCCATGTCAGGATGAACAAAGTGGCTTATTCCCATGATCTGTTCGCCGGAACGGTTAAGCCGTACATAGTCGTCGTTCTTGACCCTGGCTATGGTGATGAGATCCCTGTGGTGTGAAGACGCGAGGCTGCAGATGATCATGTTGATTTCGTCCGATTCGGTGACACAGACCAGGGCTTCGGCCCTGAGTATGCCCGCCTCCTCAAGCGCCTTCCAGGAGTTTCCTTCGTCGTGTATAACCATGCAGTCAAGGCGGCTTGACGCGTGCCGGGCGCGTTCCTCGTCCTGCTCTATCAGCGACACATCGTGTTTTTCCTGTATAAGACGCCGTGCAAGCTGCGTCCCAACCTGGCCCGCGCCTACTATAACGATACGCATGGTTTCTATGTTTTATTATATAAGTATTTGCGGCATAGTAAACCGACAAACAGGTAACATTATTAGCTTGATGTTAATCGCCCTGGAGTTTTGCCCCTCTTCGAACTGCGCGCTTTTTTGTAAACAGACGCTTTGGGGCAAAACTCCTTAGGCAAAAGGCGCCCTTGCGCCTTTTGCCCCGGGTATATTACGATGTATCCGTGAAAAAACAGAAAGGGCAGGTCTTCAAATGCAGCTCCTGCGGCCGCCAGGAGCCAAAATGGCTGGGCCGCTGTCCCGAATGCGGTGAATGGAATACCTTTACCGAAGCCGTGGCGGAGCGCGGCAGGGCGGCGGAAGACCTTCCCCAGTCCTTTCCCCTTTCTTCCGTTGATCCCATGGAGGGAAGCCGCCTGGGAAGCGGGATCAGGGAGCTTGACCTCGTTTTGGGCGGCGGCATTATGAGGCGTCAGGCGGTTCTTGTCGGCGGGGAGCCGGGCATAGGCAAGTCCACTCTGCTTTTGCAGATTGCCGCTCTTGCGGAGACAAAGGGGCGCGTTCTTTATGTTTCCGGCGAAGAATCGGCGGGGCAGATACGTATGAGGGCGGACCGCATGGGCCTTGACGCCGCCGGAACCGGCAGGATAGAGATCTTCTGTTCGGGAAAACTTGCCGGTATAGAGAAGGTCCTTGATGCGGTAAAGCCCGTTCTTGTCATGATAGATTCCGTTCAGACCCTTCAAACCGACGAAGCGGGGCCGGTTCCCGGCACGGTGAATCAGATGAAATTTTGCTCCTTCGAGCTTGTCTCCTGGGTCAAAGAACACGACGCGGTCCTGTTCCTCGCCGCTCATGTGACCAAAGAGGGGATCATCTCGGGCCCCAGAACACTGGAACACATGGTGGATACGGTTCTTTATTTTGAAGGCGCCTCTTCGGCCGGCGACGGGGACAACCGCTTTCTCCGCGCGGTAAAAAACCGCTTTGGTTCGGTTGACGAGACGGGGATCTTTACCATGGGGGAAAAGGGGCTCAAGGCGGTGGATGATACGAGCCTTCTTTTTCTGGTCCGCAGGGAAGGGGCCCTGCCCGCGGGGGTGGCGACGGCCGCGGTCCTTGAGGGTTCCAGGACCATATTGGTGGAAATTCAGGCGCTGACTGTTCCTGCCAAAGGGGCCATGAGCCGGGTTTTTTCGGACAAGATAGATTCAGGACGGGTATCACGGGTCGCCGCCGTGCTGGAAAAGCACCTTGGCCTGAGGCTTTCCGATCAGGATCTGTACGTCAATGTCTCAGGCGGCATGCGTATACAGGATGTGGGAGTGGAGCTTGCCCTTGCCTTTGCCGTGTATTCCGCGCGGACGGGCCTTCCCCTGCCGGCCGGGACGGCCATAGCCGGGGAACTTTCCCTTACCGGGGAAATAAGGCCCGTAAGGCGGCTTTCCGGACGGGTAAAAACCGCCCGGAATATGGGATTCTCTTCGTTTTTGGCTCCCCTGTCCGAAGCCCTCCAGGCGGAAGATCCCGAGCCGGCTTCCGGCGCGCAGGTTACGGCGGATAAAAGCGCCGGGGATATACGCGCCGCCATAAGGGCGGTTTTCGGGAAAATAGCTGCCGCCAATGAAAAAAACACTTGACGTAAGGCTAAAATTGCTGTAATGTTACGTGGAAATAGGATAATTGTTTGAGTATTTTGCATTTCGGCGGATCTTGTATCCGCGCTTTATCAGTCGTAAGGATTCTGCTTTTGCCCTCCGCATGTCTCATTCTTTCCTTAACCGTTCTACAAGCATCTTCTGTCTTTTCGGGGTTTATACCCGAAGGGAGATTAGAGTCGTCTGCGGTTATGCAGACGTGAATATAGCGTGCCCGGACGCACCAAATCATGAACAGGACGCCGAAAACTCCTGTTTGATCCGGGTGAAGGAAATTTCTCAATGGCCAAAAAACTGTATGTCGGCAACCTTTCTTACAACACTACCGAGGATGCTCTGCGGAACCTTTTCGCCGGCTTCGGCAGCGTCGCCTCTGCCAAGATCATCTTCGATCGTGACACCGGCAACTCCAAGGGATTCGGCTTTATCGAAATGAGCACCGATGAAGAGGCTTCCGCCGCGATAGCCGGAACCAACGGCCGCGAATTTGAGGGCCGCCAGCTTCGGGTAAACGAAGCCATGGACAAACCCCGCCGCGACCGGGGTGCCGGCGGCTACGGAAACAGCTGGTAAAAAAAAGAACCGGCGCTTTGGGCACACGGCCGCATATCCCGCCGGGTTATGCGGCTCTTGCCTCGAGCCGGGACTTGAAAGGATAGAGTTGTTCAATAACTGGAATTTTGAACAACTTCCGCTTAAAAACGCGCCTCCGGTTCAGGAGGCTGTTCCTTTCGGCGGTCCCAGTATTTCAGACAGAACCACGGCCCGCGCAAGGGGAGGCATTTTTTCAAACTGTTGAAAGATCCCTTCGCTTGAGGCGGGGCCGGCGTTTTTTCCCGGAGGCGCGGCGGGGCTCGCCGCGGCAAAGGATTCAATTGGAGCAAAATCCGCCTGAACGGGTTCGGCGGGGGGAACGCTATATTCTTCCGCGGGGGGCGGCATGTACGCTTCCGCGCGGGAGGGAAGACGGGCGGACGGAAGATCCTGAACGTCGTCTTCATCATCCTCATCGGCAAACAGATCTTCCCGCACCATAGCCGGACGGGACGGTGTCCGCGGCTTTCGCGCAAGCCTCACTATGTATACCACCGCGTAAATAACGACGATAACAATGAAGATGAAATTTCTCATAACTGTATCCCGCCTATTTAGTGTCTATCCGCAAAGTCGGTTACTTTGCGGATAGACCTTGCATTTGCTCCCGTTTTGTACCAAAACGGTACGCAAAATGCGAATTTCAAGGAAGTCGCGGATCTACGATCCGAGTCCATAATGTGTCTACATTATGGACAGACTCTATTTGGCCGGGCCTGAGTCCGGGGCTTTTCCCCCCGCCGTGCCGCCTATGGACGATCTCATGTCCGTATCGGCCTGTATGTTTTTCATGCGGTAATAATCCATGATCCCCAGATTTCCTTTTCTGAAGGCTTCGGAAATGGCAAGGGGGATTTCCGCTTCCGCCAGCACTACTTTGGCACGGTTTTCCTGAACAAGGGCTATCATCTCCTGCTCGCGGGCCTGGGCGGCGGCCCTGCGTTTTTCGGCCTCGGCCTGGAAACGCCGCTTGTCCGCTTCGGCCTGATCCGCCTGCAGTTTGGCCCCGACATTCGCCCCTACGTCAATATCGGCTATGTCGATGGAAAGGATTTCAAAAGCCGTTCCCGCATCGAGCCCTTTTTCAAGGACGCGCTTTGAAATGGTGTCGGGATTTTCCAGCACCGTCTTGTACGATTCCGATGAACCTATGGTGGTAACGATTCCTTCGCCTACCCTGGCGATAATGGTCTCCTCGGTGGCGCCGCCCACAAGGCGTTCAATGTTGGCGCGCACCGTTACCCGCGCCTTGACCTGGAGCTGTATGCCGTCCTTGGCGACCGCGTCTATGGTGTGCTTTCCCTTGGAAGCGTCCGGGCAGTCTATTACCTTGGGATTGACGCTGGTTTTTACCGCGTCAAGAACGTCGCGGCCGGCAAGATCTATGGCGGCGGCGCGCTGGAAGGGAAGCTCTATGTTGGCCTTGTTCGCCGCCACCAGGGCGCGGCTTACTTTCATAACATCGCCCCGCGCGAGGAAATGTGTTTCAAGCATGTCCGACGCGACTTCAATGCCTGCCTTGGACAGCATGATGCGTGAATCGACGATGATGCCCGGATTCACATGCCGCAGCCACATGCCGATGAGCTTTCCCATGCCGACATAGGCCCCCGAAAGCAGCGCCCGGAACCACAGCCCGAAGAAGCGGAAAAAGAGGAAAAGAAACCCCAGGGCAAAAAAGCCCGCCACAACAAGAATAATGACAAAACCAAACGCGCTCATAACAACTCCTATTCCTATAATTTTTTCACGATGACGTTATTTCCCTGTACCCGCACCACGCGGACAGGACTTCCCTGCTCTATGAAAATGCCGTCTGCTTCCACGCTGTACAGTTCCCCGTCTATTTCGGCCTTGCCTGAAGGCCGGAGCGTGGTGGCGGCCCTTCCTGTTTTACCGGCAAGCGACAGGTAACCGGGCCGGTTTTCGTCTATGGACATGGGCGCTTTGTCCGATTCCGGTTCGGGGCCGCCCGCGGTTCCGGTGATCCTTGTCTGCAGAGTAAGGCGGTCGAAGATCCTGATGCGCGGCCCCAGAAGGGCGAGCACCGCTATGCCCGCGACGGAGGCGACCAGGCCCGCGGCGACCACGATGGCGTTTCGCCCCAGAAGATCCCATTCCCAGTTTGTACGGGGAATTACGAAGTCCTGCATGGAAAGAACAAGGGAAAGGCCGATGAGGACTATTCCCGATATGCCGACGAAACCGAAACCGGGAAGGATGAAGATCTCCACGGCTAGGAGCCCGACGCCCAGGAGGAAGAGTATCAGTTCCGCGGAACCTACCCGTCCAAGAAGGGCCCCCGATCCAAACACCAGCGCAAAGGCGATGATGGCGGCGGCGCCGGGTATGCCGAAGCCGGGCGTGTTGATCTCAAGGAAGATCATCACAATGCCCAAAAGGATAAGGAGACCCTGTACGGGCCCCGATGTAAGGAGCGAGACGATTCCGTCGGCCGCTCCGGGCCGCCTGATTTCCGGCCGGGCGGAAACCCCCAGCTGTAAAAGCAGAGCTTCCCGGTCGCCGGCTATGCCCCGCGCAAGGCCGTAACGCACCGCTTCGTTTCCCGTAAGGGAAAGGAGTTTTCCCTTTGGCGAAATAATCCCCGCGCGTTCCACGGAAGAGGGGAGCGCCTCCCTTTCAAGCCGTTCAAGTTCGGCAAGGGTCAGTGTCCTCACGTTTCCGTCCACTTTTACTTCCCATAACTCCACGTCCATGTCGACCATGGCAAGGGCAATGCCGGCGGGGTGGCCGTTCCGCTCCGCAAGGGCGGCCATTTGGGAACGCACCGCGGAGACCGTTTTTTCCCCGGCCGCCTCCATCGCGCCGCCGGGACCGGCCGTTACCGGAGCGGCCGCGCCTATGGAGGTTCCCGCCGCCATGTAAATATCGGCGCAGGAGAGCGCGATGAGCGCCCCCGCCGACCAGCTTACCCCCATGGATTCATCCCCGGTAGTAACCCATGCGACGGTCCGGGTGTTTTTCAGCGACATGATAAACGAGGAGATTTGCAGGGCCGTATCGACCCGTCCCCCGAAGGTATCTATTTCAAAGATGATAACCGGAGCGCCGGCGGCTTCCGCCCTGCGGCCTTCGCGCCGTACAAAGACCGCGAGGGAGGGCTCGATGTCCCCGCGTATGGGGATGATCCATGCCCCGGCCGAACTGCCCGGTTCGCCCGTATCCGTTCCGCCTGACGCCTCGCCTGAGCCCGGAATTCCGGGGGAAGAGGCCCCCTGATCCGCGGGAATATCCTCCGCGGCGGCGGAACCCGCGTAAAGTACAAGAACCGCGGCCAAAACCGCGGCGGAAAATTTCTTCATGTATACCATTATAGATCACTTTTTAACATTATAGGAAGAGAATATACGCCGCTATTGAACAACCCTAATCATCCGCCCCGGAATAAAAATACGGATAGCACGAGAAGGGCTCACCGGCTATTTCAAAATAGGGCAGCATCTTCAATCCGGGATACCCTTCGATGGTAAAATGAAGGGCCGTTTTGTCCGGCTTGAGCCATTCGGGGTATTTTTCCGGGTCTTTGTCAAGAATAATACGATCATTGTCGCTGCCGGGGGCGGATTCTTCCCCGTTTACTCCGGTTACCGCCATGAGGAGGGGGCCGTATTCAAAGGCCCACCGTTTATAGCCGAGAGGCGGTTCGGCGCGTTCATCGTAATAATTCTCCGCGCCATGATACAGGGTTTTTACCCAGCGGAAGGGAAGGGTAAAATCGATTTCGTGCGTTCCGTTCCAGTCCTTTTCGATGGCAAGGTACGATCCCCTTTCCCCCCTGTATGTAACGCCGTCCGCGTTAACCGTAACGGGCCCGGCAGTCCAGGCGGGAATGCGTAATTTGAGGGTAAACGCCTTTCCCCCCTGTCCTTCAATGCGTATCTTTACCTTTTCGCCGTAAGGAAGATCCGTCACGGTTTCCACCCTGACGCGGCTTCCGTTTCTGTCCCAGTCGAATGTTGAGGCGTTGTATATGTCAATGTAAAGCGAATCGCTGCCTATACTGTAAAGGAATTCCGGCAGAAGCCCGAAAAGGCGGGTACCGGCTCCGCAGCAGCAGTGTACCAGTCCGCTTTTTTGTTTGTATTTGTCAATCCAGGCGAAATAGCGTATGCCGTCTTCCCCGTCCTGATTGGCGATGGCAATATTGTACAGGGATTTTTCCATCTCGTTGACATATTCTTCCTTGCCGGGAAAGAGGCGGTGAAGCCGCTGGTTGAGCAGTATCCAGAAGGATGTGCAGCACAGTTCGTTGTAGGGCCGCGGCGGGGAAAGCCAATTGCTGTCCGGCTGGGCGTTAAGAAATTCGCACATGACAATGCCGCCTCCCGCGTGCTGCCAGTGCTGTCTGTACATGTCATAGGCGTTCATCACCGCGCGCAGATAGTAATGTTTTCCTGTTGCGCGGTACAGATCAAGGTAGCCTTCAAATGCCTCAAGTTCCGTACCGTGGGGATGAGGCTCTACGCCCGGCTGCCTTCGGGTCTCGATTGCGTTTGGCTCCCGCATGATGAACTGGCCGAGCCGCCAGTCTTCCTCATAGTATTGGATTGTATTTTCAATGTCTTCCGGTTTTCCAACCGGCGTATTGTACACAAAGGGACTGCAGACGACTCCCTGGAAAGACAGGGTTAGATACTTGATGACGGGAAGATCGTCGCAGCGGTTAAACCAGTCCTGCCAGCGGCGCAGCATGTCCATTGCATGGGGATTGCCTCCAAGGGCCGCGGCATAGAGCCCGTATGTCAGCCAGATCCGCACATAGTGCGGGTATTCAAGTGTGCCGAATTGTTCTTTTGGTACGGCCATAAGATACCCGTCGTCTTCGCCGCACGCCTTTATTTCGCCGACAATGGTATTGACCAGTTTTTCAAGATCTTTGTCCTCCGTCCACCGCAGGACATTTCCCGCGCCCATGAGAATAAGGCCGGCGGTCTGGCCCTTGATGTTGTCTTCAAAATGGCCGCGGTACGGTTTGCCCGGCGCCGCCTTGCCGGCTTTCTTCCTGAACCAGTACAACGCGGCGTCAAGATCCACCTTTTTCAGGTAGCCGATGTTGTTACGGAAAACACGGGCAAAAAGACCATCGGCAAGCGATACGCCGTAAAGGGGAGAAAAGATCCTGTCGGGTACGCTGTTTTTTTTGTTGTTGTCAACGATCTGCGCTGTTAACCGGCTCATGCGTTAATCTCCTTTAATTGGTTTTAGCTGTACTTCCTGCCCAGATCGAAAAGTTCTTCCAGCGGCCCTGATCCTGAAACGGAATCGGCGCTGGAAAGGTTTGCGGCCGCCGAACAATTGGCAAGGCGGAGGACCTTCTCGGGCTCCCAGCCCTGGTAAAAGGCGTACAGCGCTCCCGCGGCAAACGCGTCGCCCGCGCCGACCGTTCCCTTTATAAAATCGCGCGGGACATTAAGGGCGGGCATTGTGTAATATCCGCTGTTGTCAAGCAGGAATCCGCCTTCCGGGCAGTGAAGGACGACGCTTTCGGCGACGCCCAGTTCCTTGAGTTTTTGGCAGACACCGTGTAGCGCCTGTTCCGAAAGTTTCCCGTCGCCGCCGCGCACCGGTATTCCCGCAATGAGGGAGCCTTCCACCTCGTTGATGACAAGATAGTCGCAGTGCCTGAGCGACGGAATGACGACGCGGGAAAAGCGGTCGGAATCCTCGCTTACCACATCGAGAGAGGTTTTTATGCCGCGCTCCCTGGCCCCGGCAAGGGCGCGGGCCATGACGGTGCCGTATTCGGGATCTTCGCCGTCAAAACGATCCAGAAGCAGCGCGTAGCCCATGTGGAGGATGTTGACATCAAGCGCGTCAAAATCAATATCTTCAATGCCGAACAGGCTGTTGGAACCCCGGTAGTTGAAGAAGGTTCTCGTGTTGTCACAGCGCGCGGCCATGACATCCGTGTATCCGGTTGAAATACCCTTGCGTATCCTGATCCCGCCACAGTCTATGCCGTTTTCTTCAAAAAGGCCAAGGACGAATTTGCCCCGTTCATCTTCCCCCAGGCAGCCAAGCGCCTTTAAGGGAAGGCTTTTGTCCATGCGCGCAAGATCCATGATCGTGTTGCTGACGCATCCTCCTATGGACATGCGTTCTTCGGTAATGTTGGCAAGCATTCCCTTGGGCGGCAGCGCCTCGATGATCTTGATATAGTCGACAAAAATGTTCCCCCCTACGGCGATTCCTTTTCCCATGCTGTCCCTCCTGGCGGCGGCCTAGTTAAAGAGATGAACGTCGTAATCCAGGTATTTGACAAGGGCTTCCCGGGCCGCGGCCGCCACGGTCCCGTGGACGACGCTCATATGATGACGGTAGCCTTCATTCCCCACATAATCAAGTA
>JAISAQ010000087.1 GCA_031266775.1 Treponema sp.
TTTTCGGAAACTGCTGGTCCGTTTCGAGAAACTGAAGTCCTCATACCTGGGTTTGCTTATGTTTGCGTGTGCTTTTATTGCCTTTCGTAAAGCCGATGTTATTTAAGGATAAACTCTAAATGAGAAAAAGTCAAATAAGTTTTTGCTCTCAAATCCCCTTTTTCTCTTCCTTTTTCGACTTTTTCGACCTTGCGGTAAATTTTTTCTTCAAAACATGCTGTTTTATAGTTTGTCCGTGTTGGTCCGCGCCGTCCGTGGTTGTTCTGAATTCGGAATTACTGGGAAACGGGCCGGGGGGCCGTCTCCATATGCGCGTGTATTTTTTCTATGAGGTTTTTCCCGCCGAAAGATCCCGCCTTTGTGACGACATACACCGAATCCCGGCGGCCGTGCGCGCGGGAAACCACGACGCCGCCTTCTATTTCTTCCTCGGGTACAAGATACTCGTAGCCCAGCGCCTCCATGAGGCAGAGGAGCGTGTCTCCGCCGAAAACGGCAAGGTGTACGGGGCCTGTTTTTTCAATGATCCCCTTGACGGTTTTCGCAAGGGATCGCGCGGCGTTTTTCGCGTCTCCTTCCTCCCCGGATCTCTCCATGCCCATGGAAAGGCGGGTTCCCGTTATGCAGATTCCCCTGTCCGCGAGAAATCCGGCGCAGCTTGTGATCTCTTCCCGAAAAGAAGCCGCCTGTTCCCCGCCCGCCGCCGCGCCGGGTACGCCGTTTTCAAGGGCGGAACGAATCTGCGCGGCCGAAGCCGTATGCCGTGAACCCGAGACGACAAGGAGAGGCCGGCGGGGGAAGGGCCGCGCGGGTACGGGCGCTTTTTCCGGGGGAAAGGGGAGGACCGTCATGAGGGCTTCCGCAAAGCCCGCGCATCCGGCGCTTGCGCCAAGAAGCCCTTTTTCCATGAGAAAGGCCGCCGCGGCAAAAAGATCGCCTTCGGTCCGGGCGTCGAAGATCACAATGCCGGACCATTTTTCCGTTCCTGCCTCCGTTCCGGAAAAAGGCGGCGCGGCGAGCGAAACGGGCAGCTTCGATTGTTCGGCGATGATTTCGGGGATGAAGCTGTGCCGCACGGGGTTAAGCGCGTCGCGGGCGAGTTCCGTTTCATCAAGAGGCGTCCCGTCAATGAACTGGCGTCCCCCTGCCGTTGTCCGCCCCATGCGGGGCCACGCCGGAATGAAGGGAAGGGGCCCCCCGCGCCGCCTGAGGAGTTCCTCAAGTTCGGCGCCTGTGTTTCCCCGCAGCGCCGAATCCGTCTTTTTGTACACAAAGGGAACGCCGGAGAGGCGGCGGAGGCATTCGCCAAGGACCTCCCGCGCGCGGGCGGGATCCAGGTGCCTTGTGGCCGTGTTGATCACAAGAACACCCGGACCTTTTTCCAAAGCCGCTCCCGCGGATTCAGGGGAACTGTACACACGGACGGGGATGCCTTTTTTCGCCGCCCCCGCCGCGGTGTCAAGCGCCCCCGAAAGATCGTCGGCCAGAACAAGCAGGGTACACATGTCCTTATATTGCGCAGAAATGCCTTTCGGTGTCATCCTGTAGAGGCTATGGGAATTATCAGCGATCTCTCTGCCGAAGTCGCCCTGCCCCGCATGTTCAAAGTCAGGCAGCTTTTTGACAGGGGATGCATTGAAAGGGAAAGAATACCCGGAGAGGTCTTTGCGGAACTCTCGAGGCCTGAACTCGGGAACCCGGTAAAGAAAGGCATGCGCGTGGCGGTTACCTGCGGAAGCCGGGGCATAGCGAACATTGCGCTCATCATCAAATCAATCGGCGATTTTGTAAAATCAAAAGGGGCAAGCCCCTTCATCGTTCCCGCCATGGGGAGCCACGGGGGCGCCACTGCCAGAGGCCAGCGGGCCCTTATCGAAAGCTACGGCGTTACCGAAGCGTACACCGGCTGTCCCATTGTTTCTTCCATGGAGACGGTGGTCATAGGGGAAAGCGGGGAAGGGGACGTTGTCCGCATCGACAGGAACGCCGCGGAAGCGGACGGGATCATCGTGGCCGGCCGCATCAAGCCGCACACCGATTTTCACGGCCCCTATGAAAGCGGGATCATGAAGATGATGGCCATAGGGCTTGGAAAACGCGAAGGGGCCGATGTCTGCCATGCCGCGGGCTTTGGCCGCATGGCCCATATGGTTCCCCTCTTCGGCGCAACAATTTTGAAAAACGCCCCCGTAATCCTGGGTTTCGGCATCATTGAAAACGCTTATTGTGAAACCCTTTCGTTCACCGCCATGAGGCCTGATGAAATCGGAGAAAAGGAACCGCTGCTTCTTGAAGAGGCAAGGAGCCATCTTCCTGTTATACGGTTTGAAAGCGCCGACGTGCTTGTTGTTGACCGCATTGGCAAGGATATTTCGGGGGACGGCATGGACCCGAACATCACGGGAGCGGGCCCCTGTTCGCCTTATATTTCAAACGGGCTCAGGGCCCGGCGCACCGTGATCCTCGATCTTACTGAAGAAACGCACGGAAGCGCGATGGGCGTGGGCGCGGCCCACACGATTACGCGGCGTCTCTTTGACAAGATCGATTTTGAGGCAAGTTATGTCAATGCCGTCACTTCGCGCGGCCTTGATTTTGTGCGCGTTCCCTGCATTCTGGAAAACGACAGGGAGGCGGTCCAGCTTGCCCTGAGGACCTGCGTGGGATGCGATCCCGCCCGTCCCCGCGTCATACGCATTGCCGACAGCCTGCATACGGAAACGATCCTGATTTCGGAAGCGATGGAAGAAGAGGCGCGGCGTGACAACAGGCTCGAGGTGCTTGAAGGGCCCTGTGAATGGCCGTTTGACGACGGAGGCAACTTGTGGTAAGGGACAAAGGCGCGCCTCCTCTTTTGGGAATTACCGCCGGGGACCCCGCGGGCATAGGGCCGGAGATCGCCGTCAAGGCGCTTTCTCATCCCGAAGTTTTTGAAAAGGCGTCCCCCGTGCTTTACTGCGACCGCGCCGTTCTGGAAGACGCCGCCGCGCTCGCGGGAAAATCCTTTGTCCTCCGCGCCATAAAAAGCCCCCTGGAGGCGGCGGGAAAACCGGGAACCATAGAGTACATTGACGAGGGCTTCCTTGAAAGGGGCGATTACCCGTACGGCAGGGCCGGCGTCAAACCGGGCGAGGCGTCTTTCCGGTACGTGGTTTCGGCTATTGCCGACGCAATGGCGGGGCGCACCGGCGGCGTTGTTACAGGGCCCATCAGCAAGGAAGCGATCAACATGGCGGGCCGCCGTTTTTCCGGCCACACCGAAATTTTCGCCCGTTATACCAAAACGGAAAAGTACGGCATGCTTCTTTCCGCGGGAGGCGGTGTCATTCCCGGAAGCTCAGGCGGGCTTAACGTAATTCACGTTACAACCCATGTTTCCCTGCGCCGCGCCTGCGCGCTCATAACAAAGGAACGCGTGCTTGACACAATACGGCTGGCTTCCCTCTCCATGGCGCTCATGGGAAAAAAGGGCCGGCGCATAGGAGTCGCGGGCCTTAATCCCCATGCGTCCGAAAACGGGCTTTTCGGAAAAGAAGAGGCCCAGGCGATTGTCCCCGCGGTCATGGCGGCCAGGGAGGAGGGCCTTGACGTAGAGGGGCCCGTTCCGCCCGACACGGTTTTTGTCAAGGCGCTCGGCGGCCTTTTCGACGTGGTAGTCGCCATGTACCATGATCAGGGCCACATCCCGCTCAAGCTCATCGGGTTCAGGATGGACGCGCCGGGGAATTTTTCGCGCATGAGCGGCGTTAACGCCACCATAGGCCTTCCCATCATACGGACTTCGGTGGATCACGGCACCGCCTTTGACATTGCCGGGAAGAATCTGGCGAACGAGGAAAGCATGATAGACGCCATCTATATGGCGGCCCTCTTCGCGGAAAACCGCCCCAAAGAAGCGCCCTGACAAAACGCCGGTTCATCCGTGTTGAGGGTTTAATTTTTACCTCGGACAGACACAGACCAACACGGACAAAACATAAACAAAAGTCCGTTCCGTCCGTGAGGGCGAACCGGAGCTTCGTTGTGGTTATATTTTAAGCGGAAGTTGTCCAATAACTGAAGGTATTGAACAGCTCTATTCTTGCCACCCTTAAATTTTCCTCCCGTTTGTGGTAAAATTTTTTTGTGGATAAATTTGCTGACGAGGCTGTCATAGAAGTATCCTCCGGGAACGGGGGCAATGGCTGCGCGGCTTTTCACCGGGAGAAATATGTCCCCAGGGGGGGGCCTTCCGGCGGGGACGGCGGCCGGGGCGGGGACGTGATCTTTACCGTGCGCCGCAACCTCCGTACCCTTTCGCACCTCAGGCGGCGGCGATCCTTTAAGGCGGAAAACGGCAGGGACGGCGAAGGCCGGGGCCGCTACGGCAAAAACGGGGCGGACGCGGTAATTCCCCTTCCGCCGGGGGCTGTGCTCAAAGATCCCGGTACCGGCAGGATCATACGGGATTTTGGCCGGGGCGGGGACGATTTTTGCTTCCTTAAAGGCGGAAACGGCGGCTGGGGAAACATTCACTTCAAGTCTTCGGTCAACCGGGCCCCCCGCACGGCCCTGCCGGGCAGGGAGGGGGAAACTGTCCGCGTCATGGTGGAGCTTCAGCTTTTGGCCGATGTGGGCCTTGTGGGCTTTCCCAACGCCGGTAAATCAAGCCTCCTTGACCGCCTTACCAACGCCCGTCCAAAAATCGCCCCGTATCCCTTCACGACAAAGATCCCCAACCTGGGGGTTCTTTCGTACGGGTCTGCCGGCGGGGACGACGGAAGGGACATCATCATCGCGGATATTCCCGGCCTTATCGAGGGGGCTTCGCAGGGCGCGGGCCTTGGGATACGTTTTTTAAAACACATCTCCCGTACTTCGGCGCTGGCCTTTCTTGTCGATCTTTCGGACGACAGGTTCCTTACCGCCTTCGGCGTGCTTTTGGGCGAACTTGACGCGTTTTCGCACGAGCTTACCGGAAAACCCCGCCTCATACTGGGCGCCAAAACCGATGTGGAAGGAAGCGCGGAGCGGCTTGTGAAACTGGCGGCCGCGTATCCGGGGGAACAGGTCAGGGGCGTTTCCGTATTTTCGGGGGACGGCATAGACGGGCTTGCCGCAGAACTGTTCGCGCTGGCGGAAAAGGCGGCCCGGGGGTGAGGTTTGCGATACTGGGGGGAAGTTTTAATCCCGTTCATCTGGGGCATCTCTACCTGGCCGAGGCGGCGCTTTCCTTTCTTGATTATGACCGCGTGATCTTTGTTCCCGCCTTCCGTTCGCCTTTCAAGACGGAAACGCCCGGCGCGGCGGTTGCCGCTCCGGACAGATTCGACATGCTTGCCTCTTCCCTTGCCGGTTCCCCGGATTTCGCGCTGGATAACTGCGAAATAAAGCGCGAAGGCGTTTCCTATACTATCGATACGGTCATCGACATTGAAAAACGCTACCGGCCCTCTGGAAAGCCGGGGCTTATACTGGGCGACGATCTTGCCGCCGATTTGCCCTCCTGGCGCTCCTTTGAGGATCTTCTTGAAAAGACGGACATCATCATTGCCCGGCGCGTCCTTGTGGGGGAACATTCCTTTCCCTATCCATTCAGGCAGATTGACAATGACGTGATGAACATTTCTTCCGCCCTGGTACGGGAACGTATACGGACAGGAAAACTGTGGCGGAGCCTCGTTCCCTCAGGCGCGGGGACGATTATCGAAGACAGGCGGCTCTACGGGTACACGGGAGAAGGGGAGGCGGATGAAAATCCCGGCCGTGAGGATTCCCCCAAAACGGACGGCCGGGCGGAAGGGGCCGTTACAAAGGATCTCCTCGTCAAGGTGGAAAACGCCGCGCGCGAAAGCCTTTCGGCGGGCCGTTTCCTCCATTCCCGCAACACGGCCCTTCTTGCCTGGGATCTCTGCCGCCGTTTCGGTCTTCCTCCCCAGGCGGGTTACCTTGCCGGCGTGGCCCATGATATTGGAAAACCCCTTTCCGGCGAGCGGCTTTTGGAGCTGGCCTCAGGTGACGGGGAAGGCATTTCCGCTCTGGAGCGGAAAAAGCCGTCCCTGCTCCACGGCAGGGCCGCGGCGGTATTGCTAAGGGAACGTTTTGGTATTCATAATGACGATGTTATAGAGGCGGTGGCCTTTCATACGGAAGGCCGTGACGGTATGGGGCCTCTGGCAAAGGCGGTGTACATAGCCGACAAAATCGAGGTTTCCCGGGACGCCGATCCCGCCCTGCGGGACATGGCCTGTGGCCGGGGAGGGGAGTCGCTTGACGGGATCTTTGCCGCGGTCCTGGGCAGTACCGTTGACTTTCTCAGGTCCCGAAGGCTGGATGTCTCTGAGGCGACCGTACGCCTCCTTGACGCGGTACGAAAGAGGAACAGCCGTTGAGAAGAAACAAGGCGGACGCCAGCGTTTTCATCCTTTTTGTCATCATACTCATCCTTGCCGCGGGGGCGGCTTTTGCCGTGTATACGCTTCGCGCGGATCCGCTTGGGGAGGCCTTTGCCCCGGACCGGGTCATCAACACCCTTTTTGTGATTGAAAACGAAGGAAAGCCCCTCTGTTCCTTTGTGCTGATGTTCTACCCCGCGACAAAGCGCGCGGCCGTCTTCGACGTGCCGGGCGACCTTGGGCTTATTATACGGCGCGCCGATCGCGTGGACCGCATCGATACGGCCTACGATCCCAAAAACATCGGCCTTTTCAGGGAAGAAATCGAAGGGCTTTTGGGGGTGGAGATAGGGTACTCCTTTATCATCACCGCGGAAAATCTCGGCAGGGTGGTGGATCTCCTCGAAGGGGTAGAGATCTTGATCCCCTCGCCGGTGGAACGGTTCGGCGGCGATCCTGTTTTTTTCCCTTCCGGCAAGGTAACGCTGGACGGCGACAAGGCCAGGACCTATATCACCTACGAACTTTCCGGAGAAGACCGTGAAATGGTGGTTTTCCGCCGGCAGCGTTTTTTTCTGGGTTTCCTCAAGCGCCTGGGCGAGACGAACAGGGCCCTTAAAAACCCCGTCGCCGCCCGGTTGTTCAGGGGCTCTTTTACCGCATCCATGAACCGGCGGGCAAGGGCGCGCCTCTTTGACGAATTTTCCGCCATAGATACGGACAGAACCGGCGTGCAGTCCATAGGGGGAAATTTCCGGGAAATTTCGGGCCAGGTTCTGCTTTTACCCCACTACAACGGCAGCCGTATCAAGGAGATTGTCCGCCAGTCCGCGGGAACCCTTACAAGGCGGGTAGAAGGCTCCCTTTCGGAGCGGGTCTTTACCGTGGAAGTGCTGAACGGTACGGCCGAAAACGGCCTTGCAGGAAGGACCGCGGAACTGCTGCGGGGTTTTGGCTATGATGTCATTTCCATAGGCAATGCCGGCAGAACCGATTACGAGGCCACCGAAATAATAGACAGAACAGGCTACGCCGATATGGCGGAGACGTTCGGCGGCGTGCTGCGCTGTACGAACATACAGTATGAACCGGCGGTTTCCGGGGTTCCCGAAGGCCCGGAAGCCCTCCCCACGCGGAATTTCGAATACAGGTCGGACTTTACGCTTATCATCGGAAAGGACTTCAATGGAAGATATGTCACGGGAGGATAGGGAAACGGCTCTTGCCTTGGGAAAACTGCTTGCCGGGCACCGGTGCGCCGATGTGATCGTGCTGGATCTGAGCCGCCTTGACGCGTGGACGGATTTTTTTGTCATCGCGACGGTTTCAAGCGGCGCCCATCTTTCGGGGCTTGAACGGCATATCGGCGATTTTTCCCGCGAACGGGCCCTTGAAATACTGAGGCGTTCCCGAAGAACCCGCGGGGAAGACGATGAATGGCGCGTTATCGACATGGGCGCCCTGGTTGTACATCTTATGAGCCGCAAGGCCCGTTCTTTCTATGAACTGGAACGGCTGTGGAGCGCCGCGGAGGTGCTTTTCAGGGAGGCTTGAGCCTGTTCCAAAACCCGGCCGGGTTTGAAACAGGGTTTTCCCTTCCGCCGCGCCGGAATTTCATGCGAGTTTTGTGACCGGTGCTGCGCGCGCGGGCCGCTATTCGTCAAAATCGTTGTAATCTACATCCTCTTCGTAATCGTAATCTTCTTCCTCGTCTTCGTAATCGTCGTCTTCGTCGTCAAAATCATCGTCTTCGAAGTCGTCTTCGAAGTCGTCTTCCATATCGTCGAAGTTATCCTCTTCGTCAATATCATCATCCTCTTCATCATCGAAGAAAAGAATGGGAAAAGGAAGATTATCCGCGCCCGTATACCACGCAGCGTCCCGCGTCTGCGGGACGGGAGTTACGAACATATTCATGGACTCGTCAGGCACCATAGTATTCTCCGTTCTTGGATGTATTTACCTTGAACATAAGGGAGAGTTTAAGAGTCTGTCAACTGGTTTTTTATAATATCTTTACAAAACCGGCTTTTTTGATATAATAACACAACGGCATGTCAGGTTTAACGGTTAAGGCTCCCGCCAAGATCAACCTGTACCTTCGTATAGGGGAAAGGCGGGCGGACGGGTATCATGGAATAGAAAGCCTTTTTGTACCGCTTGCCTTTGGGGACACTCTCAGGATATTCTTGCTGGACGGCGAAGGCCCGCCGCGCGTGCGGATGGAGGGGCTTCCCGCCGCCGGACGCCTTCCCGCGGGCAAAAATATTCTGCGCGCGGCTTTTTCCCTGTTCAGGGAAAAAACGGGTTTTGGCCGCCGGCTTTATATAAAGGTGATCAAGCGTGTACCCATGGGCGGGGGCCTTGGAGGCGGTTCTTCCGACGCGGCGGCCCTGCTCGCGGCTCTTGACCGTCTTTCCGGCGCCGGTCTTCCGGCCGAAGAGCTTCGCGCAATGGCGGAAAAACTGGGAAGCGATGTTCCTTTTTTTCTTTTGGGCGGCGCGGCGCTGGCGGGCGGCAGGGGGGAGCGCCTTCTGCCGGTTGATTTTCCCGCCGGAATGCCCGTGGTGCTGGTAAATCCCGGTTTTGCCAGCGATACCGCCGCCGCCTACCGCCGCCTGGACCGCCTGAGGCTGGAAAAGGGGGCTTTCCCGGCCCTGGGGGAAACGGAACAGGACGGTGGTTTTGCCGCCCGCGCCGGGGGGTTCCGGTTCGCCGGAAATACGATAGGGGACTGGCCGCGGGGGAACGATTTTCTCCCTGTTTTCCGGGACGGCGGGGAGAACGGCGGCGGGGCGGTTTTCCAGGAGATCCTTTCGGCCCTTGACAGGTCCGGCGCGGATTTTTCCGGCTTGTCCGGTTCAGGTTCCACCTGTTTCGGAATTTTTACCGATGGAGGAAGAGCGAAAACAGCGGCGAAAATGTTATCGAAAGGATGGCCTTTCATTCGGTTAACATTTTCCTTGCGCGCAGGTTGAAGACGGTAGTACAATCAATACAGGATGATGTGTCCCGTTTAAAAGGAGCGCGCCATGGAGATAACTGACATTAGGGTCCGGAAAGTATCCGGGGAAGGCAAACTAAGGGCGTACGTTACGGTTACGTTTGACGACTGCTTTGTGGTGCACAATGTGAAAATCATTGAAGGAAAAAGCGGCGTTTTTATTGCCATGCCAAGCCGCAAGACCAGGGCCGGGGAATACAAGGATGTGGCCCATCCCATACAGCCGGAGTTCAGGGCTGAATTGCAGAGCCGTATTCTGGAGCACTACGACAACGGCGGCGGGCCGGATGATTCTTCGGTGGAAATATAAGGAGAATCTCTGAAAGCCCCGGCCGGGTTTCCAGAGGTTCTCTGAATTAAAACCGTTTGCCGCGCCGTGTGGAACCGTCCGCCGGCAGGTTTTGGGAACGGAGGCTGTTTCAAAACCAGCCAGGTTTTGGAACAAGCTCAACGGACATGAATTTTTTTGGGACGTAGGCAAGTGGTAAGCCACCGGGTTTTGGCTCCGGCATGCACAGGTTCGACCCCTGTCGTCCCAGTAAGTCGGAACGACAGGGCGGGGTTTAGCCGGCCCGAATAAGTGAACAGGGGTATATAAATGAGTCAGGTAGTATTGCAGGCAAAAAACCGGCAGGGCAGAGGATCGGCCGAAGCCCGCAGGATCAGGCGCACGGGCCGTATTCCGGCGGTTCTGTACGGGCGGACGGGCGCGCCGTTGTCCATAGATCTTGACGGGCGGGAATTTCTTAACGGCGTCAAGAATGTTTCCGAAAGCACCATCGTCAAGGTGGAAGTGGAAGGGAAATCCTACGACGCCTTTGTCAAGGATACCCAGCGGAACATAGTCAACGGGAGTATTCTCCACGTTGATTTTTATGAAGTGGAAAGCGGCCGCCTTCTGCGGGCGAGGGTTTCCGTTCATATTCACGGGACTCCCGCCGGGGTGCGCGAAGGGGGAATTCTGGAATCTCCCCTTCATGAGATTGAGGTGGAATGTTTCCCCAAAGATCTTCCCGAGCGCATCGATGTGGATATTTCCTCCCTCAAGGTGAACCAGTCCCTGCATGTGCGGGATATAGTCCTGGGCGAAGGGGTAAAACTTATTTCAGGCGCCGATCAGGTGGTTGCCCTGGTGAAGTACGCCAAAGCCGAAGCCGTAAAGGAAGAAGACACGGCCGCCGCTGCCGCCGCCGCCGCGCCGGGCGCCCCTGGGGCCGCACCCGCGCCGGGAACTCCCGCACCGGGGGCTCCCGCGGCTTCGTCCGAGAAAAAGTAAATTTCCGGGAGCCAGGTTCGTGTGAACGGGGGCCTGTCCCCGGAAGATCCGGTTTCCCGTTTTGAAACGGCCGTTTCGGCTTCTCTGGCCGGTTTCCCGCCGGGCGCGGCGCTGCTTGCCGCGGTTTCAGGCGGTGCCGATTCTACCGCCATGCTCTCTGCGCTGGCTGCGGCGAATCCTTCCGCCTTCCGCCTTTACTGCGTCCATGTGGAGCACGGTATCCGTCCTCCCCCGGAAAGCCGGGGGGACGCGGCGGCGGTGGCGAAGTTCTGCGGGGAACTGGGCGTGCCCTGCCGCGTCGTTACCGTGCCCCCTGGCAGAATCGCCGGCATGGCGAAAAGGCAGGGAATAGGCCTTGAAGCGGCCGCCCGTTTCTACCGCCGCCGCATACTCACAAGGGAGGCCCGCCGCACGGGCGCGGCGGCCATACTTACCGCCCATACGCGGAACGATCTTCTTGAAACGGTTCTGATGCGCTTCCTTAGGGGCTCGGGGCCAAGGGGGCTTGCCGCCATGCCTGTAAAAACGGCGGATCCCGTTCCCTTTGTACGCCCTCTTCTTTCCCTTACGCGCTCTGATGTTGAAGCCTACCTTGCCCTGCGGAATATCCCCTTCAGAACGGACGCTACCAACCGGGACGGCAGGTTTCTCCGCAACAGGATACGAAACCGCCTTGTTCCCCTTTTGGACGGCCTGTTTCCCCATTGGGAAAAGGGAGCGCTGGCCCTGGGAACGACACAGTCCCTTGCCGCGTCCTTTATTGAAGGGGAAGCGGAAAGGCGTATAATCTGGGAAAGATCGGGCGGAATCCTCAGAACGGCGGAGCTTCCCTTTTTCGCGGAGCATCCTATGATAAGGGAAGAAGCCCTGTTTCAGGGCGCGGATATGCTTGCCGGGCATACAAACGCCTTTTCGGCGCGGCGTCTTTGCGTAAGACGTTTTTGCGCGGGCGGGACGGCGGCGGATCTGGGGAAGAACGTCCGGGTTAAAAGAGAACGGGGGTTTATCGTTCTTTCCCCTGCCGCTACGGGGGAGAGGGGATTTTCACTGTTGATTAAAGAGCCGGGGTTATATACTCTAAAGAAGGCGTCGAGGACGGCTTTCCTTGTCTTTGAGGAGGGCCTTCCGGAAGGGGAAACGGTGAAGGAGGGGGCGGTGTTTTTTGCCCGCCTTCCCTTCGTGCTTCGTAATGCGTGGCCCGGCGATTTCCCCGTGCGAGGGGGAAAGGCGCGCCGTCTCTCGGACGCGGGAAACGCGTGCGTTGTGTGCGCCGCCGACGTTCTTGGAACCGCGGCCGTTATAGGCCGTGAAGGACTTCTCTTTGCCAGGGACGCGGAGCCGGGCGACATTCGTGTGCTGGTACGAACGGGTGTTATAAACGGATCATCCTGAAAGGGGTATACATGTTTTCTGATCAGAATAAAACGCAGCGTCCCGCTCCCCGGCCCGGCGCGCCGGGGCGGCCAAACCGGTTCGCACTGGTTTTTTTCATCGCCATGGCGGGTCTCTTCGCGTTCTATTTTTTCCGGGGAAACGCCCCGTCCGTCCGTGAAATACGGTATTCGGATTTTACCGGCTACCTGGAACAGGGGCTTGTCGAGTCCGTTACAATACACGAAAACAGCGTAGTGGACATTTTTTTAAGGAGCGCCGCCGGTCAGGACCCTGCCCCGCGCAGGACCCTTATTCCCTATCAGGACCCGGGCCTTCTTAATCTTCTAAAGGAAAAAGGCGTTCATGTTTCCGGGGCCCCCGCGAACGTAAACCCCTGGCGCATCCTTATCGAACTGCTTCCCTGGATACTGGGCATCGGCTTTATCTGGTTCATGTTCAGGAACATGCAGGGTTCGGGAAACAAGGCGTTTCAGTTCGGCAAGAGCCGGGCAAAGCGGTACCAGGACGAGGGGAAGAAGATCAGTTTTTCCGATGTGGCCGGCCAGAAGGACGCCAAGTATGAACTGGAAGAGGTTGTCGCCTTCCTTAAAAATCCCCAGAAATTCACCAAGATGGGGGCGCGTATACCCAAAGGGGTGCTGCTTGTAGGCATGCCCGGCACGGGAAAGACCCTTATGGCGCGGGCCGTGGCCGGAGAAGCCGGGGTGGCGTATTTCCACATGTCGGGCTCGGATTTTGTCGAGATGTTTGTCGGGGTCGGCGCGAGCAGGGTCCGTGATCTTTTTGAACAGGGAAGGCGCAGCGCCCCCTGCATTATTTTTATTGATGAACTTGACGCGGTGGGCCGGACCCGGGGCGCGGGTTACGGCGGCGGCCATGACGAACGGGAGCAGACTCTGAACCAGCTTCTTGTGGAAATGGACGGTTTTGATTCCAAAGACGGGGTAATAATTCTGGCCGCCACCAACAGGCCCGACGTGCTTGATCCCGCCCTGCTCCGTCCCGGCCGTTTTGACCGCCAGGTAATGGTGGCGATGCCGGACATAAAGGAACGCGAGGACATTCTTAAAATACACGCCGCGAAAATTCCCCTGGGCAGGGACATCGATCTTTCCCGCATAGCCAGGGCGACGCCGGGGATGAGCGGGGCGGACATTGCCAACCTTGTAAACGAGGCCGCCCTTTTCGCCGCCCGCAGGGACAAGGCCGAGGTACAGATGCCCGACTTTGAGGAAGCCAGGGACAAAATACTCATGGGTGTGGCAAGAACGACGCTGGTGATCTCCGAAAAGGAACGGCGCATGACCGCCGTGCACGAGGCCGGACACGCCCTGCTTCACTACTTCCTTGAAAACGCAGATCCCCTTCACAAGGTAACCATTGTTCCCCACGGCCGCGCCCTGGGCATGGCCATGTCCCTTCCCGAAGAAGACAGCTACAGCCGTACCCGCGGCTGGATTGAAGACCGCATTGTGATCTGTTACGGCGGCTGGGCTGCGGAAAAACTCTTCTACAACGAAACGACCACCGGTACCAAACAGGATATACAACAGGCGACCGAAATGGCCCGTCATATGGTTTGCGAGTGGGGCATGGACGGGGACGTGGGCCCCATTGCCTACGGCCAGGAAGACGAGCCCATCTTCCTTGGCAAGGAAATTGCCAGGCACAAGGATTATTCCGAAAACACCGCCCAGCGTATAGACAAGGCGGTGCAGGCCATCCTTGAAAAAGGCAGGAGTACCGCCGAGGGGCACCTCACCATGCACAGGGATAAACTGGAAAAACTTGCCGACGCGCTTCTTGCCAGGGAGACCATGGCGGATGACGAGGTCCGGGAACTTCTGGGAATGCCCCCGCAGCAGAACAACGCTTCCCTTTCGGGGCGGTAGGAAACATGGCGGTTTGTGCCCGCGCGGGCTTGGCGTCCCTCTTCCTCTGCGCCGCGCTCGCGGCGGCTCCCGTCCGGGCCGCGGATGTTCCCGGGGAGGCGGAGCCGGCGGGGGACGCCGCCGCCGCGGGACGTTACGCCGCCTGGGCCGAAGACGCGATAAGCCGGGGCGAATGGCGGGCCGCCCTTGCCGCCCTGGAAAGGGCCGCCGATTACGGCGATGTCTCCTCGGATCTTTCGCTGCTTCTTGCGCGGGCCCGCGATCACGAGGGGCGGCCCTGCGGGGCGGTTCTTGACGCCCTCTGGCGGGCCCTTGCGGCGGACCTCTGGAAGAAAGGCAGCGCGGCGGAAGCGCGCCTTCTTGAGGCGGAGACCCTTGTAAGGTTAAGAAACTACGAGGGGGCCCTCCGCGTCCTGGCCCGGAATCCCGGCGGGGAACGTGAGACGGAGCTTGCCCTCTCGGCGCTGAAGGGGCTTCCCGGCGGCGGGCTTTTCCGCGAGGCGGCCCGGGAAGCGCTTGACCGCTACCCCCGGAATGTCCGCGTTGTCCGCGTTTTTTTTGAATACGCCGCCCGGGGAATGCCGGCCCCCGGCGATGAGGAGCTTATGACGGCCGTTCTGCGCCGCCTTCCCCTGCTTCTTGAAGAAGATCCCGAACTGGCCTTTCTTGCCGCCCCCTTTGTACGGGACGCCGGGGACGCGGGGCGCCTCGCGGCGTCCTACCGGGCGCTTTTTACGCCGCCTTCCCGGCCGTCTCCCGCCTCAATTCCCGCGGCCCTTAACGCCGGGCTTATCGGCGATTTTGCCGCGGCGGATGAACTTTTCGCCGCCGAAGGGGATCTTGACAAGGATCTCCTCCTTTCGGTTTTCGGCCTTTTGCGGAGCGAAGAGGGCAGGGATTACTTTAACCGAAACCTTCTTGCCTTTTCCGGTGTTATTGTAGAAGACAGCGACAGTGACGGTTTTTACGAAAGCCGGACCGGTTACCTCGGGGGCGAAATTCAGCATTACCGCCATGACGCCGATCAGGACAGGCTCCCTGAATTTACCGCCGTTTTTTCCGGAGGGGATCCCGTCCGGGCGGAACAGGTGGTTCTGCCGGAACCGGGAACAGGCCCGCTGCCCTTGCAGGACGGGGAAAGGATCAAGGCGCGGATCGAATGGGAAAAATTCCCGGCGGTGCTTTCCGCCGAACTTGAAGGCTCTGCCTACATACCCCGTCCCCTCGATTTTTTTTTCAGCCCCTTTCGCCTTGTTGAATTGTGCGGAAGCGGGAAGAGGGGAGGTCTCCTCTACCCTGAGTATGAAGAGGAATACCCGCGCCTTTCCCGGCGTTCCCTTGTTTCCTTTTCGATTCAGGCAAGAAGGCCGAGCGCCGAATTCAGGGGGGCCGACGAGCGCATTGATCTGGACCACGGCATACCCCGCCGGGCGGTTGAAACGCTTGACGGCCGCGTTGTATCCGTCACGGAATTTGAGCAGGGCAGGCCCCTCCTCCAGCGCGTCGATCTGGATCTTGACGGGCGCATGGAGACGGTGCGGCGCTTCAGGCGTCTTCTACCCCATGTTCCGGGGGAGACCGGAGATCTTCTGGAGTGGAAAAGGGAACTTGAATTTGCCGAAAGCGACTGGAACGGGGACGGGTTGTATGAAGCCGCCGAGGAATACCTTCCCGGCGGGGAAAGGCGGTATTATGGGGATATGGACGGGGACGGAATAAGGGATTATGCTGGAAGTGTAACGGAAGAATAAAGATGAAAGGGACTTGTTTGAAAATATCCGGGGAAAAAACCTTCCGGGGCCGGGCCGTGCAGAAGCGCGCGGCGCTTTTTGCCGCCTCTTTGTGCGCGTGCGCTCTTTTTTTCTGTTTTTCCTGTCTTTCCGTCAAGATGCAGGAAGAACGGCTTTCGCCCCAGAGAAAACCGACGAATGAAGTCAGGCTGGAGGATATCAGGCGCTATGTGTCGGAAGATCCCGTGCGGGCCATTCATCTTGGCGGTATTTACCGTGTCGTTTACGGGAAAGATGACGGGGAACTGGAAGCGCTTGAAGCCGAGGCGGTTGCCGGCCTTAAAGAAAAGCAGACCGCGGCGATACGCGCCGAACAGTGGGATGACGCCGCATCCCTGGCGCGGTCCCTTGCGAGCCTTGGGGAGGCGGTAGAAAATACCGGGATGGAAGCCGGTTTCATGCTTGCCGAGGCGAAGAAGTCCCTTGCCTCAGGCAGCGATCTTGCGGCTTTTCTTTTGGCGGTGCGTTCCCATGAGTTACAGCCGCTTGAATTTGAGGACGCCCTTGTGTTCCTTGAACACGCCGTGGAGGTAAAACAGCGCCGTACCGCGGCCTTCTTCCGCGCCGCCGCCGAAGCCTCCGGGCGCGCCGTTCCCGCCCCGCTTGGGGAATATGCCTCCGGGTACGACGGGCCGGAGGAAATGATCAAGGGTGTCGCGACGGTGCTGGTTGACCGCGGCATACGCATAGAGCGGGGGAGGGGAATTCCCGACCGCGTACTCGGCTCCGCCTTTTTTGTGGACTCATCGGGGCTTCTTATTACCAATTACCATGTCATAGCCAGTGAAGTTGATCCTTCATACGAAGGCTATTCCCGCATGTCCCTTCGCATGGGGGACCCGTCAAGCCCAAGGGTTTCCGCCAGGGTCATAGGCTGGGACAAGGCCATGGATCTGGCCCTTATCAAAACCGAGATAACGCCTGAGTATGTTTTTTCGGTGGCCGACCGGGTTATTCCCAAAGTAGGGGATACGGTTCTGGCGATAGGATCGCCGGGCGGCCTTGAAAAAACCGTTACATCGGGAATTGTTTCCACGCTGGGCCGGCGTTTCCTCCAGATAGGGGACGTGATTCAGATAGACGCCTCGGTGAATCCCGGCAATTCGGGGGGGCCGGTGATCGATACATCCGGCCGTCTTGTGGGAATAGTATTCGCGGGTATTGAGCAGTACCAGGGGCTTAATTTCGCCGTTCCCGCCGAGCGGCTCGCCGCCGCCCTGCCGGCGATGCTCAGGGGCGGCAAGGCCGAGCGGCCCTGGCTTGGCATTGCCTTAAGCGAGACTTCGCGCGGCGCGGAGATCATCTACACCGCGCCCTTTACCCCCGCTTGGGAACATCAGGTAAGCGAAGGGACCTTCATCAGATCAATTAACGGGGAAAATGTAAACGCCCCCCAGGGCGGGCTTATCCCCGCGCTGCAGGACAGGCTTTTTTCATCAAGGCCCGGCGAACTTGTGGCGCTTGAAACCTCGGACGGCAGCCGCCGTGTCATGATGACCGTTCCCCGTCCCGACATTCCCCTTGCCGAGGCGGCGAAGAAGGACAGCCGTGAGCGCGTTGCCGCGCCCCTCTTTGGCCTTGTCCTTGCCCCCGCCTCTGTCAGATCCTTTTCATCTTCGTACCTTGTAAAAAAAGTCGTGCGGGGTTCTATTGCCGATGAGGCCGGACTTTCCGAACAGGATCCTGTTTCCATACGGGGCTTTCGTATAATGGAAAAAGACGGTTACGCCCTTATAGAGATCAATGTAAAAAAAAGAAGCATGGGGTACATGGAAACCACCATGCAGCTTCCCGCGGCGCTTGATTCGCCCGATACCTTGTAGTGGAAAGGAAATACGATCCCCTCCTGTGTGAGGCGATACGTGCGGGAGAGCGGACGGTGCGGGAGCGGGGCATTGATATCCTTGAAAAACCCGTTCCCGATGATCCCAGACCCGGTGCGCTTGACAGGCGCTTTCTTGCGGGGATTCCCTTCCCTGTGCGGAAATTCGGCCTTGCCTTCTCTCCCCTTGTCCGCCGTGTTCTTTCCGGCGGAAGCCCCCAAAAAGCCGCCGCCCGGATGCGCCGTTACTTTAACGGCGTAAGGAGTCTTCCGCTGGCTTCCGGGGTGCGGGTAAGCCGCATGACGGTGGATGCCGGGAACGCGCCGGTTGAAATACGGGTTTACCGCAGGGAAAACCCTCGCGGCGCGGGTTTTCCGCCTGTTTCAGGTTCTTTTCCCGTCCCGGAAAAACCAAGGCCGGTGTTTTACTACATGCACGGCGGGGGTTTTGCCGCCGGCTGTCCCGACGTGGTTGAGGAGATCTGCAAACAGGTTACGGAGAAGACGGACTGCGTCGGTGTACAGGCCGGTTACAGGCTGGCCCCCGAACACCCGTATCCGGCGGCCCTCGAAGACTGTTACGGCGTGCTCCGCTGGCTTGCCGGAAACGCCGGAAGCCTCGGCGGCGACGGCGGCATGATCTGCGTGGCCGGCGATTCGGCGGGGGGCAACCTGGCCGCCGCCTGCGCCATGCGGGATCGTGACGAAGGGCCGGGCGCGGTAAAGGCGCAGGTGCTGCTTTACCCCGTGCTTAACCCGGCGGGGAAAGAAGACGGGGAATTTCATTTTTCCATGGATCAGTACACCATGCTCGCCGAACACCGGCATGCCGCCGGTTTCATGATCTCCATTATGAGGTCGGGCACGGCGGCCATAATGAAGGTGCTGGGCGCAGGCGGCCCCCTTCTTGCCCCCTATTTCGGGAAGCTTGAAGGACTTCCCCCTTCTTTTATCGCGTACGGCGAGTTTGATTATTTCCGCCTTGAAAGCGAAGCCTACGCCCGCAAACTTTCCGCGGCGGGGGTTCCCGTCAAGGTTATCCGTTACCGCGGCCTGTCGCACGCCTTCGCCGAACTTATAGGCACACAGCCCCAGGCCGAAGACTGCATGGAAGAGATCGGCGCTTTTCTGGGGGGTGTTTTTCACTTGTAAGACGAAGCGGGCACGCCCCCTCTCCGGCGCGAAAAACGGGCGGGCAGGTTTTATGGTTTCAGGGGGAGCACCGAATTGCGATCCACCAAAAAAGGACTCAGGGTAACGGTTTTGTCGTAATGGCGGTTCTGCTGCCGCCGTTCCCAAAACATGGAGATAGCGGTTTTTCCGATTTCTTCGTAGGGAATGGCCACGGTGGTAATGGGAGGGCTGCACATGGCGGAATAGGTATTATCGTGGCTGATTATCGACAGATCTTCCGGCACCCGGATTCCCGCCTCGTACAGGCATTGCAGGGCCCCGCACAACAGCGTGTCCGATGTGATGTAACAACCGGTGGGCCTGTTTTTGCTTCCCTGGGCAATAATGTCCTTCATGGCCCGGTATCCGTGTTCGATGTCATATTCAGGTACCAGCCGGATGTTTTTTCCCCGGAGCTTGATCCCCGCCTTTTGATAATATCCGACAAAGCCTTCCAGGCGGTCCTTTTCGTCCCGCTCGGCGCCTAATTGCCTTCCTATAAAACCGGCAGACCTGTGCCCCTGCGAAAAGAAATGGGACGCGGCGATGGTGGAGCCGGCGATATTATCCCACACCACCTTATCAACCCCCGTAACGTCCAGGGGCCGTTCCACCATGATGACGGGGATGTTATTGCTGATCACCGCTTTTATTGTGTTCCTGCCGGCCCAGGCGGTGTTTGTAAAAATGATCCCCTCCACCATGCGGCCGATAAGTTCCTGGAGCAGATGTTCTTCCCGGGCGGGATCAGGCTCCGCGTACATGGGGAGCACCAAAAGACCATAGGACGCCGCGGTGTTTCTGAGGGATTGGCTTATCATGGAGTTAACGATGCTTCCGACCACCAGGGGCATCACATTGCCTATAATTCCGGTACGGCTGTTTTTGAGGGCCTTTGCCATACGGTTCGGCACATATCCCAGCGCCTTGATCGACTGCTGTACCCGTTCCCGCGTCTGTGGCGCTACATATTCGCGGTTATTGACTACCCTGGTGATGGTAGCCAGGGAGACACCGGCGTGGGCCGCGACATCCTGTATGCGGGCGTTAGACATCAACTTCCTCCCGGCACGGCCGGCTCTTGGCATATTGTTTACTCTTCGGTGTATTTTCCCATATTTTGCCCGGAAAGGTCAATGGATACGGGAATCGATAATATATTATCGTTAACATACAAATTCACCGGGAAAATGACGCCGGTTTTAAATTGTGCCGCCTTTAGGCTGTATTTTGACCGTAAAAACAACAAAAAACACCGGAAACATGGAAAATTATACGATATTTTAAAAAAAATAGTTGACAGGCGGTATAAAACGATGTTAACGTTAACAGGTTCGAATATACAGAGGTTCTCTGTAGATTATTTTACCCCAAACAAGGAGCCAAAGCATGAAAAAACTCTTGATTGTTTTTTGTGTTTTTTTGACAACGGCGGTTCTCTTTGCCGGCGGCAACAAGGATCGCGCCGGGGGAGGAATAAGCCTCCTTTCAATGTTTTCGAATCCCACCGCGGATGCCAACAGCAGGGCCTTTTACGGAATGACGGAAAAATTCGGAAAGGATTTTCCCGCCGTCAAGGTAACCCACGAGGCAATTCCCCACGACGAATATGAAACCAAAATGAAGACCTATGTTGCCGCGGGGGAATACCCTGATGTTTACGAGGTCAAGGGAACCATGATTCCCCAGCTTGCCGACGACGGGGTAATCTACACCGCCAAAGAAATAATGGATCTGATCCCCGGCTGGGAAGCGAATTTTAAAAACGGCGTTTTTGAGGATTTTACCTACAAGAACACGGCCTACGCCATTCCCATGCAGATGGGAAACAACCACAACATTTTCTGGAACGCCGATATTTTCAGGGAATGCGGCATTACCGAATTCCCGAAGGATTGGGATTCCTTTGCGGCCGCCGTGGACAAGATCAAGGCCGCCGGATACATTCCTATTGTTCAGGGTAACAAGGCCAACTGGCTGGTTCCGTCCCTTTTGTTTAACGCCATTGTGTACCGTTATACCGGCGTTGACTGGTATTACAGCCTGAGGGAAAACAGGGGCGCCAAATTTACGGACCGGCAGTTTGTCGCCGCCACGGCTCTGCTGCAGGACATGGCGAAAAAAGGGTATTTTAATACCGACATCAATTCCATTGATCAGCACCAGATGTATACTGTGTATTACAATAAAAAAGCGGCCATGATGGTAGACGGTTTCTGGGGCGTCGGCACCTTTATAGCTGAAATGCCCGGTGACGTGCTGTCCGCGACGCGGATCGCCCAATTCCCCATGATCCCCGAATCCATGGGAGGGGGCGGCGCCAAATACGCGAAGATAAACCAGGCCGCGGCCGGATGGGGATACGTGATCACCAAAAGGAACAGCGACACGCCGGAAAAACTCAAAGCCATAGCCCAGCTTGTTCACTATATTACCGGCCCGTCTTACGCCAACATTGTGGTTGAAAACAGCGGACTCCCCGCGGCAAAAACCAGCAATGTGGACGAAAGCAAACTCTCCCCCCTGTACAGGGATCTGCTTGCCTTGAATAACGAATCCCAATACGCGCCGGTATTTGACGTACAGCTTAATCCTCAAATAGTGGACGCCTTTTATTCAAACACCCAGGAGCTGCTCATCGGATCAATCACCCCCCAGCGTTATGCTGAATTGATTCAGGCGGAAGTTGACAAGACCCGGTAGATGATCCGATTCCGGCCCCGGCGGATGTTTTTCCGTCCGCGGCCGGTTTTGTAAACAAGGATTCTGAAAATGAGACGGACCCTTCCAAAACCCAAACCTTTTGTGTTTGTGCTGTTCCTTGCCCCCATCATGGTTATTTATTTGGCTAACGCGGTTCTCCCCATTTTCATTTCCGTTTTTTACAGTTTTTTCAACTGGACCGGCGGCAGGACCATGAATTTCATAGGACCGGGGAATTATATTGATCTGGCGCGGGATTTGGAATTCTGGAAATCCGCGTATAACAATCTCATCATTGTAATCATCTGTACCGTGGGGCAGGTTGGACTTGCGCTGGTTGTTTCGTTCCTGCTTATTTCCAGAACGTTAAAGTTTAAAGAATTTCACCGGACCGTTATTTTTTTCCCGGTAACCGTCTCGGCGCTGGTTATCGGTTTTATCTGGTCCCTCATGTACAACAAGGATTACGGACTTGTCAATTTTTTTCTGCACCTGCTCCATCTGGATGCCTTTATCCTGCCCTGGCTTGATAATCCTTCCTGGATCCTTATTACCGCCTCGGTTCCGGTGGTGCTTCAGTATATAGGTCTTTATATGATCATGTTTATGGCGGCCATAAAAAGCATCCCCGAAGAAATACTGGAATGCGCCGGATTGGACGGCTGTAACGATCTTCAACGTTCCGTGTATATTACCCTTCCCATGATCTACGACACCTTCAAGGTGGCGGTGATGGTTTGCGTTTCGGGGACCATGAAGATTTTTGATCATATCCTGGTCTTGACCAACGGCGGCCCCGGCAAGTCAAGCCAGGTATTGGCCCTGTATTCGTACAAAATTTCCTTTGACAGGATGAAGTTAAGTTACGGGGCGACAATCTCCATAGGCATTCTGATCTTGAGCGTTATCCTGACCCTTGGGTCCAGAAAACTCCTTGGGGGAAAACAATATGAATAAAACGGCGGCGAGGATAGGGCGGACGGGCGGAAGCGTCATTCTGAACGGCTTTATGCTTGTTTTTTCCCTGGCAAGCGTCTTTCCCTTTGTGTGGATGCTTTATTCTTCATTAAAAAGCGAAGCGGAATTTGCCCTGAATATTATATCCCTGCCCCAAAAACCGGTTATTTCGAATTATATCAACGCGGTCAGGACGGGACACATGGGGGAATATGCCCTCAACTCCCTGTTTAACTGCGTTGTTACCGTGGTGCTGGTAGCGCTTGCCGCATACATAGCGGCGTATTTTTTATCCCGCTATAATTTCAGGGGCCGGACCCTGGTGTACGGCCTTTTTGTGGCGGGTATGCTTATTCCGGTTCATTCCCTTATGGTGCCGGTTTTTGTGGAATACCGGGTGGCGGGGCTGTTGAACAGCCGGTTTACCCTGCTGCCGGTGTACATGGCCTTTGGTATGCCCATGGCGGTATTCTTGATAGAAAGTTTTATCGGCTCCATACCGGTTGAACTGGAAGAGGCTGCCTTAATCGACGGCAGTTCCATGGTCCGCACCATGTTCACCATTATTATGCCCCTGTGCCGCCCGGTGCTTGCGACGGTGGTGATCCTTACCTTTATGAATACGTGGAATGAATTTCCCTTTGCCCTGGTGCTGATCCGGGACAATGCCCTAAAAACCATTCCCATTGGCCTCAGGAATTTTCAGGGGGCGTATACGGCGCAGTATACCCAATTTATGGCGGGTATGGCGGTATCCCTCATCCCGGTGATGGTAGTATATATTCTGTTTTACAAAAAAATTATTGTGGGTATGACCGCCGGTACCGTAAAGGGCTGAGCGTAACTTATAAGGAGCATCGTGATGTTGGAAAACAAAAAAATCGTCTTTGAAAAGCCCTGGGAAGCCCGGCTCGAAACCGGACCCTTTGATGACTGCTCCGTACCTTCGGGGCATGTAATCCTCAAAAAACAGTATTCGATTATATCAACGGGGACGGAACTGGCATGCCTGTCGGGCGGTGAAAGCTGGTTTAAAATGCCGGGAGTGCCCGGATATTCCTGCGTTGGCGAAATTATAAAAACCGCCCCGGATGTACAGGGTTTTTCCCCGGGCGACATGGTTTTTTGTTATGGCAATCACTCCCTTTACGAGGTGATTCCCGCCGAAGGGATCTTCCTTCACGCGCCTCGAGACGTTGATCCCAAATGGATTCCCTTTGTGCGGATGGCCTCCATTGCGGCGACGGCGATCCGGGTTTCGAATATTGAGTGGGGGGACATTGTCGCGGTAACAGGCCAGGGTCTGGTGGGGAATATGGCCCTGCAGCTTGCAAAATTGCAGGGCGCCACGGTTATCGCCGTTGACGTGGCTGACCGCCGGCTTGCCGTTTCCCGGAACTGCGGGGCGGATCTTGCGATCAATTCGGCAAACACCGGCGCGGCGGAAGAGATCCGGCGTTTTTCAGGCGGCAGAATGGTGTCCACGCTGATTGAAGCCTCGGGAGTACCCGCGGCCGCGGCAGAGGCCGTCAACTGGGTCGGCCAAAACGGCGAACTTGTCTTTCTGGGCAGTCCGCGGGGCGCCTTTGAAACCGACATCACGCCCTTCCTCAACCGGACGCATCTTGCGTCTTTTAATGTTACGTTAAAAGGCGCTCACGAGTGGCGGTTTCCGGTGAACAGCATTCCCTTTGTAAAACATTCCCTGGAACGGAATTCGCGGCTGGTTATGGATCTTTTTGCCAAAAAGAAAATCGTTCTGGAACCGCTGCTGACGGAGGTTGTTTCCCCCGCCGGCTGTTTTGACGTTTATACCAAGGTACGGGACAATAAGGACGAGTATATGGGGATATTGTTTGACTGGAAATAACGGAGGACAACATGGATATTTCACTGCAGTTGTGGTCTATTAAGGAAGAAGTTGAGGAAGATTTTGCCCATGCCCTGGAAATGACGGAAAAGGCGGGGTACCAGGGGGTTGAGTTTGCCGGTTATCACGGAAAATCGCCCGCCGGGCTTGGGGATCTGCTTGCCGCATATCATTTAAAGGCGGTAAGTACCCACGCTGGAATGGATCGTTTGCGCACGGCCCTTGATACGGAGATAAGCTGCGCAAAAGCCCTTGGTTACAGGCTGATTGTTTGTCCCTGGTCCGACTGCAAAACCGCCGAACAGGTCATCGAGGATGCGGAGTTTCTTGAATCCTGCGCAGGGAAGGCGGCGAAAGAAGGAATCACCATCGGGTATCACAACCACAACCAGGAATTTAAAAAATTCGAAGGCAGATATGCCATGGACATCATGCTTGAACATATGCCCTCCGTGAAATTTGAGCCTGACCTGTTCTGGATTGCCTACGGCCTTGTTGATCCGGTCCGGTATCTGGCCCCCCTTGCGGCGGCGGGCAGAATTGCCGCGATCCACGCCAAGGAACTCGACAAAGAGGGGCCCGATAATGTTTATATAGGCCAGGGAAAAATTGATTTTGCGGGCGTTGCCGCCCTTTGTCCTCCTGATACATACCCGTGGATCATAGAGCAGGAAGAATTTTCGAGCAGCCATTTTGACGGGATCTCAAAAAGCTGCCGGGGGCTTAAAAACATCATCGGATAAAAACAGCTTTATTTTATATGAAACCCTCAATACGAGTCAAAAAAAATACTTGACAAATGAAAGAAGTGTATTTACAATAATGATAATTCAAAAGACAGAGTATGAGCAGGGTTTAATGTGGTGAAAAGTTTTTTTACCGTATTTTACGAACGCGGTTCGATATTACCGAACGCTATGAACACGGTTCGTTAATGCCAAACAAAAGCTGTTCACAACACCGGCCGGGTTTTGGGAAAGGCTCAATATTATGCGAACAGGGCGTACAGCGCGTAAAATATGACGGATAATATGGGGCCGCTATGAATTTATACGGCGCGCGGAAGCGTGAGACAGGAATTGTTACCGCTTTTTTTTCATTGCCCGCGGTTGTTTTACTCCTGGTGTATATCTATTATTCCGTAGGATACGCGTTTTTCCTCAGTTTTCACGAATGGAACGGCATCGCGCCGGTCAAAGATTTTGTAGGGCTCATGAACTGGAAGGAACTGGTTCGGGATAACGCGTTTATTGAGGCGTTCAAGCACAATATTTATATCGTGGTATGGTCGCTTGTTGTTCAGCAGCCCATTGCCATGGCTCTTGCCTTTATGCTGATAAGGGCGGGCCGGAAATCAACTCCCCTCAAGGTCATTTACTATCTGCCGTCCCTGTTTTCAACCGCTTCGGTGGGGGTGCTTTTTTCGTACATTTACTCTCCCCGGGACGGGATCTTCACCGCGATGGCGAGCGGAATCGCGACCGTCATGCAGGGCGCTCCTGTCAGAGTAACCGTGGATATGTTTCAGGTTGGAACCTCTCTTTTAAGCGTCTTTTCGGTAATCAGCTGGACCGCCATTCCCTTTTATATTTTGTTTTACATGGCGGCGATGAGCGGCATATCCACCGACATTTATGAAGCCGCGATAATTGACGGAGCCAGCCTGGGGCAGTATTTCTTCCGCATTATGCTTCCTTCGCTGAAATTTTCAATCCAGACCGCCTGTACACTTTCAATAATAGGTTCCCTCAAGTATTTTGATTTGATCTACATTATTACCGACGGAGGCCCCAGTTTTTCTTCCGAATTGATGGCGACTTACATGTTCAGGCAGACATTCCGTTTCCGCCAGATGGGGTACGGTTCGGCTACCGCGGGGGGGCTGTTTATCATAGTGGTTGTTTTTTCGCTTTTGGTTCTGTTTGTTTCCAATAAAATACTCAGGGAAAATGAAGAATGATTGCCGGTAAATCAAGGACGCGTTATTTGTTTTTATATCTTGTCACGGGTTTTTTCGCGCTGTTTTACGCGGCCATCAGCCTGCTTCCCTTTTATTCAATGGCCCTGACATCCTTGAAGACCCAGAACGACTACGCCGTAAACGGCTTTTTCTCCCTTCCCCAGGTCTATGTGTTTTCCAATTACAGGACCGTCATAAAAGACGGTATCTTCAATTATTTTAAAAACAGCGTCATTCTGGTAGTGGTTTCACTTACCCTGCTGCTCGTTATCAGCATGCTGGTAAGTTATCCCCTTTCACGGTTTTATTTCCGTCTTCGAAAGCCCATGATGTCGTTTTTTGTGGCAAGTCTTGCCATACCCATGCATGTTACCCTTATTCCCATATACCTTTTGACCCGTACGCTGGGTATATATGACACGTATCCCGCGCTTATTATTCCCTATATAGCGTTCAATATTCCGATTACCGTATTTATCCTTGTTAATTTCATGAAGACTATTCCCCGGGAACTGGAAGACGCCGCTGAAATTGACGGCTGCGGCAAAGTCGGCATATTCAGCAATGTAATCGTTCCCCTGTCCGGCGCGGGCGTGGTGACCGTGGGGATTTATAACGCCATTAACATGTGGAACGAATTCACCTTTGCGCTGGTGCTGACCCAATCGGCGGCCATGCGTACCCTTCCCATGGCAGTGTGGAACTACAAGGGACAATATTCGGGAACCGTTCCCCTGATTTTTTGTGTTCTGCTGCTGTCGGTGGTTCCCATGATTATCGCCTATGCCGTAGGCCAGGACAAACTGGTCCAGGGGATGATGGCGGGCGCGCTGAAAGGATGAAAAACGTCTTCGAAACCCCGTCCGGGTTTTCGGGGACGATGGATAAAGATATGTGTCTACCTGTTTCCGGAAAGCTGCCGGGAATAAAGATAGAGGCGCAATTTTTGCGTACAAGTTTGAGAAGAAGAGGTATAATTATGAAACAGTCAAGCAGGGCCATAATACTGGGCACGGTATTGTTTGTAGCGCTTGCCCTGTCGGCTTATGCCGGGCCGGGACAGGATGGAAACGCGTCGGGAAAGAAGACCATATCATTTTGGAAGGTCATCTCTCCTCCGGCTTATGATGACAATATCAAGGCAAATATAACCCGGTTTGAAAAAGATAATCCCGATTTTGCCGTGGAGCAGACGTATCTGCAAAACGAAGATTACAAGGCAAAAATTGTTATCGCGCTGGGTTCCAATACGGCTCCCGACATATTTACGACATGGACGGGCGGCGGCATGATCGAATATGTCAAATCCAGTCTGATCATCCCCCTGACAAAGTATATGAATACTCCCTATCAAAGTCTTCCCGCATACAAGGATTATTTCATGGAAGGCGGCATAAATCAGGCAACGTATCAGAACGATGTCTGGGCAACCCCCGGATTGAACGCTTCCGTCCTGTTTGTCTGGTACAGTAAAAAAATATACGACAGGCTGGGGCTTAAAATTCCCGCTACCCTTGCCGAACTTGAAGCCAACTGTGATAAAATACGCGCCGCGGGCATTGTTCCCTTTGGATTGGCAAACAAGGCGAAATATCACGCGTCCTTTTACTATATGCTCCTGGTTGACCGCTACGGCGGCCCCCAGGTTTTCCAGAATGCGGCCAACCGGATAAATGGCGGGACGTTTAATGATCCGGCGTTCACCTGGGCATCACGGAAAATGCAGGAATGGGCCCGAAAAGGATATTTCCCCGAAGGCTATAACAGCCTTGACGGCGAGGCCGATGTACACCGCAGGATGTTCTACAACCAGGAAGCGGCCATGCTGATTGAAGGGTCGTGGACTGTGGCGAATTTAATGTCTGACGGACAGAACATTAACGATTATGGCCTGTTCCCGTTCCCCGTTGTTGAAGGCGGCAGAGGCTCGATAAACGGCATGGTAGGTACCATTGGCGATTCCTTCTATTGTATCAATTCAAGGGCGAAGTACCCTGATGAATCCTTTAAGCTTATTCAGTATCTTGTTGATGAAGCCGCGATAAAAGGGTTTGTGTCAGGCGGCGGTACTCCTCCTACGAAGAATGCCAGTGCGGGCGATCCCCTCAGCGAGGATGTCCTCAAGTATCTGAAAGCAAGCACCAGCACCCAGCTCTGGTACGATCAGTACCTGCCCAGCGCCATGGCCGAAGTGCACAAGGATTCCCTTCAGTCCATGGTGGGCCTGACCATTACGCCTGAACAGTACAACCAGGCTATGGAAGAAGCCGCACGGCGGTATCTGAAATAATTTCCGGGAGCCTCCAAAAACAGGACTTGTTTTTGGAGGCTTGTTTTTTGGATTGTGAAAAAAATGCTTGACAAACGGAAAGAGTGCATTTAAGCTCCTTTTCGAGGAAGAAGGCGGCCGTCCGCCCGAAAAAAATTATGGCGCCGAAAGGGGAAATACGACGATGAAATTATCGCAAACCGTTCTGGAAAAAGAAAAAAGGGTAAGGCAGCACGCCGAAGACGCCGTTTTGCAGCCCATATATGAATCTTCAAAGTACGCTTATGAAGAACTCTATAAAGATTTACCCATGTGGGAAAGAACCGCGCGTTCTGTGGCGTATCAATTTGATCATCAGATTATTGATGTTGAAGATGATGATGTGGTAGTAGGACGGTACAATTTCAAGAAATTTCTTCCCGGCACCGTTCCGGGCCAGCATCCCAGAAAAACGCACACCGACGGCACGTATCTTTTTGGGCTGGCCCATAGAGCCATGTACGAGGAAGTGGCAAAAAAATACCCGTATATGCGCTCCGACTATGTAGAGTGCGGGCTTCACGCCGATGCTTTCTGGAACGGCCACGAGGCCCATGCCTTTCAAATTGTGCTGCACATGGGCTGGCAGGGCATGCGCGATTTGGCCGAACGCAGCTTAGCCCGTTCAAAAGATCCGAAATCCGGGGAATTTTACCGCGGTTTGATTATTACGCTGGATGCCCTTGTACGCTATAACGATCGTTATGTGGAAGAGCTTGAAAAAAGGGGCATGAAAAAACAGGCCGAAATCTGCCGCCGCGTTCCCCGTTATCCCGCGGCAAATTTCCGCGAGGCGGTGCAGTGTATCAATATGGTTTATTTTACCGTAACGCAGGAGGCAAGCGGTACCTGGGGGCCGGGATGGATTGATTATTACCTGTGGCCGTACCTTGAAAAGGATCTTAAGCTTGGAATAATTACCGAAGAGGAAGCGTATGATCTTTGCGGGTATCTTTTGATACAGCTGGACAGCCGTATCTGCATGGATGAGGAACATAACGATACTGTTAATCTTGGCGGCAGTCATCCAAACGGGGTCCCCGCGGTAAGCCCGCTTACCTATATGTTCGCCAACGCGGTAACGGAGCTGGATATTACCAGCCTTCTGGTATATATCAAAATGCCCGCCGATCCCCCGGAGGGATTTATTGAATTTGCCGCCGACTGGCTCATACGGGGCAGAAACAGGGGGCAGATTCTCAGCGACAAGGCGATAGCGGGGGCTCTTGCGTACCGGGGAACTCCTTATCACGAAGCCCTTTCCTATACGTCAAACGGCTGTATGGAAATTTCCTGTTCAAACGCCAACAGCGATCTCCTCCTCTGCGGCTGGTTTAACATGCCCAAATTTGTTGAACTTGCCGTAACGGGAAACAGGGACCTCGTAAACGGAAAAACCTATGATTCCCTGCATTACAGGGGGCTTGAACACTGCGGTTCCTGGGATGAATTTTACGCTGATTTTCTTGCCGAAAGCCGCCGTATTCTGCTTGAGTATTTTGACTGCATAGACATTTTGAGCAAGTACAGCGCCATATACCGGCCCACGTATTACGCCAGTTCCATGCTGAATGACTGCATGCTGAGGGGGCGGAACATGTCGGACGGCGGGACCAGGTACAACGACTACGGCGTGTCTCCTGTGGGCATAGGTACGGCGGCGGATTATTTGTACGGCATAAAAAAGGCGGTTTTTGACGATCGTTTCTGTTCCGCCCCGGAGATGGTTGCCGCGCTGGAATCGAATTTTGAGGGCCGCGAAGTCTTGCGGCAGAAGCTGCTGAATATACCCAAATTCGGAGAGGACAATGAAGAGTCCGACGCTCTGGCGGTACGGTATGTCAATGACATGTGTGATATTTATGAGTCTTATGAAAACAGGCTTGGCGGCGTAGTAAAGCCGGTGGTGTTTACCTTTGTCTGGGCAAATAAATGCGCCATGCACCTCGGCGCAATGGCCGATGGTTCTTTTGCGCATACGGCCGTTTCCCAGGGAACGACGCCCGCGAGCCATTCCATGAAGGCGGGCGTTACGGCGGCTATACTTTCAAACTGCAAGCTCCCGATGCACCGTTTTTCGGGCGGCGGATCGTCAATGTGGGATTTTGATCCCTCGTGGATTAACTCGCGGCTTAACGGCCAGTTTCTTTCCGCGTTTCTGTCGCTTGGAGGGCAGATGTACCAGGGGAATTCTTCTTCGGACCCCGAAGAACTCCTTAAAGCCCAGAAGGATCCCAACAGTTACACGCATGTGCTGGTGCGGGTCGGCGGTTTTTCCGCGCATTTTGTCGATCTTGATCGTGACATACAGGATGACATACTTGCCCGTTACCGCCATCATGCATAGGAGGAACCGTGAATCTGTATAACGCGCGGCGGCGGGAGATATTTTTTGTCTCCGCGCTGTTTTTGGTGCCGGCGGTTTTTCTTCTTCTGGTGTATATTTATTATTCTGTCGGGTACGCGTTTTTTCTGAGTTTTCGGGACTGGAACGGAATAGATCCGGTAAAGCGGTTCGTTGAGATGATGAACTGGAGGGAGCTGCTGAGGGACCCGTCGTTTACGGGGGCCATCAGGCACAATCTCTTGATTATTGTCATGTCTCTTGTTATCCAGCAGCCGATAGCGATAGCCCTGGCGTTTATGCTGGACAGAATGGGGCCGCGCTCGGGCCCCCTCAGGGTCGTGTATTATTTCCCCGCGTTATTTTCCACGGCCGCGGTCGGAATGCTTTTTACGTTTATTTATTCGCCCCGCAACGGCATTTTTACAACCATTTCACGGATATTCGGCGGCGGTATTGTGGATCTTCTTGGCAATCCGTCAATGTCGCTTATGGGCGTGTTTACCGTTATCTGCTGGACGGCGATACCTTTTTACATGCTTTTTTACCGCGCTGTTTTATCCGCCATGGATACCGAAATTTACGAAGCGTCGCTTATAGACGGCGCCACGCTTTCACAGTATTTTTTTCGCATTGTACTGCCCATGATAAAGGTGTCTATACAGACGGCCTGTACCCTTTCCATGATAGGTTCATTGAAATATTTTGACCTTGTGTACATCATGACCGAAGGGGGCCCGAATTCGTCTTCCGAACTGATGGCGACCTATATGTACCGCATGACCTTCCGTTTCAGGCGCATGGGATACGGGTCCTCAATCGCCTCCGGCATGTTTATCATCGTCGTCCTGTTTTCACTGCTCTTTCTTTTTATTTCCAATATAATCATGAAGGAAAACGGTAAAAAAGCATGAAAAAATTCAAAGCCCGGCGGCTGCCCGTATATATTATCACCGGTCTTTTTGCCTTTGTATGGACGCTTGTCAGCCTTCTGCCTTTTTATCTTATGATTATGTCGTCATTCAAGTCGCAGCCCGATTACGGAAGAAATGGTTTTTTTTCTTTTCCCCGGGAGTTCATGTTTTCAAATTATGTCCGCGTAGTTAAAGACGGCATATTTACCTACTTCAGAAACAGTCTTGTCGTAACGGTAGTCGCGCTTGTGGCGCTGCTCTTTCTAAGCCTGTGCGCGGCCTATCCGCTTTCGCGCTTCCGTTTCCGCCTTAAGGCGCCCCTCAATTCATTTTTCGTCGCCAGCATGGCGATTCCCATGCACGTAACCCTTATTCCCATCTACCTCCTAACGAGGGCTCTGGGAATGTACGACAAACTGCAGGGGCTGATTGTTCCCTATGTCGCCTTTAATATACCTATTACCGTTTATATTCTGGTAAATTTTATGAAGACGATTCCCCTTGAACTGGAAGACGCCGCGGAAATTGACGGCTGCGGTAAAATCGGCGTCTTCGCGAATGTCATCGTTCCGCTGACCGGTTCGGGCCTTGTAACGGTGGCGATTTACGACGCGATTTCAATGTGGAACGAATTCAGTTTTGCCCTTGTCTTGATGCAGTCAAGGACAATGCGCACGCTGCCTCTGGCAGTCTGGAATTACAAGGGCCAGTACTCCTCTTCCGTTCCTCTTGTTCTTTGCGTGTTGTTTATGTCCGTGCTTCCGATGATTATCGCCTATGCCGTAGGGCAGGACAAACTCGTCAAGGGGATGATAGCGGGAGCCATAAAGGGTTAAACATGAAATACAGGAGTGAAGACATCCTGAAAGGCGAAAACAGCGTATTTTACCGTTCGCTTTTCAAATCCATGGGATACACCGATTATGAGCTGAATGGAAGACCCCTCATAGGTATTGCCAATTCATGGAATACCCTTATTCCCGGTCATGTTAACCTGAACAATGTGGCCGAATTTGTAAAGAAAGGCATATACAGCGCGGGAGGTACTGCCGTTGAATTCGGCGTTCCCGCCGCCTGCGACGGCATTGCCCAGGGGCATGAAGGAATGAATTACATACTTCCTTCCCGCGAAATAATCTGCGATTCCGTTGAATGTATGGCGCGCGCGCATAAACTTGACGGGCTTGTGCTGCTTGCCTCCTGCGACAAAATCGTCCCGGCAATGCTGATGGCGGCGGCCAGGCTTGATATTCCGGCCGTCATGGTACACGGCGGCCCCATGCTTGGCGGAACGGAATTTGACGGCAGAAAATCCGATTTGACTTCGATAGAAGAAGCCCGGGGCATGTATGTCAAGGGGAAAATTTCAAAAGATCAATTTGTTTCGCTTGAAAATACCGCCTGTCCCGGCTGCGGGTCCTGTTCGTTTCTGGGAACGGCAAATACCATGAGCTGTGTTACGGAGGCGCTGGGGCTTTCCCTTCCGGGAGAAGCCCTTGTTCCGGCGGTGTACGCCGAACGGCTCCGGTATGCTTTTTTGTCGGGCAGGGCCGTCTGCGCGCTTGTGGAAGGGAATACCGGCGCGCGTAAAATTCTTGTCAAAGAGGCGGTTAAAAACGCCATAAAAGTCGTTATGGCGATAAGCGGTTCGACAAACGCCGTCCTGCATTTATGCGCCGTCGCCAATGAAGCCGGTCTTGACATGAACGTGATTGAGGAATTTGAGTCCCTGAATAAAATAACGCCGCAGATTGCAAGGGTAAATCCGGCGGCATCCTGGGATATGGAAGCCTTCCACCGGGCCGGGGGAATTCCCCGTGTAATGGGCATGCTTGGGGATCTCCTTGATCTTGGCGTGCTGACCTGTACCGGGCGGACGCTTGGGGAAAATATCGCCTCTTATACATTCAGCTACCCTGAAAATCCCGAAATAATAAAAACCAGGAAAGATCCTTTCAGCGCCACGGGGGGAATAGCCGTGCTTCACGGGAATCTTGCCCCGAATACCGCGATTAGCAAACCTGGGGCCATAGATCCCGCCCTGCGCCGTTTCAGCGGGAAGGCGCGGGTGTTTAACAGCGAAGAGGAAGCGGAAGAGGCGATTCTCGGCGGGAACATCAGGGGGGGCGATGTAGTTGTCATACGGTACGAGGGCCCCAAGGGCGGGCCGGGTATGAGGGAGATGTTCAAGGCCATGAAGTACATCTACGGCATGGGGCTGCACAAGTCGGTCGCGCTTATTACGGACGGCCGTTTTTCAGGTACCAATAACGGCTGTTTCGCCGGCCATATATCGCCTGAGGCCGCCGAAGGAGGGCCCCTTGCCATTGTTGAAGACGGGGACGGAATAGACATTGATGTCATTGAGGGAACGCTTAATCTGAACGTGTCCGATGAGGAAATACAACGCCGTTTTTCAGGCTGGGTAAAGGTAACAAAAACAATTCCACGGGGTTATCTGGAACTCTATTCGGCCGTGGCTTCCTCGGCCGACAAGGGGGCCGTCATTGATCGCCGGTTTTTTTTAAACCGGAAAGAGAATGCCTGAAAGTGAAAATAGATTTGACCGGCAAAACGGCCGTTGTTACAGGCGGAAGTTCGGGTATAGGCTTCGCGGCGGCCAGGGCATTGGGCCTGTGCGGCGCCAAAGTGGCTTTTTGCGGGACAAACGAAAAACGTCTCGCGGACGCGCGTGACGCGCTTGGAAAAGAAAACATTTCCGTGTACGGAGAAACCTGTGATGTAGCCGATTCGGCGGCTCTTTTTAATTTCGCGGATAATGTGGAGAAAAACCTTGGGGAAATAAATATCTGGGTGAGTAACGCCGCCGTTTATCCGCAATGCCTGCTTGTGGAAACTCCCGAAGATGTGTGGTACCGGACGCTGGATGTGAATATGAAATCGGTGTATTTGGGCGGCAGGATAGCGCGGCGGAAAATGCGGAACGGCGGCGTATTGATAAACGCGGCTTCTTTTGCGGGCATAATGCCTTCGGTGGGAAGCGGGCTTTATGCGGCGAGCAAGGCCGCCGTCTCCAGCATGACAAAAGTCCTTGCCGCCGAACTCGCGCCTTTATGTATACGTGTGTGCGCCTACACCCCCGGAGTTATTGATACCGGCATTACCCGTCCGTTGATTGAAGCAAACGGCGAAGCCATGAAAAACAGCATCGCCATGCGGCGTTTTGGCCGCTGCGAGGAAGTCGGAAACTGCATAGCTTTTCTTGCTTCCGATTATGCGTCTTATGTTTCCGGGGTTACCCTGGAAATAAGCGGGGGCAAATTTTGCGTTCAGAATCCCGCCGACGCGTGGAGTCATTTTGAAACGGCGTCATAACCGCGTTAAAGACTCAGGATACACATTGTGAATGGTATTATACGTATGTATAATAATATTACAGGACAAGAGGAGAAGAATATGAAAAGGTCATGGTTTTGCCGGCCGGTTGTTTTACTGCCGGCATTGGTCGTTGTTTTTTCTATTGCGGGATGTTCAAAGTCAGGCGGCGGCGCTTCTTCCGCACAGGATACAAAGACAATCGCACTGTGGGAGATTCAGACCGAAAGCGGGGTGGACGGTATTATCACCGACAGTCTGGCGCGCTTTGAGGCCGCGAATCCCGGATACAGGGTAGACAAAAACGTGCTTCAGAATGAGGATTATAAATCCAAGATTGTCGTAGCGCTTGGATCAAATACCGCTCCCGATATATTTGTTACCTGGACGGGAGGGGGAATGATTGAATATATCAACGCCGATAAAATTATTCCCCTTACGCGTTATTTGAATCAGAATAACTACAAGGATTATTTCATGGATGGCGGTATCGCGCAGGCCACGTATAACGGGGATATCTGGGCCGTACCGGTGGAAAACTGTTCGGTGGCCGGCATTTTTTACAACACGGCGGTATTTGACAGACTGGGAATAGGGGTTCCCCGAACCATAGGGGAGCTGGAAGCGGCCTGCGATAAAATGATCGCAAACAACGTTGTTCCTTTCGGGCTTGCGAACAAGGCAAAATATGTCGCTTCGTTCTATTACATGTACCTCGTGGACAGGTATGCCGGCCCCCAGACATTCGCGGATGCCGCGAACAGGGCAAACGGCGTCACCTTTAACGATGAAGCCTTCCTCTGGGCCGGCCGGAAAATGCAGGAATGGGCCAGAAAAGGCTATTTCGGCGAAGGGTACAACAGCCTTGACGGCGAAACGGGCGTTCACCGGCAGATGTTCTACAACCGTGAATGCGGCATGGTGCTCGACGGCGCCTGGGCGGTGTCGGGTTTTTATGATGACCAGGCTCCGGTTGAAGATATTTCACTGTTTCCCTTTCCCGCGCTTGAAGGCGGCAAGGGTGATATAAACAACATGGTTGGAACCCTCGGCGATACCTTCTATTGCATCAGTTCCATGACGCCCTATGCCGACCAGGCCTTTGAGGTGATCCGTTTTCTGATAGACGAATCCGCCGTGAAGGCCAGAGTCGGAGTCGGCCGCGTTCCGCCTACAAAAAACGCCACCGCGGGCAATCCGCTCAATGTAACGGTGCTGGATATGCTTCAAAAGGCGCCCAGTATTCAGCTGTGGTACGATCAGTATCTGCCCAGCGCGATGGCGGAGATTCACAAAGATCAATTGCAGGCGCTTGTCGGCTTGAGCGTTACCCCTGAAGCCTACAACGACGCGATGGAAAAAGCGGCGGAGGCTTATTTGAAATGAGGGAGGATTCGGAAACCCCGGCGGGGTTTCCGGGCGGCCCGGGGCCGCATGCATGCGGCTGCCGTGCCCCGGAGATCCCTTCCACGGGAAGCACAGAGCCGGATCGCATGTGTGTCTTTGACATTCAGCGGATGTCGCTGCATGACGGCCCCGGTATACGGACAAACGTATTTCTTAAGGGCTGCAATCTTCGCTGTTTCTGGTGCCATAATCCCGAGTCGTGGAATGTACATCCTGACATCCAGTATTTTGAGGCTAAATGCATAGGCTGTGGAAGCTGTGTTTCCGTATGTCCGCTTGCCCTGCACGGTATCGGTGAAAACGGCGTTCATGTGTATAAAAGGGACGGCTGTACGGTCTGCGGAAAATGCGCGGAGGCGTGTCCCTCCGAAAGTCTTGTCCTGACCGGGCGTATGATGACGCTCGATGAAATTGTAAAAGCCGCCAAAAGGGACATGCCTTTTTATGAAAAATCGAACGGAGGGGTCACCGTTTCCGGCGGGGAGCCGCTGCTTCAGTATGCCGCGGCGGCAAAACTGCTCGAGCGCCTCAAGGATAACGGCGTGCATACCGCCCTGGAAAGCGCGCTGTGCGTACCGGAGGATCATCTGGACGCCGTTATTCCCTATACCGATTTTTTTCTTGTTGACATGAAGATCGCGGATGCGGAGCAGCATAAAAAATTTACGGGTGCTTCAAACCGTGCGATAAAAAAGAATTTTCATCATCTTGACGATTTACGGTGCGGCTACTGTATGCGCGTTCCGCTGGTTCCGGGCGTTAATGACAATAAGGAAGCCATGTTCCAAATAGCGGAGTTTGCCTCGGGACTTTCCTGTCTTTCGTATGTCGAATTCCTTCCGTATCACAGCCTGGGCGAGGGGAAATTTAAAAGTCTCGCTCTTGAGTTCAGAGCGGGCCTCGAGCCTCCGTCAAAGGAAACAATGGCATCTCTCGCCGGAATTTTTCCCGAAACCGTTGAAGTGCGTTTTTAGGGAACCCCAAACAGCTTTTCCATCATGACCGGAATATACCGGTTCCAGTAATCCCACACGTGGGCGCCGCTGCCGGTGGTCAGACTGTACCTCAGCCCTTTTTGGGCGGCGAAATCCCTGAACAGCAGGTTGCTTTCGTAATGGTAATCCTGTTCGCCGCAAAAGGCCATAAGGGCAAGTTCCGGTTTTTTTTCGAGGATTTTTTCCGCCAGGAAAAACAGATCGCAGGGACCGGAGCGAAGAGCCGGGCGGACGCCGAACATGGCTTCGAAAGCGCGTATGGTTCTCTCTCCGCTCATTTTGCAAAGTTCCGTGACAAGAAGTTCCGGGATGCGGTTTTTTTCCGAATAGAGTCTGCAAGCTTCCCTCTTTTTACCGTCGTCCTCCAGCCCCGCGGCCCCGGCTATATCCCTGTCCGTCAATATCTGGTAAATCCAGTCTATGCGCATGGGACCTGAGAGACTGACGGCGGTATGGTATTTTTCGCTGCTGGTTAAAGCCGTTAAAAACGCGCCGTACGCGCCCATGGAAATGCCGGCAATGTAATTGTCGTTGGGATTTTTTGACAGGGGCAGCAGTCCTGACAGAATATCAGGAAGCTCTTTTGAAATCCACGCCGCATAGTCACATCCGTAAGCCATGTCATGATAAAAACTGAGATCGGCATTCGGAAAAACAACCGCGACGCCGTATTTTTCCGCTTCGAGTTCCAGCAGGGAACTGCGGAGGCATCCGGTATGATCGTCGCCCATGCCATGAAGAAACCACAGGGTTTTTACGGGCCTGTCATGCGAGGAATGCGCGGGCAGGAGAATAACCGCCTCCGTTTTTTTACCCAGCGATTGCGAGTACAGATTCATCTCCAAAAGTATCATAATAAGTCCCTCCAATAAATAAAAAATTCAGGTGGCCGCGCCGTCTTTCGCGTAGTAGTTTATGAGGCAGCCGGAGGCGAGTATATTCCGTTCATCTCTTGTAAGTTCTCCAAGATGAAAGGCGGTTTCGGCGGTTTTTTCCTTTCTGTAGACAATTCCTTTCATTGTTTCCTCTCCTCCAAGAAGGGACTCCCTTGCGCCGGGGAAAAACACATAATCGCCTGGCGAGAAGACCCTTTCGTCATCCACGATGAAGGGGAGTATTCCCCAGTTGATGAGGTTGGAGCGGTAGCGTTTGGTGGCGTATTCAAGGGCAAGGTTCGCCCGGCCGCCGAGCACCCGCTGGCATGACGCCGCCTGTTCCCGCGCGGAACCGTCGCCGGGTTTGCGGGCGTAGATGGCGCTTCCCAGGGTGATCCTGTCTTCTTCAATGTCCCTGTACCCTGCCGCCTTTATTGCAGAAAGCACTAATTCGATTTCGCCGCCTCTTTTTCCTGCCCGCAGGTCCTCTTCCATGCGGCGTATGTCTTTTGCCCTTTGCACATAGCCCGGGTCCCTCCGGCTCAGGGTAAATTCGGCAAGGCGCGGGGGATTGGAACGGTATGAGGAGGTCTCGCCTGAAGGAATAAGTTCGTCGGTGGTGGTAACAGGATCGGTGATGTAACTTGCGATCCTGATGAGGAGGTGGGAAAGGAGCGGGGAAAAGGAGGGCCAGTCCCTTATGTTGGGGCCGAAGACAAGCTCTGTTTCCCGTGCGCGCTCTTCCCCGCTGCCGCCCGACGGGCCCCGGCTTCCGTTGTAAACTCTTTTTTCGTACACGCCCCTGTTGAAGAAAAATTTCGCGCCGGGCGGTGAAAAAACGGCTTCGTCCGCCGCGGTGAGCCTTCCGCCGCGGGCGGCGGTGGCGGCTATGGAACGGGCGTCCATGAGGGCTACCGAGGCGGTTTGCCCTTCATCCGGTTTGGAGCCTTCCCGGCTGGGGAAATTTCTTGTGGTGTGCCGTATGGAAAAATCACCGTTTGCCGGAACGTCTCCCGCGCCAAAGCACGGGCCGCAGAAGGCTTCCCTCATTATTACTCCGGCTTCCATGAGTTTTGCCGCCGCGCCGTTCTTTACAAGTTCGAGGAACACGGGCTGGCTTTCGGGGTACACGCTTAACGAAAAAGCGCCTTGGCCGGTTGACTTCCCGCCGAGGATAGAGGCCGCCGCCATGATGTTTTCAAAGGAGCCCCCGGAGCATCCGGCGATGATCCCCTGATCAACGTACACGTCTTTGCCGCGTATTTTGTTTACGAGGTTCATTCCGGAACCGCTTCCGCCCGGCGCCCCCGGGTTTTCCTTTTCCGTTCCGGCAAGTATGTCTTTCGCGTTCGCCTTGAATTCCCGTATGGTGTACACATTGGCGGGATGAAAGGGGAGGGCGATGCAGGGTTCAACGGCGTCGAGGTCAACGCGGAGGAGGCCGTCGTAATACGCGGCGTCCTCAGGCGCAAGCTCCCGGTATTCGCCGCTTCTCCCCCTTGCCTCAAGATAGTCCCGCACCTTTTCGTCGGTTTTCCAGACGGAGCTCCAGCATGCCGTTTCGGTGGTCATGACGTCTATGCCGTTACGGAAATCAACCGAAAGATTCCCGACGCCGTCTCCCAGGAATTCCATTACCTTGTTTTTGACGAAGCCGTTTCTGAATACGGCGCCTATGATTGCGAGGGCAACATCATGGGGGCCCACGCCCGCGCGGGGCCTGCCGGAAAGACAGACCGCGACGACAGGAGGCGAAGGAAAATCGTAGGTTTTTCCCAGAAGCTGCTTGACAAGCTCTCCGCCGCCTTCGCCTACCGCCATGGTCCCAAGCGCGCCGTAGCGGGTGTGGCTGTCGGAACCCAGAATCATTTTGCCGCAGCCGGCCATCATTTCACGCATATAGGAATGGATTACCGCCATATACGGCGGAACGTATATGCCCCCGTATTTTTTCGCCGCCGAAAGGGCAAAGGCGTGATCGTCGGCGTTGATGGTGCCGCCCACCGCGCAGAGGCTGTTGTGGCAGTTGGTAAGCACATAGGGAAGGGGAAAACGCTTCATGCCGCCCGCCCGGGCGGTCTGTATGATGCTTACGCAGGTTATGTCGTGGGAGGCAAGCGCGTCGAACGAGAGGGCAAGGTTTTTTTCGTCCCCGCCGTTATGGGCTTTGAGGATGCCGTAGGCGATGGTTCCCCTGCGCCCCTCGTCCGGAGAAAGCGGGAGCCCCCGTTTTGCCAGTTCCGCCCGCGCGCCCTCCCCGCCAGGTACAAGACCTGAACCTTTTAGCGCCCACGCGCCGTCAGGGTACATTTCTATCATGCTAAAAGGATATACGAAAAGACGGAAATTGCCTATAATCATTTCATGAAAGATACTTCCCTAATCCGTAATTTCTGCATCATTGCCCACATCGATCACGGGAAGTCCACGCTTGCCGACCGGCTTATTCAGAAGGGGCGTCTTGTGGACGACCGGAATTTTCAGGATCAAATACTTGACAACATGGACATAGAGCGCGAGCGGGGAATCACCATAAAAAGCCAGGCGGTGACCATTCCGTATGCCGTGTCCGACGGCAGGGAATACGAACTTAACCTTGTCGATACCCCCGGCCATGTGGATTTTACCTATGAAGTGAGCCGGGCCATTAATTCCTGCGAAGGAGCGCTGCTGCTCATCGATGCTACCCAGGGGGTGCAGGCGCAGACTCTTTCCAACATGTACCTTGCCCTGGAGCACAACCTTGAAATAGTGCCCGTGATCAACAAGATAGACATGCAGGCCGCCGACATTCCCGGCGTCAAAAAACAGATCGAAAAGGATCTGGGGCTTGACGGTGAAAGCGCCCTTCTGGTTTCCGCCCGCAGGGGCACAGGCGTTGACGAGCTTTTCGAGGCCATTGTAAAGCGCATTCCCCCTCCGGGAGGCAGCGCGGCCTCTCCCCTGCGCGCCCTTATCTTTGACTGCCGTTACGACTCTTACCGGGGCGTCGTGGTGTACCTCCGCGTTTTTGACGGCGTAATAAAAAAGGGTATGAAGATTACCTTTATGTCTACAGGCTCCGTTTACGAGGTTGAAGAGGCGGGGATCTTCAGGCTTGCCCTTGCCGAAACGGACAGGCTTTCCGCGGGGGAAGTGGGCTACATCATTGCGGGGATCAAGACAGTCGCCGATATACGCGTCGGCGATACGGTAACAGGGGAAGACGATCCCTGCGCCTGTCCCCTGCCGGGCTTCCGCGAAGTAAAGCCCGTTGTTTTTTCCTCGATATATCCTGTCGATTCAAACGATTACGAGGAACTGCGGACGGCGATGGAAAAGCTGAAACTCAACGACGCCTCGCTTGTGTATGAAAAAGATTCGTCGGCGGCTCTGGGTTTTGGTTTCCGCTGCGGGTTTTTGGGACTTCTTCACCTTGAGGTGATACAGGAACGGCTTGAGCGGGAATTCGATCAATCTGTTATTTTTACCGCCCCTTCCGTCCGCTACAGGGTGCGCCTTCGCAGCGGCGGGGAAATCTTTGTCGACAACCCCTCCGAATACCCTGACGAGGGCCGCGTGGAAAGCGCCGAGGAACCGTATATACGCGCGTCGGTGATAACCCCCGCCGCGTATCTTGGGAACATCATGACGCTGTGTCTTGAAAAGCGGGGAGTTCAGTCCAACATGACGTACCTTGATGAAAAACGGGTGGAGATTGTCTATGACATGCCTCTTGCCGAAGTGCTCTTCGATTTTTACGACCGCCTCAAGAGCACGAGCCGGGGCTACGCCTCGTTCGATTACGATATTACGGGGTACAGGCCCACGGAACTTGTAAAGCTTGACATACTCCTTAACGGCAAGCAGGTTGACGCGCTTTCCCAGCTGGTGTTCAAAAACGGCGCGCAGGCGCGGGCCCGCGTGATCTGCGAACGCCTGTGCGGCGAGATTCCCCGCCAGCAGTTCAAGATCCCCATACAGGGGGCCATAGGCAGCCAGATCATCGCGCGTGAAACGGTGAACGCCCTGCGCAAGGACGTGCTTGCCAAATGTTACGGCGGCGACATTACCCGCAAACGCAAGCTTCTTGAAAAGCAGAAGGAAGGAAAGAAACGCATGCGCATGGTTGGGGAAGTGGAACTGCCCCAGAGCGCCTTCCTTGCGGTGCTCAAAACGAAGGAAGAATAGGCTTATGATATTGGACATGTTTAGTAACCCGGTTGGTTACTAAACATGTCTTGCGATTTTTCAGGCTAAAGCATAGCTTTAGCCTTACAAAATCGCGTTTTTAAGCGGAAGTTGTTCAATAACTGAAGTTATTGAACAACTCTATTTTCCGTAATCGCTTACCAGTAAATGCAGGGGAGCTTCATCCTCGGTAATGTCCGGAAAACGGCCCCGCTCTTCCAGAAAAAAGTTGTCGGCGTGATCGTCGTTGACCATCGAGACTTCTCCCAGAAGCAGCTGTGCGTCTTCCGGCCAGAACTGGTGAAAAACCCCCTGAAAAAGCGTAATGCTTTCCCCCGGCAGAAGCCTTATGACGCTCCCCGGTTCGGCAAGGTAATTACGGCCGTCCACGGCGACCGGAACCCTGGAAGATCTGTCAAGCTCTTTTTCGCCCGCCGAACAGTACACCTGCACGTTAAGCGGGCCTTTGCCGCCCCGGTTTATGATGTCTTCCATTTTGCCCCTGTGGAAATGATAGGGCGTAAGCTGTCCGGGACGCACAAGGAGGATCTTTTCCGCGTAGGTTTTTTTGCATGAAGGATGATGGGTGTTTCCGTTCCGTATGGTAAAGAGAAAAAGCCCGAGCTTTTCATAACTGCCGCCGCCGAAGTCGGTTAAATCCCAGCCGAGCTGGTTTTTCCGTATTTCGCCGTATTCGCTTCCCTTTTGCCGCCAGTCTTCCGGGCTCCAGAAGGCGAAAGGCGGAAGGAAAAAATTCATTTCCTTGATGAATTCCTTCGCTTCCCGTATGTATCCGTTTATTTCAGAACGCCTCATGTTACACTCCCAGTTTCAGCGTTAGTACCCTGAACGGGGCGGCTTCGACGGCGAGCTTCCCGTTTTCAAGTTTCATCTCGCCAAGGGTTTCCTCGTTCATTCCCGCATTGTACACCTTTGTAACCGGGATGTTAAATGCCACATCTCCCTTTGCCGTCTTTGCTGTAGTATTGTAAAAACGGAGAATATACCCCTCTTCAAATTCGCACGGCTTGAAAGCGGTGACGACAAGGCCCGCGGGAAGGGAAACAAAGCTCTTTTCGGCGGGAAGGGAAGCCCCTCCTGAATCCGCCTGAGTAAACGGCAGGGGGAAAGGGGGAAAGGCGAAGTTCCGCGCCTCGGCGCAGCTTTGCGAAGATTCCCAGTTTCCCGCGTGGGGGATGACGGAATATTCAAAACGGTGTTTTCCTTTGCACTGGCCTTCGGGCGCGAATACCAGCCACCCGCCCCTGTCTTTGCGGGTGCGCATGTTCCATTTGCTTATTTCCCCGACGCAGCGCAGAAGCGTAACGGCGATTACCGACTGCTTTTCCTCGTTGTAAACCTCGTATTCGGGAAGCCCCCGGTTGGCGACGGTAAGCCCCTTCTCCCCGTCCGAGACGCTGCAGAATTCTTTTTGGGGATTTGTGGTAAACCATTCCTGCCACTGGGGGTCCTGCTTTTTTTCCACCGGCCTTGTATCAACGGAGAAGGCCCCGGCGCTGGCCGACGTTTCCGCTCTGACACCTGCGGGGAAGAGGGCGCGCAGGCGGTGATATTCCGCCCTGTTGTCAAATTCGGTTTCAAAGTCAATGCGGGGAATTCCGCTGTACAGGGTTACCCTTGTGGTAAAGGCGCAGTCCAAAAGCCTTCCGCTCCGGCGCGCGTCCGTTTCCAGTATTGTTTCGGGAAGATGCATGATCCCCGATACGGCAAGGACCTGCGACACGTTTCCCCTTTTTTCGGCGCTGATAACGATTGAACAGGGATCGGGATACACGAAGCTGTCGTAAAGCGGCGGACAATAAGTGTATTCGTCGCCAGAGTCTCCCGAATCGGCAAGACGGCCCATGCCCGAATACAGGGCGCCCGTTTTTTTGTCGAGCACGTCAAAGCTGCCGTCTTTTCCGTCCGTGTTTACCGCGAAGAATTCGTTTTCGATACGCGGCGCGGCAATTTCTTCCCTGCCGCTTTTTCCTTCATAGACAGGGAGGAAACTTACCGTCTTGTACCCCATTGCGGGAATGTCCTTCGCCAGGAAAGTAACCGAACAGCGTATTGAACAGTATTGATTGGGGAACGTGTAGGGGTTCAGTTTGAGTTTTCCCGTATACACTTCGGCCGAATTGAGCGTACAGGGTATTTCCCGTTCCCCGTCAAAGGCCCGCACCGCGGCGGGAACGTTTCTGTCAAGAACGTCGTGGATTTTTGTTTTCCTTACGGCCTTTGTATCGGACGCGAGGGGCACGTCAAGATCGTTGAATTCCAGCCTTCCCATAAGCCTGGGCTCAAGATCGACGGTAACGGTAACGGGACTTGACCTCGCCTGTCCCGACGCGTTGAACAGGACTGCGGCGTCACGGCTTTTAAGGGCCTTTCCGTCTATGGCGCCGTAAAAGATGCCGCACCTGTCAAGCAGTGCCTCGCCTATTTCCCTGACCTGGTTGTACCGGTACAGCATGTCCCTGTGTACTTCGTCAATGCTGCACCCGCAGATGCTGTCGTGGGGCATGTTCTGAAGAAGATGGCGCCAGGCCTCAAGTATCAGTTCTTTTGGGTACGCATAACCCTGGAAGGCGGCAATGCTGTGTACGGGTTCGACAATGTCAAGAAGAAGCCTTTCACATTCAAAATTTAACTGTTTCAGGTACATGCGGGTTGAAATGGTGGAGGTAAGAAGAATCGCCGTGTGGGTGCCCATCATCTCGCCCTTTACGGTCTTGAGATTTTTTCCCTTTAGTTTTTCACAGAGATCGGTAAAGAATTTTTCCAGCGTCGTATGAACGATCTTTCCGTTCTTCATCCGTTCATTCGCGCCTGTTATTACTTTTGAAAGATAGGGAACCGCCTCAAGATGATCCCCCCCGTTGCTCATGTACAGAATATTGGTGTTTGCGTTTGAAGAAAAATCGTCTATGTACCTGTCGAGCCGTGCGGCAAGCACATCAGGATCATTGGGGAATTCCGCGCCTGTTGAATAGCCCTTGGGCATGAGGTTCACGAGAATCTTTGAACCGTCGGGGGCCTCCCAGTAGAATTCGTTCTTGTCTATTTCTTCCGTAGCCCCGCGCCAGAAGGTCATCCATTTCATGCCGAGCCCGCTTAATATCTGGGGCATCTGCGAAGGATGCCCGAAGGAATCGGGAAGGTATCCTATGTTCATTTTTTTGCCGCCGAACTTCCGGGCAAGACGTTCCCCCATGAGCCAGTTGCGTATGTGGGCCTCCCCTGAAACAAGCACTTCGTCGGGAAGCACGTACCAGGGCCCGATAACAAGGCGCCCGGAATCCACGAATTTTTTTATCCGTTCAAACTGATCGGGCTTTACGGCAAGGTAATCTTCAAGAGGGATCATCTGTCCGTCCATCATGAATGAAACGTACTGGGGATCTTTTTCAAGAATCTCAAGAAGATTGTCCATGAGCTTGACAAGGCGGACGCGGAAATTCTGGAAATTGAGATACCATTCACGATCCCAATGGGTTTTTGACACCGCGTAAATAACTTTTGACTCAGACATGATAAGCCTCCGCTTGATTGGTAAAGGGCAGTACTACCCCTTAATCGCCCCCGCCGTCATTGCGGAAACGATGAATTTTTGCAGTATGACAAAGAGAACGATCGTGGGCGCAATGGCGACTACGCTACCGGCCGCGAGGAACTGTGTGTTAATGCTGGTCAGCGACGACTGCAGGTTGACAAGGGACACGGACACGGGCATCCTGGCCGGGGCGCTTATCAGGATATAGGGCACCACAAACTGGCTCCAGCTGCTTATGAATACGAGGAGGGAAGCCGAGAAAAGGCCGGGGGTAATGACGGGCAACAGTACGCGGGTTACCGTCTGCAGCCGGTTACAGCCGTCGATGGTTGCGGCCTCGTCAAGCTGAACGGGAATGGTGTCAAGAAACCCGCGTATGAACCACACCTGAAACGGAATTGAAACGGCAATGTAGATGGCGATGAGGCCGAAGTACGAATTGAGGAGCCCTATTCTGGAAAAATAACGGTAAAGGGGAATGAGCATGACAATGGGGGATATCATCTGGAAGAGGAGTATCGAAAACTGCAGAACGCGGCTCAGGGCAAATTTGATCCGCGAAAAGGCGTAGGCCGCCGGTATGGTTATCAAAAGGGTTCCCACAACCGTGACGATGGTAATGTAAAAAGAATTGCGCACCCCCGCGAAGATATTGTACTGGTTGATGACATAACCGTAATTTTTAAGATAAAGGGAGCTCGGCAGAATTTTCGGGGGAAAACGGTACAGTTCCTGCATGGTCTTGAAGCTCAGGGAAATGGTCCAGACTACGGGAAACAGAAAAAAAACCGCGACAAGAACAAAAAACACATACAGAAAAAACCGCGACAGGACCTTTCCGCCTTTTCCCCGCCTTTTCATTTTTATTCCCCCTTTGCCATGAACCGTATGTAAAACAGGGACATGATGATGTTTATAAACAGGAGGATAACGGCCATGGCGCTGCCCTGCCCAAGATTATACATGCTGAATATGCGGCTGTAAACGCCCAGCACCAGCACCTCGGTACTGCGCCCCGGCCCTCCGCCTGTCAGGGACATGACCATGTCAAACGTGTTAAAGGTGTTAATGATATTCAGAAGAATGTTGACGGTAATAACGGAACGCATGGAAGGAAGGATAATGTGCCAGAGGCGGCTCCACATGTTCGCCCCGTCTATGCAGCCCGCCTCGATAATGTCCCTGGAAACGGTTTTGAGCCCCGCGTAAAGGAGGATCATGCTCTGGGCGGTTCCCCGCCACACGTTGGCTACGGAAACCGAAATGATGGCGTGATTGGGGTTCGACAAAAAGTCTACCATGGACACGCCGAAAAGGGAAAGGCCGTAATTGAAGATGCCGGAAGGGGATTCTTCCAGCATGATTTTCCAGATGACGCCTATGACTACGCCGGGTATGGCCCAGGAAATAAGGGCTATGGTGCGGGTAACAAGGGTGCCTTTCGCCCTTCCCCTTTCCCCGTGGTCCACCGCGTAGGCAATCGCGAAACCGAGGAGGAACTGAAACACGACGCTTATTGAAACAAAGATAAATGTGCGCCTGAGGGATTGATAAAAGGCCTGGGAGGTAAAAACATTTATATAGGAGCGGAACGTGTAAACGTATTCATTTGAAGTCATCTTCGCGTCGGTAAAGCTGTAGCGGATAACGTCAATGACAGGATAAAGGTAAAAACAAAAAAGTACGACAAGAAGCGGCAAAAGCCATAACAAAGGCCCCCGCACAAGGCGGCGCGGAAAACCCGCTTTTGAAAGGACTGTGGCGTTACTCCGCATTGGGCAAACTCCTGTACGGGAAATAAAAAGGCGCCCCCTCTGTCCCGGCGGCGCCTTTTACGGTACTACTGCGAGATGTTCTGCGACATGATCCTTAACGCCGCTTCAGGCGTTGCCGCTCCGGTAATGACATCGGAAATGGCTACCTGGAATTCCTGCGAAATGGCGGGATATATTTCCACGCCGGGGCGGACCCTTGCGAATTCAAGCTCTTTCGCGTAGGCCACAAGAACCGGATCGTTTTTGAAAAAATCCGATTTTTCATAGATCGTGGATCTGCAGGGAAGCTGCCCGGAGATGGAGCTGTACTCGTCCATCGCCTCATCGTCGATGTAGCAGCTGATGGCGAAATCGGCGGCCAGCTTGCGTTTCTCGTCGTCTTTGGTGAACACCGCCAGAGTCCATCCGCCGGCGGTGGAAACGCGTTTTCCTCCCTGCGGCATGGGAATCTGGGCAAGCCCCCAGGTATCGGAAAATTCCTTGTCGCCCATGATGGTCCTTAGCTGGGAGGAAAGCCAGCTTCCGCCCACAAACATGGCTACCTTTCCCGCGACAACTTCGTTGTTCATGTCGCTGTCGGTGCCGAAGGTGGTGACCCGCGCCGGAGAAATGCCCGAGTCAATGGTCCGTTTAAGGAACGCGAGGGTGTTTAGGAGATATGTGCGGTTGTTTCCCTGATCGAAAACAGGGTTTCCGCCGCCGTCCACCAAAGATCCGCCCTGGGACCAGAACCACGGAAGTATGTCGCAGGACGTGGTTTCGTTGCGTCCGGCGGGATAGAGAAGGGGAGTGTAGTCCCTGGCCTTGAGTTCCTGGCCCAGGGAAAACAGTTCTTCCCATGTTTCAGGCGGATTGGGCACGAGCGCCTTGTTGTAATAAAGTACGCGGACATCGGTAGTGTGCCAGAGGGCCACGAATTTTCCATTGTACGTTACGCCTTCCTGGGCAAAGGGAAACCAGGACGCCTTGTCAATGCCCTTTTCGGCAAGCACGTCGTCCAGCGGCTGGAGGTACTGCTTGAAGTTGGGAAGCACAAAGGAGTCCACTTCCGCGAAGTCAGGCGCGTTCCCGTCCGCCGCCTGGATAAGCAGTTTGCCCATGGAATCGTTGATGTTGACGCTTTGGGCGACCGGCACAATTTTAACATTGGGGTGAGCTTCCGCCCAGGCCCTTGCCTTCTTTTCAAAATAGGCGGCTACGCCGCTGTCGGTTGAACTGAGCCAGTGACCGGGATCGGGCTGAAAGGTAATTTCGATGGGGGCGTCGGCCCGCCCGACCATCTGGTTATTTACCACAATCGCCTGACTGCCCGAAGTTCCGGACTGCTTCCCGCCGCATGACACGAAGACCGCGCAGAGAATGGCCGCGGTCAGAATAAACAACGCCTGTTTCTTCATAAATCTGAATCCTCCTGAAAATAAATTGGAGCCGTTCAATAACTGGAGTTATTGAACAGCTTCCGCTTGCATCCATATAATAATCCCCCTTCTTTTTTCGCCTGTACAGGATCGGATTTTGTATTATGTGTGTTTTTTCATGGGCCGCCTGCAATAAAGTTGTTCAACAATTTTATTGTTTGCTTTTTTTACGGGGGTGTGAAATAATGTTTCTATGCGTTTCAGGTTCAGATCGCGCCTGCAGGGGAAACTGTTCGTCCTTTTTTCGGTGATTATCATTCTGCCCCTTATTTTTTGTTCATTCTTCATTTCCCGCCAGTCAATGGACATTGTGGAAAAAAACACCGGTTCCGCGTATATAGCCCGCCTGGATTTTTTTTCCGACCGCTTCCGTCTTATTATCGAAAAATTCTACCAGGATCTGCTCAACACGGCGGTAAACAGAACGGTGCGGAACCTGATGTTTGCCCCCATGAACGTGACCGATGACGGTTATGCGGAAAATATGGCGTACCTCGCGTTCCTTGCGGGGAACATGCTGTTTACCGACAACATGATACACAGCGTCGTTATTTATTCACGGGAGCGAAACTGGCTTTTTGTAAGCAGTAACGCTACTTCGAATATTTATACGGGGGATCTTTCCGGCCTTGAATGGCTGGGGACGGCGGCGGGACGGGATCGCGGCGTCTACATGACCGCAAGCTCGTCGGTCTCGCCCCGTGCGAAGGCAAACGGCGAAAAAGTCATTTCCCTTTTTGTGTCCGTAGTGAGCATGAGGAACTACCTTCCCGCAGGCTATATCTCCGTCAACCTGGACATAAAGGCCGTTCAAAGCCAGCTCCTCCAGAATTTTCTCCGGGATAATCCCAGCAGCGTCATAATTACCGACAGCGAAGGCGGCGTCATTTCCGGTTACGGGCGGCCTGTTACCCTTGAACTGCTTGGCCGCATCTGCGCGGCCGCGGAAGAAAGCGGCGGCCAGGGCTATTACCATGAAACAATAAAGGGCGAAAAATTTCTTGTGTCCTATTCCGCCATTTTACCCTACAGGTGGAAGGTTTTTGTTCTTACCCCTTACCGGCAGATAATACACCAGAACAGGATGATAACCGGGGTTGTGTTTCTGGTTATTGCCATTTTTATTCTGCTCAGTACGGGCATCGCCTGGATTCTTTCGATAAATCTGCTTAGTCCGCTGCAGATTCTTTTCGGGGCCATGCGCCGTGTCAAGGACGGGGAACTTGACTGCACCATTCCCCTTGTCAGAAAAGATGAAATCGGTCTTCTCTATGACGGATTTAACGAGATGTCGAAAAATCTCGCGAGCATGATGGAAAAGCTCTATCAGGATGAACTTGTCAAAAAGGATCTTCGCCTCAAAATGATGGGGTATCAGATCAACGCGCATTTTTTGTACAACACGCTTGACGCGATACACTGGATGGCGAGGATCAACAAGGTTCCCCAGATCACGAGCCTTGTTTCCTCCCTGGTTTCCTATTTCAGAATCGCGCTCAGTGAAGGACAGGACATTATCACCATAGAACAGGTAATACAGATGGCGGAAAGTTACATGAACATTTACACCATTAAAAGTGATTTTATTGTTGATTTTGTCGTTAACATTGACAGAACGCTTTACGGGAAGAGGACGCTGAAATACATATTCCAGCCCCTGCTTGAAAACGCCCTCAACCACGGCATTGAAGGAAAAGCGGACAGCGGCATTGTGGAGCTTTCGTGTACGCCTGAGGGAGACGATCTTGTTTTTACCGTAAGCGACACGGGCGCGGGAATTCCCCCCGAAAAACTGAAAGATCTGCGGCATTCCCTGGAAAAAAACGACATGAATGAAGTGGGCAATTTCGCGCTTCGCAACGTCAACATGCAGATAAAGATACATTACGGAAACAGGTACGGCCTTAACATAGAAAGCGTTCCGGGCGCGGGGACTAAAGTGTATGTCCGTGTTCCCGTTTTAATGGAGGAAGACCATGTCCAGGCTGCTGGTTTGTGATGATGAAAAGTGGATAAGGGAGGGCATTGCCGGGGCAATCGACTGGGCTTCCCTGGGAATTGACACGATCCTTACGGCCAGGGACGGCGTCAGCGCGGTGGAAATAGTGCGCGGGCAAAAACCCGATATCGTAATTACCGACATCAGAATGCCCAATTTAAGCGGGCTTGAAATGATAGAGGCGATAAGGGAAACAATTTGCCCGAAGCGCATTATAGTTATCAGCGGGTTTTCCGATTTCGAATACGCGCGGACAGCGTTACAGCTTGGTGTCTCCGATTATCTTCTAAAGCCCGTTAACGAGGATGCCCTGCGGGAAGCGGTCAAAAAATGCCTTGACGCGGCCAGGGAAGACGAGCTTGCCCTCCGTCTGCGAAGGGAAGCCGGCCTTGACCGCCTTACCCTGTGGCTTAACCACATTGATGCGCAGATCCCCGGCCTGGATGTTTTACTGTCCGGCTTCGGCATCGACGCGGAAAGGACGCCCTTTGTGCGCGCGGGAATATGCAGGCCTGATTTTTCACGGGGGCTTTTCCCTGCCCATCAAACGCCGGTGACAGGCGCCGTTGAAGAAACCGGGGCCGCATACCTTCTCTTTCAGCCGTCCGCCTCTGAATACGCATGCCTTTTTTTCCGGGATCGTTCAGAGGATCCCGGTGCCCGCGATACGGGCCTTATGGGCCGCGTGTTTTACGGGAACCTGGGAATAACGGAGGCCGGTTCCTTTACCGGGGAAGGAGGATGGACGCGCCTTGAAGACGGCTGGGTTTCCTATAACCAGGCGGAGACGGCCCTCCTGTACAATCTGATTTACGCAAAACAGCATGTGTTCATGTACGATGAATTGCGCGGCCGCAGGGAAAAACCCCTTACCGCCGATTTTAGGGTTTCGAAGCCTGTCGTGCTTTTGGCAAACCGCCGCTTTGCCGGGTACAGGGCCTGGGTGGAGGAGATATTCGGGGCAATTAACGGCGGCGCGGAGCAGATAAACCCCCGCGATCTAATCGCCTTTTTTTCTTCCCTTGTTTCCGGCATAGGCCGCCTCTGGGAACTTGACGACGGAGAACTAGAGGCAATACGTGATGAAATTGAAACGGTCTGGCGGCAGGAAGATCTGTACAGAAAACTTCTTTTTCTGCCTGAACGGCTGCCGCCCGAAAGGCAGGTCGGCGTCAAGCGGAATTTTTTGCAGGCGCTGGATTATATCGAAAAGCACTATTCGCAGCCGGTTACCATGGCCGGAACCGCCCGGGCCCTAGAGTTAAACGCTTCCTATTTTTCCAAAATGTTCAGTGAATGCGCGGGGGAGCCTTTCCTTAAATTTCTTACCAGATACCGCATGGAAAAAGCAAAGGAAATGCTCCGTGAAAGCAACGGGAAAATTTATGAGATTTCGGAAAAGACAGGGTACGCCGATTACCGTATTTTTTCAAAAAATTTCAAGGAGTACGCCGGAATCAGCCCGGCCGGTTTCAGGAGCCGCATCGTGTAAGGTCCGCCTCAAGGCTGTCCCAGAGCTTGAGGAAGGGATCGATCTCCGCGCGTACCATTTTAAGAAAGGCGATGTCGGATACGGGGGGCCTCGCGCCGCCGCGTCCGGCGCAGCCGGGGAGGTGCGCCCACAGGTAATCGAGGCTGTCAACAAGGGCGCCGAGATTTTCCTTCCCGGCGGCGCGTTCCCCCGTAAGTATGCCGCGGAGTCCCGCAAGATTTTCGCGTTCGTCCCGGACAAAACGAAGCAGCGCCTCCTTTTCGCCGGCGGATTTTTTTCCGGGAGCATCCCCCGTGTTTTCCGGGGCCCCGGCGCTTTCCCCCAGCAGCCGGCACGCTTCTTCGGTGTCCACCGTCTTTACGCCCAGGTAAAGGCCGCTGCCCTGGAGACTCAAGATCCTTGTCCCGGAGAATTCCCGTTCAAAAAGATCCCGGTATCCCCGCATGACGGCGTCGCTCCGCACGGCCTGATTCGCGGAAACCGCCGAGGTTCCCGGACGGAAACCGGCGTCCGCGTTGAGCGCGCTTTGAAAGCGGTTGTGTTCCCTGAGCTTTTCACGGTGTCCGGGCGTCGAGCGGGCGTGGTAGCTGTCGGGGGTAAACGAAAAGTCTATGCCGCCGCACAGCACGGGGCCTTCTCCAAGGCGGAGCGCGATGGCCGCCGCGGCAAGCCCCACCGATCCCAGCGGCCGCAGGTGTTCGGGGAGCAGCCCCGCCTTCTTGAGGCGGCCGAAAATGCGGAGGGGGGTCCAGGGCGTAAAGAAAAGATGAATGCGGCTTCCAAGCATTTCCGCCGTTTCCGGAAGGGCGGAAAGATCCATGGCAACGGGAAGTTCCCAGTCTCCAAGGCCGGTAAAATCCCTGATGTTCCAGTGCTGGCTTTCAAGGGCCACCGCAAGATCGGGCTTGATGCGCCGCGCCCTGAGGGCCGGAAGGGCGGTGTCTACGCATACCACCCTGAAGGGGCGGGAGCCTTCACGTTCTTTGCCGTAAAGGCTTTCGCCAAAACGCCGTTCAAGGCAGTCAAGAAGATTGTCCAGGGAAGGGCCCGCGCCAAGAACCAGAACGGGAGAGGAGCCAAAGGAAAGATCCCGGAGGCTCAAGCATGAAGGAAGGAGCGCGAGGTTGCGGACGGCGTTTCTCATGTAGCGCCGGCCCAGCTTCATCAGGGTAACGGCGTTTCCCCATTCAAGGGCAATATCGTCCCTCAGCGCGCCGGCAAGGGAGTCGTACAGCCCCTGATGCAGCCGCCAACCGCCGGAAAGCCGGAGAGGTTCCACGCGGCGGAAACGGCGGCTCCCCCAGGCGTCCCGGACAAAATCGCAGAGCTCCGCCGGATCGCCTGTTCCCGCAAGGCGCAGGCGGGGATTTTCAAGCAGGATCTTCATGCTGTTGCGGGAAAGTTCAAACAGTTCTTCTTCCGCCTCTACGCAGAGCACAGCCGAATCGGGGCTTTCCCTCTCAAGCCGTTCAAGAAATCCCTCAAGGCCGTAGCCGAACAGGGGAGAGGGGCAGAAATACAGCGTGCGGTTTACCGGAGAAACGGCCCCCGCTGCGCGTTCGGCCTGCGCGGCGGGGTCCATGACGGAAAGCAGGGTTTTTCCCCGGTAGGAAAGGGAATAACCCCGGCCGGTCTCTATGAGGCGTCCATGAATCAACATGCTCCCGGGAGGCGGCGAAAATCAGGGCGCCACATAGCGGCGGTAAGCCTGCACGAAACCGTCCTCAAACGCCTCGCTCGTAAGAAAATGGGAACGGATGCTCTGCCTCGCAAGGAGGCTCATCCAGTACGACGAGTAGGATTGTATGGGGTTCGCGACGGATTCGTCGGCGCCGGTTTCTTCAAGGGGAAAGAGCACTACGACGTTTCTTCCCAGGACAACGGGTTCCGAGGGGGTATAGAGGGGGGTTGAAAAGGCGGTAAGCCAGAAGTTTTCGTCCGTCGCGCCGGGCTGAAGTTCGGCGACCTGGGATGTCGCAACCGACGGAAAAAGTTCCACGCTGCCGTAGTTAACCGGAAGGGGCCCGAAACTTTGTTTGGTAATGTTCTTTTGATTGGCCGCTTCGGTAAATCCGTATTCATTCACAAGAGCGATAAACGCCAGCGCCTCCCCTTCGGCCCAGTCTGCCATGCGGCCGCGTTCATATTCCATAAGATAGGAACGTATTTTCTGTTTTGTCAGTTCGTCTTCCATGACGGCTGCGCGGGGCGCTTCTTCCGCCCTGAAAAAGGCCCACCCCGAAGGAACCTGGAGGACGCCGCTGTACTCCCCCGCGCCAAGGGATGTAAGAGAGTCCCTGGCGGCGGTTTCGGAGACTTCGATGGAAAGCTCAAAGGCCATTTTGATCCCCATGTCGCCGCCCTGTTCTGCGTATTCATCCTGTGAATAACTCCGCGCGGCTTCCTCAAAGGAAGTCGTCCCGTCCTTTATGGAGGCAAGCACCCGCGCGGCTTCCTGTTCGCCGGAATTCACGGTGATTTTTGAAAGGCGGGTAACCGTAAAAAGATCAGGATTGGCAAACGCGAAGGCCGTTTGTTCCTCTTCGGGATAATCGTTCGTGGAAAAAGACACCATATCGAAACTGCGCTGGTCTCCTGCCATGCCGGCAATGAAGGCAATCTCCCCCTCCGGCATGCTCATTTCCCCTATGTCCGCTTCATACCGTTCCCGTATGAGCTTGTCGCGCACCTTCTGCCAGAGGTTAAGACGGGTCGAACTGTCGAGCGCCTGGTATCTTGAGGGTGAATAACGGCCGTTTTCCTGGAAATCGGGCAGCATCGCCACTTCCCTGTTTACCAGTTTGTCGGACGCCGTGTAGCCCGAGCGGTTCATTTCATCAAGAATCGCCGTCTGTATCACCGCCTCAATATAGGCCTGCTGCCAAATTTCAAAATTGATAACCGGGTAGTTCTCCTCGGTAATTTCGGACTGCCTGTTCCTGGCGAAAAGGCGCACTTCGTCGGAAAAATAATTGTTCCCAACGTACTTTACGGGGATCTTGTTGTAAACGCCGAAAACAAGATCGCCAAAGCCCCCCCCCGATTCGGGCGCCAGGGCCGGAACCAGAACAAAAGAAACGATAACGATGATCAGAATAACGACGGTACCGGTAAAAACGGCGGGATTGGCCTTGAAACGGCGGATTAATTCATCCTTTGAAGAATTTTCTTCCCGGACGGCCGGTTTTTTTCCCTTAAAAGCCATAAAAACGCACCTCACAAACCGTAATATCACAATAATACAGTTTTTGGGAAAGGAGGTCAACGCGGGTGCGGGGTACTTGTGGAAATTTACAAAGTTTGGTAATATATCATACACTAACCGCAAGGAGGACCCGCGAATGTACGCCGTCGATGGCCGCCCAATAAGTCCTGTTTCCTGTAACAAGACGCCGTTCCGTCTCTTGCAGTCAATTTGGGTGGGGGGGGGGGGGGGG
>JAISAQ010000097.1 GCA_031266775.1 Treponema sp.
CCGGCGAGCGTCTTTTCCCGTTCCACCGAATGTCACAACCAGGACAAGGTCAGCATGGGAACCATCGCCGCCCGGGACTGCCTGCGGGTCATCACCTTAACGGAGCAGACCCTCTCCGCCGCCCTCCTCGCGGCCGCCCAGGCGCTAAAACTCCGCCTTGACCGGGGGGAATTGTCCCGGGAAACCATCGCCGGGGTCGCGGAAACATTCGGCCAGGTCTTTTCTTTTTATGACTTCCTTGAGGACGATCGTCCCCTGGACAGGGATCTGCGGAAGACCATGGAACATATCGGGAACCGTTTCTTCACGGTATAAGGGAACATATAAATGGCAGCCGCGTTCTAATGGGTGAACGTCATTGTAATCAGGTTCCCCCGGTGTTCCCGCATACTCCTATCCTTCTGAATTTCTGATAACGCTTTTCGGGCAGCGTCTCCGGATCTGCCATTGAAAGCCGCCTGAGGGCGTCCCGCATCCAGGCGGCGATATTGGACGCAGTCTTCCTGACATCGATCTGAACGCCGTCCTCAGTTTCGCTGATAATCCGGTCGCATATTCCAAGGGCCAGCATATCCTCGGCGGTGATCTTGAGCAGTTCCGCCGCCTCCATTTCCCGGCTGGAATCTTTCCAGAGAATAGACGCGCAGCCTCTGGGGGATATGACCGAGTAAAGGGCGCTCTCCAGCATTGCCAGTTCATCGCAGACTCCCAGCGCCAGGGCGCCGCCCGAGCCGCCTTCTCCAAGCACAATTGAAATAACCGGAATTTTGAGCATCATGAATTCGTAAAGGTTCCGGGCAATGGCTTCACCCTGACCCCGTTCCTCAGCGCCGGCTCCGGGATAGGCCCCGGGCGTATCGATAAGGCAGATTACCGGGCGGCGGAATTTCTCCGCCTGTTTTGCCAGGCGCAGGGCTTTCCGGTAACCTTCGGGCTGCGGCTGGGCGTTGTTTGTCTTTATGAACTCCTCGATATTGCGTCCCCGCGCCTGGGCGATTACCGTTACGGGCATGCTGTCAAGGAAGGCAATTCCCCCCACGATGGCCGGATCATCGCCAAAGTAACGGTCGCCGTGGAGTTCGGTAAAAGCGGTGAATAGCAGGGGAATGTAGTCGTATACCGAGGGACGGAGAATCTTCTTGAACTGATTAACCTTGTCTTTAACGCTGAGGCGGGACATCAGACAGCTTCCTCATAGTTGTGGAGGGAAATCAGCCGAATCAGCATATTCCGCAGCGCGCTGCGGGGCACGATCATGTCCACAAAGCCATGGCTGTGGACAAATTCGGCAGACTGAAAATCGGCGGGCAGTGTGTGGCCGAGGGTACCCTCAATAACCCGTCTGCCCGCAAAAGCCACCAGAGCTTTTGGTTCGGCAATGATGATGTCGCCTAACGATGCAAAAGACGCGGTAACACCGCCCGTGGTGGGATCGGTAAGCACGGTGATATAGAGCTGCCCCGCCCGGCTGTGCTTTGCCGCAGCTCCGGAGGTTTTTGCCATCTGCATCAGCGAAATGATCCCCTCCTGCATACGGGCGCCCCCGGAGGCGGTGAATATAATCACCGGCAGCCTGTTGGCAGCGGCATATTCAAAAGCTCTGGTAACCTTTTCGCCGACCACGCTGCCCATGCTGGCCATCATAAAATGGCTGTCCATGATGCCGACAACTGCGGGATAAGAACCAATAGTACAGCGGCCCGTAACAATCGCTTCTTTCGCGCCGCTTTTTTCCTGCGATTCGCGGATTTTACTTATGTACCCGGGAAAGGAAAGGGGGTTTTCCGGCTCCATTCCCGCATCTAATTCGATGAAACTCCCCTCGTCCGCGGTGACAGCGAGCCGCTGCCGCCAGCCCAGCCTGCTGTGGTACCCGCAATTGCCGCAAACCCGGAGATTCTGCTCAAAATCCGTTCCGGGGAAAAAAGTCTGGCATTGGGGACATGTAAAATCAGCCATGCCTATACATCCAAATTTCCAAATACAGGACCTGCCACAATGCACAAACCGGACAGAATATGCCTAATATCCTTTTTCCAGATAGTTGCTCTACATGGAATTGTTTACCCTTTCGCCGGTACGATTCACGAAACGCAGACTGTACCCGAACAGGTAGCACCATTAAGCGATTTTCTCATAGTTAAATATATCAAGCGCAAGATAGTCAAGGGCCGTATCAGGGCAACGTCATTTAAAACCAGATAATTATATCTGGCGCTTGACATTATGTTACAAAAAACGTATCCTGTCGTAGAAAACTGATAAAATTGTAGTAGTTTTCATTGTTTTCTACTGTATTATAGTGATTTCTAGCCGCTGTAGCTCAGTTGGTAGAGCAAAGGACTGAAAATCCTTGTGTCAAGAGTTCGATTCTCTTTGGCGGCAAAAAGGGTAAAAACTTGATAATGAGAGCGCCGCTCTATAGCAGGGTTTTTCCAGTAATTTTCTTGCTTGTAAAAGGCGCTTTCTGTCTTTTTGCTGTTGATTTCAGCGTCAGGGCCAAGCCGTATATGAGTTTTCCTTCGTCAAAAAGCGCGGAGCTTTTTGGCATTGGCGGCGGCGTGGATGCCGTTTTCGATGTGGATATATCCAGCATCCTCCGTAATCCTCTGGATCTCGGCTATTCGGTTGGCCCGGAATTTGGTTTCGGTATCAGTTCCCTTAACAAGGCGGAAGGAAGCCCGAGTTTTTTGTCGGGGGGTATCGGGTTCAGCCTGTTTTATTATCCCTTGTCCCGGCTCAATCTGCGCGCCGGCGGGAGTTTCGGCTTTTATCAGGCCGCGTTTGACGGGCGAAACGGCCGTGTAACCTATTCGAACGCCTATTGGCGCGCCGGCGGCGAGGCGGGGTTCCGTTTTTCCCCTTTGTTTACCCTTTCGGCCGGGGGAGGATTCAGGCAGTACGCCTACAGATCAGGCGATCCTGTCTACGAAGGCTTTTATGTGGGGCTTACGGCTCAAATATCTTTTGAAACCGGGGGCAGGGGAAACGGGGTTCAGGTTGCCCTGCGGCAAAGCGAGCCGGTGTTTCCCGTATTTTCGGGGCTTTACCGGCAGAACCAGATAGGCGTGTTGCATATAACCAACGACGAGTCGGCGGAAATACGCAATATTACCGTCAGTTTCAGGGCCGGAAACTACACCTCCTCCGGAATGTTCTGCGGAACCGTCTCCCGCCTTGGAAAACACCGGACGGCGGAAGTTCCCCTGTACGCCGATTTTTCACGGTCAATTCTCAACTTTTCCGAGGACGGCAGGATTCCGGGGGAAGTGATGATACAGTATGAACTGTTGGGATCGACGCGGACCATTAACAGCGCCGCCCTTGTGGAGGTCTATAACCGGAACAGTTTCCGCTGGAGCGATCCTTCGGCGCTGGCCGTTTTCGTATCCCCAACCGCGCCTGAGGTACTGGATTTTTCAAAGTATATCGTCGGATTTTCCCGTAATTACCTGAGGACCGCCCTTAACCGGAACATGCAGTTTGCCGTGTTCCTCTATGAGGGGCTGCGGGCGGGGAATATCAACTGCGCCCCCGATGCCGCCACTCCCTTCTCGGAAGCGTACCATTCTCCTTCACGTATAGATTATATCCAGTTTCCCTTTCAAACCCTGGCCTACCGCTCGGGTGATGTGGACGATGTGGGGCTCCTCTACGCCGCCTGCCTTGAAGCGGCGGGGATCAAGACCGCGCTTATCCCCCTTGAAGGTGATTTTACCGTGGCGTTTTCCCTTGATATTGACGAAGAGACGGCGAAAAATTTCTTTGGGGGAATGGAGAACCTCCTTGTCAAGGACGGGGAGGTCTGGATGCCCGTGGCGTTCAGCGCCTTCCGGGACGGTTTTATCAACAACTGGTATACGGCGGCGCGGGAAATAAACGCCGTGCTTGCATCCGGTTCGAATCTGAATCTGGTTGTTCTCGCCGACGCCTGGCGGCGGTATCCCCCGGCGGCCCTGAATACCCAGGAGGCCCAGATTGACAAGCCGCTTGAAGCCAATGTGGTCAGCCTGGCCGAGACCAGCATGGTGCGGTACATCGCCTCTGAAATGGGGCCGAAGATCCAGGCCGCCCTTGACGATATTCGTGTTTACGGCGGTTCGGTGGACCGGTACAACCGGCTGGGGCTTCTTTATGTCCGGTCCGGCATGTACGGCGAGGCGAAGGCCGAATACCGGCGATCCGCGGCAATGGGTTCGGCCGCGGCGATGGCGAATCTGGGGAATCTTGCCGTGCTGGAAAACGATTTTACCGCCGCCGAAAACTGGTTCGGCATGGCGCTGACGGCCGATCCCGGTAACAGGATCGCCGTGAGCGGGCTTAACCGGATAGCCCTTAACCGGCCGGAGTAAACGGTGATTGCGAGAAAACGGAAGAAAGGGACCCGCCGCGGTTTCAGGCCTTCTGTCCTTTCCCCGGGATTTCTTGCCGCTTTTCTTGCCCTGGCCTTTCCCTCAAAGTCGTTCTCCGAACAGGAGATCAAATTCCGCCTCTATCCGGGAGCCTATATTCCCCTTGCGAACGGGAATTTTACCCCGGGGCCCGACGTATCGGCGGCCCTGGACTGGCGCTTCTTTCCGTTTTTCGGCGCGTCGATTGGCGGGGAACTGATCAACGCGCCGGTACGGGGGGCAGGATCGTCCGTCATGCTTCTGGACGCCTCCGCCGGCCCGGTGTTTGCCTATAGGCCTGTGGATCGTTTCAGCCTGAAGCTGGATGTAACAGGCGGGCTTTATTCGGCAAGCTGGAACGAAAATTCCATTTCCGGGATTTCCTTCGGCGGCAGGTTAAGCGCCGCCTGGCATCTTGTTCCTTCCGTGGCGCTTATGGCCTTTGGGGCCTGGAAACAGTACGCGTATAATCCTTCGCCCTTTCTCAACAATGTGACCGTAGGGGTGGGCGTTTCCCTGAATCTTTCGGAAATGATAGCGGGGAAAACCCGGATCAGGGCTGAAAAGTCGGATCAAAAAATGGTTTTCCCCGTTTCATACGCGTGGTACAACGAGAATCCCTTCGCGTCTGTGCGGGTTACCAACAATGAACCCACCGACATTACCATGGTGAACGTCTTCTTCTATCTTGAACAGTACATGAATCAGCCCAAACTCTGCGGGTCCGTCCGCCTCTTGAAAAAGGGAGCGTCCGTTGACATACCGGTGACCGCCTTTTTTAACGATTCGGTGCTTCAGCTTATCGAAAACATTACCGCAAACGCGAAAATAATTGTCGAATACCGGAGCCTGAGTTCCGCAAAACGGGTGGAAATTCCCATGGATATTCCCGTCTATCACAGGAACGCCATGTCCTGGGATGACGACAGGCGGGCCGCTTCCTTTGTGTCGGCCCGGGACCCTTCGGTTCAGTGGTTTTCCCGCTATGTGTCTTCGCTGGTACAGGGCCGCCTGCGGCCGGGCATCAACCGGAATATTCAGTACGCGCTTGGCCTCTTTGAAACCCTCGCCGTCTACGGCATCAATTATGTCATCGATCCTTCGTCATCCTATGTGGAACTTTCCGCGGCCGGCAGTCTTGACAGTCTTAACTATCCTTTCCAGACCCTGATGTACCGCGGGGGTGACTGCGACGATCTGTCCATACTTTTTTGTTCCCTGCTTGAGGCCGCCGGTATAGAGACCGCCTTTATCACCATTCCCGGCCATATTTACATGGCCTTCGATTCGGGTTTGACCGAAGAAGAAGCCCGGCGGGATTTTTACGCCCCAAATGAACTGGTCTACCACGAGGGGAAGGCCTGGGTTCCCCTTGAGATTACCATTCCCCGTGAGGGATTTTTCCGGGCCTGGCGTATAGGCGCCAAGGAATGGCGCGATTCGGCGGCCCGGGGCGCGGCGAAGCTTTATCCCATGTCTCAATCCTGGAAGATCTACCCCCCGGTCAGTGTTCCCGGCGCGGCGTCGCGTTTTGTTCTTCCCGGTGAGGATGCGGCGTCCCTGGCTTTTGATTCTTCGATGAACGCCTGGATTGAATACGAGATCCGCCCGCAGGTCCGTTCTCTTGAAAACCGGCTTGCCCTCGGGGAAGACCCGGAAGTACGTAACAGCCTGGGGATCCTCTACGGACGGTACGGCATGACGGCCAGGGCGCGGGAGCAGTTTGTTGCCGCCGCCCGGCGTGATTACCTGCATGGCTGGGTCAATCTGGGCAATGTGGCCTTTCTGGAACGGCGTTTTCCCGAAAGCCTCGGGTATTTCGGGCGGGCGCTGGAACAGGCCCCTGATAACAGCATTGCCATTTTGGGGATGGCCCGTTCCTGTTATGAACTGAATGATTTCGCCTCTTCCGATTCCTGGTACGCCGAACTCCGCCGCCGTGATCCGGGTTTGGCCCGCGAATACGGTTACCTGGCCTCTTTTTTTGAAACCCGCGGACGGGCCTATTCGCTGGCGGATCGCCTGAACACGGCACTGTGGAGTTTTCCCGGCAGGGACCCTGCTCCCGTAAACGCGGAGCCCGGTGCGGATGTGCAGGGCCTCTATGTATCCATTGTGGTCCCCGCTTCGCCTGCCGAATCTGACGGCGAAAGCCCCGGGGAAGCCTTTACGCCGCTTGTGGATCTTCCGGTTATAATCGTGCCTTCCCCGGTTCTGGAGGAAGACAGCGCCCCCGATCCGGTTCCCGAAGTTCCGGCGCTTGCCGCCCTTGTTCCCCCCGCGGTTTCGGGCCGCCGTGACGACGAACCCGAAGAACCCCCGGAAGCTGCCGGTTCCGGTCCGCCGCCTCCGGCCCCTGTTGTTTCCACACCCGTGGTTCCCGCTGTTTCCGCGCCTCCGGCCCCCGCTGTTTCCGTGGCTCCCCCTCTTGCCGCGCCGTCCGCCGAAGCGCCGCCGGATGTTGGCGAAGCGGAAGTTCTTGGGACACCGCCGCCTTCGGTTCCCGCTGTTTCCACGCCCGCGGCTCCCGCTGTTTCCACACCCGTGGCTCCCGCTGTTTCCGGGGCTCCCCCTCTTGCCGCGCCGTCCTCTGAAATGCCGCCGGATGCTGGCGAAGCGGAAGTTCCCGGTACGCCGCCGCTCGCAGCCCCCGCTGTTTCCACACCCGCGGCTCCCGTTGTTTCCGTGGCTCCCCCTTTTGCCGCGCCGTCCGCTGAAGCGCCGCCGGATGTTGGCGAACCGGAAGTTTCCGGTACACCGCCGCCGTCGGTTCCCGTTGTTTCCACACCCGCGGCTCCCACGGTTTCGGACGAGTCCGGCGCCGCGCCGTCCGCTGAAATGCTGCCGGATGCTGGCGAAGCGGAAGTTCCCGGTACACCGCCGCTCGCAGCTCCCGCTGTTTCTACGCCCACGATTCCCGCTGTTTCCACGCCCGCGGTGCCCGTGGCTCCCGTTGTTCCCATGCCCGTGGCCCCCGTTGTTTCCGGGGCTCCCCCTCTTGCTGCGCCGTCCGCCGAAGCGCCGCCGGACGTTGGCGAAGCGGAAGTTCCCGGTACACCGCCGCTCGCAGCTCCCGCTGTTTCTACGCCCGTAGCCCCCGTTGTTTCCGCGCCCGCGGTGCCCGTGGCTCCCGTTGTTTCCATGCCCGTGGTCCCCGTTGTTCCCATGCCCGTTGTTCCCATGCCCGCGGCTCCCGTTGTTTCCGGGGCTCCCCCTCTTGCCGCGCCGTCCGCTGAAATGCCGCCGGATGTTGGCGAAGCGGAAGTTCCCGGTACGCCGCCGCTCGCGGCCCCTGTTGTTTCCGCGCCCACGGCTCCCGCTGTTTCCACGCCCGCGGCTCCTCCGGTTTCGGACGAGTCCGGCGCCGGACCGGACGTGGCCGGAAAGACGGGGAAACGCTCTTTGCCGGGTATTATCGCGGGCGCCGGGGCGGCTCTGGCGGCGCTTCTTTTTGTCCTTTTCCGGCGCAAAAAGAACAATAACCGGTAACGGGGCAAAGGAGGCGGAATATACGAAATGTCATGGCGCCGCCTTTTCAAATGAAAGCCTGAACGCGGCTGAAACAAACCTTGACATTTTACGTAAGAACATTTGATAATGATACAAAGAGAGGACGGGAGGGTGTTGCGGTTGTATTGAGGCATGATAAAAAAGGGGATTTTTGTAATGGGAGGTACAACAAGAAAACATCGCCTGTTGACGGGAACGGTGTTTGGTTTTTTGCTGTTTCTCCCGGCGCTGAACGGTTGCAAAAATTTCATGAACGATACCCAGCCGAATCCTTTCATGGACAGCATCGAGGAAGCGGTGTGGGACGCTACCGCTCCGCAGCTTTCCGTGCTGGTCCAGTCTCGGGATACCCGGGAAGGCATTACCTCGCCCAATGGGCGTATCACCGTCAAACAGAGTATAGCCTTTGGCGTACAGTTTACCGTTGATTCCTCTTATGGCTTTGTGCGGTGGATGGCCTATGATGCATCTTCCGGCCTTCCTGTCGGGCCTGAGTTCGTGCAGTTTGCCAATGTGTCGGCCATGGAAACCCAGGTTACCATCAACGTCCCGATAGGGAATTACCTTATCCAGCCCTTCTGTGATGTGCGGCCCTCGGTGGAAAGGTCAACCCCGACCCCCTATAGCACGGGCGTACTCAAAAACGTCCCCATTTCCGTTTTCTTTTATACTCCCGTTGATCCTTCGTCTTTTATCTTTGGGGACGGCCTTGCAAGCCACGGTTCGGGGGCGGGCAGGGAATTCAAAAATATTACCATTACGGGGCGGGGGAACTATGGCCTTCTTCCGGAAGAAAATTACGCCCAGTATTTCGACGACCCCCAGCTCAGCGCGGACGGTATGGTCCTTACCCTGCGGCCTTCCGGCATGCTTGCCGATCTGACCCTGATAAAGCTCACCCTGAACAGGGAAGTCCGTAACCCGGCCGGCGTCGCCATGGCCTCCGAGTATTCCCTTTCCTATACAACCGGTACGGGGGCGGATACCAGTCCTCCCGAACTGCGGTTCGTGGGCTTTGCGGGAATCGACGGGCATCCTCTTCCCATGCCGTTCAATCCCGGCTCGCCTACTTTCAAGGAAGACCTTACAACGCCCGCCATTGTCCAAAGGCGCTATACGACCCATATCCCCATGGCCATTCGGGGCGAAGACGCGGTGGACGGCTACTATCTTTTGGCCATCCAGATCAGCGCCCGTACCGAATTTACCGCCGAAGGGACCCCGGCGGGCGGAAGCGCCTTTACGCCTCCGCGTTATATCTTTACCAATGACCAGTTCCACCCCTTTGTGGCCGAAACTCTGACTTCTTACAGTACATCGGGCGCGGCGATGTATATAGATTTCCCCATTACCACCCTCCCCGACGGCGTCGTCGAATTATCGATAGTGCTGTACGATCAGAACGACACTCCTTCGGACACTTATAAATTCAGCGTCATAAAAGACACCCTGGCCCCGGATATTGAAACGCCCGCGAATCTGGGCGTTATTACCATGGCTTCCTCGCAGCCTCCTTATGTGGATTCCGCGGGTAAAACCTGGTTCGGAGGCGCCGCGGGCACGGTGACCCTTTCCCCCGCCGGAAACCCGTCCCTGGCCGATGTGAACGGGTATTCCTCCTCCTACGGGTCTCCCCGGCCCCATTCCGAAGATGTCTACTGGAATTTCAGTTTTGATCCCAATACTTTCAACGAATCCACATGGGTGAAGTACAGTACCACGCCCCCTAACAACACCTTTGGTTTGACCTCACCGGCGGCCGGCAGCTTTACCCTGTACGCCCGGTTCCGGGACGATCTTGGTAATACGAGCGCCTCGAAGGAAGTGGGAAGCATCAATATCGACGGTCTGCCGCCTGTACTTGATCCCTGGATCATCACCCGCGAGGGGAACCGTTTCAAGGTGGCGCTGAAGGCTTCCGATACGGGTTCCGGCCTCAAGGAATTTGAACTTGCCATAAGCGGTACGGCTGGCGGGACCAACCCGACTTCCGCGAACAGGTTTGCCGAAGTTTCCGGAGGCGGTACGGTACACTCCTCTTCCGTGGGAGCGCCGGGCAATTATTCAACATTGGTGTTGAAGCGGGAAAGCGTAACCTCAGGCGATATAACCGACGGTGAGACGTTCTTTGAATTTGATCTGAACAATCATCTGGTGTCAGGCGAAGGCGCTCCTGCGGCGGGCCCCATAAGCGGAGACTACGCTATTGACGTTAAAGTTCGGGACAATGTGCTGAATGTGAAGACGGAGTCTGCTTCGGCCGTTTCCGGGCGGAACATTCTTGACGCCCGCAAACCCGTTCCGCAGTTCTATACAGTTACCAACGGGCCGGAGACGACTAGTCCCGACGCATGGTACTACGATGACGGCTTAATGCGGAAATTTTTCATCAACAGCCCGAATTTGGCGAATAATTTCAGAATCAAAGTCAGGGCCGCCGATAAAGATCCCGATACAGGCGGTTCGGGGCTTGAAGCGGCCGGTTATCTGCTTGACAGGCTGGCGGGATCTACGCATACGAGGCAGGCCATTTTCAGGCCGGTTAACGGCGATACCGAAGATGGCGTTGATCTGCTTCTCGGCTGGCCGAACGGTACGCTGGGCTACGCCGGTACAGACAGACGTTACATGGAATTTGAAATTTTCTTCAGGGACCAAAAGGGCAACATTGTTTTTTACCCGTCGGACAACCTCGGCTCTTTAACGGCGATCCCGCCCGGCCTTCTTTCCACGACAAGCAGCACGTCCCTGTCCGCCGGCGATCCTTCCTATGATCAGGTCTTTGGGGGGAATAGGCGTTTCAGGGTGTACTACGACGGGTCCGTGCCCATACTCTCCGCTTCGGCGCCCAACGTGAACGAGGATTTGGGAAGCGGTCTCCCGTCCTGGCATCCCGCTCTTTCAGGCGTCACGGTACGCAGGGACCGTTCCGGCAACAGGGTGTTTGTAAACAGCGCGCCTCTCATTACCTTCAAAGTGGAAGATACAAAGAGCGGAAGCGTCGATGAGGCGTCGGGCGTTGGGGAATATCTCCTGCTGTTTGGCGATGACGACAATTTTATTCCCCCCGCAAACGATACCCGGTGGACTCCTGTACCCTCAACCGGTATTGTGACCATTCCTTCCGCCTCTCTTACCGGTTTTCCCGACGCGGAAACCGGCGACTTCGCCAAAATTTACATCTTCTTCAAGGACAACGCGGGTAATATAGGCCCCCTCGGCGCCGGACAGGACGGTAACCGTCCCTACATTCATTGGCCCACAGCTTCGCCTCCGGAGTTCGCAAGTTACTTCCTCAAGGACGCCGCGGCGCCCTCGTTCACGGGTCTTACCATTACCAACGCCGGTCCGGCCGTGCCCGCGGATTTGAACGCCTCGGTTATCAACCGTGACAATGTCGGCGATCGTTCATGGTTTGACATTACCTTTGCCAATGTGCTTGAGAAGGGAGCCGGTGTCAAAAAGATCCGCCTTAAAAGCGAAACCGGGACCAAACTTGGTATAACCGGCGACAATCCCGGTGAGGGGTATATCAACATTAACGGCCAGGATGTCCATGTGGCCTATACCCTGAACTCCCCGGCCGCCAATGAGCTTGTCATAACCCTCGAAGAGCCCCTGCGGTTTACTCCAGCCTCCAATCTGGTCTTAAAGCATACGGAAGAAGGCCAGGGCATCTCCTTGGACGCCGATCCGTTAAACGACTTTGACGGCCGGACCTTGACGTTAAGCGCCAGTCTGGAAGACGATATGGGCCTTGTTAGTTCACCGCCCGCCCTGAGCAATACCCTGACGGTGGACGCGGCCCCGCCTCTTGTTACGCTTGACGCCGCCGTCAATCCCTCAGGCAGCATATATACCAGCGGGGCCATAATTTTGAAGGGGAAGCTTACGGAAAAGGCCGCCGGAGTGGGTAGCGTCGTAGTTGAATCTTCCCCCATCTCCGCATCGGACTTCAGCATCGAAGGCATACGTTTCGGGGATGCGGCGTTAGACAGCTGGACAACCCTGACAAAAGACGCGCATTTTACCGAGGCTGCTTCCGGGGCGGACACAAGGACCGCCGTCATTACGAATAGTTATCCTTACGGGACGAACGCCGATTTTGAAATAACCGTTTTTACAACCAGTACGGTGACGCCCCAGGGATACAAGGTAACCATGGATGACCGTCTGGGCCGGGAGGGCGCGCCTTCGGACTTGAGGGAGATACAGTACGACGGGACGGCTCCCGAATTGACCGGCGCGCATTTTACCGCCCGGTTTACCCCGGCCGCCGCCGTGCTTGAATTTTCCTTCAAGGAAACGGTTTCCGGTCTCCACAAGATATACCTTGCCGGTAATTATTTTGCCTCCGTTACAAACGGGACGGTGCTCAATGGCGACGATTCGCCGTCGGCCGGCCGCTTTGACTATGAGCCGGGTCTCGAGCCGGTGATCACCTTTTATAACGCCGGTGTTCCAAAGAGCACCGGCAATACGGTGGCGGTTATAAGGGTTCCCCTTACCTTAAGCGGCGGGGAAGGGTCATACACAGTGAGCGTCGTCAAGGCCCGGGATTACGCGGGCAATGAGCAGACCTCCGGTTTGGATTTTCCGGCCGCCGATCTTGCTATTGTGAAGGACAGTATAGCGCCGGCTTTTACCGCGCCGTCTATTGTCAATGACGGCGTTGCCGTCCCCGGTTACAGTTCCGGGAACGTTATCTATACCCTCCCGTTTATCGAGGCGGGTTCGGGTCTTGCGGAACTGCAATTCGAAACATCCGGACGTTTTGGCGCTGTGACGGAGATCTCCGACGGGGGCTCTAACTATGTGCCCGGATCGGGGACAGGAGCCTGGTTCAGCTATACGGACGGCAAGATCACCTTTACGGGAACAATTCTGCCGAAAACGAACTCCGGGAGCCTCGTTATTAAAGGCTCCCTTCCAGGTTCCCTTCCCGCCGACGACGGCCAAAAGTACATTGAGCTTTCCTCCGCGAAGGACGCCGCGGGCAACACTGTAACCAGTTCCCTGTCCGTCTCCATTATACGGGATACCACCGCGCCCAGTGTCTCGTCCGCCGGCCTGACAGGCGTCGCGGGCAGACCCTATACGCCGGATGGCGAAGAGTTTGTGATAACCATGTCTACCGTCAAGGAGACAGGTTCCGGTCTGATCAGTATCACGCTCACCGTTCCTTCGGGCATAACCCTTTCGGGCAGTCCTGTGGCTATTACTTTTGACTCGGCGGATTATTTCGCCCCTCTTGGTGGTTCGGCCCCGGATTACATTATTGACGGTCTCTCCTCCTTTAACCTTAAACCCAACGACGAGGAGCTGACGATCAAGGGTCTTTCCGCGTCGGCGTCCGATCCGGGCGATACGCCCTTTACAATCGGCGTTAAACCGGCCGACCGCCTTGGGCATGAGGCTTCGGCTGTGACTTCATCCACGCTTACCATAGACAAGACCGCTCCCGTTCTTTCGGGCGCGGTTCTTGAAAGGGCTTCGGGCAGCGGCGCTTATATTGTATCCGGGGAGGCAGTCACGCTGACCCTGAACGGCGTAACCGAAACGGGAATGGGGCTTTCCTCCATCACCCTTACCCCTTCGCCCGGTGTTACCGTTACTGGAGTGTCGCCCAATGAGGCTACGGTAGACGGCACGGCTTATACCATGTCCGGCGGCGGTTCCCCCGGCGTTCTGGCGGTAATCAACGTCGCTGCCGACAATCTGATCCCCGATAATGTCCCCATTGTTATTACAGGTCTCACAATTTCCACGGCGGCGGCTTCCGATATTGGCGCTTCCTTTACCGTCAATCTAAAAGACAAGGGTGCTCTGGATTCTCTGCCGGTTTCTTCCACTACCCTTACGCTGGACCGGACCGCTCCCGTTCTTTCGGACGCGGTTCTAGAGAAAGCTTCAGGCAGCGGCGTTTATATTGATGAATCCGGGGAGGCAGTCAAGCTGACCCTGAACAGTGTAATCGAAGAGGGAGTGGGCCTTTCCTCCATCACCCTTACCCCCTTGTCCGGTGTTACCATTACCGAAGAGTCGTCTGGCGTTATGGTAGACGGCACGGTTTATACCATGACGGGCGGCGGTTCCCCCGGCGCTGCGGCGGAAATCGATGTCGCTTCCGCCAATCTGGCTCCCAGTAGCGGCATCTCCATTGACATCACGGGTCTCAAACTTGCAACCACCCTGACAGGGGAGGACGTTTCCATTACGGTTGACGTTGTCCTTACGGACAAGGGCTCATCTGGTTCTTCGGCGGTAACTTCCGGCGCCCTTAAGATCGACACAGTCGCGCCCGCCGTGTCTTCGGTTGTCCTGTCGCCTCTCGCAGGTTCCTATATCGCGGACGGCAGTACGACAGGCGTGAGCTTTACCGTGGCCGAAACAGGCAGCGGCCTCAAGACCATAAAGATAACTTCCAGCAACCCCTCCGATGTTACTGTGGGGACAGGCGCCGTTACGCTGACCCATAGCGTGAACGGTGTACTCGGATCTTTCCCCATCGGCTCAAACGGTGACATTGACGTTGCTTCCGCGGATCCCCCCCTGAAATTCGGCGTCATTGCCGTTTCGGGACTTACGGTAACGGGTCAGTCCGACAGTAATTCTTCCTTTCAACTCAATGTCCAGCTGACCGACAGGATGGACAACACGGGGAGCGCCGGGGCGCCGACGGGTTCCCCCCTTGTCATAGACCGCCTGGCGCCGTCCGTCGCCTCCGCCTCCCTTGCGCGGGTTACAGGAACGGATACCTGGGTAACGGCCGCCACCCCCATTAAGGTGACCCTGAACACGCTGGCTGATGCGGGCGGGGTAACGCAAATTGTTCTGACTCCCACCGCCGGGATAAGCATATCCGCCGGTTCCGTTACCGCCGGTAGCGAGACTGCCGCAATAAGCGGTGGCGGGGTCATTGACCTTACCACTCCTGTAACCAGTGCGGCGTCTTTCGTCATATCGGGCCTCCTCGTTACGGGGCCGGCGGACGCCCATACTTCCTTTGATATAGGCGTGGTTCTCTCCGATAATTTCGGTAATGAAATGGCCCCGGTATCATCGTCACCATCGTTAACGTTTGATACGAAGGGGCCCGTTATTGGTCTTCCATCCACGATAGACGCCGCCGGAAAAGTGATAAGCGGCGTCAGTATAGACGATACTGGGGGCGGGTATACGCATGGCGCTTCCGGTTTTGTGTCCCTCACGGGTTATGATACCACCAATGACAGCGCGGTTTCCTTTACCACAACCCAGAGCGGTTCAGCCGCGAGCGCGACATATACCATGGCGACATCGCCTTTTGCCATGACGGCAAGCACGCCGCAGGTTATCAGATTTACGCTGACCCTCAAAGATAACGCGGGGAACGAGACGGCCAAAGAATTCTATATAAAATGGGACGGCGCCGCCTTTGAAACCATATCCTCCACGGTCCTTTACTCCGCGTTTCCCGGCTGGCTTAACGCCGGAATTTCCGCGGTAAGCGGGTTCTTCTCAAGCCTGGCGAACGGGCCTTCCCTCCCGGCGTCCGCTCCGAGGGGCCGCGCCCCGGTTCAGCCAAGCGCCCCCGCCGCTATTCCGGTTTCCGCGTCTCCTTCGGCGCGGAATGCCCGGGAAACCGTATCCACGGGGAGACCCGCAAGATCCGCGTACGGAACCGCTTCGGCCGGTCCGGCGGCAAACAGGGCGGCGGTGAACAGGACTGCCGCGCCGAGGCCGGCCGCGGAAAGGATCCCGGCGGAAAGGTCCCCGGAAGCCGGGCTGCCTCTGGCCCTGCATGATGCCCTGCATGAGGCCGTTTTCCTGAAACAGGACCTCTTGCCCGCGGGCGCGCCGGAAACGGCTCCTGTAGAGACGTATATGGACGCTCCGGTTTCCCCTGTAATGTCCCCGGCACTGCTCCTTTCGGCGTCACTGCCGCAGGACGGGGAACCTTCTTCCCCGGAGAATTCCCGCGACGCTTCCCGCGGGAACGTGAACAGCGCCGTCATGCCGGTTCTAAAGGATCTTAACCCCAAACGGAAGATACGCGCCCGGCGGAGACCGGGAACGGGAGGGTATTGAGAAACCGGTGAAGCCGGTGGTTTGCGGGTTGTTTCTGTAATTTCGGGATTAACGGCGAATAGGCTGTTTTTCTTCCTGAAAGATGCTATAATACATATGAGGAGGGGAAAAATTTTTTCAGGTAGTGTGTTGTGGAAATTATCCCTGTAAAATTCAGATTGCTGAAGGAGGTTTTTGATGAAAAAACTGTTTGTTTTTTTGTTTCTCGCTCTTGTGATTGGCGGCATGGCGTTTGCCGACGGTTATACTGTTCAGGGTGTAACAGGAAAGGTTGAGCGGGAAGTTTCTCCGGGAAAATGGGAAGCCGTAAAGGCCGGATCCGTTTTGAGCGCTTCCGCGGTGATCAATACCGGTCTTAATTCAAGCCTGGTGCTGAAAGACGGGGACAGGGTGGTGACCATCAGGGCCATGCAGAAAGGCGCCGTTGAAGCGCTGATCAGGTCAAACGTCGCCGCCGGTGTCCGCATAGGCGGTACGGTCTCCGAGTCCAATACGGCCGCGGGCGTCCGAAGTACGTCGAACGTATCAACCGCGTCGACCCGCGCAAGCGACGCCGCGGAAGACATCGACTGGGCCGAATAGCCGTCCCTCCTGCCGCGGGAATTACGGCGGAAAAGCCTTCCGGATCACGGGAGGCTTTTTTATGCGCGCGAATATACCCGCATAAATGAAGAACCCGCCGGTTTTACGCGCCGCAAGCCGTTTTCATTTTTCCGTCAGGTTATCCACCCCGTCGTCCCACTGTTCGCCGGAAGGGGGCGTGCGGATAAATTGTTCACAGCGGGCGGCGTAGAACACGGCCGTACCGTCACGGCCGTTCTGGCCGGATACGATGCCGAAGAGTTTACTGGCGCCGGCAAAATCCCGCATGTCGTAGGCGGCAATGGCTTCTTCCCAGATCTCAATCTGCCGCAAAAGCTCCGGCGGCGTTTCTTCCCGCAGATCGATTAGTTCATAGATTCGCAGGGGAGTATCAATCCCCATCACGCGCACCCGGCTGAGGGGACGCACGGTAAATTCATTGCCCAGCCGGGCCTGAGTGTACTCGCTTATGAGGATGCCTCCGGTATTGTACTGCTTGTTTATCCCTTCAAGCCGGGCCGAAAGGTTCACCGCGTTCCCCATGATGGTATAGTCCATCCTGCTGGGAGTTCCCATGTTGCCTACAACCATGTCTCCCGTATTGATCCCGAAACGGGTGTAGAGGGGCCTGTCCGGACGGATGATCCCCTTTTCCACAAGCCGGGCAAGGGGGGCGTAAAACACCCCCTTCAGGTCCATGATCTCTTCCCGCAGGGACGCCTCGCGCTTTTTCATCTGCACCGCGCTGCGGCAGGCCAGAACGGCATGTTTGTCCGTCCACAGGGGAGCCCCGAAGAAGGCGACAATGGCGTCTCCTTCGTATTTGTCAATGGTTCCCTGATTGGCCAGTACGATGTTGCTCATTTCGGTAAGGTAAAGATTGAGGAGGTTGACCAGCGTCCTTGGACCCTCTTCGCCATGCTGGTTTTGCAGGGCTTCCGAAATTGATGAAAAGCGCTGGATGTCCGTAAAAACGGCGGTCATGTCCCTCTTTTCGCCGCCCAGGGAAAGCCTGGAAGGATCGGCGATGATCTGCTCGATTACCGAAGGGGCAAGATAGCGGGAAAAGGCGGAACGGAGAAACGATTTTTCCCTTAATGTTGAAAAGAAGCTGAGACCCGTAAGGCTTAAAAAGCTCACGGTTACCGATACGAAGGGGACCACCACTCCTGTGTACCGTTTGGTGACGATGAAGAAAGCCAGAAATATCAGCGCGGTCACGGCCATGGCGAGAAATCCCGTGAGTATCGATTTATTGATGTCAAGGCGCCTTATGACAAAGGCCATGCTCACCGACAGAACAAGGGCTATGACAAAGGATACCCAGCGGGGTGTATCGTCAAGAAATTCTCCCGAAAGGATCTGGTTGGCGATAACCGCGTAGACTCCTACGTTGGGGTAGCGTTCCTCGAAGGTGGTAAGCCCCAGATCCACCCCGGAGGTGGCGGTCATTCCCACGATGCACACCGCGCCCTTTACCATCTTTGAAACCCTGGCGCGGAGTTCCGTCATGCGCCTTAGCTGATCCCCCGAAACGAGGAACATCTCGGCGACAAAGCGCCGGGTTTCTTCATCGTCTACAGCGGCCAGAATTGCCTTTTCAGTGTCTCCTTCCAGAAAGGCCCCGCATGTTTCAAGAAAATCTTCGCGGAACCGCATATACGTTTCAAAGTCAACTCCTTCCTCGTTTTCACCGTTCAGAAGAAGATCCCGCACATAGGAAGCGTTCTGATATTTTTCCAGAGGAGTTTCGCCCCCGTCCCAAAAATTGAAAAACCCCGAATCGTTCATGACCGCGAGGTTGTTGGCAAGGGCCCGTTCATTAACGGTGTACTGGGCCAGATCCCAAAAGGACATTGTACGATAGGCGCTGAAATTCTTTTTGGGCCATTTGAGCAGTACCGAACCGTCACGCGCTCTTTTTATCCTGATGTCACGGGGGCCGTTTTTTCCGATCGTGGTGTTTTTCAGGGTTATGAAGGAGGGGCTTACCTCAATGCCGGGGTTTCCCAGCGCCTCCCGTACGGCCGCCAGCGCGAGGTGGGGGTAATAGCGGCCGTCGTGTTTCATGATCAAGTGAAGCCGCCGGCGGTAGCCGTCCCCGTCAACTTCGGCGTTGACAAAACCCGCCCCCGCCGATTGGGTCATGAGTTTGCCGATTGACGGCATCATCCCCGGCTGATCGGGAATATGGCGGTCGTCCGTAACGGCAATGTCCCTTAAGGCTATGTTTTCTTCCAGCCAGGGGAGATAACCGGCATAACGGCTCATGTCGAAAGTTTTTTCTTCCGTGAGGATGTCGTCTTTTGCGACCATGGTCAGGGTCAAAAAGGCGCGGCCGAAAAAACGCAGGGTCCGGGCAAAGTAGTCGTCCACGTCCCGGGATACATAGTCAACGGATACTTCCAGTTCGTTCCTGACGCCGTTGCTGACGTCAAGCAGGATCCCCTTTGCCTCCGCCGCGCCGGTCCCGTCCAGCGCCCCCGATGAAAAGCCGTCCATCACCTGTTCTACGGTATTGTTGATACGCCTGAAGCCGTTGTCGATATAGGCGGGAAGTTCCTTTTGAATGTAATCCGGGTTAATGGTTACAGGACTGTCGTCAAGGAAACTCAAGTCGAATGCCACAGTCCCGGCGCCCGTCTCCCGCAGGAAAATCATGGCGTCGGCGTAAATATCCCTGGTCCAGGGAAAGATCCCGACATGCTCAATGGCCGTATCGTCTACTTCCAGGATCAATACGGAATCGTTTTCGGTCAGGGCGGGAATGGCCCGCAAAAACAGATCGTATGCCTTTTCATCCAGAGAGGTGAAAAAAAGCAGGGACGAAAGACCAGCCGCCAGAACCGGAATAATCAGATAATGATATTTTTTCCACATTATGGCGCATAGTATAAACCATCGCGGTAAAATGTTAAACGCCGGAACGCGGTTTCGGGGAAGATTCCTGATCATTTTAATAATGATAGGAAGGCGGGGCCATGCCGGAAGAGTTCCCGCGTACCCTTGTTTTTTATCGAAATATCCCCGTAAATGGCTTTTTTTATAGAAAATATTATGGTATTATCTAAGTATGTATGATGGTTCATTGCGCATGTGCGCTGCCGTGGATTGTCCGTGTGAATGACTTTTTGTTGGTGGAAAAGGATGTGGCAGATCTCTTTTTTACCGGGCTGGCCTTAACTCCTCTTGTGTTCTTTTCCGTACAGCCCCTGGCCGATTTTTTCAGGAAAAAGGGCAGGGGATACGCTCTGTATGAAAACAGCAGGGTAGGGGCGGCCTTTTCGGTTCTGTTTCTGATTGCCGGAACGGCGGTCAGCCTGTTTTCCTCCGCAGGCGCCCTTTCCCTCGCCGTCGCGTACTGTCTTGGGTGTGTCGGGCTTGCGGCCTTTGAGATTTTCCTCTTTCTTACCCTGTATTACACAATAAACGAGGAAGAAATAGGCCGGTTTCCCGTTGTACTGCTGGGCGCCGCCGGGCTTCTGGCAGTTTTTCTGCCTGTCATCTTGCGTGTTTCCCCGTCGTGGTTTCTCGGCGGGTTTTCGCTTCTGCTTGTGGCCGTCATGGCGGTCCTGGTTTTTCCCGCGGGGAACGCCGTCCGCGCCGTGTTCCACAAGGCGCGCGCGGGGGGTCCCGTAAAAAAACCGGCGTGCCAGTCGGTATTCCTTGTTTCCGGGGCGGAGATTCTGCTTATCGCGCTGTCTTTTTTTGTTCGCGTCGCGGGCGCCGGGGTTTTTCTGCGGGCGGCGCCGGTTGTGTTTTTTCTGATACACGGTGAAAGGCTTTTCACGCGGCCCAAGGGCGCCGGGGACGCCGTTTCCAATGAAGTGGAGACCATTCTGGAAAATGCCGATTCGGGCGCCGAGGATCTGCCGGTTCTGGAAGGGGCCGATGACACGGTGTCCGGCAGGTTGCTGAACCCCTTTGTCCCCAAGGAATTTCTTAATATCATAGGCAAGGAGAATGTCAGGGATCTCCGCCTGAGCGATCACGCGGAACGGGAAATGACGATCTTCTTTTCCGACATCCGCGATTTTACCTCTCTTCTTGAAAGCCTTACGCCCGAGCAGAGCATCAATTTTATCAATTCTTACCTTACCCGCATCGTGCCTGTCATCGAGGCCCACGGCGGTTTTGTGGACAAGTATATCGGGGACGCCATTATGGCGCTGTTTCCCCAGAAGGACGGCCCCGACAAGGCCGTACAGTCGGCCATTGAAATACAGAAAAAACTTGTGGAGTACAACGAGCAGAGAAAAAAATACAACTACCGGCCCATTTCAATGGGCATAGGAATTCATACGGGCATGGTTATGCTTGGCGTCGTGGGAATTTACACGAGGATGCAGAATACGGTTTTTTCGGATTCGGTGAACCTCGCCAGCCGCGTGGAAACCCTTACCAAGGCGTTCAGGATTTCGGTTGCCATAAGCGGCCAGACTTTCCAGAAGCTGGAAGATTCCGGATCGTACAAGTACCGTTTTCTGGGGAAGGTCCGGGTAAAGGGAAAAGGAGAGCCGACAAGCGTGTTTGAGATAATAGACGAAACGGAAAAGTCCGTCCTTGAAAAGAAGATGCAGACCGACCGTTTTTTCCAGGAAGGGCTCATGAGTTTCATGCAGAAAAAGTACGAAGACGCCATTGCGGATTTTGAAAAAGTGCTTGAAATACTGCCCGATGACGAAGCGTCCATCCTCTACAGGGAAACCTGCAAAGAGAGAATTCTTATGTCCGCCCTGTCCGCCGGGGAAAAGAGAATGTAAGGCGGGCGTTTCGCAGAAAAACGCGCAAAAACGTAAAAAAACGTCAAGTCTACTTTTATAATATGAAGGATAAAATATGGAAACAGCGGAACTCCTTGAGCGTATAAAAAGCGCGCGTCATGCCGTCGCCCTTACAGGCGCGGGAGTAAGCACCCTTTCGGGAATACGGGATTTCCGCGGCAGGAACGGTCTTTACAACGATATGGACGCGGAAAAGATCTTTGACATTGATTACTTCGTAAAGGACCCGTCGTTTTATTACAGCCGTGCGGGTTCCTTTATCTACAACATCGACGAAAAGGAGCCGTCCGTTGTACACACCGTTCTTGGAACCATGGAAAAGCGGGGACTGATAAAGGCGGTCATTACCCAGAACATAGATCTGCTTCACCGGAAGGGAGGAAGCGTGAATGTCATTGAAGTTCACGGCTCACCGCGCTTTCATTACTGTCTTTTCTGCGCCGGAGTTCGCATGGATTTTGAGGAAGCCGCCGTTATTGTAAAGGCCGGGAAGATTCCTTTATGCCCGCGCTGCGGCAGGGCGCTGAAACCCGCGATTACTTTCTTTGGGGAAAGCCTTCCTTCCGATGCGCTCCGGAGGGCCGGGGAAGAGGCGCAGAACGCCGACCTCATGCTGGTGCTGGGAACAAGCCTTACCGTTTACCCCGCGGCCTCGCTTCCCGATTACACCCTTCGAAACGGCGGCGGCGTGATTATTGTCAACGATATGCCCACTCCCCTTGACGGACGGGCGCTGGCGCGTTTGGAGGATCTGGGAACGGTCTTCGGGGAACTCGGGCGCTTGCTCGGCGCGTAAGGGCTCACGGCTTCACAAAAAAAGGTTTATGTGGTACATATCGAAAGGCCCTCCGGAACCCTGTTGCCGGGGCCCCATAAAATAATTGGAACCGGGAGGTATCATGAAGAAAACTGCTGCGGTTTTCGGTGTGTTTTTTTGTTTGTTCCTGCTGGCGGCGGGGAACCCCCTTGGCGCCCAGCCGGAAGTATCCGCGTTCAGGAGCATGAGCCTTAACGGGGCGACGGGACTTTACGCCGTTCCGACCGCCCGCACAGGGTGGGAAAAGGACGCCGATGTGGGAATTGACGCGGGCGTCTCGTATAATTTTATCTCGGAAAATCCCATGCTTAAGATGGGGATAAGCCTTTTTCACTGGGTTGAAATTACAGGCGCCGTCGATTTTCAGCCGGAAGTACACTCCAATACGGACGGTGTGCTCGGCGTGAAGCTTCAGTTCCCCACGACAAAAACCGCCCTGGCGCTGGGCGGGAACGTTCAGTTTTTAAGAGAAAGCAAGTATCCCGTCTATCACATCAATTATTTCACCCCTTACGGCGGTTATTTCACCTCTCGCGGCGGTTATTCCACCGCCGGCCAGATCTACGCGGCGGTAACCTACAGCGGCGAATTTTTCTCGTGGCCCGCGGAAACCACCTTTGCCCTGGGTTATACCATTGTCAAGGACAACAAGGACAACTTTGATTTCGGCATGGGATTTGATCTCTTGCTGCTGCCCGACATCCTTCAGCGTTTTGTGCACTGGATAGCGGACTTTTCGAATTTTTCCTATACCGCGCAGCCGATGGGGACAAACCCCTGGGCCCGGGGCAGCCTTAATACCGGCATCCGGGTGGATCTTGCCGCCATTCCCGTTCTTGGCAGGTTCAAGTTTAACATTGATCTCATGCTTCTTGATCTTCTTGACGAAGACAGAAGCGTTGTTTTGGGGCTGGTTTTCGGCCTGCCCCTGAAACGTTAGGGCCTTGTTAAGGCGCGGGAGGCCCGCGCCTTAACAAGGCTGTACGCCGGAAGAAAGACGCGCGATGGAGAGGTCTATTCGTTCGAGCGTTTTTTCCGCCCCGAGTATTCTGATGCTTCCGGCAAGCGGCGGGCTTACCCGCGAGCCTGTCACCGCCGCGCGGAGCGGCGTCATGAGATCGCCTGGTTTTACGCCGCGCCGCGCCGCCTCTTCCCTTATGAACGTTTCGGCCTCTTCATCGGCCCCTGCCCCGGCCACGGCCGGGACGAGTTCCCGCGCGATCCGTAAAAGTTCCAGCGCGGTTTTGAGGTCCGATTTTTTCGGAATGTACTCGGCGGCCGCGGGGACCTCCGGTTCGGCAAACAGATAGCGGAGTTTTCCGGCGGCCTCCGCGGGAAAACTGATCCGTTCCCTTATAAGGGGCATGGCGGCGGTAAAGGCGGCCTCTTCCACCCCGGACGGGGCTTTTCCCGCCGCCCCGAACAGCCCCGCTTCCACCGCGCCGGGAAGGCACAGGGCGGCCAGTTCACCGCCGCTTTGTATCCTGATGTACTGTTCGTTGTACCATTGGAGTTTTTTGTAGTCAAAAACCGCCGGCGCCTTGTTGAGTTTTTCAAGGCTGAAATTCGCCGCCAGTTCTTCAAGCGTGTACAGATCTTTTCCTTCAATGTAGGACGCGCCCAGAAGGGCGACGTAGTTGATGAGGGCCTGGGGAAGGTAGCCTTCCCCGCGGAATTCGTCTATGCCGGCCGCGCCGTGGCGCTTGGACAGCTTCTTGCCGTCGTTTCCCATGACCATGGGAAGGTGGCAGAACAGGGGCGCTTCCCAGCCGAAGGCCGCGTACATAACGGCGTGCAGGGGGGCGGACGAAAGCCATTCCTGCGCCCTCATCACATGGCTTATCCGCATGAGGTGATCGTCCACCACATTGGCAAGGTGGTAGGTGGGAAATCCGTCCGATTTAAGAAGCACCGGATCGGGGTTGACATCGTCGTTTTTCCATTCGATATCCCCAAGGAGAATGTCGTGGAAGCGGGTGCTTTCGCCAAGGGGAATTTTAAGCCGTATGGTATGGGCTTCTCCTCCGGCGGCGCGGGCGGCCGCTTCGTCTTCCCCAATGTCCCGGCATTTCCTGTCGTAGCCTGTCTCCGCCGAATGGGCCGCTTCCCTTTCCGCGCGGAGGCGTTCAAGGCGTTCCTGCGGGCAGAAACAGAAGTAGGCCCTTTTTTTATCAACAAGTTCAAGCGCGTATTTCCTGTACAGTTCAAAACGTTCCGACTGTACATAGGGACCCGCATCCCCTCCTGTGTCCGGGCCTTCGTCCCAGTGTATGCCGAGCCAGGAAAAGGTGCTGTAGAGATTTTCGACAAAACGTTTGTCACAGCGGGTACGGTCCGTATCTTCAAGGCGGAGTATCATTTTTCCCCCGCGGGAACGGGCAAAGAGGTAATTGAAGAGGGCCGTCCTTACTCCCCCTATGTGCTGCAGTCCTGTTGGAGAAGGCGCGTAACGGACTCGAATTTCCATGAGGTTTACTATATCGTAAAAGGCAAAAGCGGACAAGGAGAGTTATGTATGGCGGAAAAGAAAACCCGGGGGCAGGAACTTCTGGAAAAACTTTTTTTCAACCCCAAAAACTGCTGGGACGGCGTTGATGAAAAAACGGAAGCGGACATAGAGGATTTTTCCCGCGGCTACAGGCGGTTTTTGGACTCGGGTAAAACCGAACGGGAATGCGTGATCTTCGCGGAAGAGCTTCTGCGGAAAAACGGCTTTACCGCCGCCAAGGATGCGGGTAAAGGCGCTCTTAAAAGCGGTATGAAGGTGTACCGGAATATCAGGGGAAAATCCCTTGTGTGCGCGGTTATCGGGAAGAAGCCGCTTGAAGGGGGAATGAACATTCTGGGCGCCCATCTTGATTCGCCCCGCATAGACCTGAAACAGAATCCCCTTTACGAGGACAGTGACTTTGCCTTTCTTGACACCCACTATTACGGCGGCATCAAGAAGTACCAGTGGACGGCCGTGCCGCTTGCCATGCACGGGATCATCATTGACGGAAAGGGCGCAAAAATAGACATCCGCGTCGGCGAAGACGAGGATGATCCTGTGTTTACCATCACCGATCTTCTGCCGCACCTTGCCCGGGAGCAGATGCAGAAGAAGGCGGCGGAGGTAGTTGAGGGGGAAGATCTGGACGTGCTTGCCGGTTCCCGCCCCTACCGTGACGGCAAGGCAAAGGAGAAGGTGAAACTCAACGTCCTTTCCCTGCTGCATGAAAAATACGGCATTGCCGAAAGGGATCTTGCCGGCGCGGAAATTGAATTTGTCCCCGCCTTTAAGGCCCGCGATCTGGGAGTGGACCGGAGCATGATAGGCGCCTACGGCCATGACGACCGGTGTTGCGCGTATCCTTCCCTCATGGCCCTCCTGCTTGCCGCCTCGGCAAAGAAGCCGCCCGAAAAAACCGCGGTCTGTTATTTATCCGACAAGGAAGAAACCGGCTCCTACGGGAATACCGGCGCGCAGTCCCGCGCGTTTGAAAATTTCGCCGCCTCCCTCTGCGAAGCCGCCGGGGCCGCCCTTATGCGCTGCCTTGACAACTCGTCCATGCTTTCCGCGGACGTAAACGCCGCCTTTGATCCCGCTTATGCCGGCGTCTTCGACAAGAGAAACGCATCCTATATGGGAAAAGGGCTTGTACTTTCAAAGTACACAGGTTCCGGGGGCAAATTCGGCGCCAGCGACGCCAACGCGGAATTCTGTTCCCGGGTACAGGCCCTTATGGACAAAAACGGAATAAGCTGGCAGTTTGGGGAGCTGGGAAAAGTCGACAAGGGCGGCGGAGGAACCATTGCCCTTCACGCGGCGAAATTGGGAATCGATGTGCTTGACTGCGGCATTCCGGTACTGTCCATGCATTCGCCTTTTGAGGTGATAAGCAAAGTGGATCTTTACACGGCCTACCGGGGCTACGCCGCCTTTCTGCGGGATGCCTGACGCGGACCGGGCCTCACGGCGCTTTGACTAGCGCTTCCCGGTAGCGTTCCCCCCAGTTTCCCCTCCTGTCAAGGCTGTCCGTATCCGGGGTATAACGCCTTGGGGCAAGGGTCTTTTTGAGCAGCGCAAGGTACTCCCTTCTGTCCATGTCCGTTCCCCCAAGGCTTTCAAGGTGCGGCGTGTTGACCTGGCAGTCTATGAAGGCGACGCCGTCGGCAAAGAGGATCCCCGCAAGGACAAGAAAGGCGGCCTTTGAGGCGTTTGACTCACGGGCGAACATGGATTCCCCCACAAAGACTTTTCCCAGCCTTACCCCGTAGCACCCGCCTGCAAGTTTTCCGCCGCGGTAGCTTTCCGCGGAGTGGGCCCAGCCCAGCCGGTGCAGTTCCGTGTACGCCTCGATGATGTCCTCCGTTATCCAGGTTCCCCCCTGTCCGGGACGGAACGTTTCCGCGCAGCAGCGGATAACGGCGGGAAAATCCCTGTCAAGGGCAATCTCAAAATCGCCCCTTTTCAGGATCTTCCGCATTGATGTTGAAACGTGGAGTTTTTCCGGGAAGATAAGGAACCGGGGATCGGGCGACTGCCACAGTACGGGATCTTCCTGGTTGTACCAGGGGAAAAGCCCCTGTTCATAGGCCGAAAGGAGCATGCCCGGCGAAAGGTTTCCCCCCGCGGCGACAACATTGCCGGGGCAGTCTTCCGCGGAAGGAAAGCGGAAACGATCGTATTCGTTAAAATAGGGAAAAGACCTGTCCGGCCCGGCGGAAGGTTTCTTCCCGCTCAGGAGAGGGCCCCCGAAGGACTCGGGATGTCGAGCCGGTATTCGCCGTCACGCCAGTCTACGCGGGCGGAGCCTCCGGAACTAAGGGAGCCGAAGAGCACTTCGTCCACAAAGAAAGTCTTTATCTTGTCCTCTATGACGCGCCCCGCGTTGCGGGCGCCGAATTCCCTGCTGTAGCCTTCCTCTGCAAGGTGTTCCACGCAGGCGTCCGTAACGTCAAGGTTTACCTTCTTTTCGGCAAGCTGGGCGCTGAACGCGGCCAGTTCTTTCTTTACAATCGATATCATGACGTCCCTTGAAAGATGGACAAAGCGGATCACGCCGTCAAGGCGGTTGCGGAATTCGGGCGTAAAGATCTTCTCTACCGCCCCGTCCACCGCCGATTCATCCGCCACCCTGTCGCCGAAACCGATAAGGCCCCTGCCTATTTCCCGCGCGCCGGCGTTGCTGGTCATGATGAGGATCACATTCCTGAAATCGGCCTTTCTGCCGTTGTTGTCGGTAAGCGTGGCATAATCCATTATCTGAAGCAGTATGTTGTAAATGTCCGGATGGGCCTTTTCTATCTCGTCAAGGAGCACCACGGCGTGGGGCTGCTTTCGCACCGCGTCGGTAAGAAGGCCCCCTTCCTCGTAGCCCACATAGCCGGGAGGCGCCCCAACCAGGCGGGACACGGTGTGCTTTTCCTGATATTCGCTCATGTCGAAACGGTGCATTGAAACGCCCAGTATACAGGCAAGGCTGCGGGCCAGTTCCGTCTTGCCGACGCCCGTCGGCCCCGCGAAGAGAAAATTTGCCACGGGTTTTCCCTCCGCCCTGAAACCGGCGCGGGAACGCTTGACCGCCTTGACCACCGCGGCGACCGCGCCGTCCTGGCCGAAGATCTGTTCCCTGAGTTTGTTTTCGAGGTTTTTAAGTTTGTCCTTTTCCGTTTCCCCGACGGAACGTTCCGGTATGCGGGCAATGCGGGAAACAACAGTCTCGATAAGGGAAATCCCTATGTCTATGGGCGCTTCGTTTTCTTTTTGATCCCCCCCCTTCCTGTACGCCTCTATTCTGGCACAGGCCCCCGCTTCGTCGATTACGTCTATGGCCTTGTCCGGCAGCCTCCGTTCTGTGATGTACTGGGCCGAAAGCCGCACCGCCCCTTCCAGCGCCTCGTCGCTGTAGCGGACCCTGTGGTACTCTTCGTATTTGGGTTTGAGCCCTTTGAGTATTTTGACGGCGTCGCTTTCGCCGGGTTCGTTGATGTCGATTTTCTGAAAACGCCGCGAAAGCGCCCTGTCCTTGTCGAAAAATTTGGTGTACTCTTCGTGGGTGGTCGAACCTATGCAGCGTATCTTGCCTGAAGCCAGGGCCGGCTTAAGCAGGTTGGAAGCGTCAAGCGCGCCGCCCGAAACGGCGCCCGCGCCCACGATGGTGTGGATCTCGTCAATGAAGAGGATGGATCTTTCCTTTTTGAGGATCTCCTCAATGACCCGTTTGATCCTGTCCTCGAAGTCTCCCCGGTATTTGGTTCCTGCCACAAGGGCGCCCATGTCAAGGGAATAGACGGAAAAATCCCTTAGGGAAGGGGGCACTTCTCCCCTTACGATCCGCTGGACAAGCCCTTCCGTAATGGCTGTTTTTCCCACGCCCGAATCGCCCACATGAACGGGGTTGTTTTTAAGCCGCCTTGAAAGAACCTGGACGGTTCTGTCCAGTTCCGCTTCGCGGCCTATGACGGGCTCCAGTTTGTTTTCCCTGGCCAGGGCCGTCAGTTCCGTCGCGTAACGTTCAAGGGCGCTCCGTCTGCCGCTCTTTGATTTTTGTATTATTTCGGGATCTTCTTCAGGCTCCCTGTTCTGTGTTCCTGAAAAGCCGCCGTTCTTTTGATCGCTAAAGGGAATATCCTGCTCGTAGCCGTGGGAAAGGACGTTGAGAAGATCGAAGCGTTTGACGCCCGCCTTGCGGAGGTAATAGGCGCAGTAATTCCGCTCCTCGTCAAACAGGGACACAAGAATGTCCGACACGTCCAGTATTTCTTTTTGCGAAGACTGGCTCTGAAAAAACGCCCTTTCCATGACACTGTGAAAACCCACCGTCTGGGACGGTTCGGAATTGTCGATGACCGGGACTTTCTGCGCAAAGTAATTTTCCATTCCGTATTTCAGCTGATCCAGGTCCGCGCCGCAGGCCGTGAATACGCCCTGCACCTCGTCGAACGCCAGGGACGCGTAAAGAATATGTTCGGGGGTCAGATACTCATGGTTCCGCATCTTTGCCTCGTTATACGCCGCGTTAATAATAGCCCGAACATGGCCGGATATCTTCATCTTTTAAGCTCCGTATCTCCCCTGCATATATCAAAAAATTCCCTTTTCATTCCACTATACACCTTAAGGGATATTCGTGCTGCTTTGCTATGGCGTGAACCTCGTTTGCCTTGGTCAGGGCTATGTCCCAGGGGTACATTCCCACGATCCCCTTTCCCTTACGGTGGACATCCATCATGATCCGCCCGGCTTCCTTTTCGTTTTTGTGAAAAATCAGCATAAGAATCTCCACGACAAATTCCATGGTTGTATAGTCGTCGTTAAGCAGTATGACCTGGTATTCGCCGGGTTCTTTGAGTTTTTCCCTGTTCTTTTCGGCTGTATCGGCGCCGTTTCCCGTAAGGACGGCCATACTTTTAGAATACCGGAAAACGGCGCAAAACTCAATGCCTGTTTTCAGGGCGCCTGAGTCCTTGCGGCTGGTTTCGGACAAAGAAAAACCCCTCCTTGCGGAGGGGCCCTTTTACCATTCCCGGACTTTGAAGCCCTCGGGAGGCTCGGCCAAGACTACCGTATCCCCGGACTGCACCAAAACGTACAATCCCTTTTTCAGGGCGTATTTCCTCACGTCCTCGGACGCCACCATGGCCGCTACCGCCCCGACCAGTTTTCTCGTATCCCCCCGTTTGTCCAGCTGTTCCCGTACCTTCCCTATCCTCTTTATGTGATCGTCCACGTCTTCCGCCGTCAGTTCCGACTT
>JAISAQ010000058.1 GCA_031266775.1 Treponema sp.
GGATATGGGTTTAGAAACATCGACAATTTAATTGCCCTGGTAATGCTCAGATGCTCGGATGTCAACCTCATGCTTCCGGGAAGAGCTTGATATGGGTTCACTCATTCTGATGAAGACTCTATTATCTTCTGTATTATCTTCCGTTCCGGACGAACTCTGACCATGCGCCTTTGGGGTACACCCCGCCACCATCACCATGCCCGTGAACGCCACGATCAAAACCAGCGCCCTATTCTTTTTTTTGTTCATTTCAATCCTCCTGCATTTAAAGGCAACGCACACCAAATATAAGCAGTCGCAACGAACAGCTTTGTTTCCAGCGGGACAATAGCCCATAGAGCGTTCGCAATAGCTCTAGCTTCAAGTTCATCGCCAGGTTTTTGTTTTTCTGCAATGGCCCATCCCGCATACGCAACAGCACTTTCCAAGAAAAACTATTTCTTATTGTTCATATACAACCTGCGCGCTTCCAACGTGATGTTCGAGATTTTTTCCGCTTGCCATAAAGCGGCAAGCGGGAGCCTTTTAGAATTTCTGCCCTGTTTAAGGTCTGGACATCATCCACTCTCGCTTCTTTAGTTCAAAATGACAAATCGGACCGATTATCATACCCACGATGCCTATACCACAAAGGAGCCCGGCAATCACTACCCCGGGACCCGTGACAAAGTTCATTATTTGCGTCAATCCTCCTGCCAGGCCTTTCATGAACATGACAATCCCGGCAATTAGCGAAACGATACCTGCGGGTATACCCATGCGCAACCCGATACGAGCTATTTTGCGTAGTTTGTCAGTACTGAAAGTCGGCGCTCTTGCCCCGCATTTAGGGCAAGTTTTTGCATCTTTGTTGACGACCACCCCGCAAGCCCAGCATTGCGCTTCGCCTGCTCTTATTTGCTGATTTTCCGGCATACAAACCTCCATTGTTTTTTGGGACTTTTGCCCCTTGTTGTTGTATCCGCCCGAAAGGGCTGATTTTCAAACATTATCATAATAATGACTACTTCTTTTGTCAATAGTTCATATACTCCTTATATCGGATAGTCTAGTTTTTAGGATATGCCCAGACTTAAAATCATCTTGGCGAAATCTATTGACGCGGATGAACAGGCATTAAAGGATGTTCTGCGGGCAAACATCAAGAAATTTCGGCACCGCCGGAACTGGTCTCAGTTCACTTTGGCAGCCAAAATCGACATATCGACCAATTTTTTGGCTGATATAGAGGCCGGAAATACTTGGGTATCGTCTCAAACGCTGGTAAAACTGGCTAAAGCCTTTGAGATAGAGGCTTTTGAACTGCTAAAACCGGAAAAAGAGGGTATAAATGCCGAACAATCGCCAGAAATTGACGGCTCAGAGGGCTTTATTGACCGTTTTTCTCAAGATTTAGCTGTAGTTTTACAAGATACGGTAAAAAAAGCGGTAGACCATGTAAAAAATCAGTACAAAATGGGTTAACTGTAACAAAGAACGGACTGCGAGGCGGCGTCCGCGTAGAGCCGGAGTTCCCCGCCCGTATTGGCGGCGTCTTCTCCGGGGTGTTCCAGAACGGTAACCGCTTTTTCCCAGAGACCGGTTTCCGGGGGAACGAGGCGGAGGAAAGAGGGGGCCCGCGTTAAAAAGCCCTCCGAAAAGCAGTTTTGCCCCCGGCCGGGGAAGACGGCGAAGTAGAGCATATCCATTTCCACGAGGTCGTTAAAAAAGTGGGTTCCCAGGGAAACATCGGGCACCAGCCGCGTGCATAATGGCCAGTTCCACCAGCACCGAAACGCCCTTGATGTCGTTGAACGACACGGGGACCCCCATGGCGGGGGTGGAGGTTCCCCAGCGGCCGGGCCCCACCACCATGATGACGGGTTCTTTTTTCCCCGTGGGCCGGCGGCTCAATTCCCCTATAAGCCGGGCCACGCCGTACCTTTCCTGCTCCCCCAGGGCGGTGTACGCCTCGGGGGACACGTAGATGAGCCGGTCCACCGGGGCGGCCATGCTCCGCCCCACAATGGGCCCGTCGCTCCGTATAAAGATCCGGTCTTCGGGTATGGAGGAGGGGACTTGGCCTATGTCCCCTGAGCCCACAATTTTTACCTTGAAGGGCCGGCACTGGACCAGGTTGATCCGGTAGGAGGCGCCGCCGCCCCGGCCCATGTTTACGGTGAACTCCACATCCACCGGGTATTCATAGGCCGCTTCCAGGGTTTCAAGCATGTCCCGCATCCGGGCGCAGAAATCGGTCCGCTCAAAAAGGCCGGTAAAGTCAGGGTGCTTTGCCGCCGCCGGATCAAGCCCCAGTTCCCTGGCCCTGGCCGCCGCGGCAGGGTCTTCCACGGAAAAAAGATCCTGAATCTCCGGGGGAATTTTCCCCAGAACCTGTTTTGCCGAAAGGGTGGTAAAACAGTTCGCCCCCAGGTCAATAAGATCCGCCTTGCGCTGTATGTACTTGCCGGCGTCTTCGGTGTTTTTTTCAGGGCTTTTCAGGGGCTGGTTCAGGGCCACGATGCGGGTATAGTCGTCGTCGATACGGTCCACCGCCCTGGTTCCAAGCCCCAGCACCATGCGGAGCACCCCCGCCCTGGGATCGATAGAGGGGTCCCAGGCAAAAGGATTGTAGGAAAAACCCACTCCCCCGGCGGAGGGAAAAAACCAGTCCCCCCACAGATCCCCGGAAACCCGCTGGACGAGGAGGGCCATCTGTTCATCCTCAAATAAAAGGCCGTGGTGGAGCCGGTACAGGAGGGCGTCTTCGCTCATGGAAGAGGCGTACACAGTCCTGACCGCGTCCAGAAACGCCGCCAGCCGTTCTTCCGGGCTCCCCTGGTTGGCGCAGAAGACGCTTTCGTATTTGCCTGAAAAGGCGTTCCCGTAGCTGTCCTCCTGAATGGAACTGGAGCGGACGATGATGGGGGACTGGCCGAAATATTCCAGCATCTCCTGGAATTCGATCACGATATAACCGAGAAATTCCCCCTGAAGGATACGCTCCCTGGCGGCGGCGGCCTTTTCAAGAATTTCCTCAATGGAACCGGTTTTCCGGCCCGGCCACTGCCGCAGCCACCAGCAGCCGTTCTGAATCACATAGGTATAGAACACGTCGGAACCGATAAAAAACGAATCGTGGGTTTCCAGCGCCCCTTCCCATTCGGGATTTTTTTCCGCAAGGATACGCCGGGCCAGGAGTATGCCCCTGGCCTTGCCGCCGATAAGCCCCGATCCGATGAACCGCTTCATGACATCAAGGAGGAAGGGAAGATCAAAATACCGCCGGGCCAGGGGAAGAAAACTTCCCTGCCGGGTAATCGCCATCCGTAAAAGACGCTCAAAGAGCGCCTCTTTTTCGTCTTTCCGGAATTCCCCCCGTTCCTGGGCCGCCAGCAGGTCGGCTCCCTCCTGGTAACTGGCGCCCCAGAGGCCCGACCGCCTGATGGTCAGGCTGAGCAGGGGGCCCTTGGCCGAAGCGGCCACACCGGCGATTTGGGCGCTGTTGGTGACGGGGATAAAACGCTCCCCGTCTTTCCGGTGGAGCATGTACATGGTTGCCGAATGGCGGCCGTCCACTTTTTGGGGTTGCAGGTAACAGGTTCCCCGGTGGTTCCACACTTCGCTGATAATCTGGGCGGTATGGTAAATGCTGTCCAGCGCGTGGGCCGAATGGTACTGTTTGTACAGGGAAAAATACGCCAGGGATTTGAGCTTCAGCACGAAGGGGCAGATAATCAAAAAGAAATTGGCCATCATCCGGTCGGAGTACCAGTCCTGCACCAGGCCGGAAAGGCAGTCAAAAACAAACCACGCGGAATCCGCCTTGTCCTGTACCACCTCCACCAGATCGGCGACAAAATACTCAAAACCCCGGCGGGGGTCGAGGGGCACCACCCGCACGCCGGAAAGGCCGGTATGACCGCCGGAAAAGCCGCCCGCTTCCAGCAGCGCCTCGTGGCCGGCAAAGCGGAAATAGACGATCTCCTTTCCCCGCCGCGCCGCCCCTGCCGCGAAGGACAGGACAAAACGCCGGTAATCCTCTATATCGCCAACCTCAAAAACAAGGTTGTCTCCCGGCAGCAGCCCGTTAAACACCGAATCCAGCCCCGCAAGTCCCGTGGTATAAGGGTCCATGCCCCTAAGGGTATCACAGGTCCCGGTTTTCCCCTAGCCTTCATGGCGGTTTAGCACAACTCTACTGGAAAAAAACCCGCGGTTATGCCATAGTAAAACAAAAATTTGCCTCGTAGCGGCAGGAGGAACAGCTTGTATAAAACGGTGGACCCGCGGGTCAATTTTCCCAAACTGGAAGAGGAGGTTTTAACCTTCTGGGAAAAAAATCATATATTTGAAAAATCCGTATCACAGCGGGAAGGGTGCGAGGAATACGTCTTTTACGACGGCCCTCCCTTTGCCACGGGGCTTCCCCACTTCGGCCATTTTGTACCCAGTACCATCAAGGACATCATCCCCCGTTACCAGACCATGAAAGGGAAAAGAACCGAACGCCGTTTCGGCTGGGACTGTCACGGGCTTCCCGTCGAAAACCTCATCGAAAAAGAACTGGGGCTTAACTCGAAAACCGACATAGAAAAATACGGAATCGCCCGCTTTAACGAAGCCTGCCGCGCCTCGGTGCTCCGCTATGTTGCCGAATGGCGGCGCATCATTTCCCGGCTCGGCCGCTGGGTGGATTTTGACAACGACTATCAAACCATGGACCCCGATTACATGGAGACGATCTGGTGGGTCATGAAATCCCTCTGGGAGCGGGGCCTCCTCTACGAAGGCTACTACATCCTGCCCTACTGCCCCCGCTGCGCCACGGTGCTTTCCAACCATGAACTTAACCTGGGGGGCTACCAGGATGTCCACGATCCTGCAATTACCGTGCGCTTCAAAGTTAAGGGGGATCGGACTTGTGAAGCAAGTCCGCGTCTCCCCCCTGGCTCCAGCCCCTCCGGGGCTTCCGCCACCCCCCTCAACGGGGCGTGCCTGCCCCCCAATACCTGGCTCCTTGCCTGGACCACCACCCCGTGGACCCTGCCGTCCAACCTGGCCCTGACCGTAGGGCCGGACATCGGCTATGTGCTGGTGCAGGATGGGGAGGACCGTTACATTCTTGCCGAGGCCCGGCTTTCCGCCTATTACAAAAATGAAGACGACTACCGGATCCTTGCCCGGTTTACCGGAGCGGATCTTGCCGGCCTCTCGTATGAGCCCCTTTTCCCGTATTTCAGGGACGCCGAAGCGCACAACGCCTTCCGCGTGTATACCGGGGATTTTGTCTCCACGGAAGACGGCACGGGCATTGTGCATACCGCTCCCGGCTTCGGCGAGGACGATCAGCGGGTGCTCCGGGGAACGGGGGTGCCGGTAATTTGTCCTGTGGACGCCGAATGCCGCTTCACCGCGGAAGTTCCCGATTACCAGGGCCTCTTTGTTAAAGACGCGGACAGGCCCATCATGGAACGCCTCAAGGCCGAGGGGAAACTCGTAAAGCGGGAGCAGATCCTCCACGCCTACCCCCACTGCTGGCGCTGCGGGAGCCCCCTTGTTTACCGGGCGGTAAGTTCCTGGTTTGTCAGCGTGGAAAAAATCAAACAGGATATGCTGGAGGCGAACCGCCAGATCACCTGGGTGCCGGAGCACATCAAAACGGGCCGTTTCGGCAAATGGCTGGAAGGCGCCCGGGACTGGGCCATAAGCCGCAACCGTTACTGGGGGAATCCCCTTCCCGTCTGGAAATGCCCGGACTGCGGCAAGACCGTCTGCCTGGGAAGCCGGGCGGAACTTGAAGAACTTTCCGGGGTGTATCCCGAAGATCTTCACAAACATTTTGTGGACGAAATCACCATCCCCTGTTCGCGGGTTCCCTCCGGGAACTCCACGCAAGTTGCCGGGGACGGTACGCAGTGTCCGGGCATTATGCGCCGCGTACCGGAGGTGCTTGACTGCTGGTTTGAGTCGGGGGCCATGCCCTATGCCCAGAACCACTATCCCTTTGAGAACAGGGAATTCTTCGACAGCCGCTTTCCGGCGGACTTCATCAACGAAGCCATCGATCAGACCAGGGGATGGTTTTACACACTGACTGTCCTCGCGGCGGCGCTTTTCAAAAAGCCCGCCTTCAAAAACTGCATCGTCAACGGGCTGGTACTGGCCTCGGACGGCAAGAAGATGAGCAAGCACCTCAAGAATTACACGGACCCCATGGACGCCATCGGCATGTTCGGCGCGGACGCCATACGGCTCTTCCTGGTGCATTCCGCGGTGGTCAAGGCGGAGGAGATCCGCTACAGCGACGAAGGGGTAAAGGACATGCTCAAAAGCGTGCTCATTCCCCTGTGGAACGCGTACAGCTTCTTTGTTACCTACGCCAACATAGACGGGGTAAGCCCCGCCGGCGCGCCCGAACGGCCCGGAAATCCCCTGGATCAATGGATACTGTCGGAGACGGAAAAATTCGCCGCGGAGGCGGGGAAGGCCCTTGATTCCTACGACGTGCCGGGGGCCGTCGAACCCATCCCCAAGTTCATCGATCTTCTTAACAATTGGTACATACGCCGTTCCCGCCGCCGCTTCTGGAGGGCTTCGGACGGCGGCGCCGATACCGATAAACTTGAAGCCTACGGGACGCTTTACGACGTGCTTAAAACCTTTATCGCCGCTGCCGCTCCCCTCATGCCCTTTATCACAGACGCGATATGGCGCAACCTCCGCCTTGAAGGCGATCCCGAATCGGTGCACCTTGCTTCTTATCCTTTGCCCCGGAAAGACAGGCGGAAGCCCGATCTTGAATACCGCATGGCGGCGGTGATGCGCGCGGTCTCCATGGGCCGCGCCCTCCGTTCCCAGTACAACATCAAGGTGCGCCAGCCCCTGCGCACAGTGGAACTGGTAAGCGCGGACGCGGAGGAAAAAAAGGTTCTCCTTGAAATGGAAGAGATCATACGCGAGGAACTTAACGTTAAAGAAGTGGTTTTCAGGGATAACGAAGAGGATCTTGTAGAATACGAGGTAAAGGCCAATTTCCGCGTACTCGGCAAGGAATTGGGAAAGGACATGAAGGCCGCCGCCGCGCGCATTGAGGCGCTTGATCAGGGCGAGATCCGCAGCCTCATCGAAGGGGCCGTCCTTGCCATCGACATCGCGGGGGCGGACGGAAAGCCCCGTACCGTCGAAGTCACCGCGGCAAAACTTGACGTACGCCGTATTGAAAAGGCCAGCCTCAGGGTGCTCAACGAAGGTACGCTGACCGTCGGCCTTGACACGGAGATAACCGAAGCGCTTGCCCGCGAAGGAGACGCGCGCGATCTGATACGGGGGGTGCAAAACATGCGGAAGGAACGGGGTTTTGAAGTTACCGACCGCATCAGGATCTTCCTCTATGGGCCCGGCAGATTAAAGGAAGCCTGGGAGGACTATTCCGCCCTTGTAGCCTCCGAAACCCTGTCGGTTGAAACCGGGTGGATACAGAAAGAGGGGCAGGTTCCCCTCGACGCGGGCGGGGAAAACTGGATGGTGGCAATTGAAAAACTATAAAATCGCGGGCGGAAAGCCTTCCGCCGTTTTCCGGCTCCTCCCGGCTGTTTTTGCCGTCTGTTCCCTGTTCCTTTCCTGCGTTACCGCGCCTGGAAGTCCCGATCCCCTGGTCCGGGAAACGGAGTACCTTCCGCTGGAACCGGGAGCGGCGGCCTATATCATTGTGGATGTGGAAAGAGCCCGGCCCATCCTGGACGGCCTTCATTTCCGTGAAATGAACAGGGATCAGTCGAAGCGGGTTCTGGACATGACCGGAACCGCCGTCGCGGCGGTATACGAAGAAGGGCCGCGCCGTTTTCAGGCGGCGGCCTGGGGGAAGTACCCTGCCTTTCGCGCCGGTCTTTCGTTCATGTTCAGCGGCGAATGGAAAAAGACAAAATCACCGGGCGGTTCTTCCTACTGGCGTTCCGAAAGGGCCGGTCTTTCACTTGCCCTGAATTCCTCGCAGGCCTATGTGTCGGACGGCGATCCCTTTGCCGCACCTGTGGGAACGGCGCTGCCCGCCGCTTTCGGCGGATACCGCCGGGGCGCCGTTCTTGCCTGCTGGCTTCCCAGGCCCGCCGTTTCCATGGATCGTTTTCTTGCCGCCGCCGGCCTTCCCCTGAAGATCCCCGCGGAGGAGATGTTTCTGGGGATCTTTCCGGCGTCCGCCGCCGCTCCTGCCGGCCGGGAGGGCGGCTACGAGATCCTGATCCGCATTGAAACGCCTTCCGCAAGCCAGGCCAGGGCCATAGCCGTCCTCATCGGCATGGCCCGCGCGTATCTTTCCGGTCCCGGTACGGTTCCGGGCGAAACGCCTCCCGCCGGGCCTCCCGGCGCGGATATTGCCGCTCTGCTTTTTTCCACCGCCCCGGTTCAGGACGGCGCTTTTCTCAATATCAGAACGGCCGTTCTTTCGGAAACCGAGGTAACTTTACTTTTGTCTGTCTTCTCGCTATAGTAAGGGGAAAAGTCATGCCCACCTATGAATATGAATGTAAAGACTGCGGCCACACCTTTGAAGCCTTTCAAAGCATGAGCGATGAACCTATAAAGATCTGTCCCCGGTGCGGCAGGAGCCTTCGCCGGCTTATTCACGGCGGAACGGGGGTCATCTTCAAGGGATCCGGTTTTTATGTTACCGACAGGGGAAAGGGCCCCTCCGGGGCAAAGGACGGGGCGCAAAAAAACGGCGCGGACGCCAAAACCAAAACGGCCCCGGCCGCGGAAAACGCGGCGGGAGCGTCTTCTTCCCCGGACGCTTCGGGCGGAAGTCCGGGAAGCGGCGCCGCGGCGGAGGGGACAAAGACGGAAAAGAAAACCAATGCGCCCTGAGAATCCCTCCGGGGAATTCCGGCCGCGGCCTCGAGCATGTCTTTCTTGAAGTCCCCCAAGTTTTTCTGCGAACACTGCGGCGCCGAGGTTGCCCGCAGCGCCAAGGCGTGTCCCCGCTGCGGCCGTTTCTTCGCCTCGGTGCGCTGCCCGGCCTGCGGGTATACCGGCGCGGAATCGCTCTTTAGAGGCGGCTGTCCTTCCTGCGGGTATTCTTCCGGGGGCCAAAAGCGGGGCCTTTTTCCCTCCGGCAAAAAACCCGCCCGTTCCGCCCTTCCCCTTCCCCTGTGGATCTACCTTTTTTCCGTTCTTGCCCTGCTGTGCGTGGTTGTACTATTGTATGTTATAATGAAGTGAGTTGAGCTTGTTCCAAAACCCGGTTGGTTTTGAAACAGCTTCAGTTTGTTCCGGTTAACGGGCGTGCCGTTTTTATGTTGTTTTTATAAGGGGGGAAATGATGAAACAAAGAACCGGTATGGTGTGTGGGGTGTTTTTCGTGCTGGCGCTGATCCTGCCGTCCTGCGGTTCAGGCGGCGCCGTTCCTCCTCCCGATCCAGACATTGTGACGGCTGTTTCGGCCGGCGTGCTTCCCGCGGACGGAACCATCGAGGTTGTTTTCAGCAATGCCCAGGACAGTTCCGTCCCCCTGTCCCAGGACGCGATCCGCATCAGGCCCGCGGTAAAAGGCAGTGTCTCCTGGCAGAGCGATCATGTCCTTGCGTTTACCCCCTCCCGTCCGATGAAGCCGGGAATTCGTTACCATGCGGTGGTGAACCTTGCGGGAATCGCCCCCTTCGGGTTTGAATTCGACATACAGATGCCCAGCATAGAGGTGGTCCTTGATCCGGTCCGGGTCACCGAAACGGGCGAGGTGATTATTGCCGGTACGCTTAACGGGGCCTCCGGGGCTTCCGCCGCGAAACTCAGGCGCGTGATCAATTCATCGGAACTGGGCCGGCCGGAATGGACAATCGAAAACGGCGTATGCCGTTTTGTCTTCAGGCCCGTACAGCGGGATAACGCGGCGAGGACGGCGGAAATAACCTGGAACGGAAGCCCTCTTGGCGCAAAGGAAAAGGGATTTACCACGGTGCAGATCCCCGGCGCCGGGAATTTCGAAATGGTAAACCTTCTACAGACTCCCGAATACCTTGAAGTCTCGTTCTCCGCGCCGCTCAGGCAGAACCAGGATCTCAGGGGCTTTATTTCCCTTTCGGGCAACACCAGCGTCCGTTATTCCCTTGAAGGCAACGTGGTCCGCATATTCGGCGAACAGGGCCGGGAAGGAATTCCCGAAGGCAGCCTTCTTGTGATTCAGGATCTTGAGGATGTAAACGGCAACGTGCTTGTTACCCCCGTTCAGTACACAGTCGCGGGAAACTGGGAACTGCCGGAGGTGCGTTTTTCCGGTACGGGAACCATACTGCCCACAAGCCAGGGTACTTCCATGGTTATAGAGACCCGCAATGTGTCGGGGCTGCTCGTTGAGGCCTTCCAGATTTACGGCGACAACATGGTCCAGTTCCTCCAGGTAAACGCCCTTTCGGGCACCGGCGAACTGGGCCGGGTAGGGGAGCCGGTGTGGACCAAAAGTTTCGATTTTTCCTGGAGCGGCGCGGACAAGAACCGGTGGGTAAGGCGCGGTCTTGATCTTTCCGCCCTTACGTCAAAATTCCCCGGCGGCATGTTTCACCTGCGCATAAGTTTCAGCCGCCGCCATGTTCAGTATGAATGTACCGCGAACCACGGCGATTTTTCGGACCTTGAATTTCCCGGCGATTCGTTTCCTCCGTTTCCCTCTTCAGGCGATCCGGAACAGAGTTACTGGAATTATTACCAGAACAACTACAATGCAAATTACGATTTTTACCGTTACCGGAAAGATCCCTGTCATCCGGCCTTTTACATGCACTACGGGGATCACAGCATCGTCAAGGGAAGGAACGTGCTGGTTTCCGATCTTGGCCTCCTTGCCAAAAGGAGCCTTGAGGGAGACTGGCTCATCGCGGCAAGCAACGTAAGAACCGCGAGGCCTTCCGCCGATACGAACATAGACGTCTTCAATTTTCAGGGGCGCCTCCTTGCGCGGGTGCGGACCGGGGCCGACGGCTTTGCCGCTCTTCCCGCGTCGCGGATACAGGGAAGCCCCGCCTTTATGCGCGCCGTAAACAGCCTGGGCACGTCTTTTCTCAAGGTGGGCGATTCCCTTGCCCTTGCGGTCAGCCACTTTGACGTTTCGGGGGACAGGCCCCTTGCCGGACAGCGCGGGCTTATCTACGGGGAGCGGGGCGTATGGCGGCCGGGGGACGACATCTACCTTACCTTCCTCCTTTCGGACCCCGAGGGAACCCTGCCGGCGTCCCATCCTGTTTCTTTTGAGCTGGAAGATCCCCGCGGCCGGGTGACAAGCCGGCTTACCTACACATCGTCGGTGGACGGGTTTTATCCCATTGCCGTTTCCACCAGGCCCGACGCCCCCACAGGCGACTGGACCGCGAGGGTGCGGGTGGGCGGCGCCGTTTTTCAGAAGAGTCTTAAAATAGAAACGGTGATGCCCAACCGGCTCAAAATGAACCTCGATTTCGGCGGCGGCGCGTACTTGGACAGCGGCAAAAAGAAAGTCGCCCTGGAGGCGGCATGGCTTTACGGCGCGGTTGCGCCGGGGCTCAAGTCCGACGTTTCCGTCTCTTTCGGCGACAGAGATACGTCCTTTTCGTCATACGGCGATTATTCCTTCCGCGATCCTTCGCGGTCCGTTTCCCAGGAACGGCAGATTATTTTTGAAGGGAACCTCGACAAGGGGGGAAAAGCGTCTTTCAACATGGAGCTTAACGCGGGAAGGGCTGTTCCCGGCAAGCTTAACGCCCGTTTCCTTACCCGTGTTTTTGAGCCTTCAGGCGTTTTTTCTTCCGAGCAGGTGAGCCTTGAATTCTCCCCCTACAAACGCTATGTGGGGATAAAGCTCCCCAGGGGGGACGCAAGCCGGAACATGCTTCTTACCGATACCGATCACGCCGCCGACATTATGGTGCTTGACGCGGACGGGAAGCCCGTAACGGAGGCCGTTGATCTTGAATGCGCCGTCTACAAGCTGTCCTGGAGGTGGTGGTGGGAAAAGGGAACGGGCGAACGGGCCGAATTTGCCTCGGCTCTTTCCAGAAACCCGGTAATGAAGGAAACGGTAACCGCCCGTAACGGGAGGGTTTCCTGGAATTTCCGGGTGAAGTACCCCGACTGGGGCCGTTACCTTATAATCGCAAACGACCTTTCAGGCGGCCATGCCGGGGCGGCCGTCGTGTATATCGACTGGCCCGGATGGGCGGGAAGGGCGCAGGAAGGGGATCAGGGGTCTTCGGCCATGCTGGTCCTTTCCCCCGAAAAGCAGAACTACGAAACGGGAGAAAAAGTCCGCGTTGGTTTTCCTTCCAACAGGGAAGCGGCGGCGCTGGTTACGGTGGAAAAGGGCGGGCGTATTCTCAGGGAAGAATGGGTAGCCTGTTCGGGCGCGCTTACAAACTATGAATTTACCGCGGAGCCTTCCATGGTTCCCAATGTGTATGTGCATGTGAGCCTCCTGCAGCCCCATTTGCAGACGCAGAACGATCTTCCCATGCGGTTGTACGGCATAGTGCCGGTGATGGTGGAAGATCCCAGGACGAAGATACAGCCCCGTATAGAGGCGGCGGCAAATTGGGAGCCGGAGACGCCTGTTTCCTTCACCGTAAGCGAAACCTCGGGAAGACCCATGGCGTATACGGTGGCGGTGGTCGACGAGGGGCTTCTTGGCCTTACGCGCTATGCCCTGCCCAATCCCCGGAGCGCCTTTTACACACGGGAAGCCTCGTTCCTCAAATCCTGGGATCTGTATCAGGATATTATGGGCGCTTACTCAGGCCAGCTTGAAACGCTCCTTGCGATAGGCGGCGGCGACGATCTGTTTGACGATACCGCCAAGGAGACTCAGCGTTTTAAGCCCGTGGTCCGTTACTTTGGCCCCTACGAGCTTGCCGCGGGCCAGAGAAAAACCGAAACCTTTACCCTGCCTCCCTACATAGGCGCGTTGCGCATCATGGTGCTGGCGGCGTCTTCGACAAAGGAGCCCCCGGTTCCCTACAAGTCGGGCCGGGCCTACGGTACCTCTGAAAGGCCGGTTACCGTCTCTTCGGATCTTATGGTGTTCGGCACCGTTCCCCGTGTTCTTTCTCCGGGGGACGAGGCGGTGATTCCCGTGTCGGTCAATTCCTACAGGGAAGGGGCCCGCCAGGTGCGGGTAAGCCTTACCGCCGGGGGTGCTGTTCTTGCCGGGGCGGGAACGGCGCTTGTCACCTTTGACAGGCCCGGCGAAAAGATGACGGAATTCCGCGTAAAGGCCCCCGCCGTTCCCGGCGGGGTGAAGATCAGCGTCAGGGCCGAGTCGGACGGGCTCAAAACGGCCAGCCATGTAACGGATCTTGAAGTGCGTTCTACCGCCATTCCTGTTGCCAAAACGGCGGTGGGCCTCCTTTCGCCTGGGGAAACCTGGGAAGGAACCCTTGCCTTTCCCGGAGAGGCGGGAACGAATACCGGAACCTTTGAATTTTCGCGGCTTCCGCCCCTCAACCTTGAGGCCCGCCTTAAATTCCTCATTGCCTATCCGCACGGCTGTATAGAACAGACCACGAGCGCCGCTTTTCCCCAGTTGTACCTTGACCGGGCGCTTACCCTTGACTCCGGCCGGGCCGGGGAGATCAAAACCAACATAGCCGCCGGCATAGAGCGGCTGGCCGGTTTTCAGGTCCCGTCGGGCGGCTTTTCCTACTGGCCGGACGGCGGGGAGGCCAACGACTGGGGAACCACTTACGCGGGCCATTTCCTTGTTGAGGCCAAACGCGCAGGTTACGCGGTGCCCGCCGATCTTTTGAGCCGCTGGGCACAGTACCAGAAAAACAGGGCCGGCCTCTGGCAGGCCAGGGAGGGAAACGACGCGGCGCAGGCCTACCGCCTTTACACCCTTGCCCTTGCCGGCGAGGCGGATCTTGGCTCCATGAACCGGCTCCGCGAACAGCGGGAATTAAGCCCGCAGGCACTCTGGCGGCTTGCCGCCGCGTACTGGTACTCGGGCCAGCGCGACACCGCGAGGACCATGGTGCGAAGCCTTGACACCCGTCTTCCCGAATACCGCGAACTTTCAGGCACTTTCGGGTCCTCCCTCCGGGATAAGGCGATGATCCTTGAAACCCTGGTCCTACTTGAAGACACGGGAAGGAGCAAGGCCCTCTTTGAGGAAATCGCCGCCGCCCTTTCCGCGGAAACATGGCTTTCCACACAGGAGACCGCCTATGCCCTTATCGCGGCGGTTCCCTACATGAAGGGCCAGGAAGGCGGAACCATTACAGTGGAGGCTTCCGCCGCGGGCCGCAGCGGAAGCGCGGCCTTCACTTCGCCTGTTCATCAGCTTGTCATGGGGGATCTTCCGGGAACTTCCGGGCCTTACCGCGCCGTCAACCGTTCGCGATCTCCCGTGTATGTCCGCATCACGGTGCGGGGGACCCCCTCCGAAGGTTCGGAGCCGGCCATGGCCGAGGGCCTTGCCCTTACGGTTGAATACCGGGACGCCGATGGAAAGGCGGTGAATCCTTCCGCCGTTAAAACTGGCGATGATATGGAAGTGCGGGTTACGGTGAAGAACAACACCTACCAGAAGGTTTCCGAAATAGCCCTGGTGCATCCGCTTCCGGCTTCCTGGGAGATCATCAACTACCGGCTGGGCGGGGAAGATTCAGATTCCTCTTCGTCCGTTTCGCAGTTCAAGTATCAGGACATACGGGACGACCGGGTGATGACCTATTTTGATCTGGAGCGCGGGGCCGAAAAGACCGTATCCTTTATGATCAACAAAACCTACGGGGGAAATTATTTCCAGCCGGCCGTGCACGCCTATGCCATGTACGATGAATCGATACGGGCTCTTGTGCCGGGCCTGCGTCCGGCAAACGTCCCGGACAATAGGTGACATTCCGGGGGCGGGGCGGCGTTGTTTGTTTTTGGATGATGATAATTGCCGCCGTAACAGGCGGCCTTAAAGGCGCCGTTTCCGCCCTGCGGGATCGAAAGGGCCGCCGGAGGGCGCGGCGCTGTGTGTACCTTTCGTCCTTCCTCACGCTCTTCACCATGTTTCTCATCTCTCTTCCCGATCCGCTTTTTGAGGTTTACTATTCGCCCGTGCTTCGGGACAGGGAGGGCCGTCTTCTTGGCGCCATGGTTGCCCTTGACGGCCAGTGGCGTTTTCCGCCGGGGGAGAACGTCAATGAAAAATTTGCCGCCGCCCTTATCGAGGCTGAAGACAGGCGTTTTACCCGGCACCCGGGCGTCGATCCCGCGGCGGTTTTCCGCGCTCTGGTTCAGAACATCCGGGCGGGAAGGGTCGTCTCGGGCGGCTCGACCCTGACCATGCAGACCGTCCGCCTTATGCGGCCTCTTTCGCGCCGGAGCGTTCCCGAAAAGATCACCGAGGCTGTTCTTGCCCTGCGCCTGGAACTGGGAAGATCCAAGGACGAGATCCTCGCCCTTTACAGTGCGAACGCCCCCTTCGGGGCAAATGTTGTGGGGCTTGAGGCCGCTTCATGGCGCTGGTTTGGAAGATCCTCCGGGGAACTTTCCTGGGCGGAAGCGGCGGTTCTCGCGGTGCTTCCCAACGGGCCGGGCCTCATACACCCCGGCCGGAACCGGGATCTTCTCGGGGAAAAGCGGGACGCTCTTCTGGAACGCCTGTTCAGGAAGGGGCTCTTTGACGAAGAAACCCTTTTCCTTGCCAGGGCCGAGCCCCTTCCCGGCGAGCCCCTTCCCCTTCCCCAGCTTGCCCCGCATCTGCTTGCCCGGCTTGTCGGGGAAGCGGGGGGAACGGGGATGTTTAGAAGCGGCCGCTTTACAGGCGAGGGCGGCGGCGGTTCCGCTTCCCGCGCGGGGGCCTTCCGTACGGAGCCCTTTATTACCACGCTGGATGGGGATTTGCAGGAACGCGCCGCGGCCATCATGAGCCGCGCCCAAAGCCGTTTTTCGGGAAACGGGATAATGAACGGCGCCTGTCTTGTCATGGATACCGCCTCGGGGGAGATCGCCGCCTATGTCGGAAATACCGGTTCGGCTTCAAAAGACGTGGACATCGTTACCGCCTCCCGCAGTTCCGGGAGTATACTCAAGCCCTTTCTGTATGCCGCCATGCTTGATTCGGGGGATATTCTTCCTTCTTCCCTTGTCAGCGACATTCCCACAAGAATAGGAAGCTACGGCCCGGAAAACATTACCCGTACTTATTTGGGGGCGGTCCCCGCCGGCGAGGCGCTGGCCCGTTCACTCAATGTGCCCGCGGTACGCTCGCTCAGGGTATACGGGGTGGAACGTTTTGCCCGTTTTCTTAAAAGCCTTGGCGTCGGCACTCTGTTCCGTCCCGCCGCCGAATACGGGCTTCCCCTCATCCTTGGCGGCGCCGAGGTGAACCTCTGGGAAATGACGGGACTGTATGGGGGCCTTGCCCGCTCGGTAAACGCCCGGGATCCCGCCTTTTTTCCGCCCTCCGTTTTTCCCCGGAAAGAAACGGAATCTTCTTCCGGCCGGAGCGGAAACACCCTGGCGGGCCGCCCTCCTGTTTCTCCGGGGGCCGCCTGGCTTACCCTTGAGGCGCTTGCCTTCGCGGCCCGGCCCGGCGAGGAAGCCCAGTGGCAGGAATACGCCGGTTCAAGGCGCATAGCGTGGAAAACGGGAACCAGTTTCGGCAGCAGGGACGCCTGGGCCATAGGCGTGCGGCCCGACTGGACCGTCGCTGTGTGGATAGGAAACGCGTCGGGCGAAGGAAGGGCCGAACTGCGCAGCGCCCTTACCGCCTCCCCTGTGCTGTTTGAACTTTTTTCGGCCTTGGGCTCGGGCCCGCTTTCCAATGTTACGGCGGCAAGGCGGGAAGGCGCGTGGTTTCCCCAGCCGGCTTCCCGTCTTAAAAGCGCCGAAGTCTGCTCCTTTTCGGGCTTTCCCGCGGGCCCCGACTGCCGTACCGTAAAAACGGTGAGCGTGCCGGCTGGCGCCCCGCCGCATAATCCCTGTCCGTACTGTGTCAGGATCATTGTCAACGAGGAGGAAAATCTCCGCGTAGACAGGGAAAGCGCCCAAGGCCCTGTAAAGGAAATGGCCTGGTTTGTTCTTCCCCCGGCCGAAGAATGGTACTTCAGGCGGTGGAATCTTGACTACAGGCCCCTTCCCCCGGCGGAAAACAACCGTGCGGAAGGGGCCCTTCCCCTTGCCCTCTTTAACCCCGGCGAAGGAAGCCAGGTCTACGTTCCCCGCGAACTTGATGGCAGCGAAGGGCGTATCGTTTTTTCCGCCGCCCACCGTGAAAACACCGCCCGTATCTACTGGCACCTGGACGGTGTTTATCTGGGGGAAAGTTCCGTTTTCCACGAAATGGAAGCCCGGCCCGCTCCGGGCTTTCACACCCTTACCCTGGTTGACGGCGCGGGCAATATCATCATCCGCCGTTTCGAGGTGCCCGCGGCGGCCGGCGAAGAAAGCGCCGATTAACCCGCGGCTAATCGCGGAGTTATGCGAAATACCGCCAAAAGTATTGAGGCTGTTTCAAAACTTCAGTTTTTGGAACAAGCTCTATTGACAAATATTTCAAGAAATGATGGTATCCTGACATGAAGTCCGGATATTTCATTTTTTTGTTTTTTGCTTTCGTTGTTGATGTTTCATTCGGTCTTGATATAAATGTTAATATGGGTACTATTTTGAAAGGTTATTTTGAAGGACCTGATGCAAAATGCACTATTTACTTTAACATGGAATTTCCTGATAATTTATATGTAAATAATTCAAACGAATCAATCAAACGCCTTAAAGTTATTTGTGATGATTGGGAAGACTATGCCGAATATTATGAGAACGAAGAAGAACCGGACATCATGACGAAATATCCATTTTTTGTAGCTGGAAAACTGGTATTGGAAAATCAAGACGAAACCGGATCGGGAATGGCATTGAAAATTATTGATATGATTTTGGAATATGATGATTATAGTGAACGCGGTCTTGATTTTCAAAATATGCGAAACTGTGTTTTTGACGAGTTTCTTGTAGAAGGAGAATTGTTTTATGTTACCAGGCCGTTTGGCGGTTTTTATATGAAAATATATGGAAAACTTGTAGCAATCCATGTAAACGACTATCTCCTCAATAATTTCAAAGAAATTTTTGAAAGAGATATTTCAGCAAACATTAAAGGTGATTTTATAGTAAGACGGATAGGAAGCGGGCATGGAACTTTTTACGATGAAGACGATGATTGGACTTTCACATTAGGATATGGTTTATATGTTATCGTGAATTATAGAGATTAACAATTGCTATTGCGCATAATGTTCCGGCTGTTTACGATGTTTTGGCGGCCCGAATAAGGGCTTTGCATAGCAAAGACCAGGGCTGGCAAAATGCGGGTGGAGTGAGCCGTGGGAATAGAGCGTAGCGGAATAACCTGGCCGACTGGAACCCCGAGCCGCCTATTGGCCCGGTAAGGCCCACAGGACAAAAAAGCGTAAACAGTCCTTATACGAAGTGGGGGCCATACACCAATTTTTTATTTAAATGTAATTATTTGTACCATTACAATTATTTAAAAAAATATTCTTAATAATCTTCTGCGATCATTCAATGATAATGATATAGATCTGGTAAGAAAATATATGGATACAATATTACAGAATATAAAACTGGAAAAATGAAATACGGGCAAGCGGTATCCAAACAGCCGGAACGTTATGCGAAATTGGGACAAAACATACAAAAAACGGGTAAAAATGACACGCTTGACAAAAAATAATGGCTTAGTATAGAATAAAATTATGGAAAATTTAGCGGAAAGAATAAATCTCATAAAGGAATCTATTCTCAAAAATGTACCGGCGAAATATATTTATTTATTCGGTTCATATGCTTATGGTAAACCAACGGATAAAAGTGATATAGATATTTATATTGTAATCCCCGATAAAACAGTCAGCATTTCGGAAATTTATACAAAAATAATGGTTGATTTAAGCATAAAAAAAATATTTTTTGTTGATTTATTGTTAAGCAGGGAAAGTGTATTTAATATTAGAAAAAATGAAAATATCCTTGAGGAAACAGTTTATCAAAAAGGAAGAATTTTATATGAAAATTAAAGATGTAATAGAATGGATGCAAATCGCCGATGATGATTTTGATTCCGCAAAAATATTGAATGAATCGGCTCGTAAACATTATGAAATTATTTGTTATCATTGTGCCCAAGCGGCTGAAAAGTATTTGAAAGGCTATTTGTCTTACAATGATATTATTCCACAAAAAACCCATAATCTACTTCTTTTAAATGAGGTTTGTATTGAAACAGACAATGCTTTTTTAAATATTAGAACCGAATGCGGTTTATTGAACAGGTTTACTAATGAGATACGTTATCCGCACAGGATAGAAATAAACGGAGAAGATGTAAATTATTCTCTTGTTGCTGCGGAAAAGATTAGAAATTTTGAACCAATGCAAAATTTGCGAAATATTATCACCCCTAAAAATAACGCTAAAGAAACTGATGTCAAAGAGAATAGTAAATAATGATGCATGTCCCAACTTCGCATAACAGGCCTGTTTACGCTTTTTTGTTCTGTGGGCCTTGCCGGGCCAATAGGCGGCTCGGGCTCTGGTTTGCCTAAGTCATTTCGCTAAACAATTGCCCCCGCGGGCGCGATTGCCCCGGAACCTCCCCATATAGGCGCCGGTTTCCCGCACGCCGCGCAGAAATAAGAGCCGTTTTCAAGGGCAAGGCCCTGGGTCTGTACACGGTAACCGTTCCGCTTCACAAGAGGCGCCCCGCAAAAGGAACAGAACGTGCCGCTGAATCCGGCTTCCCCGTGTATGTTGCCGGTGTACACATAGTTAAGGCGCTTTAAGGCCCTTTCCGCCGCCTCTATCAGCTTTGCGGGATCAGTCGCCGGCGCGTCCCAGCGGTAATCGGGATGATAGGCCGAAAGGTGCCAGGGCACCGGGCGCGGCGTTCCCTCATGTTCAAGGGCGGCGATAAAGGCGGCGCATTCATCCAGTTCCGAAGGGCTGTCGTTCATTCCCGGCACGACAAGGGTGGTTATTTCGACATGGACGTTCATCCTGCGGGCAAGAACGATAAAGTCAAGCACGGCCTGGAGGCTGCCCCCGAGGATCTTCGCGTAGGTTTTTTCCGAAAAACTTTTTAGATCCACATTAACGGCGTCTGTCAGCGCGAGTATTTCCCCGGCCGGGACGCGGTTGACGCAGCCGCTGGTAACAAGGACATTGGCCGCTCCGGCATCCCTTGCCGCCTTCATGCAGTCAATGAGGTACTCGGCGTGTATGAGCGGTTCCGAATAGGTGTAGGCGGCAAGGCCCCCGCATGCCGCCGCCGCTTCCGCCGCGCGGGCGGGCGGGAGGTAGCGGCCGGGAACCGTCCCCTCAATACGGGAAATACGCCAGTTTTGGCAGAAAGGGCAGTGAAGATTGCAGCCCGCGAATCCAAAAGAGAGTATCCGCGATCCGGGGCGGAAGTGGTACAGGGGCTTTTTCTCGATGGGGTCTTCCGCCATGGCGGTTATATAGCCGTAGAAGGGAAGGGAAAGCGCCTTTCCGCCGGCCGTTTTTCCGCCGTTTTCCAGGGGCTCCTTCCGGTTTTCCCTGGCCCCGCAGGCCCCCCTTTCCCCGGGCCGGATGACACAGAACCGGGGACAGAGCTCGCAGCGGAGCGCCTTTCCGCCGGCCGAAAAGAAACGTCCCGCCGCCGGCATTCCGTCCCGGCCGCCGTGCGGATAAAGAGCGTTTCCCGGAAGTGTCACTTTTCCGCGGCCGCCTGTTTGTGGACGAAACGCTTCCTTACCGCCTGTGATTTATTGGCGAACTCTACCGGATCATTTACCTCAAAAGGTTCCAGAATGACTCCGTGGGCGCCTTTGCGTACCCAGAGTTTTGCCAAAGGCACCCCTTCGCCCGATTCCGTTACCGCCGAATGGATTTCTTCAACAAAAAGAACGTCTTCAATCCTGAATTCCAGCAGGGTCAGATCGGAGCCCAGCGGATCGTTGATGAGGATCAGCTTGTTTTTTTCCGAAGGGTGCTGCCGCGGATAGCCGGTAAAGGGAAGGGCGTTTTTCGGGCGTCCCCCCGGATATTTGGTGACTTCGCTGAACGGCAGGGTTTCAAGATAACTTTCGATACTCAAACGATCATGCCTCCTTCCTTTACTATAGCTTCCCGCGCCGCCTCTTTCAATTAAGAAACGGAAAGTTTATTATGAACGGGGAGGAGCGTACAATTGGAGACTTTTCTTTTTCAGGATGATTCTCTTGTAATGCCCGAAGAAGGAGAAGAACCCCTCCGGTTTCGGGGCCCGGCCTCCGAAATCATAAAAAAAACCTTCGATTCGGCCGTTTTTTTTACCGCCGGGTCCCCGGAAGCTCCCCTGACGGCCGCGTATATTCCCCCGGAAGAACCTCTTCCCCCGGGGTGGAAGGCCTTTCCCCTGCGGCAATGGCTTTCCCGGGTTTCGGCCGGCACCATCATGTACGATCCTGTGGCGGCGGGGCCTGTGCTCAGGGCTTTTCACATTGTCCAGTGGCGCGCCGAGTCCCGGTTTTGCGGAAGCTGCGGAACGGCGAATACCGACGCGCCGGACGAACTTGCCCGGCTTTGCCCGGCCTGCGGAAGGCGGGAATACCCCCGAATTTCCCCCGCGGTAATCACGATTGTCATAAACGGCGAAGGCAAGGCCCTTTTGGCGCACAACAACAAATTCTCAGGCGGCATGTACAGTCTTGTCGCCGGTTTTGCCGAGGCGGGCGAAAGCCTTGAAGGCGCCGTTGAACGGGAAATTCTGGAAGAAGTGAACCTCAAGGTTTCAGACATACGGTATATCACCTCCCAGCCCTGGCCTTTCCCCAATTCCCTTATGCTGGGGTTCGTCTGCCGTTACGCGGGGGGCGAAATCAGGCCGGACGGCAGGGAAATAAGCGACGCCGGATGGTTCAGCCGTGATTCCCTTCCCCTTATTCCCGGTTTCGGCTCCGTTTCACGCTATCTTATTAATCTCTGGGTGGAAGGTTCGCTGTAAGCCGGGCCTCGAACAGGCGGGCGGGGAGGTTTTTTTGTTTGAAACCGGATATGGTGACAAAAAGAACATAAAATCGTATCCCGCCGTTGACTTTTATACTATATTACGCTAAAATAATGAGTATTGAGCCGATTTCAGAACAGCGCTCTGTTTTGAAAGAGCCTCTATTCTAAGTCTAAAAAGAGTTTGGAATAGAATAAATTATCAAAGGAGTCAAATATGGCAGCAATGGATTTACCAAAAAGTCCGAATGTATTTCATCCGGAAAAGCCCAGTGCGGTCGGGTCGCGGAATTCATTGGCCCAGGAGTACCGGGATCAGCAAAAAGAAGTCAACCAGCTTTTGGAAGAAGAGACCAACAAGATAATTCATCACCTTACGGCGCGGCTTCCCAAGGACGTGCTGGAACGTCTGGATGTCATGGGCGGCCTCAAAGAGAAGCTGTACAACTACTTCAACCAGAATTACCAGAATATGTTTAACCGGTACATGGTTACTTCCGAAGATGAAATGGTCAAAAAGGTCAGGAATTTCATCGACGGGGAAGAAACCAAGGTTCTTGCCCGGTATACCCCCAAGGAAGTGGCGGACCTCCTGGATGCGGTGGGCGGCGCCGACAAGTTCAACACCGGCGAAATCGAAAAATCCATGGTCAACATGTACGGCCATCTGCAGGGGCACATACAGCGCGGGGTCAATGAACTGGAGTCCCTTACCAACAGCATACTCCGTCAGAAGACCGATACCGGCGCCTTTATCCGGGGTGAAAACGCCTATTCTATCGTCAAGTGCGCCTTCAAGGATAATATCAGCAAGCCCAAGACTGTTACCGATGTCAAACTCTCGGTCAATATTCTGGATTCGGAGCTTATCAGCCCCATTTTCCACTACCAGATTACCGTTGAGTACCTCATCAAGGATCTTCTTTCCAAACACCTCATCGATGAAATGGACAAGGAAATCGAAAAGCTCAAGGATGAACGCATCGATCAGGGGCTTGAGGAGCTTTCCGACAGTGAAATCCTCTTCAGCAAGATAGGCAGGGTGGAAAGCTACACCGACGATAACAAAGACGATCCCAAATCCAAGCGTTACAAGCTTATCGCCAAGTCTATCATGGACCGCCTCGTTGATCTCCGGGCCGAAATAGATCCCGAATCCTTTGACGCCATGAACGTCCGGGAAAACCTCAAAAAGCTTATCGACATCGAAAACATCAGAAACCGCGGGTTCAATACGGCGATTAATTCCATCACGTCTATCCTCGATACCTCCCGTATGGGGTACCAGTATATCGAGAACCTCAAAAATGCCCGTGAACTGGTGCTGCGGGAATATGAGGATACCGATACGGAGAACCTTCCCGACGAACGTTATCAGGTAAAGCTGCGCTATCTGGATAATGCCCAGCTTATTGAGGAGCGCAAGGCCTACGATGTGCAGATGAAGAGTTTCGAGACCGAAATTCAGCATATCTGGGATCTGCTGTTTGTTATCTACGAAGATACGAAATCCTCGTTCTCGGTGAGCGATTTTAACGATCTGGCAAAAAAGAAGAAGGGCCGGATAGGCAGGACCAAGGAAAAGACCGGCGAACCGGTGTACGAGGATATAGACAAGGTGTGGGACGAGATTTCCTTTGTCAAACCCGCCGAAACCGAAGTCGAACGGCTTAACCGTACCTATTTGTACGAAAAAGACAAGATCCGCCAGCGTATTGTCATCATGCGGAACAAGATGAAGGCAATGTACGATTATCAGTACCCCATTGAACGGCGGGTGCTTGAGGAAAGGCTCAAGTTCCTTGAAAAGGAATACTACAAATTCGATTACATGATTAATCCCTATCATGTACAGCCGGGCCTGTTCCTTGACGTTGACATTACTTCCATTAAACGGAAGAAGACCACCCTCAACGCCATGGCCAACGTTCTTAATGAATTCCTTCACGGCGTGTCCAAGGGGTTCCAGGACGCCGCGTTCGCTTCGTTCAGCCGCAGGCGTTCGACGGTGCGGGAAGACATCAACCAGTCTTTCTCGAGTGCGGAGGAAGATTCTTCCCGGCAGGCTTCTTCGGGCAGCGCGTATCTGGATCTGATTAACTCAGGCGGGGAAGCCGCAAGCGTATCCGAAGCCGCGAAGCCCAAGGCTATAGCCGCTCCCAAACGGGGCAGAAAGGCCGGCGTGGCCGTCAAATCAGGCGGCGGAAAACGGGGCCGCAAGCCCGGAAGCGGCCGTGGCAGAAGCGGCGGAGGACTCCGCGAAGTCTAACAGGCCGTTATGAAAAGTAAAGCCCCCGCTTGTGCGGGGGCTTTTTTGCGCCGGGGTTGCGGGATTTTGCCGGAAGGGGTTTACTCCCCGGTGCGAACGATGTCCGAGATGCGCCAGGAGCCCTTGCGGCGCGTAAGGGTAAGTTCGTCAACGCGCGGATGGGAGCTGGGCATGGGTTCGGCCCGGGCGGAATCCGGTGAAGAGGATTCGCCTTCCCCTCCCTCTGGAATCCACAGGGTATAGGCTGCGCGGTAGTGTATTTCTTCTCCCGCCTCCTCCCCCCTTGTCTGTGTGAAGCTGAGGTCCGAAACGCCGAAAACGGGACGATCCGGCGGCGGGGAACCCTGATCCAGCCATTCCTGGGCGGGAATGGTTCCCGTTATGTTGTATTCGTAGGCCTGGCGCACGCGGGTAAGCACGTAGAAGTTGGTTACCATGTGTATGTCGTCCCTACCCGCCCTACCCGCCGCAAATTCCTGCATAAGCGTATGATCCAGGGTGTCAAAGGCGCCGTACCACGCGGCAACGACTTCCCTGCTTGTAAGGCCCTCCGTGGTGGGAAGATCCTTCCTCCCCGCGATGATGCTCCGGGCGACAAGGCCGGCGGCGATAACGGCAATGATTACGCCCAGAATAACAGCGGTGTTTCTTGCGACAAAGCGGCGGGCGCCGACCGCGCGCGCCCTGTTTCTGCTGTACTGTTCCCGTTCCTCTTCCCTTTGTTTTAGTTCGCCGCCGTTTAGAGGATGAAAAAACGACGCGGGGTCCCTTCCGTTTTCCGGGGGGCCCAGGATCTCCCTGATTTCGGCAAGTTGTACCCGGACCTCTCCTGCCTTCGGCGGGACGAAGATCCTGTCCACGAGGGAAGAAAGCTGCTCGTCAACGCCGGGAGCGGCAAGACGGAGGGGAAGGAACACGCCTTCCCGTATATCCTGATGTATGCTGCTTGAGTCCCCGCCCTGGAAGGGCGCTTCACCGGAGATGATGCTGTACAGGATCGCCGCCGCGGTAAAGGTCTCCGCGTCTTCCCCCGCCCGATCGGGATGTACAAAGGGTTCGGCGGAAGTAAGGACGGAGCCTTCCGCCTGCAGGCACCTGAGAACGAGTCTTTCGGGGGGGAAGAGTACGTTCCCAGAACCGTCGATAAGGGCGGCCGCGGGCCAAAGGGACTCTTCCTGTTTTTCAAGCGGAATGCGCGCCTGTATCCAGCGCCGCAGCGCGTCCAGTGCCTTTGCCCCGCCTGAGTCCCCCGCGCCCGAATCGAGGATGATCCTGTCAAAACGTTCCCCCCCAAAGAAAGGGCCCCAGATCACCATGGAACCGTTCCGCTCGACAACGCCCGAACTTTTCCATTCCTGGATGCTGTCCTCGGGCCGGACCAGAAAACCGCTCTGGGTAATAAACTGGGCCGTCTTCGCCTGGGCAAAGGCCTGGGCGTCAAGGCCCGTATCAAAGCCCAAGACCTCTTCGCCGTTAAGTTCAAACGTAAAGATGTTTTCGCTCATGTCTCTTCCGTCTTGTTTTACCGCGGTGCATAAAGGTAGCGGAAGTATTCCATATCCGTGGTAAGGGTCTTGTCGAATTTCGGCAGGGTAGACCGGTAAGATTCCACAGCGCGCCAGAAATCGAAAAAGTCACGGTCCTGGTTGTAGGCTTCCGCGTAGATACCGGCGGCCTCGGCGTCGGCGGCTCCCCGTATGGTTTCGGCCTTTTCGTACGCATCCGAGAAGATGGAGCGCCGCTCGTTTTCCATACGGCCGAGCCACTCGGCCTTTTTCCCTTCGCCTTCGGAACGGAAAGCCTGGGCGATCTGGTTCCGTTCCTTGATCATCCTGGCGTATACGCTCTGGGTAAGCTCGTCGTTGTACCGTATCTGCCGGGTTACCACGTCGATAAGCTCTATGCCGTATTCGGGCACCATGCGGCGGGATCTGGTGAGTATTTCCTCGGCAAGCTGGCGCCTTCCCCGCACAATGGGCTCCTTGCTTCCTTCGCTCTGTATAAGATCGGGGATCTGCTCGGCGGCAAGGCTGTCGCCTATTCCCAGGCTGTCAAGCGAATCGGTTCTTTCAAGGATGATGTTTGAATTCCGCACCGTCTCGCGGAGGTAGTTTTCGGCAATGACGGTACGCACCTCGGAGTCTATTACCTCGGCCAGCTTTTGATAGGCGCCTTCTATGGTGGTAATTGATTCGTAGAATTTCTGGAGATCGTTTATCCGCCAGCGCGCGGTGACATCAACCCAAATGTACTGTTTTTCCCTTGTGGGCATGCTCTTTGCTTCCCCGTCCCACGCCATGATGCGTTTGGGGTAGCGGACCACGTCGTCAATAAAGGGCGCCTTGATGTGGAGCCCCGCGTCGCCAACGACCCTTACAAGGCGTCCCATCTGGACTATCACCGCCTGTTCCCCTTCGTCTATGACATAGAAGGGCCCGGCGATAAGGACACCTATGAGAATAACGGCCGCGACAACAAGAAAAGTCAGGACTTTTTTCATTGCTGGCCTCCCTGTCCGCCCGCGCTCCCGGAGGACGCGCCGGACCGGTTTCCAATATTCCGCAGGGGGAGGAAGGAGTCGAGGTTCCGGTCTATGATCACCGTTCCGCCGTCATCCTTGAAAACTTCTTCGATCATTTCGTAGTAGAGCCGCCTTCTTGTGACATCGGGATTCCGGCGGTACTCCCCGTAAACGGCGCTGAAACGGGCCGTGTCGCCCCGCGCCATGTTTACCCGCTCTGTGGCGTAGCCCTGGGCTTCCTGTACGATCCGCTCCCGCTCCCCGCGCGCCCTGGGAATTTCGGCGTTGTAGGCCTGCTGCCCTTCGTTGATGAGCCTGTTCATGTCCTGTTCGGCCTTGTTAACATCGTCAAAGGCTTCCTGAACGCCCGAAGGAGGATCGATGTTCTGAAGCTGAACGGCAATGACGTTGATGCCCAGATTGTAGCGGCGAAAGGTCTCGTTCATGGAATCAAGGGCGGCCGTCTGTATGGCGGTCCTTTCCGAACTCATGATGTCCATAATCGCCCTGTCCCCCACCAGCATGTTGACGACCGAACGGGACACATCCCGTATGGTGCGGGTCCGTTCGTTTACATTGAAGACCCAGGCGCGGGGATCGACGATGCGGTACTGTATGATCCATTCGACATCCGCAATGTTAAGATCGCCTGTCAGCATGGTGGCTTCGTTTATGTCCCCCGAATAAACGGAGGAGATGCCGGTTTTAAGCGTGCGGAAGCCGAACTGCTCGGTTTGTACGTTTTTTATGTTTACCTTGTAACACTTGTCTATGCCGAAGGGCAGCCTGAACTGAAGTCCCGGTCCCCGGATGGCAAGGAATTTGCCGAACCTCGTTATAACCGCCTCTTCCGACTGGTTGACGATGAAGACGCTTGTTGCGAGGAATATTATCAGCACAATAACCACAACGGTGATAATCATTACTCCCGGCGTAAAAAATTTCCCCGCTTTTGGCGGGCTGAAATGATCCATGAGACCTCCGCTTTCCGGTGTTGCGCACGTAAACCGGCTTTCATGAATTTAATTCTTTAACGGGTGATAGTAAAGGGGGTTTCCCCGCGCGGCCCGTCTGCCGTGGTTTTTACGGCGCAAAGTGACGCAAAACACGCGCGTGCAGGAGTCCTCCCGGTTCTTTACACAAGGCCGCGTTACATATTATAGTAATTATATGATATTTCCCCTGGAAGAATTAATCGAATACAACGGCAATATGTACGAGATCACATCCGCGGCTTCCCGCAGATCCTATCAGCTTTCCATGATCCGGGACCCGGAAATCGAAGATAACGACGGCAAAGTCGTGTCCCTGGCGGCCCGCCAGGTTTTTCAGAAGGAAGTTGAATTCCGCCTGGATCATTCGGCGCCGGAGGAGTAATACGGCCGGGACGCTTCACGAAAGGTCCTGGGCCGCGAAGATACGGGAAACGCGGAAAGGGGCCGTTCCCGTTCTTGTCCTCTTTGGCCCGACCGCTTCGGGAAAAACGGAGGCGCTTGCCGGGCTTTTTGGTAAAGACAGCCCGTTTCCGGATTGCGCCGGAAAGGCCGAAGTAGTTTCCGCCGATTCCATGCAGGTGTACCGGGGCATGGATATAGGCACCGCCAAGCCTTCTTTTGCCGAAAGGGAAAGGCTGCCCCATCACCTTATAGACATACGTAATCCCGATGAACAGTTTACCGCCGGTGATTTTGTCCGCCTCGCGGGGGAAGCCTGCGATGATATGTGGAGACGGGGAAAGCTTCCCGTGGTTTCAGGCGGAACGGGTTTTTACATGCGGAATTTCATCATGGGGCTTCCCGAATCGCCCCCTTCGGACGGGGAAGTGCGGGCCGCCCTCAAGGCCGAGCTTGAAAGCCGGGGCGCGGCCCCGCTTATGGAAGAACTTGCCTCAGGCGATCCCCAAAGCGCCGCCCGCATCCACATCAACGACACATACCGGCTGCTGCGGGCCCTGGAAGTGCTTCGGCAAACGGGCCGTCCCCTGAGCGCGTACAGGCAAAACGGCGGGAGGAAGGGGCGCTTTGACTTCTTCGTTGCCGGTATACGGCGCAGGCGGGAAGAACTGTACCGGCGTATCAACGAGCGCTGCGCCGCCATGTTCCGTAACGGCCTTGCGGACGAGGTACGCCGTCTTGCCGAGGCGGGCTACGGTCCCCGCGATCCGGGAATGCGGGCCATAGGCTACCGGGAATTTTTTACGGGGGAAGGGAACTCCTCCGTTTCGGAGGATCTTGCCGCCGTAGAAGAACTTGCCGCGAGGAACAGCCGCCGTTACGCCAAACGGCAGATCGCCTATTTTGCCTCCGTTCCGGACGTGCGGTGGATAGATCCGGCCGGTTTTTCCCCTTGCGGGGAAAGCTCCGGTACGGCGGGGCTTCTCTTTGACCTTCTTTTTTCCGGGCGGTAATTCTTTTTTTGGTGTCCCTTGCGGTTTAACAGTAATTCCGAATTCAAAACAACCGCGGACGACACGGACCAGCACGGACAAAATATACATTTGAGATTAAAAGTCCGTTCTGTCCGTGAGGGCGAACCGGAGCTTCGTTGTGGTTGAATTCGGAATTACTGTCTAAACGACAGGGCATCGGCATTTACTTTTTTTAGCGTCAAAATTCCCCTTAAAACAGTAGGCATTGAAGAAAAAATTTACCTCGAAGTCGAATAAGTCGAAGAAGGAAGGGAAAAAAGGACTTGAAAGCAAAACTTTTTCGACTTCTTCGACCTGGCGGTTAAAAATTCTTCCAAAACTTGGTAATTTCCCGGTATATGAAAATAAACGCCGATGCCCTGCCTAAATGATACCGGGCCTTGTCTTTTCTCAATCGGTACATTATGGTGAAAACATGGAGAAGCGGGAGGAACAGACGCTTAAGCTCGACATTGAATTTAATCCTTCCGCCTTTAAGCACGGGGTAACGGAAACCGATATTCGTTTTGCTTTTGACAACAAGTTATTCGACCACCCTGTCACCCGGCAGGAAGAAAAAAACCTGCTTGTTGGCTTTGATGTACGGCTTAACCCCATTGAAATTCTGTACAATGAAATTAACGATCATACCGTTAATGTGTTTCACGCAATGAAGTGCCGAAAAACATGGCGGAATCTCGCTGGTTTGTAGGAGAAATTATGGCAAGGATGACCGACGAAGAAGCGGACGCGCTGGACGAACTCTGGACGCGCACTACCCCGGAAATAGACACCGGCAAACCCGGTTTTTTAACCCGCAAAGGCTTTACCATGGTTTCCCTCGATCCGGTTGCCGCAGCCTACCTTCAGGCCAAAGCCGCCGCCACTCATCACAGCCCCACAGAAATCATTGGTGAAATGATACGCCGGGAAATTACCCCGGAGCCTGTAGGGAAATAAATCTCCCCATTGCCTCTCCGCCGCGGGCGGCCATACACACGGAATAGTCCTGTTCGGCAAGTTTACCCGCCACATAAAATTCCCCCGCGGCACCGTATTCGGTTTTGTCTTTTATTGCCATACTGCGCTCTCCTTAAAAGAAAGCATTGAAGGGGGGCCTGTTTCCCTACCGCCGGCGGCATACAGCCGCCATAGCGTCCGGCCCCCCTGCGGCGCAGCCCAAGGTCTGCGCCTACCCCCCCAAAAACGGTGCCAGGCACCGTTTTTGCCTGGCGCCCTTACTGCGACTCGTATGCCCCCATGTCCACCGCGCCGTTAAAGCGTCCATTACCGCCGCAGTCGGTGATAATGGCGGAAAGGTTGGGTATCAGCCCCGAGTTGTAAAAGCTGTTACTGCCCGCGTCGATAGCGGGACTGGTTGCCTGTAAACGGTAGTTGCCATCCGTAGACGGCGCGGACGTGTAAGCCTTGGGGTTCACAAACTTGGGATCATTCCCACCATTCAGATTACCCGCACCGGAAGGATTCTCCCCTTCAACCAGACTGTAGGTGTAAGAAGGAGTCGAGCTGTAATTAGTAACATTACTCGTTCCGTTTCCCCAGATAATGCTGTTGCGGATTTGGGGCGAGGAACTGTAGTTGTACATGCCGCCGCCGCCGAAGCCGCTGCCGCTGTATATTGTCTGATTCCCCGAAATGGTTACGTTGGTCAGAACCGGCGAGGAGGAGGATTGGTTGATCATGCCGCCGCCGTTGCCGCCGGTCTGATTCCCCGAAATGGTTACGTTGGTCAGAACCGGCGAGGAGTAGTCACTGTTGTACATGCCGCCAGCGCTGCCGAAGGTGTCTGTCTGATTCCCCGAAATGATTACGTTGGTCAGAACCGGCGAGGAGGAGAAATTGTTGAACATGCCGCCGCCGTGGCCTGCCAGATTCCCCGAAATGGTTACGCCGGTCAAAACCGGCGAGGAGGAGTTGTAGTTGCCCATGCCGCCGCCCTCGCCGGGTGACTGATTCCCCGAAATGGTTACGCCGGTCAGAACCGGCGAGGAGGAGTTATCGTTGAACATGCCGCCGCCGGCGTCTGCCCGATTCCCCGAAATGGTTACGTTGGTCAGAACCGGTGAGGAACTGTCGTTGGCCATGCCGCCGCCAAATCTGCGCTCAATATTTTTACCGCCTACAGTGATAGTGCTATACGTTGTATCATCCCCGTTTCCCCCGCGTATGGTAAAACCGTCCAGAACGGTCTTTCCGTCATCCGGTATATTCACCCCCAATACCACGTGATACGCGTTTTCACTCATGCCGGTAAAACCACCCATGGCATTGCCGCCGTCATTATTATTAAAATCGCCGCTTAAAATGGTTGGATTACTTGTCCAGTTACGCTGGGATAGCAGCGTTTCGTTTCCCGCGAAGCCGCCGTAGAGCTTTATCCCCGCTTTCAGCACAAAGGTCCTGTCGCGGTTTGTAGTGGCATCTTCGGTCGGCGGAACATGGGCCGGTGTATACGTGCCGGCGGCTGCCCATATTTCCTTAATGACTGGGTAATCGTCGCTTATGTCTATCATGGCCTGAATATCATTCGAAGCGTCGGCCCAGGAAGAACCCGATCCGTCCCCCGCTGCCAGGGGTTTTACAAAAACCACCGGGCCGTATATTTTACGCAGTTCGAGGTCTTTGCCCGTAACATCCCCCGTCACGCTGAACGCGGGAATCGTTCCGGGAGTGTAACCCGCAAGGGTTACCTCAATCGTGTAATTCCCCGCCTCTACGCCGCTTATGGTATAGCTTCCGTTCGCCTCCGTGTTTACCGGGGAACCGGTATTTGAACCGTCCTTTTTAAGCTGTACGGACGCGCCCGCTGCCGCACCGGCCGGTATGTTTCTGGTAATGGTCCCGCTTATGGTATAGACCAGGTTCACCGTAAAGCTCACATCAAAGTGTGCGGAAATGTCGTTGCCGCCGCTCACCGTTACCCTTGCCGTATACGTTCCTACGGCCAGCCCCGTGTTGGGAACTACCGTGAAAGTATCATCTTCCCCTATATCAATATCGCTTATCGACGTTGTGCTTAGGGTGAAGGAATTGCTGTCGGCCCCCGAAAGCGTTACTGTCAAGTTCTCGGCCGCATCGTTCCCCGTGTTGATTACCGTTACGGGTACGGGGGTCTGCGCCCCGTAACCCTCAATGGCTGCCGGGAAGGTGTAGGTTCCCGGCGGGTTTAAACCTATGCCGGAGTTCATTACGATTACGGTACAGGTAGCCGCATATCCGCCGTCTTCGGTAGTTACCGTAATTGTTGCCGTCCCCACCGCCTCAGCGGTTACCACACCATAGTCGTCTACCGTGGCGATCTCTTCGGGATTGCTTTCCCAGCTTACGGTTTTGTTCGTGGCGTCCTCGGGCGTTACTGTGGCGGTCAGGGTTACCTTGCCGCCTGCCACGCCAAGGGTCAACGTCCCTCCATCAAAGTCAAAGCTTACCCCGGTTACCGCCACACCGGAAGACCCGCCGCTCCCGCCCGGGAGCCCGCCGTTCCCGCCCGGAGGAATGGGGAGAATGAGGAGCGTGGTATCCCCGCTTGCGGGATTCGAGCAGTCCGCAAAAAATGTCAGCGCGATAATCACCGCCGGAACCGCCAGTTTTAGCAATATTTTTTTCATCACCTTCCCCTTTATATGCACATTGGTTATGGAGTTTGCCGCAAAGGAGGCGCCGCTTTTGCCACCCTTGGCAAAGGGCAGTGCTCCTTGCGCAGAAATAAAAAAAGCCCCCGCCCCGGCGTTTACCGCGCCGGGCGGAGGCTCTCTATACGGAGAAAAAATTGAAAGACAAGGCCGTTCCAAAATGCCGGATCTTGAAACAGCGACAGGCAGGTCTTGAAATCGTTCTAAACTACTTAATTTTTGTTGGGGGGGGGGGGGGGGGGGGGTAAAATTAACAGTTTGGTTAAACCCCGTTAACGGCCCCCCCAGTGGTAAAATATTAAAGCCCCGCCAAACCCC
>JAISAQ010000081.1 GCA_031266775.1 Treponema sp.
TCGCTGATATTATACATCCTTTGCACTATCAGGATTTTGAACATCATGACATAATCAAAAGGCGGTCTGCCGCCGGGACCTTTATGTTCCTTTTGCAATGTCCGGCTTACTATCCCGCGGAATTGTTCCCAATTTATGTACTTATTGAGCCGTTCAAGAGGGTCTCCGAGCTTGCTGAGTTCCTTCAGCCGGTCATGTTCATCAAAAAATCCATGTTGTTTCATGAAAATATTTTATCAGGATTTTATCTTTTTGTGTAGAGTTTCCAGAGGTTCCCTTCTGCTTGAAATGGGGCCGCAGTTTACTTTTATCGACAAGCAGTTCAAACTATCGGTTGATGACAAAGAATATTTCATTGACCTTCTGCTATATTACCGGGAATTGCGGTGCTTGGTAGCCGTCGAATTAAAAATCGGCGAATTCCATCCGGAGTACAAGGGCAAAATGGAATTTTACCTCTCTCTTCTGAACGATAAGGTAAAACTTCCCCACGAAAATGACGCTATCGACATTATCATCTGTAAAGAAAAGAACCGGACAATTGTCGAGCATTCTCTGAAAACAAGTTCAATGCCCATAGGTGGTGTCAACCTATACGACTACCGCAAAACTGCCCAAAGACTACAAACACCTATTACCGGACAGTAAAGCCATAAGCAAAAAAATAGACCGGTTTTTTGAGGAAATTTGATGCTGGACTTGTTTAGCAACCCGGTTGGCTACTAAACAAGTCTTGCGATTTTTTAGACCCTCTTACCGCTTCTCCTTGACCTTCTCCTTTTCTTTGATTATGCGCGCTTCAAGCACGTCCATGAGCTTGTCAATAGCGGGGTCCAGTTCAAAGTCGTGTTCCTTGACATGAATGGAATGACCCCACCTGAAATTAACCGTTGCCTCGGCGGAAAAATCCCTGTCTTTGGAGAGTGTTATCAGAAGATCGACGATCATGTTCTCGGCATTGTGAATGCGGGCGATTTTCCGGTTAAGATATTCCCGTGTATCGTCCTTAAGGGTAAAATGGACAGCCTTCACTTCGGTATTCATGATAGTCTCCTTGTACGGTTTTGAGAAACCGCCGCCGCGGTTCCCGGACGCTCAAATTCGCCGAATCGAACGTCCTATCTGGTATGCGATGAACCCAAATCAAGCTCGTTCCGGTATTTTGCAACAGTACGCCGCGCCAGGGAAATACCCCGCTGGGCAAGCTGAACAGCTATTTCCTTATCGGAAAAACGGCGGCCTTCGGCGTTTATCATTTCCCTTATTATCTCCTTTACCCCTCCTTTGGAATACCGCGATCCTGCCGATCCGGTCCCGCTTATCGAATTGGTAAAAAAATGGCGGAGTTCAAAGATCCCCCATTCGGTCTGCATGTATTTACCGTTGGCGGTGCGGGACACTGTTGTCTCATGAAGCCCCAGCTCCCTTGCTATATCCCCCAAGGTAAGGGGGGCAAGGTGTTTCGGGCCGTCGACAAAAAACGGGCGCTGAAATTCGACGATTGCCCGTGACACCCGCAGCAGCGTGTGGTTCCTCTGGTTAATGGATTGTATGAACCAGCGGGCCTCCTTGATGTTTTCCCTGACAAAATCGCGGGCTTGCCTGTCTTCCCGGCCGCTCATTCCGGCGGCGCGGGATTTTCCCGCCAGTTTCATGAAGAAGGGATTAATGCCCAGTACGGGAATTTCCTCTTCATTAAGGACAATGACAAATTCCCCCTCCTTTTTCATTACCTGAACATCGGGCACCACAAAACGCACATCGGCGGAAACGGAGGCAAAACGCCTGCCGGGAAAAGGCGAAAGTTCCTTTATCCATTCATAAAGTTCCCGGACTTCCTCCTCGCCGCGGTTCATCTTCTTTGCCGCCGCGGCAAATTTTTCACGCTCCAGAAGTTCCAGATGATCAAGGGCCTCTGTAAGCCCTTCGGGCGCGCCGGAAAGCAGTCCGGCCTGTACCCGCAGCGATTCGGCGTAATCCCTGGTACAGCAGCCTTGGGGATCAAGGGAACGGACAAATTCAACAGCCTCTTCAAGGCGCACAGGCAAAACCCCGGCGTACCCGGAATCTTCCCCAAAAAGGGCGTCTACAGGCTCCTTGTGAAAACCGTCTTCGTCGAGGTTCTGAATCAGGATTTCGCATATTCTGCGCAGTTCATCGTCAACAGGTTCAAGCCTAAGCTGCCTGAGCAGGTGTTCCTGAAGGGTCTCCGGCCGGGAAAGCGCCCCTTCAATAAAACGGCGCTTTTCATCGGACGCCTCTTCGCCGCCCCGCAGGATAAAACCTGAATCGGAAGTAACTTCAAAATAGTCGTCTTCTTCTTCTTTTTCGGGGCTCACCGCGGCGTCAAGGGAAACGGTGGAGGGATCTTCCAGCGCCTCAAGGGCGGGGTTCCGTTCAATTTCTTCGCTTATTTTTTCACGCAAATCAATAACGGGAAGCTCCATCAGTTTGATAGACTGATAGACTTGAGGATTCATTCTGAGCCGCTGTTCCTGTATAAATGAAGGACGCTGCACCTGCACGGACAAAACTCCTCGCCGCCCCAGCCAGACATGAAAATAGTCTCCTAAAACTATTATTCCCCCGCCGCCCTTTGTCAAGAACGGCCGGCCCGTGGTACAGTATTCCCGGAGTATACAGCTATGGAATTACCGCCGCTTGAAGATCTGGGTCTTGCCGTTCCCGGCGTACTTTTGCCCCGGCCCGGCGTCGATCTTGCGAAATGGGCCGTCATTGCCTGCGATCAGTACACCCAGGACCGTTCTTACTGGGAAAGGGCGGATAAAGAAAGAAGCGGCGCTCCTTCCGCGCTGGATCTTGTTCTGCCCGAGATTTACCTTGAAGACCGCTGTTCCGCCAGGATCAGGGCCATACACGGCAACATGAAAAAATACCTTGAGGAAGGGATCTTCGCTCCGCCCCGGCGGGCCTGGGTTTATCTGGAACGGAACACCTCCTACAGCAAAAAAAGGCGCGGCCTCCTTGCTGCCCTGGATCTTGAACGGTACGACTTCAGGCCCGAAGCCCGCTCCATGATCCGCGCCACCGAGGGGACTGTTCCCGAAAGGCTCCCCGTCCGCATGGAGATACGGCGCGGCGCGCCCCTTGAAATTCCCCATGTTATTGTCCTTATTGATGACGAAGAGGACCTCCTCCTCCCCGGCCTTGCCGAACGCACCAAACAGTCCGCGCCGGCCTACGAAACGTCCCTTATGCTGGGCGGTGGAGAAGTTTCGGGCTGGTTTCTTGACCGGGAAAAAGACACGGCCTTCCTGACCCGTTCCCTTGCGGATCTGGCGGAACGCAGCCTGACCCGCTATGGCCCGGCGGACTCAGGCGGGACGCCTTTTCTCTACGCGGCCGGGGACGGGAACCATTCCCTTGCCGCGGCAAAGGAGATCTGGGAAGAGTACAAAAAAAACCTGCCGGAGGATTCCGGCGCTGGTAAAACAGAAGGGCATTTTCCGGATCATCCCGCGCGGTGGGCCCTTGTGGAAATTGAAAACCTGTACGATCCGGCGGTGCGCTTTGAGCCCATTCACCGTATCGTTTTCAACGCCTGTCTTGACGAACTCTTGGCGCTGCTCGCGGAACTGCCCGGTTTTTCCCGCCGGGAACTTGCCGGGGCAAAGGAACTTTCCCGCCTTACAAACGATCCGGACGCCCGGGGAAACAGGCTGGGGCTTCTGGGCGGCGGCCGTTTTGTCCTTGTTGAAAACACGGCGCCGGGCCTTGCCGCGGTAAGCCTCCAGCCCCTGCTTGACCGTTTTGTAAAGGAACGGGCGAACCGTGAGGCCTCGCCCTTAATTGATTACATACACGGCGGGGAAGAGCTGTTCCGTTTAACCGGGACAAACAGTACGGGCATACTGCTTCCCCCGGTAAAAAAGAACGGCTTCTTTGAAAGCGTGGCCCGTACCGGCCCCCTGCCCCGCAAGAGTTTTTCCATGGGAGAAAGCCGCGAAAAGCGTTACTATCTGGAATGCCGGCAGCTGGGCACGGTTTTTTAGCCCCGGCAATTATTCGGAGGCTTATTCCTTGACATCGTATTCAAGGCGAATGGTGATTTTATCGCCCCGGAAATAAATTCTGGAATATTCAAAAATAAGGCCCGTTGGGCCGGCAATGCGGTTTTGCAGCAGGATCAGGGGAAAAGCCCGTTTTACTTCCAGTATTTTGGCTTTTTCGGCATCCGTCAGATAGGTTTCGAGCGTCTCCGTAACTCTGGACCGGGTTAGCCCGTAATGTTTTGACAGTATTTCACAGAGCTGTTCATTTTGAAGATCGAACTTTTCCAGGTTTTCACAAAGCTGTATTGGTACAAAGGAACGGTGATAGCTGATGGGAATGCCGTCGGCGGAACGTTTACGCTGAATATCGTAAACCATGGCGCCCTGTTCCAGAGCAAGCTTTTGAGCCACCAGGGCGTTGCACTTTACCCTGCTGACATTCAGAAGCCGCGTCTCTACCATGTACCCCTTTTCTTCAAGCTGGCTTCGGATGCCCCGGTAGGTAAGGGCAGACATGACTATCTTCTCTTTACACACAAAGGTGCCTTTTCCGTGAATACGGTAAAGCAGACCGTCATGTACCAGCTGGGTAATGACGGAACGGGCGGTCATCCTGCTGATCTTGTACATTGAACTCAGTTCGTTTTCGGAAGGAATCATGGAATCAGGCTTCCATTCGCCGCTTTCAATTCGTTCTTCTATAATATTTTTTAACTGTACGTAAAGCGGTTCGGCAGCGTACCGGTTCAGCGGAGATGCGTCTAAAAGACTCACGAAAAACTCCTTTGCCTTATTGTTCTTTGTATAGTATACTTGTTTTGCACTCAACATTCCAGATGCCGCGTTGCCATGAATTCTTTGTTGACATGTTGGTATAAGCATGTATATACTTGATTATACTTCATGAAGGGAGGGAAACGTCGCGTGACCCGGAACGTTACCGGCAGGAAATGCCGGGGTCCGGGCCGTAAAATCCTGAAAGGAGACGAAAAATGAGGTACGCGCCATTCGGTAAAACCGGTTTGAATGTTTCCGCCATTACGGCGGGAACGTGGGGCATAGGCGGCGTCGGCTGGGGCGGCGCCGTTAAAGAAAATTCCATAGCGGCGCTAAGGACCATGATTGACGGCGGCGTTAACATGATCGATACGGCCCCCTTTTACGGCGTGGGCAGCGCGGAAAAAGTTGTGGGCGAGGCGATTAAGGGCTATGATCGTTCAAAACTCTACATTGTTACGAAGGTAGGAGTCACGTTCCCCGACGGTCCTGACGCCATGTGGAAGAAGAATCTGTCCAGGGCAAGTATCCTCAGGGAAATTGATGCGTCACTCGGAAATCTGGATACCGGGTACATCGATCTGTACGTGGTTCACTGGCCCGACATCGACACCAAAGCGCCGCCCGAAGAGAGTTTTACCACCCTGGCGGAACTCAAAAAACAGGGAAAGATCAGGCATATTGGGGTTTCCAATTTCAGCATAGCGGAGATTGAGGAAGCCCGGAAATATGCGGAAATCGAGGCGTATCAGCCTCAACACTCCATGATATGCCGGGACAACGAGGATATCATGAAATGGACCTGTGATCATGGCATCGCCAATATGGTGTATGCCCCGCTGGGAGCCGGTATTCTGACGGGGCATTACCGTACACTGCCGAAATTCGAAGACAATGACTGGCGGTATCTTTTTTATCCCTTCTTCAAAGAGCCGGTTTTCGGCAGGGTACAGAAGCTGTTAAAAACCCTGGATGTAATTGCCAAAGACCACAACGCGCCGGTATCCCAGGTTGTCATTAACTGGAGCGCCCGGCATCCGCTGGTTGATACCGTCCTCCTGGGTGTCCGTGACACGGGGCATGCCAGGGAAAACATCGCGGCGATGGACTGGACGTTGAGTGACGCGGAGACAGCGCGAATCAACAAAACCATTGCTGAAACTGTCGATGCGGAATGTGCCGGATAACTCCGGTTACCGGACAGCTCCGCCGTTTCATACAAGATTGAATCTCGGGAAGAAGGAGGCTGAATTATGGTAAATCTCGCCAAATTCGACAAATGGGCGCTGGGCAAATGTTTTGATCACAGCGTTCTGCCCAAGAATACCGTGGAAGACGATATCCGCAAGGGCTGCCGGGAGGCGGTAAAGTACAACTGCGCCGCCTTTTATTCCGCGAGCCCTTACTGGACCCCGGTAGTGGTGGAAGAGCTCAAAGGCAGCGACGTGCTTCCGGCGACGGGCATAGGGTTCCCCTTTGGTGTCCAGCCTTCCAGGGTAAAAGCCCTGGAAACAGAACTGGCGGTGGAACTGGGATGCCGGGCGGTTGATATTGTCATTAACGCCGGGGCGCTCAAAGACAGGCGTTATGAAGTAATCAAACAGGAGCTGCGGGACTTTAAAAAGGCCTCAGGCGGAGTGTTGACCAAGGTAATCCTTGATGTGTGTTTTCTTTCCGACGAAGATATTGCCGCCGCGTGCAAGATCATTGCCGAAACCGGCTGCGATTACGCCAAAACGGCCACCGGCCATTTTGAAGGACCCGCCATGTCCCAGTTTCTGGTAATGAAGAAGGCGCTGCAGGGGACTCCGGTAAAACTCAAGGTGGCGGGAGTCAAATTTCCCCGTCCCCAAAACGCGTATGCCTTTCTTCTGGCTGGCGCCGATCTTATCGGCACCAGGGCTGCGGTGGAGATTATCGAAGCCCTGGATCAGATGCGGGAAATCGGACTGGTGCCGAAGTATGAAGGGGCGTAAAAGGAGATTGTGATGGGTCAATATGTAATGGGGATTGATGTAGGCACAACCGGTTCCAAGGCGATGGTGCTGGATCTCCAGGGGAATATTATCGGCAGGGGATACCGGGAGTATAAACTGAATGAACCCAAACCAAACTGGGTTGAAGTGGGAGCCCGGTTCCTCCTTGATATTACCTTTGAGGCGGTAAGGGATGCGGTGGCGGACTCTAAAGTAAGCAATACGGAAATAGCGGCTGTTTCATTCTCGGTAAACCGGTCAAGTTTCTGCCTGATGGACGCGGATTTGAATGTTATCGACGACAAGTTTTATGTCTGGCTCGATTCCCGCGCGGAAAGTATCATGGAGGAAATGAACGCCAAAATTTCCCCGGAACGGCGTAACGAGATTACCGGCATGCCGGGTTACAATATTTTCGCCGTTGCCAAGTATTACTGGATCAAGAAAAACGAACCTGACGTCTATGCAAAAACCAGATACTTTTCAACTGTAGCCGGTTTTATCATGCACGGGTTTGGTTCGGATGCGTTTGTGGTGGAAATTTCCGACGGGACGGTTACCGGCCTTATGGATGTGAAGACCCTGGACTGGAACAAAGAACTGGCCTGCGCCCTTGATTTTGACATGGCAAAATTCCCGCCCCTCTGCAAACCCGGCGAAGCGGTAGGCGCCGTTAACGCGGACGTGGCCGCAAAGACGGGCTTGGCGGCGGGAACCAAAATTATCGCCGGGTCCGGGGACCAGCAGCTTGCCGCCATGGGCGCCGGGGTCATCCGGGACGGGGCGGTTTCCTTTACCATCGGGACCTTCGGCCTCCTGGCTATCGGCCTTTCCAGGCCCGACTTCTCCACCCTTACGGGATTAATGATCCCTTCTTCTCCCAGCCTCGGGGTGTTTGAGGTAGAAGGGCCCCAGGTTTCGGGGGCTACCTGTTACCGCTGGCTAAGGGACACCCTGTGTACCGCCGATGTCAAGGAAGCGGAGGAACGGGGGATTGATCCTTATGAACTTATGTCCGAAAAATACATCCGGCAATCCGTTCCCGGCAGCAACGGCGTTATTTTCTATTCCGCCCTTTTTGGCTCCGGTTACCCTACATGGGACACAAACGCCACCGGCATGTTTCTGGGGCTGCGGAATACCCACACCAAAGCGGATATGGTCCGCAGCGTCATGGAAGGCATTACCCTGGAGGCCCGCAATATTGTGGAGGGGGTCGTCGCGGCGGGTGTAAAAATGGACGATGTGATCACCGTTACAGGCGGCGCGTCAAAGAGCCCGGAATGGTGCCAGATCATCGCGGATATTATGAACCGCAAGATCCGCACTCTGAATGTGCCGGATGCCGCCGTGCTGGGCGCCGCCGGGCTGGCCGCTATAGGCGCCGGGCTGCTGAAAAACCTTGACGAGGTAGCCGGCGGCATGGTTCATTTCGGCGAGACATATACCCCTGTCTCCGTGAACGCGGCGGTCTATGACAGGGTTTTTGCCGTCTACAAGAGCGCTTACGAGGGACTCAAAAGCACCGGCGTATTTACAAAACTGGCCGATCTGCGCCCAAAGGCGTAAGAACGGCATGTAAATACCGCATCAGGAAAGCTGATGTTACATGACCACCGCCCATAGCGGTGGTTTTTTTATTTGAAAAAAAAACATTGACAAATGTCCAGTCCAGTATATACTTGTATACACAATTATCATGTATACAAGACATTATCTGCATACATGATAACGGAAGCCGTTCAATAACTGAAATTATTGACGGCTCTCATTAATTCTTTACTCTTTAGGAGGCTCGGTATGGTGTTAAGTGCAGATGTTCTAACCGGAGTTAATATGCTTTTTGTGGCATTTATTCTCTGGGTCATCGCAGGTAATCTTCGGGGCAAGGTAGGAGGAAAAGAAACGGCCTTCCTGTGCATTTTGGTAGGCTCCCTTAACGCGGTCACCGCCCTGTATCTGCTCATCGCCGGACAGAACGCTCTTGGCTTTGGAGCGTTCCTTCTTTTCGCGTTTACCTATTTCTATTTTGCTATGGATATTCTGTCAAATGCCGATACCTACACGGGGCTGGGTAATTACGCGCTGGGAGTCGCCATTACCACCATTCCCTTTTTTGTCGTGTATCTGGGCATTGATACCATTCAGGCGATTGTCTGGCTCGTATGGGGACAGTTATGGTTTATGTTCTATTTGGCCAACGGACTCAAAAAAAACGTTCTCAAATTCATGATTGTTGACACCTATATTGTGGCCATCATCAACTTTGTCGTCGCAATCTGCCACCACATGTTTAATTACTTCTAGAGGCTGTAAACCGCGGTTTTCGCGGCGTGAAAACCTGCAAACAGCATGCAGGCAATTCCGGACAGGAGGGTTCTATGAAGAAGGCGATTTTGTTACCCCGTAAATTTATTCTTGGAAGGGGCGTAATTTCGGAGGTGGGAACCTATACCGCCATGCTCGGCAAAAAGGCCGTGGTAATGTGGGGGACAAAAACCAAAGCCGCCGTGGGTGAAGCCGTACTGGCTTCTCTCAAGACAGCCGGCGTTGAGTACACAGACGTGCATTTCAACGGGGAATGTACCAAAGAGGAAGCCAACCGCATTGCCGGTATTGCCAAAGGGTACAATGTGGTGGTAGGACTGGGGGGCGGCAAGGCCATAGACACCGCCAAGGCCGCGGCAATTTTTGCGAACCTGCCCCATATCATTATTCCCACCATCGCGTCCAATGATTCTCCAACCAGCGCCTGTTCCGTCTGGTACAACAATGAAGGAGTGTGTACAGGCTTTGACCTGTGGCCGGCGAACCCGGATTATATTCTGGTGGACCCCGAAGTAATAGCAAACGCGCCCCTGCGTTACCTTGTGGCCGGAATAGGAGACGCCATGGCTACCTGGTTTGAAGCCGAGGCTTCTTTTGCCTCCCGGGCCGTTACCTGCGCCGGCGGAGTACCAACCATGACAGCCATGGCCATGGCAAAACTTTGTTATGAAACTTTAAAGGAATACGGGCTTGCCGCCATTGAGGACGTGAAAGTTCACGCCGTAACCCCCGCGCTGGAAAAAGTAGTTGAGGCAAATGTCCTGCTTTCCGGCGTAGGATGGGAGTCAGGCGGCCTTGCCACCGCGCATGTCCTTGGTAACGGCCTTCCCTCCCTGGCGGAAACCCATGGATACCTTCACGGCGAAAAGGTATCTTTCGGGGTTATGACCCAGCTTTGTCTTGACGATTCGCTTCCGACCGCGCTGGTGGAAGAAACCGCCGAGTTCCTGGCCAAGGCGGGGTTGCCCGTATGCTTTGCGGATATCAATATCGACAAGGTTTCCGGCGAACGTCTCCGTGATTGGGCAAAGGCAAATGTGGGCGACGGTTCTTTTGTGCACAATCACAATTTCAAAGTTTCGGCCCTTGATCTGTATGACGCCATGGTAGCGGCAGACGCACTGGGCAAGAAGGTAAAGGCCGCGCTGGGCGCATGATCGTTTTGCATGAACCGGCCCTGTAGAAACGGAGAAAGATTTCTTTCCCTTCCGGGTAATGTGTATCCCATACCCGGGAGGGACATGGTTTTACGGTTCCCGTAACCGCCGCGCGGCGGCAACCATGTTGTTAAGGGAAGGCCATGCTTCCTCCCACCGGCGCGTTTTCAGGCCGCAGTCGGGGTTTACCCAGAGCTGTTCCTTGGGGATGTGCCGTAATGCCCTGCGCAGCAATTCCGTTATTTCGTCCGCGGAGGGAATCCGGGGGCTGTGGATGTCGTACACGCCGGGCCCTACTTCACCCTGGTAGTGGAACCCGCTAAAGGCGTCCAGAAGTTCCATGCCGCTGCGGCTGGACTCAATGCTGATCACGTCCGCGTCCATTTTGGCAATCCAGGGAAGGATGGCGTTGAATTCGCTGTAGCACATGTGGGTGTGTATCTGGGTTGCATCCTCCACGCCGGTGGAGGCAAGACGGAACGCGTCCACGGCCCATTGCAGATAGGTTTCCGCTTCGGCCTTTGCCGGCGGCATACCCTCGCGCAGCGCGGCCTCGTCAATTTGGATGATGCGGATTCCCGCTTTTTCCAGATCCTGCACTTCATCCCGGATGGCCAGGGCTATCTGTTTGCAGACTTCGCTTCGTTCAAGGTCGTCGCGGACAAAGCTCCAGCACAGTATCGTTACCGGACCGGTCAACATTCCCTTTACCGGTTTTTGCGTAAGTGATTGGGCGTACCTGATCCAGTCAACTGTCATGGGGTGTTTGCGGTACACATCGCCGTATATCACAGGCGGCTTTACGCACCGGCTGCCGTAGCTTTGCACCCAGCCGTTTTGGGTAAAACAGAAGCCCCCAAGCTGCTGGCCAAAATATTCCACCATGTCGTTGCGTTCCGCTTCGCCATGGACGAGTACGTCCAGGCCAAGCTCTTCCTGTTTGCCGATGCAGTCTTTTATTTCCCCTTTGATGGCGGCGGTGTACTCCGTTTCCGTTATGCGGCCCCGCCTGTAATCAAGGCGCGTTCTGCGAATGGCGTCCGTCTGCGGAAACGAGCCGATGGTCGTGGCGGGAAGCATGGGCAGATTGAGATGAGCCTGCGCGGCGCGGCGCGCAGGATACGCGGAAGCGCGGGAGAGCATGGCGGATGTAACCGAGGCGGCGCGTTCCCGCACCGCGTCAACGCGGCTCTCCTGATGGGCGGCGGTGTTTTCATCCAGAAGCTTTTGGCCGCCATGCCCGGCGATACTGCATAAGGCGGACAGTTCGGCGCATTTTTGTACCGCAAAGGCCATGCGGCTCTTGATATGCCCAAGCAGCGCGGTTTCTTCCGCCAGATCCACCGGGGAATGAAGCAGGGAACAGCTGGACCCCAGGAACACACGTTCCCCGCCGATGGCCGAAACGGCCTGTTCTATGAGGGGAAGGGTTTTGGCATAACCGGTTTTCCAGATATTCCGCCCGTCTACAAGGCCCAATGAGAGGATCATACCGGCGGGCAGTTTATCCAGAACGGCTTCAAGCTGTCCCCTGCCGCGGACCAAATCCACATGCAGGGCGGCGCATCCCGAAGACGCCGCCGTTTCCAAATGGCGCGAAAGGGGGCCGAAATATGTTGTCAGCATGAGCCTGCCGGGAGCGGCGGCATTGAGGACCGCGTAGGCGTCACGGAATTTTTCGGCTCCTTTTTCTGGAAGAAGTTCCGTACACAGTACCGGCTCTTCAATCTGAATAAAACCGCAATAAGGGGCCAGCGCCGCGAGAAGTTCCGCATAAGCCGAAACAACCGTTTCGAGCCGTGACCATGTGGAAACGCCCTCTCCGGTTTTTGCCGCGGCTTTAACTGTGGCTTTAGCTAACGTCAGCCAGGTAAAGGGCCCAATAAGGGCGGGTTTGGGCGAAAACCCAAGTTCCCCGGCAAGCCGCGTGTCTTCGATAACCGGATGTGTTCCCCTTGTCCAGGGACTTTCGCCGTCGATTTCCGGCACCAGGTAATGGTAATTGGTGTCGAACCATTTGGTCATTTCCAGGGCGGGTATGTTGCGCTTTATATCGCCCCGGGCAAGGCTGAAATACCGCTCAAGGGGAGGATCGCCCGCGCAGGGCGCGAAGCGGGGCGGCAGGGCCCCCAGCATACAGGTAATGTCCAGCATGCGGTCATAGAGGGAAAAATCGCCGGTGCTTACAAAATCAAGGCCCGCGTCTTTTTGTATGTACCAGTGGCGTTTTTTCAGTTCCGTACAAATTCCGGCCAGCGATTCCGCTGAAAGATCGCCTTTCCAGAAAGATTCAAGGGCCTGTTTCAGCTCCCGTTTTTTACCGATGGACGGAAAACCAAGGACATGGGTACGCATAAGATGCTCCTTTTCAAAAAATTGAAAAGGCAGTCCGCTTCGCGCGCGTCCGGGCCAAAGGAAAGACGGATACGAAGCCGCATCCGGTTTATGATTTCCCCAAACCAAAGGGGTATCGGGAAACGTTCAATAGTCCGGGCGTAGTGCCTATACGCGAGACAGTACCGCCTTGCCGCAAATCGCGGCGGCTGTGACAAGTCGTCTCCTGGCTTCCGGCCCGAAATGCCAAGGCAACCTGTTTATTCTGGGTTTTTGCGGCACAAAGCAACGCAAAAAACCTTCAATAACAGGTTGCTCGCCTTCCCGCCCGCTGTTGCGGACAGTGGCTTAGGCTGGTTTGTTACCGGTTACAGTGGCGCGTCCGCAGCGGATTTTCACCACTTTCCGTTTCCCGTCACACCACTGAGACGATATATAATTGAAAGGCCCCTGTCAAGCCTTCGGCCGCTATTGACAATTCGTTCCGGAATAATATAATTTATCCTATAATAATACTATGAATTGAGCTTGTCCAAAAAATGAAATTTTGGAACGGCCTCAATTACCGGGGGTTTCTGATGAAAGCTCATACACAGGATTTCTCCACATTGGGCGAACAGACAAAAGCGGTCCACGCCGGGGAATTTCCGGACCCTGTTACCGGCGCTTCAGCGCCGAACCTGGTCATGTCTACGACTTTTGTGACGGACGCCGGCATGACTTTTTCAGTTGAAGGAATGGGGGAAGATGATCCCTTTGTATACACCCGCTGGGGCAACCCCACCATACGGCAGCTTGAGGAAAAGCTTGCGATTTTGGAAGAGGCCGAAACCGCCGTTGCCTTTGCCAGTGGCATGAGCGCCGCCACCGCCCTGCTGCTTCACACCCTCAAGGCCGGAGACAGGGCCGTCATAAGCGATGTTACCTACGCGGCAGTGGCCGAGGCTGCCAATGAGCTTTTCCCCGGCTTGGGCATTGATATTATCAAGGTTGATACTTCAGACTTGGACGCGCTGGCGGCGGCGGCAAGGCCCGGCGTAAAACTGGTTTACATCGAGACGCCCTGTAACCCCCTGCTGCGGCTCACCGACATTGCCGCCGCCGCGGAGATCGCCCGCAAGGCGGGGGCCCGCCTTGCTGTGGATTCAACGTTTGCGACCCCGGTGGCGACAAAGCCCCTGCGGCTTGGCGCTGATTTTGTCATTCACTCACTTACAAAATATACAGGCGGCCACGGCGACGCCCTTGGCGGGGCGCTGCTGGGCAGGGCCTCGGATCTGGTTCCCCTGCGCAAAAAAACATCGATACGTTTGGGCGGCACCATCAGCCCCTTCAACGCATGGCTTATCATAAGGGGCCTTGCGACACTGCCGCTTCGCATGAAGGCCCACGAAGAAAATGCCCTGAAAGTTGCCCGCTATCTTGAAACAAACCCGAAAGTAACGCGGGTTATCTACCCCGGCCTTCCCTCCCATCCCCAGCACGATCTTGCCCGGCGCCAGATGAAAAATTTTTCCGGCATGATAAGTTTTCAAACCCTGGAGGGAAAGGAAACCGCCCGGCGTCTTGCGGAAAAACTGCGTATCATCCACTATGCCGTTTCCCTGGGACATCACCGTTCCCTCATTTTTTACCTTCATACAGAGGAATTACTCGCCACATCGTTCAAACTGGCAACGCAAAAACAGCTTGACTCCTGGAAGGCCTTTGCCGGAGACGGCATATTCCGCCTGTCGGTCGGCCTTGAAGATGCGGATGACATAATCGCGGATATAGAACAGGCGTTAAAATAAAGGAGACCACCCGCATAATGGGCGGCCTCCTTTCATAACTCTTTTCCGGGCGGACTCTGGGCGGAACTATCAGGGATAGAACCCCGAGGGAGCCTCGTTCAGGTTAATCATGATGTTCTTCATCTGGGTGTAGTGTTCCAGAATAACCTTGTGGGTCTCCCGGCCTATGCCGGATTTTTTGTAGCCGCCGAAGGGAGCGCCCGCGGGGATGGAGTTGTAGGTGTTCACCCACATACGGCCCGTCTCGATGGCCCGGGAAACCCGGATAGCCCGGTTCAAATCCCGGGTCCAGACCGCGCCGCCCAACCCGTAGACCGAATCGTTGGCCAGCCTGACCACCTCGTCCTCGGTCTTGAATTTGATGATCGCCGCCACGGGGCCGAAGATCTCCTCCTGGGCCACCCGCATCTTGTTGGTTACGTCGGCCAGCAGGGTGGGCTGGATAAAGAAACCCTTGTCCAAACCGCCGGAGGTGATCCGCTCGCCCCCCACGATTACCTTGGCCCCTTCCTTCTTGCCAATCTCGATATAGTCAAGCACATCCTTCATGTGGGATTCGTAAATAAGGGAGCCCATTTGGGTGGCCGGGTCCAGGGGGTCCCCCACCTTTACCTTCTTAAAGGCCTCCACCGCCCGTCTGGTAAATTCGTCGTAGATCTTCTCCTGCACAAAGACCCGGGAACCGGCGCAGCAAACCTGGCCCTGGTTAAAGAGGATCCCCAACTGCAGGCCGTCCATGGCAAGGTCCATGTTACAGTCGTCAAAATAGATATTCGCCGACTTGCCCCCCAATTCCAGGGTCGCGGGGATCAGCTTGGAAGCAGCCGCGTCCGCCACCGCGCAGCCAATTTCGGTAGAGCCGGTAAAGGCGAGTTTAGAGAAGCCCTCATGCTTCAGCATATAATCCCCGGACTTGGAACCCGCCCCGGTGATCACGTTAAAGACCCCCGGAGGCAGCACATCCTGGATCAGCTCCGCCAGGCGCAGC
>JAISAQ010000053.1 GCA_031266775.1 Treponema sp.
GTTTCCTATTCATTCATCAAAGATAGTTTTAATGACAAATATTACCGGATATACAAATCCGCCTTTGACCCCGGCGAATGGCCGGAGAAATTTGAGGAACTCTTCCGGCATTACGACGCCAAAAAGGGTTTTTGGGGCAATTCCGCGGCGGATCTTTTGGCCGCCGAGGAAATGGCGGAACGGCTGATGGAATACATCGGGAAAAAACTTTCCCTGGAAAACATGGAGAAGTACCACCCGTTCTTTGCCGCCGCCTTTCCCGAAAAGACCCTTGCCCTTTTCCGGAAGGCCGTAGACCGCTACGCGAAAAGCAACACGGGCCGTACCTGTTACGAACATATCATCAGCGTGTTCAAAAAGATGAAAAAAATACCCGGCGGCGGTGCGGTAACAACGGAGATGAAAGCACAATACCTGGTTACATACAAAAACCGGCGGGCTATGGTAGAAATATTGAGCCGGAAATGAGTGGAAAATTAAAGAGCGCCTCTAAAAACTGAAGTTTTAGAAGCGCTCTATGCCGGTTCATTACGCTTAACGTTCCGGGCGTATAGATCCGTCAGGACAACGCCGGATATTTAAGCGGCCGCCGTATTTTTCTTGTTGTACTCGTCTGCCAGCGCATTTACATTCTTTATAATAATATAAAATGCGATAAACGGCCCGACAATAATGAATGAACCCAGAATATACCAAAGCAATACTGCACCGCCGCTTTCTTTAAACGCAAGTCCATAGCGAGGTGCGTTGTCTTGCAGACGATCTCCAAGCATATATAGCCAAACCAAATCGTAAATTCCAAAGGTTATAATTCCAAGTAAAAAATACTTTAATAAACCTCCGGTTTTTTTGCCGTCACCTTCACAAATTGAATTTACATCCTTTGCCAGTTTGTAAATCCAATAAAGGCCATAGATACCAAAGGTAATAACCGAAAGAAGTATAAACCCCGCAAGTCCCCTTTTCCTAATCATACATTACTCCTTACACTTTTTCCATTTTATCATATTTTGTTGTTTATTGTCAATAAAATAAACCGGTTCCAAAAGCGGTATACTTTGCTCATGTTGCCGCTATGCCGTATAGCTGGATTTATATATGGAACTATATTACTATATGTTTTATGTGGAAATAGGAATGTGACGGTGAGGTGAGTCCATAATATGGGTGTTGTACGGTTTTTGGCGGAAGAAAAAGTCTGGATATTTGAATACCGGGATGGTCTTAACTGTCCTTTTAGCGGGAGGAAGGTAATTCCTGTAGGGACGCGGGAATGTGTTTTCTGTCCCGCGTTTATTTCCGTTGACCGGAACAGAAACAAACATATCACGATTCTCAAATGCGGGGGAAAACGCCGGATGGTGCAACAGCGGACCTTCGTGGAACGCCCGTAAAGGTATGACCGATTCTTGTTGACAAATCATTAAAAACCCCCTCAGAATTACAGATAAAATCAATTGTCGAAGGACATTAAACTCAAGGAGAGTGTATCATGTCAGATGTATCGGAGAAAAAGCCCCTGGAAAGCAAATTTTTCACCGCCCTTCGTCCGTATTTTGCGTTTGTTGACAGTACCAGGTTTTTCACCATTCCGTTTTCCTGGTTGTACGTCCTGTTTGCCGTGGTATTTTTGCTTGCGCCCTTTGCCGTCCTTTATTATTTGATTGATAATGGTTTTTTTAGGCAGTCCGGCAAGATAATTGCGGGCGGCGTCCTTTGCTGGATCGCCATTCTTGTTGCCTCATGGATAGCGTTTCAGGTCTGGTGGAACCGGAAAAAGGTAGTCAATACCGATAAGCTGGATATCAGTGTCATTATAAACGCCCTTGCCCATCTGGTTTATACGTTTTGTGAAGCCCTTGCGCATTTTGCGGGTGTAGCGGGCTTTTTTACCGGTTTTTTTGCCCTGATCTTTGGCGCCGGCGTGTTAAGATTTTTCGGACCGGGGTCATCTTCCCCGCTGGCTCTAATGATCTGTTCCCTGGTGGGCGGTTATCTGGGTGTATGGGCTGCCAGGCTGGCGGCGTTCCTCTTCCGGAAAATCGCCGAAATTATCGTTTATGTTGTGGTAAGAATATTCAAATTCGTTGTCCATATCATCAAACAGCTGTTTGAATATTTCTTTATTTTCTGGCAGTCTTTTGTTGACTTTATCGTCAACGGCTGGACGGTAGTTGTCGCCCTTGTGGCAAAACTGGGGAATACCCTGCTCGCGATAGCGCATGCTCCCGTCAATTCCAACAGGGCCAGCATAACCTATAACAATGACTAGTCTTTTTGGGGGTATACGCCATGACGCCATTAAAGTCCGGTATAGATCTGCTGGAAAATGAAAGCCTTACGCTGGAAATAGACGCGGAATTGTATGTTACCAGTCCGTGCGCTGTTCTGCGTTTCCTTCAGGGTATTATCAGGTTTTTTGCGCAGATCCTTGGATTCAGAAAACGGGGTTTTCTGGTTGTAACCAATAAACGGTTTGTGGAAATTTACAATCAAATCATTTTTTGGATTATCAACATCAGAAAATATGTCAACAGTGTGCCGCTTTGTAAAATAGATAAAGAAGTCGATTATGTCAAAAAAGGAACCTTTGCGTTTCTGTTCAGGGCATATCAGCTTTATTATCAGCGTTCCTGGCGGCGGGTATATGTTATATTGAGGGGGCTTGATGAAAAGGAAGTTCACCAGGTTTCCAACGCCGTTTATAAGACATTGGAACTTGTTCAATAATCCGGCGGGCCACTGAACAGGTCTTGCGATTTTCAGGCTAAGGCCTTACAAAACCGCGTTTTTTGGCTGCTCCGGATTCGGAGCCGCTTTTTTGTATTTCTCCATGTTTACCCGGCCGTTTTTGGATACCCGCACGCCTTCCGCGCGCAGCAGGGCGGCCTGAAGCTCCAGGCCGTTCGACGGCTCCAGCGCGATGCTGCCGTCTGCCCTGATAACCCGGTGCCAGGGGAGCCCTTCCTTCTTCGACAGGGAATGCAGAACCCTTACAACCTGCCGCGCCCCGTTGGGAAGTCCCGCGGCAAGGGCAACGTCCCGGTAGCACGAGATCCTTCCCCGGGGTATCGAACGAATTGCCTCGATAATGGCGCGGGTGGAGGGAAGATAATCCGTTTTCATGTTCTTTTTTCCTTTTGCCTTACAACGGACACATAGGCAGCATACAACTGTACCGCCATTACCGGCCAGCCTATGGGCTCGGACAGAAACACACCCCGCACGCCTAAAAAGAGGGGTAGCACAAGTACGGCGGCTATCCGCAGCGCGGCTTCAAGGAGGCCCGACACCATGGGCGTGAAACTGTTGCCCATGCCCTGCAGTCCTGAACGGTACAACAGCAGCATATACAGAAAGGGAAGCAGTACAAGGCAGACCCGAAGCTGTTTCACTGCCGTATCCAGCACCGCGTCTATCTGGGCGTCTTCGCCTGAAACAAGGGCGCCGAGTATCCTCCGCCCAAAAAGAAACATGAATGGTATGATAACCACAAGCCCGGCAAACATGATACGGCGGGCGCTTCTTACGCCGCTTGTTATACGGTCAAAGCGGCCGGCCCCGTAATTCTGTGCGACAAAGGCCGCAGCGGCCCCTTCCATTCCGCTTCCCATGATAAAGAGGACGCTGTACAGTTTTTTGGCCGCCGCTATACCGGCAATGAAAACCGTACCGTATCCGTTGATGATGTACTGAATGATAATTCCCCCTGCGGCGGCGGCGCAGTTTCTTGCGCCCAGCGGCGCGCCAAGCCGCAGTAATTCCCCGGCAAGGGGCGCGCCGGGCACGAAGTCTTCGCGGGCAAATTTCATTCCGGTGTGTTTTACCAGATACCATACATTGAATCCGGCCGAAAGGAACTGTACGCCTGTTGTGGCGGCGGACACCGCGGCGACTCCCATGGGTGTGTACAGTACCAATACAACATCCAGTATGATGTTGAGGACCGATGATGCGATAAAAACATACAGCGGGGTTTTGCTGTCTCCTGTTGCCCGGAATACCGAAAAAACGACGCTGTTTATAAAGACGGCGGTTATGCCCCCGGACAGGATGCCCAGATAAAGAGCCGCGTCGTCCAGGATTTCAGGCGGCGTGTTCATTGCCGTCAGCAGCGTTTTGGAGAGAGCAAGGCACAGTCCTGTCATGACAAGGCCAATGACAAACGCCAGCCGCAGAGACAGGGCGCACACGCGCCGCAGGCCCGGATAATTTCCGGCGCCAAAACGCTGCGCCATCAGGGCGCCGAACCCGTGGGAAAAACCGAAAATAACGGCCTGTATCAGCCAGTAAAGGGCCCCCGACGCGCTTACCGCGGCAAAGGCGTTTACCCCTATCAGCCTCCCCACAACCATGCTGTCGGCAATAGTGTACATTTGCTGAATTATGTCCCCGAGCATCAGGGGAATGGCAAAGCGGACAAGCAGACCGAATGGCCGTCCGCTGGTCATGGACTGCACACTCATTGCGTCAGGGAATGTATTTTCTTTCCGTCAGCCGATCTGTACGGATTCCGCCTGTGTCTTAGGTACGACTGATACGCAGCACTGCTTTCGTAGTACCCCTCAAGGCCCTTGAACGAGGAAGATTCGTCGCAACGGTAAAGCTCCATAAGGGAAGGAAACAGGGGAGAGGACATGATCCCGCCGGTTTTTGCGAAAGGAAGGCGCGGCAGGGCGGCGGGAAGCATGTGGTTCTTTACCAGATACCGGACATCTTCAATGAGCTCTTCCGCAAAACCGAGCCGTTCAAGAAAACGGCGCGCTTCCCGTGCCCCAAGTTCCGCGTGGCCGTCAAAACGGCGGTTTCCCGAAGGCTCCGAAAGGGGTTTACCCGCGTCGTGGAGCAGGAGCCCCAAAGAAAGGCGGAGATCATAACCCCGGCCGGCGGACGGTTTCCTGTATCTGAACGTTTCAAGGGTATGTTTCCAGACATTTCCTTCAGGATGAAATTCCTTTGAATGATCCACGTTGTCAAGGCGGGCAAGTTCCGGCCAGAATTCCGCAAGAAAGCCGGTTTTTTTGAGCAGTTCAAGTCCCAGATTCGGGGACGGTGAAACAAGAAGCCCCGATAAAAGGAAACGCTGTTCCGCCGTTCCGGGCGGCCCTTCCGTTAAAGCGGAATTTCGTACAGGTGAAATAATTTCTTCAATGATGCCGGGCCGTATTTCTTCTTCATGGCAATAGCGGGCAAGGATAAGGGCGGCTTCCATACAGCCCCGGTGGTATCCTTTGCGGTTCTTCCCGGCAGCGCGAAAAAGGTGCCTGACACCGTTTTTTCTCAGTAGCCGGTAAACGCCGGAAGGATCCTGAAAATGTTCCGTTTTCGCGTCCTGGCCAAAGGCAAGCAGGGCAAAGGCGGACCCCCCGGCGTTTTCCGCGGGTTCATCGGGATCGATACAGCGAAACAAATAGGTACGGCCATTCCGGAAGACCGCGCCGTCCGCCAGGGCCGCGCCGGGAAAACAGAGATCCTCAAAAATCCGGGCAAGATCCGAAAGGCCCGCCGTGGTTTCAACGGAGACAAAAGGCAGATCATCCTGCCCGAAATACCTGTCTATGGCGCTAAAACCCCTGAGGACGGCGGAATGGCCGCCCGACAGCAGCGCATCGAGAACATGTTCCATGGCTTCATTCCAGATACAGCGGAAGAATGGGCATGGCCCGGCCATTGGAGGAGATCCGGTAGCGCAGATCTTCCAGCGTCTCAAGCGCATCCGCCCCGGGGAATACGCCTGAATCCTGAATGTTCCGTGACACGGCAAGGTACGTGAGTATATTATCGATCAGTTTGGGTTTGGGATATTCGTCGAAAATAACCGGTCGCGCGGGGGCTATTTCCGCGAGGCTCCGGGCGGTGCGGACGGCGTCCATGATTCCGCCTATACTGTCTATAAGCCCGGCGTTAACGGCCCCCAGTCCCGAATAGACCCGGCCCTGCGCAAGGGCCTGGACCTGCGCCGCGTCCATCTTTCTTCCGGCCGCCACCTTGTTCACAAAATCATGGTACAGATCGAGAATATAGGCGTGAAAGCGTTCGGCTTCTTTTTCGTCAAGATCCCGCCGGGGAAGAATAAAGCCGGAAAGAAGATCCGCATGATCCCCCCGTTTAAGGACATCCAGGGAAAGGCCGATTTTTTCGCCCAGGCCCTTGTCAAAAAACCAGCTTCCTATTACCCCTATGGAGCCGGTCAGCGTATAGGGCGAGGCGGTGATGTGATCCGCGTACATTGCCGCCCAATAACCCCCTGAAGCGGCTACCGGCCCCATGGAAACAACCACGGGCATACGCTCCCGCGCGGAACGTATGGCTTCCGCGATATAATCGGCCGCTTCGGCGCTTCCCCCCGGCGAATTGATGCGCACCACCATGGCCTTGACGGATTTCTTTTCGGATATTTCACGTATGGTCTGTTCAAGGCTTCCCGCGGCCATGCCCCGTTCAAGATCGGTCTGGCCCGAAGCATAAACTACGGCAATCCTGGCTGCCCCGGAAAAAATACCGCCCTTTCTTGTACGGTATTTAGAGGCCTTGCCGGTTATGAGGCTTGTTCCGGGGTTTCCGTACCGGAACCACGTTTTTACTTCGGTTTCCGCCAGCCCGTTTACCGCCAGGATCACCGCCTCCCTTCTGCCCGTCATATCCACAAGGCCGCGTTCCAGGGCGCTCCGCGCCGAAAAAAGATATTCGCTGTCAAGAACAGTGTCAAATTCTTCGGTGCTCTGAAAACGGGCCTTTACGATGGTATCCCTGGTAAGGCCGAAAATATCATCCAGATACTCGCCGTACTGCTTTTTGTCCGCTTCCGACATGCTGTTTCTGGTGAAACTTTCCATAGCGGATTTATATTCAAAACAGCGGAGTTCCCGCACCCCTACGCCGAATTTGTCCAGGGCTTCCTTTACAAAGCCGCGTCCCCAGACATAGCCGAAAAGCTGGAGAACGCCCTGTTCATCCATAACGATTTTGTCCGCCGCCGAAGCGAGACAGTAAAGATCCAGATCGGCGGCGCTGATAAAGACGCAGACTTTCTTTCCCGTTTGCCTGAAATTTTCCAGGGCGGCCCTGAGTTCCCACATGTACGCCCGGTCCGCCGAAAAACCGGCGGCATTTACCAGAAGCCCCTGAATGCGCCTGTCCTTTCCCGCCTGTTCGATAATGGCGAACACATTGATGATCGAGTGATTTCTGGCGGTGCGCAGACGGTTTTGTATTGTCCGGTTGTCAAGGTTGATTTCCAGATACGCGGGTTTGCGGCGTCCCGGCGGATTTGCGGAATTCCGTTCGGCCTGGCGCCCCGGACCGCCTGATACAGGAGAGGCGGCCATGAGCCACAGGCCGAAAACCCACATGTCCCGCCCCTTCATTTTTTTGCCGTTCCTTTTTTCGCGGGTTTCTTCGATGTCTTGCCGTCTTCAGGTGAAAGCGCGGCAAGCAGGCCGTCGAATTTGTAACCGGAAACTTCCTCGGCCCGGGTCATGAGGTTTTGCATACCGGCGATAAAGGCGGCCCTTTGAACCAGCGGAACGGCCTTTCCGCCGAACGCGGCGTCATCTTCCAGAAGGAGGAAGAAGGAGGCGTAGAAGAGGGCCTTTTCAAATTTTTCCTTGTTGTACCAGGTAATGTCCTCAAAACGGTTCACTCCCAGAAGCCGCCTGAAATCTTCCGCATCGTAATTGTCGAGCAGGACGGCCAGCGCCAGGGAACCGGCCCCGGCGGAATCCCAAAGACCGCCATTTTCTTTCCTGAGGGAAAGAAGCTTCTGCCGGGGCGCAGTGCGGCAGAGAACCGCGTTCATGATTTCCGTGATCTGCCGCGCCTCGTCTTCGTTTATTCCCTGGTTCACAAAGGCTTCCCGGAGTTTCCGGTCCAGCTGCCAGTGTTCGGAAAGGGATCGCGCCCACTTTCCGCACGCTCCTTTGCCTATAACGGGCCGCAGCAGCGACAGAGCCCCGTATGCCAGGGCGAAAACGGCGAGCTCGCGCCTTTCGCGTATTGCGGCGGCAAGTTCCCCGAGGTACGGCGCCCCTGAAGCATGCCGGCCGTAGTCCGCTATCCCGATCAGCCTTTCAAGATACGCCCCGAATATTTTCACGATTTCCCCGGAAATTGCGGATTCCGCGGAGGGCGCCATGGCTTCGTCTTTCTTCCCGGCCTCCGCGCCTGTTTTCGGGGGTTCTTCAGAAGCGGCGGCCTCTGTTTCGGGTATGCGCCACGGATCGTACTGGCCGCCGGCGCCGTCCCTGAAAAAGACCGCGGTATCGGCAAACATTGAAACCGGCCCGGCGAACGAGGCAATACATTCCGCCCGCAAGGCCGCTTCGGCGGCTTTTCCGGATGAAGGCCCGTCCTCCGCAAAGAACCTGTACAGCGCATCGGCCCTTTCAGGTTTTAAAAGCTCGCCGAACCGGAAGTAAAGTTCACCCAGGAAAATATCCCTGATGGCCGCGCCGGGATCGGCGGTTCCCTTGCCGTTGAGTTCGTGGTTCAGCCTCGCCCAGCGGCCCGGACGCTGCTCCGGCGGATCTTCCGTTTCGTGAATATCCACGAATACCTGCGCCTGGTAACCCCTGAGCGCCGCAAAGAGGCCGCGCTCGGCAATGTCCTTGGAAGATCTAATGTACCAGAGCCCGGAGCGCTGTTCCCGTAGCAGAGTAAAGTACTGGCTGTCCCTGTGAAGGGAAAGGGCCTCGCCCAGCGTATCGCGGCGGACGGTTCCGTCTTCCTGCGGTATGGGCGGCGTACTCTGGTGTATCCAGCCTGAGGTTTCGAAAAAGGAATTGTTGTACAGTACCAGCGCCCGTTCGTCCCTGTTGCGGTTGGAATAGGCAAAGACGTTTTCATTAATCGTTCCGTTAGGAGTAAAGAAATCGTAGAGTCTAAAGGCGGAACTGTCCGAAAAGATGTAACGCCTCTTCATCAGGGGGAAGATCTCCCTTTCGTGACGTTCTATCAGATACGAATCGGGTTTTTCATTCCGGTAGGAACGGCGGTACTCCATGCCGTATTTTTCCTCAAATCCCTCAATCTGACCGTGACCAAACATGGGAAGCCCCGGCATGGTGACAAGGAGCGTACAAATTCCAAAGTACTTGTCTCCCTTTCCGAACTGGGCCACCGCGGTTTCTTCGTCGGGGTTATTCATGAAATTGACAAAACGTTTGAGTATTTCAGGATCAAATTCCAGAGTGTTCTTGATCGTGGCCCGGTATTTGGCGTTTTCTTCATTTTTCAGCATGTTCATAAAGGCCGAGTTGTAGACACGGTGCATGCCCAGAGTACGGACAAAGTAGCCTTCCATCATCCAGAATGCCTCGGCCAGAAGCAGCGTATTGGGCGCTTCCGAGGCACAGCGATCGACTACTTCGCGCCAGAATTCATTGGGAATGCGGCGGTTAAATTCTTCGTTGGAAAGGGCGTGTTCCGAACGGCTCGCAATATCCCCGCCTCTGCCCGGTTCCGGGTACCATAGCCGCTGTATGTGGCGTTTGGCAAGTGTCATGGCGGCGTCGAAGCGGACAATGGAAAACTGTTTGCAGACCCCCACAATGGTGCGTATTACCGCCTCCCGCGCTTCAGGATTGAGGAAGTCGATCTGCGCGGTATCGTTCCACGGCATCGATGTGCCGTCGTTGCCGTGATATATGTAACGGACATCTCCGGTACGGAAATCCACCCGTTTGAATACTACCGCGGCGTCGGTCCGGTTGTAATAGTGATCTTCAATATAAACGCCCAGCCCGTCGCGGTTGGACAGATTCCCCCCGTTAAAGGTATAGCCGGGGAACGGGGGATAACGGAGCTGAAGAAAACGGTCCGGGTATTCGGCTATCCACCGGGAATCTATGCCTGTATGATTGGGAACCATATCCGATCCAAGGCGTATACCCCTGCGGAAACAGCGTTCGCGGAGGTTAAGGAGGCTTCCCCATCCGCCCAGTTCCCCGGCTATGTCGTAGTCGTAGAGGCTGTACGCTGAGGCCGCCGCCTCCGGGTTGCCGGTCCACTGTTTAATGGTTTTGCTGGCGCCGCTCCGTTCCCACAGGCCAATGAGCCAGAGACCGGTAAAGCCCCGCCGGGCCAGGCTGTCGAGTTCTTCATCGGGAATCTGATCAAGCCGGGTAATGTCGCGTTCGTATGTCTGGGAAAGCTGGTAAAGCCACACCAGCGTGCTCTTGGCGATAAGCACCGTCCGGGGCATCCAGTCCTGATCGGGGCTGAAACGCTCGTATTCATCAAGGCCGCCGTAGGTAATAATTTCCGTAGGCCCGGGTCCTCCAAAAAAAGGCTTGTTTTCTTCCCGTATCACATCAAGGCTCGTGAGTATGCGGGTGATGAATTTACTTATCAATAGCCCCCAATGCCGGCGCATGTATTCCAGCTGGCCCGCAAGGGAATCCGGGGACGCCAGGGCCGGAGCCCGCAGTATGTCCCAGAGGTTTTGGCCGTCCGGGCCAAAGGGCGGCAGTTCCCTGAAGTGGGCTTTTAGTTCCTCAATAGCCGCCGGATAGACGGTCTCCCTGGCAAGATCACCGTCATCAAAAAGAAACTTGAAAGGCCCAAAGGCAGGATTAAGGTTTGCCAGCGAAAGAAGACAGGTTTCTTCCAGGGACAGGGCCCGGCAGCTTTCACCGTCTTCCGTAGCGGCAAGAAATTCGTCCGCCGTACAATTTCCGGCGTATACCCGCTGAGGGGGAAATTCGCCGGTAAAGACTCGCTGCAAATCATCAATGCGGCGGCTTCCGAGATTGTTTTCGAGCCGGAGGAGAGCCGTATCAAAGGCGTCGGGCTGAATTTGTTCCCGGTACAGGGCCGCCATATAGTGAAGAATCTCGTCGATGAGCCCCATGGCGTAAAGCTGGCCCGCCTTGATAAACTTTTCAGGCTGATTGGGCGGCGTCTTCGCGTTGAACCGCGCCGTCAATTCCCTGACCTTCCGCATATCCGCCAGAATCACATTGCCGGTTAACGAAAAAAGCGAATTTTCCAGGCTATATTCGTCCCGCACATCCCGGTTGACGTGAAATTCCATAACCGCCCTGCGATCCGCCGCCTTTCGTACCGCGCGTCCGGCTCCGGGTGTTTCGTATTTTAAAAGGGAGATACGCAGGATTTTCATTTTTCACCCCCCGGAAAACGATCTGCCTAAAGTATACTACAAAAGCCCCTCTTGTGCACGTCCCGCCGGCCGCCGTTTATACACGCCTGGAACAAGCTCAATGTTTCACGTGAAACATTCCGGGGCAGAACGCGGGCCGAGAGGGCCGTTTTGATATTTTCCGGTATACGCACTATCATAAAGGTGAAAGTAAAAAACTGGACCGGAGGATTTAAAAATGGCGGCGGTAAAAATACGTACCTTTGTATCTTACATACTTTTGGTTTCACTCGTTATATCGCTTGTGTATGGAATTACCGGCGTAATTTATTCCGGGAATGGTTCATTTTCCCTGCAGAATACGGCGCAAATGGATTTTATAAAAATCACGCTTCAGTGCATTTTGGGGATAGGCGTTCTTTTTCTGCCTTCAGCGCTGGAAAGAAAACTAAAAATATCCTTCCCGGGAATAATGCATGTCATATTTGTATTGTTTTTATATGCCGCGATCATTCTGGGGCAGGTAAGCGGGTTTTATCAGCGGTTTTTTCATTGGGACACGCTTTTGCATGCATTAAGCGGAATTATGCTTAGCGCGTTTGGTTTTTGCATAATTGATATTATCAATAAAAGTCTCAAAATAAATTTGGGATTAAGCGACTGGTTTATGGCTTTTTTCTCTTTTTGTTTTGCGATAATGCTTGACACTCTGTGGGAAATAGTTGAATTCACGATAGACGTGTTTTTGGATCTTAATATGCAGCAGTACAACCTCCCGGACGGCACTGTTCTTACAGGACATCTCGCGCTTGTAGACACCATGAAAGATTTAATCGTGGATGTCCTTGGCGCTTTATTGATAAGCGTAATCGGATACGCCGTACTAAAAAAACGTAGAAACATGAGCGCTTCCCGGCAGTAGGCCGGTTTTGGGAAAGTCCCGTATGTCCATTGCCTTTGAAGATTTCGAGATTGTCACCCAAAATCAGCTTGTTTACACTCATGTAATTGGTTTCCCGCTCATAAGGTCGTAGATGCGCGATGATCTTACTACTCTCAGCGTACACGATCTGTGCTTTTTACTAAATCCATCCTGTATATTTTGAATTTTGCTGAGAGGAAAGGGATTTCCCGTTACTACCGCATAAGCTCTTTTTTTATACTGTTTGAGCGGTTCTTTTATGATTTCGTTATCAAGTGTCGCGGACAACTGTTCTATTGCCACTATCACTTTATTTCCTTTAAGTTCAACAAATACCGCTTTTCTTATCCCGACGCATAGTAAAAGATAATCGCATTTTTTAACCGCTTTATCGGTTATTACGCAACCGTCAATACGGATTTTTGCTACTGTTTCTCTGGCCGAGTTATGGAAGGTAACTTTAGTTCGTTTTTCCTCGCAGACAATATTTTCCCTGGTATCCTCAAATTCACGGCAGTTTTCAAACATTCTTGGCCGCCTTGCCGTCTTCAGGTTCAATATCCAGCAATGCGTTAAAGATTTCCATAATGTTTTCCGAAACACCGTCAATGGCGTCGGCATTGATAAGACAGGTCTCCTCATCAATGATACTCTCCGCCCTGCCGTCTTTCAGTGAATAGGCGGAAAAACTCTCAATGTCGATGTGCATGGATTCAGGAATTATTTTGCATACCGCGTCTTTCAGGCCGGGATTTTGTTTTACGATATTGCCCGCCTTGATAAGGTTGTTGAAGGCCGCAAGCATATACGGGCTGTGGGTAGTAATGACAAATGTAACTTTATGATTGGCACTATATCGTAAAAAGCTGATAAGCCGAGTTATTTGTTCCTGCGCGTCTGGGAAAAGGTGCGCCTCCGGTTCTTCGACATAAATATTGGTAAAATCATAGGGCTCAAGGTTCAGAGAAATAATATAGACAAAAACAAGGGCAAGAGGCAGTGCTTCCTGCTGGCCGGATGACAACAGTTCCAGCGTAATCTTTCTGCCGTCGGTAAGCAGCATATTTTCCGCATATACATAATCGCCTTTTAGAATTGAATGAATAAGCGTCTGCGCTTCCGCTGGTATGTCGTGTCCGGTTTGCTTTATTTCTTCATAGAAAATTCCAAATTCCAGAAGGAACGGATCGATATTGTTGCTTGTTTGCAGAAATTTGAAAATGTTCTTTTGAAGTAAAGAAAAAAAAGACCGTCCAGCCGGAATAAATATATTCTTGGAGGCCATAACCTTAACATATCTATCCGATAATTGACTCAAAAGTTTTTCGGTTATTTCGTGATTATTATTTTTATTAACAATATTCTGAAATGATTTTGTTATTTCCCCTGCTGCCGCTTGAATCGCTTGATTAAGATAAATGTTTATCTCTTGGTTTTTTTCTTTCTTTACCTCGAAAAATATTTTTTGATTACGTTGATATTCTATATAAAAGTCTTGTTCGGACCAATAGGGACTTGGAAAAAAAGACTCAAACCTATTGGATAAAATTGTACAAAAACCAGACAGTTCATCCAACGCGCCTTTCATGTGATAAAGGGTTATTTCCTCATAAATCGTCCCGAAAAAATACAGCAGTTTCGCGCAGAGGCTTTTCCCCGCCGCCTGAGGGCCGATGAGAATCAGAAAATCCTTGACCTCAATATCAATATCCTCCAAACAGAGAAAATTCTTAACTATCAATCTTTCAGTCATATGTTCCATATCCTCCAAGGGTAATCATACTCATAGTGTCATTCTACCATATTTTCGTAAAACCGCAACGGAAGCCCGCAATATGTCACGGTTTCGTTTGAAGTATTAATTTATTTCACATGAAACATATTGGCCGGATTGTTCAATCTCGTGAGTAGTAACGGCAGCGCGGGCCCTCTTTTTGGGGACAGGAAAAACCGGTATACTATAAAACAGTGATACATCTGAAATATCCCCTGATCATGGTTCACGGCGCCGGTTTCCGGGACCGGGCGGCGGGGGTCAATTATTGGGGCCGCATTCCGCGGTATTTGGCGCGGGCGGGGGTAAAGGTTTTTTACGGCGGCACGGATGCCTGGGGTTCCATAGAAAGCAACGTCCGGCAATTGCGGCGGACGGTACTGTCCGTGCTGGCGGAGACCGGGGCGGAAAAAGTCAACATCATTGCGCACTCGAAAGGCGGCCTTGAAGCCCGCCGCCTTATCAACACCGCGGACATGGCTTTTCGCGTCGCTTCCCTTACCACCATATCCACTCCGCACCGGGGCGTAAAGGCGATGAACCTTGCCTTTCAGTTCCCGGAATGGCTTTACCGTTTTGTGTCGTTCTGGGTGGATTTGTGGTTCATGATTCTGGGAGACCGGAACCCCGATTTTTACAACGGCAGTCTTGAGCTTTCGGCAAAACGGTGCGCCGAATTTAACCGCCTGAACCCCGATTGCCGCTCCGTCTATTACCAGAGTTACGCGGGCAGACTGCGCTTCTTTTTTGGCGATGTGTTGTATCTCCTTACCTGGATTCTCGTTAATCTGTACGATGGCGGCAACGACGGTCTTTGTCCGGTTGAATCGGCCAAATGGGGCTGTTTCCGGGGTGTTGTTACAACACGCGGCGTTCTGGGTATTTCACACAGCGGTATTCTGGATCTGTACCGTATTCCCTATAAAGGGGTGAAAATTCCTGAATTGTATGTTGATATAGTCCGCAATCTGGCCGGACGGGGGTTTTAAGTGTGTTATACTGCAACAATGCCGGAAAAAAACAGCGGAAGTATGCGGGATATACGCGCAGATCTCCTTGCCGTTTTTGGGGCGGCCCTGCGCCGGGTCGATCCGTATGCCATGATAAAGGAAAGGATGAATCTTGACGGTTCGCGTCTTTCCCTTAAAACCGGCGGGGAAATCCTGCAATGGGACCTTGACAGGTACAGCCGTATCGAGGTGATAGGAGCGGGAAAAGCCGCCGCGAAAATGGCCCTTGCCGTTGAGGAAATTCTGGCCGGGAAGATTTCACAGGGGGTCATTGCCGTTAAGCCGGGGCATACGGAGCATCTGCGGCGCATACGGATGATCCCGGCGGGACATCCGGTGCCGGACGCCGGTTCTGTTGAGGCGGGAAGGCTTATTGCGGATATTTGCAGGGAATCAGGCGAAGACACGCTGATCATCAGCCTTGTTTCAGGCGGCGGCTCGGCGCTGCTCTGCCATTCCTACGCCTGGAAAGATACCGAAGGTCTCCACAGCCTTACGCTGGAAGACAAACAGGAGACGACAAGGGTCCTGCTTGCCTCCGGGGCCGATATAAAAGAAATTAACTGTATACGGAAGCATCTTTCGCTTATTAAAGGCGGCCGTCTTGCCGCCCTTGCCCGGCCTGCCGAGCTGGTCAATCTTGTTCTTTCGGACGTGCCGGGGGACAGGCTTGACGCCATTGCCTCGGGGCTCTTTGCCCCGGACGAGAGTACATACGGCGAGGCCGCCGCCCTTATTGAAAAATACGGCATATCCCGTAAAATACCCGCCGCGGCAATGAAGGCTATTCGTCTTGGGGCCGAAGGCGTACTGGATGAAACCCCCAAACCAGGCGATCCCGCCTTTGAGCGTGTGCGGAACGTGCTCATAGGCTCAAATTACAGGGCCCTTGCCGCGGCGGAAAAGAAGGCGCGGGAACTGGGGTATAATACGCTCGTCCTTTCCTCCGAAATAACCGGAGAAGCCCGGGAGGCGGCAAAATTCTACATGGGAATAGCCCGCGGCATTGTAAAGTACGATCTTGCCGTGAAAAAACCGGCCTGCGTTATCGCGGGCGGGGAAACAACGGTGACTCTGCGGGGCGGCGGAAAGGGCGGGCGGAATCAGGAAATGGCGCTGGCCTTTCTTGCGGAACTGGAAGCCGAGCCGGCGGATGTGTACTTTCTTGCGGCGTCCACCGACGGCAATGACGGCCCCACCAGCGCCGCCGGCGCCTTTGCCGACGGGGAGATCCTCCTCCGGGGCAGGGAAGCGGGCCTTTCCATCCAAAAATATCTTGCTGAAAACGACTCTTACCATTATTTCGACAAACTTGGTTTTCTCTGCAAAACAGGGCCAACCAACACCAATGTCTGTGATATTCAGATTATGATAGCGGTTCCGCCGCTTCCTCTTCCTTGACAATACGGTCAACGCCGATGACAAAATCGGGCCTGTTTATGCTGAGGATACGCACTCCCTGCGCGGAACGCCCCATGACCCGTATGCTGTCCACTTTCAGCTTGATGGACTTGCCCTGGCTTGTGATGCACATGATCTCTTCGGTATCAAGTACGCTGACACAGCCGGCAATTTCTCCGGTTCTTTCCGAAACCGTATAGATTTTCTGGCCGCCTGTTCTCCGCCCATGGGAAGAAAATTCGCCGAAATCAACCCGTTTGCCGAAACCGTATTCGGAAAGGACCAGTATGCGTTCCCTGTCGTCTATCCTGAGGAGGCCGGCAAGTTCATCATCGTTCCCCAGCTTCATGCCGGTGACGCCCCGTGAAGAGCGTCCCATGGCCCGGACCTGGGCTTCACCCGTCCTGAGGGCTTGGCCCTTTCTGGAGATGAGCATCACTTCGTCGCCGCCGCCTGTAAGAAGGGCGCTTACAAGCCTGTCGCCTTCATCAAGCCTGATGGCGATAACGCCCCTGGTTTTGGCATTGGCAAATTCGGAGATCTGTACTTTTTTGACAATGCCGCGGGCGGTGCCCATGAAGAGATATTTGTCGGAAACCACTTCCTTAAACGAAACAATGGCGGTGATCTCCTCGTTGGGGGATATGGTAAGGAGGCTTTTGATATGGGCGCCCTTGCCGGTCCGGCTCCCTTCGGGAAGTTCGTGAACTTTCATCCAGTAGGCCTTGCCGGCGCTGGTAATAAAGGTAATGTATTCGTGGGTGGAGGCAACAAAGATCTGCTTGATGTAATCGTCTTCGGTCAGTTTGGCGCTTATCATCCCCTTGCCGCCGCGTCCCTGATTCCGGTAGGAAGAAACGGGGACGCGCTTGACATACCCCAAATTCGAAATGAGGATCATCATTTCTTCTTTTTTGATAAGATCCTCAATGTTGATATTTTCCACTTCACCGGCGACTATTTCGGTACGCCGCTCATCGCCGAAGCGTTCGGAAAGGGCCCGTGTTTCATCTTTGATGACGCCGAGGAGTTTTTTTTCATCTTCAAGCAGAGACTTGAAATAGGCGATCCGTGTTTTGAGCTCTTCCAGTTCCTGCTGAATCTTTTCAATTTCAAGGCTGGTAAGCCGGCCAAGTCTCATTTCGACAATGGCCTCGGACTGGATTTCGGAAAGGAGGAAACGTTCCTGCAGTTTTGCCCTGGCCGCGGCGATGTCCCTGCTGGCCTTGATGACCGCCACCACTTCATCTATGTTTGCCAGCGCAATGATGAGACCTTCCAGAATATGGGCCCGCTCTTCGGCCTTGCGCAGATCAAAACGGGTGCGGCGGGTAACTACCTCTACCCGGTGTTCCACGAAGTAACGTATTAGATCCTTGAGGTTAAGGCACTGCGGCCTGCCCTGTACCAGCGCCAGATTGATGATCCCGAAGCTTGTTTGAAGCTGGGTGTTGGAAAAAAGCTGATTGAGGATCACTTTGACAATGGCGCCCCTCTTCAGCTCTATGACAATACGGATGCCGTCACGGTCGGATTCGTCCATGTTGGCCGGGACAATCCCTTCTATTACCTTGTCACGAACAAGTTCGCCTATACGCTCCAAAAGGAGCTTTTTGTTTACGTTGTAGGGGATCTCGTTAAAGACGATCAGCTCCCTGCCGGATTTGGTAGTTTCCACGGTAAAACGGCCCCGGACCAGGATCTTGCCCCGGCCGGTTTTGTAGGCTTCCCGGATGCCCCTGCGGCCAAAGATAACTCCTCCCGTGGGAAAATCCGGCCCCTGGATAAACTTGACAAGTTCATCAATGGTAATGTCCGGGTTGTCGATATAGGCAGAGACCGCCTCGCAGACTTCGTTAAGATTATGGGGGGCCATGTTGGTGGCCATGCCGACCGCGATACCGCTGGAACCGTTGACAAGGAGGTTCGGGATCGCCGCGGGGAGCACCACAGGCTCGGAGAGGGTTTCGTCGTAATTGGGAGCAAAATCTACGGTCTCTTTCCAGAGATCCTGGAGCATTTCGTCCCCCACCCGGGAAAGCTTCGCTTCGGTGTAGCGCATGGCCGCGGGGGTGTCGCCGTCAATGGAACCGAAGTTACCCTGGCTGTGGACCAGGGGGTAACGGAGAGAGAAGGTCTGGGCCATGCGGACCATGGCGTCATAAAGAGACGCATCCCCGTGGGGGTGGTATTTACCCATGGTATCGCCGACGATACGGGCGCTTTTCTTGGTGGCAGATCCGGGCCTGAGCCCCAGATCGTCCATGGCAAAAAGAAGCCGCCGGTGCACCGGCTTGAGGCCGTCGCGTACATCGGGCAGGGCCCGCGCGACAATAACCGACATGGCGTAGTTGAGATAGTCGGTTCTTACTTCATCTTCTATTGCTATCGGGATAACTTTGCCTGTTTCTGCCACTACTGTCCTTCTTGCACGATGTTCACGCTTCCGCTGCTCCTGGCGCCTGTAATAGGCTTGTTCGATAACTGAAATTAGCGAACAGCCGTTATTATACACATTTTCGGGAAGAAGGTCTATCAAAGGGGAAGCGGGAAGGGGCGCGTACAGAAACCGTGTGCCCGAGGTTCCCGCAAATTTGCGGTGAAAAGCCGTTTTACAGCGGAAGTTGTTCAATGACTGAAGTTATTGGACAACTCTGCTATTTCAACAGCCTGTTGAAGGTTTTCCTTCCCCTTTAATCCGGAAAAGGGTCCTTGAATTTTCTGGCGCCCAGGGTGTTGTCAAGATGGCAAAGCAGCCCGGAATGATCCCCTGCCAATTTTACCCTGGCGGCGATTTCTTCCGCGCTTGCCTCTTCCTCAACCTGCTCGTTTACATACCACAAAATGAAATTGTATGTCGCGTGATCTTTTTCCTCCAGGGCAAGATCCGCTATTTTGTTTATAAGGCCGGTTACAAGTTTTTCGTGGGCGACAACCATGTCAAACAATTCCGCTATACTCCCCCAGGAAGCCTGCGGCGCTTTTATTTCGGCGAAAACGGGAACGGCCCCCCTTTCCAGAAGATGTTTTACAATATGGGTTCCGTGCGCCTGTTCTTCCCTGGTCTGTACATACAGCCAGTTGGCGATTCCCTTGAATTCCGCGTTGTCTGCATAGGCCGCCATTGCGAGGTAGAGATATGCGGAATAAAGTTCCGCGTTCACCTGATCACTCAGGGCCTTGACCATTTTTTCCGATATCATATTTTTTCCTCCGGTTTCAGGAACAGGGACGCCCGGCAGATCCAGATTCCGGACACCAGACAGTTCCTGTTTTAAATATAATGCGGCGGACAGATTTGTCAAGAAAACCCGCGCCGGAGAAATTCTTCAAATCCTGGGGGCCGCCGGCGTTGACAATCCAAACGGAAAATTCTATAATTATATTATACGCTGATGGCTCAGGATAATGTGTTTCAGGGAGATATGGACCCCGAGATTGCCGCTTTACTCGGGACAGCCGTGAAGAAAGAGGGAGCCACGGCCGAAGCGCCCCCCAATTTCAACAGTATATTTGACGAAAATATTCTGCCTGCCGAAAGCGGCGAAGCGCCCGGCGTGGATCTTTCGGCGGACGGTTTCCCGGAAATTACCAAACGTTTTGAACCGGTTCCCCATACTTTTTTTAACGATCCCAATTACTATAAAGCGGCCCTTTCGGGGGAAGGGGATATAGCCCAGCGGGTCCATGGCCTCCTGCAAAAGTACCTTAACGCCAAGGACCCCAAGGACCGGAGTGTGTACCGTCAGCAGTTTATTACCGCCTACTGGGAATTTCTTCTGGGCGTCGCCAAAAAGGCCCCGGGGCGCATTGCCGAGCCAAAAAAATTCCTGCTTCGTTTCGGCCTGCTTCATCCTACTTTTGTGGACGCGGAAATCCGGGGCTTTTTTGCGAAAATAGTTGTTGATAACGAGCTGAATCAGCCCATTTATTATCTTGACGAATGGTTTAAGGCCGTAGGAACCGGCGTGGTGCGGAATTCAACTACCGATGAAGTCAGGGTGGCAAAGAACAACAGCCAGCTGCGGTTGCAGCAGCTTCTGGAAAAAGCCACGGGCAAGCTGGACGGCTCCAAGGTGCTGCTGAGGGCAAAAGAAGAAGAACGGCAGAATCTGGAAAAAGCCCTGCAGGAGCGGGTCAATATTCTTTATGAGCATTTTCCCCTGGATGGAATTCCCGATATTCAATCCTGCTATACCGATACGCAGAAGCGGGTTTTCGGCGAAATTCAGGAGGTGATGAAAAGCCTTCTTAAAACCGATCATGAGCTGGATCTTTTTCTCAAGGATTACTACCAGGCCGAAGCGGATGTAAGAACCCTGCGGGATAAAATAGAGGAAGAAGGCGGCGCCGTCGCCGTGGATATACGGGCGGTGGATACGGAATTTGAAACGGTCCGCCAGATGGCCAAATTGACCATAGGCCGCCAGGGGAACCACTTCCCCTTATTAAGCAGTGAATATTTTCACTGTGGTCCCAATGACGTAGGCTTCCGTGAAAACATCATTTCCCAGTTTACCCTTATTGAAAGCATAGATCCCGAAGCCTTCTGCCGTTCCTACAAGAACCGGCTTAACCGGATCGTGCCCTATGTGGTGCTTATTCCCACGTACGGGGAAATGGGAGTATGCTGGGAGCCTTTTGACCGCTTTAACCGGGCCACCAGCCGGGGCCGCATCGTAATACCCATGTACCCCAAAAATCTGTACGTCGCCGTTCTTTCCGCAGTGGCCGACCTCCGCTGGCAGGTTGCCAAGGAAAAGGCGTCATACTACTGGATGGAAGAAGGCCTTACCGGCAATTACTACCAGTGGTTTTCCGCCCGCAAGCTCAAGGGCGACGTAAAGGAATATTTCATACAGGATTACATCATCTGGATGACCAAGGAAGCCGACGCCATACAGAAGCTTGACAAGGAAGTCCGGGGCATCTTCTGGCGTCACATACCCTTTTCCAAGGCCGTCAAAGACAAACTCAAAAACCGCAGCTATGTTTATCAGGAACTGTACCAGCGCGATGTAAACAGGTCGCTTTCCGACGGATATTGACAGGAAGAGGCCCGCGCCCAAAAACCCGCCCCGGGCGGCAGGCTTCCAGGCGGCGGCTCACAGCCTTTTCCGGGGCCGTTAAAACGGCTGCGCGGGCTGGACGGCGGAAGTTATTTCACTTGATATGTTACCAAACTGTGATAAGGCCCCCGGACGCCATTGGCTGTTCCGATGCTGAGTTCCCGTACGCCTGAAGGAATTTCCGTCTCAATATAAAAATAACCGTCATCGCCTTTTGTTAAGGGGATGAAATTTTTGTTGTACATGAGAACAATGCCATTGGTATTTTCCGCCTTCACCTTAAAGGTATAGGTTTTATTTTTTTCAAGCGGCATTTCAAGAGGGCTGAGGATTGTAAAATTATCATTGAAATTTGCATATTGCACAGGATAACGGATGTTACTGCCCTCATCGGCTATTATGCCGAATTCGGCGCAGAATTTACCGCTGCGCGCGTTTCGTTTTTTTGGAAAATACCGTAGCAAATATTTACCGGATTCCGGGAATGAAAGATAGGCGCGGTAAACCTCCCCTTCTTTTTGAACAAAGACGTTATTGGAAAATTTTGTTTTTCCGTCTTCGCTGTAAAGTTCAAAATCAGGGATAAATTCCTCATTCACCTTAAATTCAAACTGCACTTCTCCTTTTTCGGCGCCACTTAATTTGGGCAGTATTTCTTTTTCTTCGGGGATGGTGTCAAAATATTTCGGCCGGCACAGGGGAAGGCGGGAAAAATCGGATGCTGAAAACGGGTTTTCAAGAAGCTGCTGACGGGGATTATCCGGAAAATGAGTATAAACAAAGTATTCCGGTTTAAGGAACAGATAATCTGTAGTATAGTCCGCCTGATAACTGCTGCCCCTTAAATGACCCGAATCCCATGTACAATCGATGAGATAGCATGCGTCATTTATTTTTACAATATTCCATGCGTGGTTTGAATCGGAAGGGGTATCATTAATAAACGGGGAAAAGCCGACACCCCGCGCATAACCATGAACCTTCTCACTTTCTATTCCGAGTTCTTCGCAGAATCTTTGAAAAGCATTTGCGTAACCTTCACATACCCCGAGCCTGTTTTTTAACACGCTTGCGTAATCCTGCGGGACATACTTGTCTGAAAGAAAAGACGCCGCATCGTAACGGACAGTCAGGGCGACAAGATCATGAATTTTTTTTACTGTATCAAACTGGTTTTTTGAATTTTCCGATATATATGCGGAGGCTTGTCTAACAAATTCATCAGGATCTTTTGTGCGGAGGGATTCAATATTCCGCGGCAGACTTCTTATCCGTTGATCGGCTGTATCGGTCCGCCAGGAATAGGCTTCATCATGGGACAGGGGCCTTGTATATTCCATTAGTTGTCTATTGGGAGCGGACCGGCGGACAGTAAATGCCGAAGATGTCATCGTATTTTGTCTGCCGTCCGCATTCGTCATGGCGGACTCTTTGCCGGTGGAAGCGCTGGTATAATTTTTGGCGTAATTTATGACGCATATACTTCCATATTGCGGATGAGATCCTTCCGCCGTCCCCGTCTGATTATAGTCCCGTTTCATGATGTTTTGCCGGTGTCCCCTTGAGGGAACTCCGTCATCAATCAACAGGTCAACAATGATGTCCCTTCCGCCGTAAGAACCGTATGCTATATTTTCACCGATGTACGATCCTGTCCCATACCGTGACACCCGGGAAGCAGGGGTACTGTGGTCACTTCCGCTGTGTCCCGTCTGTCCGGTTTTGCTCTGATCGGCTGCATGATCCTTTGCCGCAAGGGATAAACCGTTTTCAGGATACAAAAGCGGCGCCGGTTGCATTTTTATCAGTGCGTTATAACAGCCCTCAACGGCCTTTTTTCCTTCTTTTGTTTGAATAGCAACTTCACCCGGCGCCGAATAGAGATTTTCGTCAAAGTACTGGAGCCGGCCTTTTATATACAATTCGGCGTATTTTTTAGGATCGCTCCTTACCTTGTTCATTTCCAGTATTACGTCTTTTTCGACAAGAGAAAGATATTCGGTGTCTCTGGCGGTATCCAGTTTATCAATGTCCCAATTGGCGGCGTCAGGATCAGCTCTTCTGTTTTGATTGTTTCGTGCTGACGATAAAGGAGTTCCACTATTACCGCCACTACTTGTATTATTGCCAGTGGTTCCTGATGATGAGTTTCCAATTGAGTCAAGAATACTCTGTAAACTTTCACATGAAAAAACTAAAATGCTTATTCCCAATACAAAAATGCAAAATAATGATTTTTGCCCCATACAAATTCTCCTGTTATTTATCTTCCATGTATTTCATCATGTGTATCATAATGAACTATTCGAAGATTATCAAAAGCATCTGTGCCACCTTGTTTTTCAGGTAATATATGATGAACATCCCATCCATATTTAGAATTGCGGTCCCCAAAAGCCGCTTTGTAAATAAGACGGTTTTTGTCATCACGAGCCTTTGTTGTAGATTTTCCAAAAACGGAATTCCATAATTCCATTGTTTTATCATGGTCCAACATAATAATTCCTCCTGTACGGTTGTCAAATTCGTTTTGCCAAACTTCATCGGGTGTCATCTTTAATCGGCTCCTGTCTTGTTTTTGCAAGTATGTCCCTAAGTTCATTAAGCATTGTGCTGTATTGCTCCCCTTTCATATCGGCGCGGACGGTATTTGCCGCGGTATCATGCAATGGTACGAATGTCTGTACGGAAGAATTTTTATAAAAGGAAAAGACCGTTCCATAGCCGCGAATGTCTTCCAGCGATGCGTTTATTCCGGCGTTATTCAGTTCAAGAATTAATTCGTTAACGCGCCGCGGTATCTTTTCTTCTACAAGTTCCAAAAAATGGTCATGAATATAAAGAAACACATAAATAAAATTTTTATTCCGTATGATTGATCTGTACTGGGCGGGAGCTTTGTCTTTGGTATATAACAAATACCGCAATATCCAGTATTTAAACTCATAAAAGGCGCCCGCAGAACTGCCGTCGGTCGCAAGAACGCCTATATACGACTGTGCAATATCCCCGTTCTCAAAACCGCCCAGATCAGAAAGATACGGGAAACATTCATAGACAGACTTTAATCCGCGGTAATAGGCGTTAAATTCATTCAATAAGCCATAAATTCCATGCTGATTTGCCGACGGTGCCGCATTCGGGGATACATAGGTCTCCCATCTAAACGTTCTAAGATGCGGCGGAAGAGACCCGGTAATTACTTCGGTTTTTATTAATGACTCGCCGTGCTGTACCCGTATTATTTTTCCTTCTACAAGATATTGTTCCTGAATATTATTGGAAGCGGAGTTGAAAAAATGCAATGATGTAAATTTATGAACCGTTTCATGAACGGCTGTGTCTAACGTATTGTAAAAATCTTCTCTTTCATCAGCTCCCCGCGGATGATACCAAAGGAGTATTTGATCTTTTGAAGAATTTCTTTCCGACTTTGCAACATCATCAAGAATTCTGCTGCTTTCCGGGCTGTATTTTGAAAGGGTTGAATCAATATCATGTATAATCTGCGGATACGTTTTATTTGTACTGTTTTGAGCGCCGGATGAATGTGCGGTATTAAATGATGCCTTAATCGATGAAACAGCATCGTTTAGATTTGTTCCAAGTGTTTCACATGACAATAAAAAAACGAGCGTCGATGTTATTACTGCAGATCTAAGCATGGCAATTCTCCGATATGGAATCTGCTTTGGGAATACCCGGAAGTTGAAAGATTCAGCAGAATCAAACCGAAAAACAACCCTTTACGCATGATAACCTCCTTCCTAATCCGCGCCGTGATGTCCGTGACACAATAAAACCAGCCAACAGCCAGTTTTTATGTATATTATACCTAGTTTATAGCTAATTGTCAATTGTTTTTATTGGCTATTAGCATGAATTTATGGCCCTAAAAGACGTTTTCATTGTAAATCTGAAGAAAACCAGAAAAGAACAGCGTATTTCGCAGATGAAGCTGGCTGAAATGTGCAATACCGCCGCAAGCTACATTGGCGAAATTGAAACAGGCCGCAAATTTCCATCCGTGGAAATGATAGAAAAAATCGCCAAAGCCCTGAATATTGAAGCGTACCGGCTTTTTATGGACAGGAGCGCCGTAAATGAACATAACGAAAAGACCGCCGCTTATTTCGCAAGTCTGTCATCCGAATCCCGGCAATCTCTGCTGGACTACATTATGAACTCCATAAGCGACGGTCTTTTCAAGACCCTTACTCCAGAAAACGAATCTGTACCCGCGCCTCGAAACCGCCCGTTACCAAAGAAAGCCGCCCGCCGTTGAGTTTGTTTTTGGATACTGAAAAGCTGATCGTGAATGCTTCTCCGGTTTTTGGTGTTTTTCTGCCTGTCTCAATCAGACAGTGCAGGGGTAATGAAGAACCGCGAAATTTGTTCCCCGCCGGCAATAAATTCAAATCAATGACAAGGTCCTGAATGGAAATACAGTGTTTTATTGGCAACATATATTCTCCTCGCGTTTGCCTAAAACAGAGTTGTTTTCCCTTTTTTTGACTATGGCGGGTCACAGGGATTTGATACATGAGGCGGTTCCAACACTTCAATTGTGGAACCGGCTCGCTTAGTTATTTCTGAATTCGCTGTTTCTTGTTTTGAGCGCCTCCCTTTCATCAAAGACGGCATTGAGGGTGAGCATGTGGGCGCGGCGCAGCCACCAGAACGCCTGAATCAGCCGGCGGCGGAAATCTTTTTCCCGGCTGCCTCCGGTTTTCCGTAACTGCCGCGCCGCTTTTTCCGCCGCGTCCTTTACCATGGGCGAAGGATCGTTTTCCACTGCTTTGTTCAGTACGGAGCAAAAGAAGCGTCCCTTTTCGTCCGTATCAATTGCCAGGTCCGCAATCGCCCGTACATAGGCGTACCGCCAGTGAGGATTCGGTTCCCGGCAACCGGGATCAAAACCTTTGAGTTTCCTTTCGGCCGTGGTGTAATTTTCCAGTCTGTCCCGGGGATCTCCTCTGTCTTTTGCGGGCAGCGGTTTAAGATAATCGCGGAATTCACCGGCCATATCCCGGCACAGTTTTTCAAGCCTGTCCCCGTTGTTCCGCCGGTACAACAATGTGTATATGGCCGCGGCGGTATTTTTTGTGTGTACCGGGAACAGCTTCTCATCCAGCAGAACATTTCTTGAATTTCTGAAAGCCAAGAGCAGCGGTTTTATTCCTTTCCAGCACTCCCCTGTCTCATAAACAAGGCGGGCCGCGAGCCATGCGGTTTCAAAAAAGAATGGTTCTTCTTCGGCATGTACTCCTCTTTTTTCCATCCTGCGCAGTAACGTCAGATGTTTTCCGCACCGGGCAAGAATTGCCGCGGCTTTTTGAGGCTGTTTTTCAAACAGGATTTTTATTTTTTCCCAAAAAAGATCGCACACCGCAAGAAATGTGTAGAGCCGGAAATATTCTTCGGGTTTTTCGGCAATGGCTTCGTCCATAAAAAAACCGGCATGCGATTCCGGCGTGTCAGGTTCACGGCGCGCCATGCCGCTGCTTGCGGTGCGGTGTATTTCCCGTACATTCGCAAACGTTTTTCCGTTTTCCCGCATGTATAACAGGCAAAGCCCGGCAAAATTTGTGTTGTACTGCCCCAGTGCCTTTTCAGGAAAAAATACAATATTGTTCATGGTGTTTTCATGTAACGCAAAGTCAATAAAATCAAATTTCCCGTGGTTCTTTATATAGCGCATTACGTCAAGTTCATTTTTTACGCGGATATTGCAGGCGGCATGCAACAGGGAAATATCCTTTTCTGCATCTTTATTTGTTCTGATAAAATACCCCGCAAAGAGAAAATTGTTGTCTGTGTAGTTCTTTCCATGCCAAAGGGGTGCGGATTCGTTCATATACCGCCACATAAAACCGGTGAGGGCGGGATCAATATCACCTGCGGAAAGAAGTATCGAAACAATGTTTGCCGGTGAATTTTGTATGCCTTCATCATGCGGCCAGACGGGGTTGTTTCCGGCTGTTTTATGTACATGTAAAAACCACATGGTGAAAATTGTATCAATCCACTTATGTGCCGGATAATATCCGTCGCCGCCGTTATCAGGTATTGCAAGCAGACGAAGAACAAAACCGGTATCATCAATGTAACCGGCGCACAAATCCCTGAAACCGCCTGATTCCAGAAGATTGTCAACCTTTTTTTGTATGTACCCGTTCTGGTTTTCAAGTATGTTATAAAGATACTGCCCCAGGAGGATTACTTCTTCTTTTTGAGGCTTTATGAACGGGAAATATTCCTGTAGAAAATCAATCACGTATTCCCCGGTTCCTCCGCCTGAATATTCCTTGAAATATCCGGGGGCAAACAGGCTGCCTGTGGGGAACGAGGCGGCTTTCCGGGCGGTTGTTTTGATAAATTTCCGGTATTCGCCGCCGTTCATCCCGCAAATATAATTCAGATAGCCGGCGATCACAGTATGCCGCGGCGTACTGTTCAAGTTGGGAAAAAACAGCCGTATTGTCCCTTTTACACAGCCCGGATCTTCCTGTTTTATCTTTTTCCCCGTAAATTTGAGAAACATATCCGCCTTCTTTTTTTCATCCGGCCTGATTTCCATACCGGTATACGGGCGGCGGCATTCATCATCCTTGTAAAAATCCTTTTGAATGGCGGTATCCAGCCAGTCGGGTCCGTACATGTTCCCCGGATCAAAAAATATTTCCGCGAGAATTCCGGTTGCCTCGGGAAGAGGTATGCCCTTGAACAGCCCGTCAACCACATCCGTATTTCCTGTCAGCACCGCGTATCCCAAAAAAGGCAGAAACGCATAACTCCCGCCGTTCCACTGTGGAAGGCCCTGATAATTTATCTCTCCGCCTTTGAGGGTTATATCGTATAGTGCCTTGCAGGATTCATGTCCCCAATAAAGAAAGGGAAGCAGCCTGTGATCCAGCATTGAAAGGGGGAGTCCCTCATATTCCGCTATTAATTCCGGTGCGTATTTTTTATTGAGATACGCTTCCATGCGTTTTGCGGGGGGATGGTTCTTTTTGTTGTTTCGTTTTGCCCGTTCGTATTTTTCACCAAAGGTTTTAGCGGTCTGGGCGTATTTTTTTATTTCTTCCAGAATTTCGGCGATATAGAAATGAAAAACGCCGCTTTCGTTATGAAACAATTCGGGAATTATCTGTATCCGCTCATATTCCAGTATACCGGCATCCAAAAAAGACAGCTTTTCCGGGCCGCCGAATAAAAAAAGGAGCTTGTGCATATACCGGGGCCTGTCCTGAAAAGGGGAAAGATACTTTTCCAGTTCGTAGAAATTTGTTTCGGAAAGAGGAGCGCCTTCGGCTGCGTCCTGCAGCAGGCTTTTTAATTCGTCTGTTACACCCGTCAGCTCCGGCCAGTAATCGGCATCTTCGAAAAACAAACCGCCTGTATCCCTAATCCCGGCGTGAAGGTGGCCGGCGCTTGCCGAAAATCGGGTCGAAGTATTTTTCCACATCAACGCGCCTTAAAAGCTGTTTAAGGATAACCCGGTAAATAATAAAGGAAAGGGCAATGGCAGCAATGAAGATGACCGGGAAACCCCATGCGGCCGCATTTTCCGGAAGCAGGGAGGCAAGAAAACGGGCGTACAGTACAAAGAGAAGGACAAAGCACATTACCGTTACCAGAATGTTGAAGACGGTCGCCCCCAGAATAAAAACAAGGGTATTGGCTTTTTTGTTCATTACGCGGCCCCTTTTTCGGTTTTTTTGGCTGTCAGCATGGTGATAATCAGAATAAGGCAGGAAACAACCACGCTGGCATCGGCAATATTGAAGGTAGGCCACCTGTCCATTCCAAGGAGCCCGTAGAATTTTACGCTGATAAAATCGACCACTCCGTCCGGCCGGAAGATGCGGTCTATGATGTTGCCCAGCCCGCCGCCCATGATCCCCGCCACGGCCCAGCGCTGTATGCCGGTAAGGTCGCTGGTCCTCCAAAAATACACAAGGAGCAGGATCAGCACAAGAAGCGGGATAACAATAAAAAGCGCGGGCCGGAGTGGCTCCGGAATATTTCTGCCAAGGCTGAACGCGATTGCCTTGTTCCGCACATGCCAAATTTCCAGAAAGCCGTTGTTGAATATGTCATATATCCTGACATTCTGGGGCCAGTGTCTGGCTATATATTCCTTGCTCACCTGATCGGCTATTAAAATGATAACCGTTAAAAAAAAGGGAAGTACCTTCTTCCTGAATGACACAGTCATTTCCGCTCCATAAGTATGTTTTGTTCCGTATTTTACGGCCGGTATTTACAGTCCCGTGGGAATATCCATAAACTCTGTATCCACCCCGAGTTCCGCGGCGCAACGCTCCATTACCCGGCGGACACCCCACACTTCGGTGGAATAGTGGCCTCCGGCTATCATGTTAAGGCGGCCTTCCAGCGCTTCATGATACACGCTGTGCGACGCCTCCCCGGTAATGTAAAGATCCACGCCTTCCAGAATGGCCTGGCGGGCCTCGTCCGCGGCGCCGCCTGAAACCACCGCGGCGGTACGGTTTATATCCTTTCCAAAAGGATAAACCCCCAGCGGAGGCCGGCCCATAAAACCCGTCTTTTCCGCCGCCTTTTCCACGGAAAGAGGCTCCGCAAGTATCCCTTTATACCCTATTTTACGGCCATGGTACAGTCCAAAGGGCTCAATGTCCCTTAATCCCAGAAGTTCCGCAAGACCGGCGTTATTCCCAAGAACCGGATGCTGATCCAGGGGAAGGTGAACCGCGTAAAGGGAGATGTTGTGATCCAGGAGAAATTTGACGCGCCGCCGCAGGTTCCCTTCAATACGCAGCGGCGAACCCCAGAAAAGGCCGTGATGGACAAAGAGAAGGCCCGCCCCCGCCTTTGCCGCCCGTTCAAAACTTTCAAGGCTCGCGTCAACCGCAAAGGCGATCTTGGTTACATCCGAACCGTCATTGCCGACCTGTATGCCGTTCAGGGAAGGATCAATGCCGCCGAACCCTTCCAGATCCAGAAGATTTCTGAAAAAGGCGTCAAGCTGCGCCGTTTGCATGCCTGTCACGGATTCAGTATATACCGAAAGTCCGGCAAAGTCCAAGACCGGATTTCCACATGGACATTGGCGCCGGGTTTCCGCAGATCCAGGACCCCGGCGCTGTTCCCGGACAAAAGGGCGGCGAAACCGGTAATTATGGCAACGGTACTGTCGACGAATGCTTTTCCCCCAAGCGGTGTTTTTCCGGTTCCGGGGAAGAGGATGCGGTATATGGGATGAGTTACCGGATACCCCGTGTAATCCAGCGGACCCGCCCCTTCAAGGGCCGCCAGTGCCGCCGGGCTTACGGCGTTCCGCAGGGCGGCATAAACGGCGTCATAGCGGTTTTTGCCGGGCCTCTTGTCCAGAATCCGGTCGGACATCAGGTACAGAACAGGAAGGGCCGGCCGGGGAGCGCTTTCGGGAACAAGGACGCGGGGTTTTCTTTGGGCGAACCAGTTCTCCGCCCGTATACGGACGGCGGTAAACCAGGACGAATTTCCGGGTATTTCCCGAAGGACGCGTTCTTCACCCTCGAAAACCGACCAGAGGGGACTTTCAATGGCGATAATGCCTTTTACGGCGGTGTATGCGGCGGCAAATTCGGCGCCCGCGCGGTATACCAGGGCGCCGCCGCCGGCGCCGTATCCCGCGAGGAACAGCGGGCTTCCCTGCGGCAGATAATTGCGCATAACAAGGGGAAGCAGGAAATCGATGTCTTCGCGGCGGCCTGTTTCAAGGGCGCGGCCGTATGCATTGACCTTTTCCCGGACGGTACCCAGGCGGAAATTCCGCCAAATCCGCCTGATGGCCAGGGGCGAAGGGGGATAAGTCCGGCCGACGGCCGCTGCGGGGGAATCAAAACCCCGCCGGGAATAGCTTATCACGGTAAAACCGCGGTCCCGAAAGCCCGCACATATCAGATCGACGGCAGGGATGGAGCCTCCTTCAGGGGGAATCAGAAAAATAAAGGGCCGGGGCCCGGCCGCCGCGTTTCCGGTTTCCATATCCGGGGAAGGCTCAGTTTCCCCGTAGATACGCAGAAAATACTCCCGTTCGCCGTTTTGCAGGGCCAGTTCCCGCACTCCACTGGACGTGAAACGGCTGTCTGTGGCGGGCGAGAAAAAGAGGGCGGTAAAAACCGCCCCGGCAAAGATTGCAAAGCCGGGAATGGTAATGTGGAGGCCCGGTTCCCGGAAATCGCCGGAAGCGGGGCTTTCCGGATGTATGGCGCCGTGAAGCGCCGGCCGAACGGAAATCAGGCTGAACAGAAGCGCCGCGGCAAGCAGGGGGACGCATTCGGGCCTCCATCCATAAGCGGGAAAGATCCCTATGGCAATCAACAGGGCGGCCGGAGGCAGCCAGGAAATGCCGGAAATGCCCCAAAGTCCCTTGACAAAAGGCTGAATAAGGGGAAAAAAGAGAAAAAAAGCAACAATAAGCTCCGGAATTACTATTTCCCGCATATACTCCTACTATAATGTGATTGATCAATATGTACAGCTGGTATTATAGTAGTATGTAAGGAATTTGTTTCGTTTGAAAATTTATCAAAGAGGCTTTTTCAAAATTTGATTTTGGGATTGACTCGAGTGCAAGGATATAAGTATGCCTGTTCAGGAATTGGTTGTTGATGAAGCAAAGGTAAAAAAAGCAGTCCAGTCAGGAATTCCTCTGACCATTACTACTTTTACCCTTCCTCATGAGATAGAGTTGTATATTGAGCAGGTTATTACCGTTTTTCTCCGCCTCGTAAATCAGGAAAGACTAAAGGATTACATCGTATACTGCGTCCAGGAGCTGTCGGTAAACGCCAAAAAAGCCAACACCAACAGGGTTTATTTTAACGAACGGGGGCTGGATCTCTCCAATCCTGATGATTACAAAGAAGGAATGGCGAATTTCAAGGAAAATACCCTCGGTAACATTGCCCATTATCTTCAGCTTCAAAAAGATCAGGGGCTGTACATCAAGCTGATATTCCAGATCAAGAACAATATTATCCATATTGAAGTGCGGAACAATGTGGCGGTTACCAAGACCGAGCTGATCCGTATTCATGACAAGCTGGCCCGTTCCCGGCAGTACAACAATCTGGAAGACGCCCTTTCGCAGGTTCTGGATGATTCGGAAGGCGCCGGGCTGGGACTGGTGATTCTGGTGCTGATGCTCAAAAAGATGGGCCTTGACGAGGATTGTTTCGACATTATGGGAACCGAGAAAGAAACCATCGCCAGAATCGTGATTCCCCTGGAACAGACGCAGGTGGAAAACATATCGGTTCTTTCGGATACTATTGTCAATAATGTCAATTCATTGCCCCAGTTCCCCGAAAATATCCTCATGGTTCAAAAGCTCATCAACGATCCAAAGTCCGACATGTCCAATATAGCCCGGCAGATTTCCATGGACCCGGCCCTGACGGCGGATTTGCTGAAAATTGTCAATTCGGCCCAGTACATGCTTTCCAAAAAGGTCGACAGCATCTCCGAGGCGGTCAAAATGGTGGGCATTCGGGGCATCAAGAACCTGTTGTATTCCTACGGGACGCAGAAGGTTCTTGGCGACGACACCGCGGACAAGAAGACGCTCTGGGAACATTCGTACAAAACTGCCTTTTACGCCTACAACCTTGTCAAGAATTTCAAAAAGGACAATAACCTTCTGGACGATGCGTATGTCGGCGGTATCCTGCACGACATGGGAAAGATCATTTTTTCCAATGTTCACCCGGATCTTCTGGACAAGATAAAGGGTTTCTGTTCCGAAAAAAACCTGCCGCCGTCTACCTTTGAAGATCTTGCGGCCGGTCTTAACCACGCGGCAATAGGGGCTCTTATCGCCGAAAAGTGGAATTTTCCCGAGGGCCTTGTGGCGGCCATACGGTTTCACCACGATCCGGAATCGGCGCCCAAAGAAACCCGGAATCTTGTGGATGCGGTGTATTTGGCAAACATGTTCTGTGAATACGAGGCGGGAAACGTCACCTTTGATCAATTCGAATCCTCAATATTGGATAATTACGGCATCAATACCAAAAAGCAGGTCGACAGCCTTTTGGAACGTTTCAGGCAGGGATTCAAGAAGGAAAATCAGAAATAGGGAACCTCTGGAAACCCCGGCCGGGTTTTGGAACAGGCACAGGTTCCCAACAGCAGATCTTCCCGCAAAACCCGGCTTGTGGACTTGTGCAGTTTCCGCATTTTTCTGTAATCTCGATGTGTGCCCTACGACAAAAAGCTCAATCAGTTTCAGATTGCGCAGACGAATAAATACAATGTATACCGCTGCCTGATACGGGAAGGACCCATTAACCGCGCGGCCATTGCCAAGCGGATGGATTTGAGTATTCCCACGGTCATGGCAATCGTGGACGATCTGTTCAAAAAGAAGATCGTGCGATCCATGGGCAAGGGCGAATTCGGGGTGGGAAAACAACCGGAAATTCTGGAGATAGAACCGGAGCGGTTTTTCTTTATAGGCGCCGATATAGGCCGCGGCACGATCCGCGTTGTGGTGAATAACGCGGCGGGGGAGCAGACTGCCTGTATGCGGGAGCCCACGGGGGACCCCTTTCCCGAGCGGGAATTTATCGCGCATGTGCGGAAACTCGTGTTGCAATTTGTGGAACAGCGCCGCATTGACGCCGCCCGCATTCTGGGGGCCGGCATCGCCATGCCGGGGCTCATAGAACGTGGTACGGGAAAGGTTGTCATTGCGCCCGATTTTGGCTGGAAGGATATTCCCCTGCAGAACTGGCTGCAGGAGGGCGTGCCATATCCTGTTCTGGTAAAAAATTCAACCCACGCGCTGGCCGTCAACGAAAGCTATATTCCCGGCGTTGACGATGTGCATACTACCTTCTGCGTAAATCTGGGCTACGGCATAGGCGCCGCCATTATCACCGGGGAAGACCTCTATGACGGAACCGGCGGCATCAGCGGCGAATTGGGACACTGCGTGGTTGATCAGGACGGCCCCCTCTGCAAATGCGGCAACACAGGCTGCCTGGAGGCGGTCGCTTCCGGGGAAGCCATTGCGCGTCAGGCGCAGACCTTTATTGCCCATCACGGCCGTTCGGTAATGACGGAACTCTGCGGGGGAAACGCGGCAAACATTGACGCAAAAATGGTTTTCGAAGCCGCAAACGCCGGAGACAGCCCCGCGCTCAAGATTATCAATACGGCGGCCATGTATATAGGCATAGGGATCTCCATGGCGGTGAACATACTTGATCCGGACCGGGTGGTTGTCTGCGGCGGGCTTGTACGGAACGGCCCTTGTTTTCTTGAAAAAATACAGGCCAGCATGGAAGAACATGTAGTAACCAGGGCAAGCCGCAGCCTGCTGCTTTCCGCCGGAACCGGAGGGGAATACAGCACGGCGAACGGGGCCTGCCGGGTGCTTATGAACGCCCTCTGGGCCCAGCGGGCGCTGCCCATATAGTCAAATTTACCGCGCAACGGAAAAAACGAAAAAATTTCTTGACAAACGGGAAAAGCGGGTTTATACTTTTATCTTAATTGCATTAATTTAGACGATTTAACTTATTATGACGGAGGGTATACGGTGCAGGCCAGGGTAAAAGCGGTAAGTATCGGACAGCTGGTAATTATCATTTTTATGGCGGGGATAATGGTGTGCAGTTTTTTTCCTTTTTTGTGGATGATTATGAATTCCTTCCGAACGACAAGCGAATTGTATATGAACCCGCTGGACATACCCAAAACCTTCGATTTCAGCGTGTTTGCCCGGGCTTGGGGAAAGGCCCATTTTGATTTTGCCATAAGAAATACCGTCTTTCTTACTGTGATTACAACGTCTATTATCGTATCACTGTCTTCTTTTGCGGCATACCCGCTTGCCAGGATGCGTTTCAGGGGCCGGGGTTTTCTTTACATGTTCATAATCAGCGGACAGATTGTGTCGGCCCAGATCATCCTTATTCCCCTGTTTGTGCTGTTCCGCAACATGCGGCTGCTGGGGAACCTGTGGTCGGTAATTCTCGCGGCGTCCGCGGGGGGAATTCCCTTTTCAACCCTGCTTTTTGTAAATGCCTTTAAGGAAATACCCAGAGAGATCGACGATTCTACGGAAATAGACGGATGTTCGCGGCCGCAGTATTTTTTCAAGATCCTGATTCCTCTTACCATGCCGATCTTTGCCAGTGTTATCATCTTTCAGGCGCTGGGTATATGGAACGAGTATCTTCTGTCGCTTACCTTTCTTAACCGGGCCGATTCCAGGACCGTAACCCTGGAATTGAAAAATTTTTTCGGCGCTTACCAATCCGACTGGCCGGGGGCATTTGCCGCTCTTTCAATGACGGTTGTACCGGTTCTGGTTCTGTATCTCTTTTTGCAGAAGTATTTTATCAAAGGACTGACCGCCGGAGCGGTTAAAGGATAGCGCGATGACCAAACGGAGTTACACCCCCTATCTGTTTATACTTCCTGCTGCGGCAATGCTGATTGTGTTTCTTTATTATCCGGTAGTAGGCGCGCTGGACATTTCCCTTTACGAATGGAGCGGCATGGGTCCCCGTACATTTGTCGGCTTTGGTAATTATACGAACGCCCTCAAGAGCGCAACCTTCTGGCATTCCCTCAGACTTACCTTTTTATGGGTTCTTCTTAGTACGGTAATACTTCCCATAGGAGGCCTTCTTCTGGCCGTGCTGATTGAATACACCACAAAGGCGCGGTTTATGGCGGGTCTTTCAAGGACCATTCTCTTTATGCCCATGATGATGTCCCTTGTGGCGGTGGGGCTTCTGTGGTCCCTTATCTTTAATCCAACCATGGGTCTTTTAAACGCCTTTCTTGTAAAGCTGCAGCTTATGAATCCCATGGAGCCCCTGAATTTGCTTGGCAGGGCCAATTCCGCCATTTTTGCCGCTTTTGTGCCCGCCATATGGCAGTGGTCGGGATTCGGCATGGTGATCACTTCGGCGGCGATGATGAGTATTCCCCAGGAACTGATTGAGGCGGCGGCGGTTGACGGTGCGGGCAAGTTCAAACAGTTTTTCAGGATCATTCTGCCCCTCCTTATGCCGACGATTTTTACCTGTGCTATGCTTCACCTTATTGGCGGGTTCAAGGCATTCGATCTTATCTACACCATGACGGCGGGCGGGCCGGGGGACGCCACCATGGTTTCGGCCCTGTACATGTTCCGTCAGGCGTTTATAGACCACAAATTCGGTTATGCCACCGCTATAGCGGCGATACTGTTTTTGCTGATTTTCATATTCACCTATGTTTTCAACAAGTTAAACGACCGGGTAAGGGAAAATATCGGTATTTGAGGCAAGAATCGCGGGTATCCGTGATCACTACCATATAAAATTTTTTATTGGAGGAACGAAAATGAAAAGAATTGGCAGGTTTATGGCGTTACTTTTTGTATTGTGTATATGGGCACCTTTGGCCGTATTCGCCGGCGGGAGTTCAGCCTCCTCGGGCAGTCAAAAACCCAAGGTAACAATCTGGTGGGGAACAGTAACCGTTGAGAATACTCTAGCCTATGAAGAAGGGATAGCAAGGGCCTTGCCTCAATGCGATGTTGAATGGGTTCGATATCCCGGCGAGGACCTCAAAACTCAGACCCGGTTAGGTTTTGCTTCCGGGGTCGCGCCGGACGTTACCATGACTAATGTGGGGGAAACCTTTCATGAATACATTGATCAAGGGTATGCGTTAGATATAACCGATGAATATTTTAAACGGGGCTGGGACAAACGAACCTATCCGGAATTCCAGGCGGCAAATTCAAAAAACGGCCGGGTGTACGGAATCAGTATTACGGGTATGCACCTGTGGCAGACCGTGTACTACAATAAAACGAGGCTCGACGCCATGGGGATTAGGATACCCAACAGGATCACGATTGACGATTTTCTGAAAATCGCCGCCCAGGTAAAATCAAATGGTATGCAGCCTATTGCCTTTGGCGATCGGGACGGATGGCCGGCGATTCTGATGATCGGCGATTATCTTCTGCAGTCCAGCGATCCCTCTTTGATTGATCGGCTGAACAGCGGCGCGGCCCATTGGGATACCTCCCCCGAAGCGCGGGCGGCGGTTGACGCCATGGTTCGTTTGGCCAAGGGCGGCGGTCTGGTTCCAGGGTGGGAGTCCCAGGATCAGGTTACGGCGATTCAATCCTTTGCCGGCGGGGTCTGCGCCATGTTGTACAACGGCACCTGGTGGGGAGGTAACGTTGAGGGCGGCATCAACGGCATACCCTTTGAACTGGGTTCCTTCTCTTTACCCTTAATTAACGCCAATGCGGCCATTAAAGGAACGCAATTTTGGAGTGATATGGTCATATTTATTAACCCAAAGGCAAAAAATATTCAGGCTGCTTATGATGTGCTGGATTATCTGTCGACCGAAACCTATGCCCGGGAACGGGCAAAAGATGAAGGTACCTTTACCGGTAATCCGGTGGTTAATCAAACCATCCAGTTGGCTCCCATCTTTATGACCGAGCCCCTTACCATCCAGGCGAATCTTCCCAAGATGGGATACATGGACCACGCGGTACCAATCCCCACCATTGAGGTTATGAAGGTTGAACTCCAAAAAGCCATGATCGGTACATCAACGGTGGATCAGGCCCTGAGAAATATTGAGGCTTCTCACGCCGCCGAACGGGCCAGAAGGTAAGGCCAACGGTTTTTGAACATGCGGAACCGGTAAAAATTTCCGGGAAATTCCACAGGGGGTTTCCCGGAGATTTACGTCTTTACCGGTAATAGTCTTATATTGGATTTTCAAGGGAAGCTGTTCCAAAACTTCAGTTTTTGGAACAAGCTCAAGGTACGGGGATTAATCATGATCAGATTCGGCGGGCCGGTTTTTATGGCCGACGAAAAGGCCGCGGGGGCCGGTGAAAGCCACGGGGCACAGGGAGACCCGGTTCTCTTGGCGCGGAAGCATAAGGAAAAGGGCTTTACCGCGGCCTATGTGCCCAAAATAGACATCAACGACGCGGCCATGATCAGGGCAACCAGGGAAGCCTTTGAAAAAGAAGGGATCATTCTGGCCGAGGCCGGTTATTGGGATAACATCATGGATACCAATGCCGAAACTAGGGCTTTTCACCGCCGGCGCCAGCTTGAGGCGCTTGCCCTGGCGGAAGAACTTGGGGCTCTGTGTTCCCTTAATATCTTTGGTTCCTATTGCCACGGGAACGGGAATTCCCGGCATGAGGCCCTAAACTTTTCGGACGAGGCCTTTGAGGACGCCGTGGACATGGCCCGGTATTTTATTGATGCTGTAAAACCCAAGACAGCTTTTTTTACATACGAGATATTTCCCTTTGATATTACCGATACGGCGGAAAACGTTGAACGGCTTATCAAGGCCGTTGACCGCAGACAGTTCGGCGCCCACCTGGATTTGGTTAACCTTATCAATTGTCCCAGGGCGTATTTTGCTTCCGGGGACATCGCCAGGGAATGTGTGCGCCGTTTTGGGGACAAGATCATCTCCTGTCATGTAAAGGACATCAAAATGAAGGAGCCTTCTATCAGTGTTATCTTGGAAGAAGTGCCCATGGGACAGGGGAATATCGATCTTAAAGCTTTTATGCGTCAGATTGAAGGGCTTTCCCGGCCTGTCCCTTTTATGATGGAGCATTTAAACAGCGAAGCCCAGTACGATGCCGCGGCGGAATATATCCGCAAAACCGGCAGGGAACTGGGCATTGAATTATAAGGAAAATTAGTATGAAACACACCGTAGTGGTAGCGGGATTGGGAAACCGGGGCAAAATTCACGTAAAGGGAATTTTGGAAAACCCCGGCAGGTTTGAACTTTTAGGCGTCTACGATCCTTCAGCGGAAGCGGTGAAAAAAACCGTCGAGCGCTTTAATATCACCTGTCCGGTTTTTTCTTCCGCTGAGGAAATGCTGGTGAAAACCAAACCCGGCATATTCGTATTTGTTACCCACCCTGAAATCCGCATGGAGTACATTAAGCTGGGCATCAAACACAAGGTAAAGGGCATTTCCTTCGAGAAGCCCATGGCGGTTTCCCTTGCGGACGCCAGGGAAATAACCTCCCTTTGCCATGAGAACGGTATAAAGGCCATTGTCAGCCATCAGCAAAAATACATGAAGCAGATGCAGCAGATGTACGCCTGCGTACGGTCGGGAATTATCGGCGAGCCCGAACTGATCCGGATATTTATGCGCCCTTGGGCTTCCCAATTGGGCACCCACTTTGTGGATTATGCTCTGTGGGCGAACGGCGGCGTTGGCGCCGAATGGGTTGTCGGACACGCCCATGGCCGGGTCAAGCTGACCGACGATCATCCTTCCCCGGATTACCTTTTCGGTGAAGCCCGGCTCAAAAACGGGGCTACGCTGATCATCGAGAGCGGCTACCTTGCGCCCTTCACCATGAGCGATGAGGAATTCTGGTGCAACAACCGGCTTACCGTGTACGGCCCGCACGGTTATGCCTGGGCGGAGACCAATGGCCGTTGCGCTGTTTTTTCCCCGGAGACAAAGGGAAAGGTCGAACTATATCAATACCCCAAATTTTGGGAGCAGCAGGAAGATACCCAGACGCCTTACTACACCGAATACGCGGACTGGATGGATGATGACGGCAAACAGCATTCCTGCAATATTGACATAAGCCTTGGCGGTTTTGAGATTATCGAAGGGCTTTACAAAAGTGCTCTGGAAAATACCCGCGTCGATATTCCCCTGGAGGGCGGGGCGCCTGACGCCATTGCCGAACTAAAGAGAATACTGCCTGAACAATCTTATCCCGAAGGGTTCAAAGACGGCGGCTTTTATAAAAACGGGCTTCAGGTAAAGTAAGCTCAAGACACTACACGCAAGCGTTTAATTTTGCGTTTGGAGGAACGCCATGACAACAAATGAAAAGAAACAGCTGATTCAGGGGGAACTGCGAAAGAACGACGGCGTTCTGCGTTTTGCTCCGTGCTGGGTTGCGCGTAATTTTATGCAGCCCGGCCGCAGGCTTAAACTTGATCCCCGCGATTACTACGCTTACGGAGGCGCCAAGGGCGGCATTGACGAGCGCTGGTTTGCTTCCACTACCCCGGCCGATAACGCGGAATTTACCATTGAAAACGAAGGTTTGAGTTTTGTTGTGGTACACACCCCAGGCGGCGTGGAAAAAATTCTTTTCAGGGAAATTATTGACAGCATGGGGGACGAAATCATCGGCGAACGGATGATGAACAAATACGGCCGCTGGATGATGTTCTCCAAGTTTTTTGACAACATGGGCCCCATTGCCCATCACGTTCATTTAAAGGATGAGCACGCCGCCAGGGTCAACATGCTTGGCAAGCCCGAAGGCTATTATTTCCCGCCCCAGCAGAACAATGTGTATAACAATTTTCCCCATACCTACTTCGGCCTTAATCCGGGGGTTACAAAGGATGATGTTATCCGGTGTCTTAGAGAATGGGCGGACAGGGGAGACAATAACATTCTGGATCTGGCCCGGGCGTACCGGCTTGAAATAGGCACCGGGTGGGATGTGCCTCCCGGCGTGCTGCATGCGCCGGGTTCCCTTCTTACCTATGAGCCGCAGCGGGCCAGTGACGTGTCGATCTTCTTTCAGTCACAGGTAGAAGGCCGCTACAACAGCCGGGACACCTTGGTAAAGGATGTTCCCAAAGACAGGCATTACGACTATGAATACCTTTTCAGCATACTGGACTGGGATCTCAACGTCGATCCGAATTTCAAGGAGAATCGCTTCCTCAGGCCCGTACCGGCAGAGGATGAAAAGACAATGGCCGAAAAGGGCTTCAGCGAAAAATGGGTGGTGTATGGCTGCGGGGATTTCTGCGCCAAAGAGCTGACGGTTTTTCCGGGAAGGAGTGTTGTCATTACCGATGCCCAAGCCTACGGCCTTATCATGATGCAGGGCCACGGAACTCTCAATAAGGTTAGCATAGAAACCCCCGTCATGATACGGTTCGGGGATCTTACCTCGGATGAGATGTTTGTTACCGAAGAGGCCGCAAAGAAGGGTGTAACGATTATCAACGGCAGTGATTACGAGAATATCGTCATGCTTAAGCATTTTGGCCCGGAGAACCCGGACGCGGCCCGTCTTGTAAAGGAAAATCGTCATGAATAACCCCAACTGGCACAAAAAAAACTACCGCAGAAACCTTGTGGATATGCATATTAACGCGCAGGATCCGGAATTTATGACCAAATTCGATCCCAAAGCGTATGTGGACTGCATGATATCCGCCAACGTAAGCTGCTGCATGGTCTATGCCAATTCCCACGCGGGGTACGCCTACTGGCCCGCCCCGGACGGCAACCAGCATCCGGGCATTGCCGGAAGGGATGTCTTTGGTGAAATAACGGAACTCTGCCATAAAAACAACATTGACGTTATCGCCTATTACACGCTTGTCTACGACAACTGGGCTTACAGCCGGGACCCCGCCTGGCGGGTTGTCAGGGCCGACGGAATTTCGGACAGGGAATGCGGAGATCGTACCGGGCGCTACGGCCATACCTGTCCCAACTCGGAAGGCTACCGGGAATTCACCAAAAAACAGGTAACCGATCTTGTTACAAAACACGATTTTGAAAGTATCTTCTTCGATATGACTTTTTGGCCGCATGTCTGTTACTGCGACAACTGCAAGCGCCGTTATGAAAAGGAAACAGGCGGGATCATGCCCCGGATCATCAACTGGCAGGACCCCGTATGGAACGCGTTTCAGGCAAAGCGGGAAGAATGGCTTAACGAATTTGCCTTTTACTGCACGAACCTGGTCAAATCCGTCAAACCCGGCGTTACGGTGAACCATCAGTATTCGCTTATTACCCAAAACTGGGTACGAGGTGTTACCGAAGATCATACCGATCCCTGCGACTATGTAGGCGGCGATTTTTACGCCGGTCCCACCGAGCAGGGGCTTGTCTGCAAGCTCTTTAATTCACTTGCCGGAAGTTTTGAATTTCATACCTCCCGCTGTCTTGACCTCCGGGATCACACAACCTCCAAAACAGCGGAGCACCTCAAACTTCAGTCCTGCATTGCCTTGGCCCATAACGGCGCTTTCCTTTTTATAGACGCCGTTGATCCCGAAGGAACCATGAACCCGGATTTCTATACGCAGATGGGGGTTATCCTGGATGAATTCAGGGAATATGAACCATATTTGGGGGGAACAATCGTCGCCGACGCCGCCATTCTCTTTGACATGTGGTCCAAATTTGATCCGCGCGATTCCGGGAAGAGCGTCCTTGATCCCACAGCCGCCGTCAGAATGCCGCATCTTGACGCGGTGGTAAGCGCGGCGCGCGCCCTTAAGGAAAAGCACATTCCCTATACGGTCATAGGCCGTCGGAATCTGAAAAACGCCGCCGGCAGGTACCGGCTTATTGTGCTGCCCGACATTCTCCGCCTTTCCGATGAAACGGCCGGGGACATCAGGGCCTTTGTAGAGGCAGGCGGCCGGGTTTACGCCTCGGGCCGTACCGGGCTTTCCAATCTTGCCGATGTTTTCGGCATAGAGCCGCTGGGTGAAACGGAACAGCAGTTCACCTACATGGCGCCCGCCGCCGAAGGCCGGCGTTATTTTGCCGGCTCCAGCTCCCGGTATCCTCTGGCTATCCACGGCGCGCAGCAGATTGTAAAGGCCATGCCCGGCGCCCGTGTGCTGGCCTTCCTTGCCCTTCCCTGGACCAAAAGCACCTCGTCCGCGCATTTTGCTTCGATACATTCGGACCCGCCGGGACCCGTGACGGATAATCCCGCCATGATCTGCAATAGTTTCGGCAGGGGAAAGGTCATTTGGGCGGCGGGGCCCATTGAAGCCCACAACCAGGGCGCTCAGGACCGGGTGTTTACCGCCTGCGCCGATGATCTTCTGGATCACGCCTGCTCGGTGGTTTTTGAGGCGCCGCCCTCGGTTGAGGCGGTTTGTTTTGCCCAGGAAGACGGGATCATCGTCAGCGTGCTTACCACCCAGACGACTCTGCCGCCTGTGACGGCTCACGGCCTTCGCATGACAGTTGATCTCAAGGGAAGATCGTGCGAAAAGATCGTGCTGCTTCCAAAGCAGGCCGGAATCCAGTATACTGAATCGGGCGGCAGGGTGTGTTTTAATATGCCTCCGCTGGAACTGTTTCATATGTTTAAAGTTTGTTTCAGGAAATAATATGAGCTACCGTTTGGGCATTAATCTGGGTTTCGCGGTTAACAAGTACACGGAGCCCGAGGTCTGGTCCCGCATAGTCAGGGAAGATCTGGGGCTTTGTTATGTGCAGTTTGTGGCTGATCTTCTTAACCCCTTCTGGCCGGGGGAATATATTGACGATCAGCTGCGGCGCATCAGGTCCGCCGTTAAAGAGTACGGCATCACCGTGGAAAGTCTTTTCACAGGCGCCTTTACCAGGGTGAACCATCTAATGAATCCCGATGAAGCGGCGCGGAAATTCTGGTTTGACTGGTTTAAGCGTTTTCTGGATATGGGCCGTTCCCTTGGGGCAAAAAACGCCGGTTCCCATTTCGGGATCATGACCTTTGACACGTACAATGATCCCCAGAAGAGAAAATTCATTCTGGACGAGGCGGTCAGGAGCTGGCAGGAACTCAGCTTCTACGCGGAGGATCTGGGTTACGACTGCCTTATCTTTGAGCCCATGAGCGTCCCCAGGGAAATGGCGAATACCATTGAGGAAACGCGGGAGCTTCTTGATGCGGTTAACGCCCGGTGCGGCGTGCCGCTTAAGGTGTGCCTTGATGTTGGACATGCCCCCCATCCTTCACAGCGCGATCCCTATTCCTGGATAGAAGCGCTGGCGGCCCGGTCGCCGGTTATTCATCTGCAGCAGACCGTGCTGCACAAGTCGAATCACGCGCCTTTTACCGCCGGGACAAACAAGACCGGCATCATCACGCGGGAAAAGGTAATGGACGCGGTGAGGAAGTCAGGATGTACCGATGCGCTTTTTGCCTTTGAAATCAGCCACCGGGAACACCGGGATACGGATTCCTGTATCATCGAAGATCTAAAAGAAAGCGCCGCGTATTTCCGCCCGGTGATTCCCGAATAGGCGGTCGCCGGTGAAAAAATGCATGATGGCCTGTAACCTCCACGGCTTGGGCGATCTTCGTTACGAGGAAGTTCCGGTTCCCGGCATTAAAGACGATGAAGTGCTGCTGGAGGTAAAGGCCGCCGGCATCTGCGGGTCCGATATTCCCCGCGTGTTTGAAAAGGGGACCTATCATTTTCCCGCCATTCCGGGGCATGAATTTGCCGGAATAGTCGCCGCCGTTAACCGGGGCGATGAGGGGCTTATGGGAAGAAGGGCCGCCGTCTTTCCCCTTATTCCCTGCGGGAAATGCGAGGCGTGCCAAACCGGGGAGTACCCCCAATGCGCCGATTACGACTATTACGGTTCCCGCCGCGACGGGGGTTTTGCGGAGTTTGTTGCGGTAAAGAAGTGGAACCTTGTATTTGTTCCCGGTTCAATTCCCCTTGAACACGCCGCCATGTGTGAACCCTGCGCCGTGGCCATTCACGCCCTTTCCCGGACGGGAATTTCGCTGGGAGATACGGTGGCAATATTCGGCGCGGGTGCCATTGGTCTTTTGGCGGCGCAGGCTGCCCGCGGCTGGGGCGCCGGAAAGGTGATCCTTGCCGATGTGGACGCGAAGAAGCTCGCCTTTGCCCGGGAACTCGGTTTTACCTGTACGGTGAATACTCTGGAGGATGATCCTGCCGAATATATACGGAGCGTGAGCGGCGGACGGGGGGCGGATGTTGCCCTTGAAGCCGCCGGAGTTTCCGCGGCGGTCGAAGGCTGCCTTACATCTGTCAAGGCTTCCGGCAGCGTTGTGCTCATGGGAAACCCGGCCAAAGACATGCATATTTCCCAAAAAGCCTATTGGGAAATTTTAAGAAAACAACTCTTGTTGAAAGGGACCTGGAATTCCAGCTATAATGACGCCCATAATGATTGGCGGCTTGCCCTGGAGTGTATGGAGCGGGGGATATTTGATCTTTCAAGGATGATAAGCCGCCGGTTCAGCTTCGCCGAGTGCGGCAAAGCCTTTGAACTGGCCCGCCTGCGGGAAGAATTTTATGTCAAAATAATGTTTGAGAAAGGAGGCGGAACATGAAGGCGGCAGTTTACCTTGGAAAGGATCAGATGGAGGTGCGGGAAGTTCCCGTTCCAGAGGCGGATCCGGACAGTATTCTTGTAAAAGTAAAGTCCTGCGCCGTTTGCGGTTCCGATATACGGATTTTTCATCACGGCAACTCACGGGTGCACCCGCCCCAGATTCTGGGGCACGAAGCCGCGGGCGAGGTTGCGGCGGCGGGCGCCAATGTCAGGCGCTTCAAGTCCGGCGACCGCGTTGCCATAGGCGCCGATGTTCCGTGCGGGGAATGCAGTTTTTGCGAGGCGGGGATAGGCAACAACTGCCAAATCAACTACGCCATGGGGTATCAGTTTGCGGGCAGTTTTGCCGAATATGTATTGCTTAACAGGACGGCGGTTAATTACGGTCCCGTTCATCTGATACCGGCAAACCTTGATTTTGACGAAGCCGCCCTGGCCGAGCCCCTCGCCTGTGTACTTAACGCGGTGGAGCTAACCGGCATAAAACTGGGGGATACGGTAGTTATCATAGGGGCCGGCCCCATAGGCTGCATGATCATCCCCGTTGCCTATATGTCCGGGGCGGCAAAGGTGATTGTGGTGCAGCGTTCACGGCCCCGCATGGAGGCGGCGCGGCGCTTCAACGCCGGCGCGTACATCTGTTCTTCGGAAGAGGACCCGGTAAGCCGTGTTCTGGAAGAAACGGGCGGCCTTGGGGCGGATGTTATTTTTACCGCCAATCCTTCGCCACAGTCCCATGCCCAGGCCCTGTACATGGCCAAAAACCGGGGCAGGATCAATCTGTTCGGCGGGCTCCCCGCGGGCAGTTCCGTAACCCTGGACACCAACATTATCCATTATAAGGAATTATGCGTCATGGGGGCTCACGGTTCCCTGCCCCGGCATCACCGGCAGGCGCTGGACCTGATCTCCGCCGGGAGGCCGGACATCAAGCCTTACATATCGCACCGCTTCCCCCTGGAAAAAATACACGAAGCCTTTGCCGCCGCCGAAGGCCACCAGGGAATGCGGGTTGTGGTAAAGCCCTGACGGTCCTGTAAGAATTACCGGGAAGCCCTGCAAAACCCGGCCGGGTTTCCGGAGCTTCCCTACCGTACGTTCTCGTTAAACAGTTTGATATGATCCGCCAAATTGCCGGGTTTGAACAAGAGGGAGGATCCGGCTACAAAAATATTCGCGCCGGCGTTCCGCATGTTAAGGGCGTTTTCAAGGCTGACATTGCCGTCCACTTCTATTTCCACATGCGGAAAACCCCTCTCGTCCAGCATGGCCCGCAGCCGCCTGATCTTGTCAAGTGTTTGGGGAACAAGCCGCTGGCCCGCGTAACCGGGGTTTACCGTCATGATCAGCGCCGCGTCTATATCGGGAAACACATCTTCCAGCATCGAAAGGGGGCTTGCGGGATTCAGCGCTGCCATGGGCTTTGCCCCAAGATCCCGTATCTTTGCCAGAACCCGCTGCAAATGCCGGGTGCTTTCGGCGTGCACCGAAACATAGTCGCCGGGCCGGGGATCAAACCACGCTATTTTTTCCCCCGGTTCCTCAATCATAAGGTGTATATCCAGGGGAATACGGGCGGCTTCCCGTATCTGCCGTACCGTACCGGTTCCCAGCATAAGATTGGGGACAAAGGAGCCGTCCATCACGTCAATATGAAGCCATGGAATGCCGCTGGCCCTGAAAACATCTATGGTTTCGCCCAGACGAAAAAGGTCCGCGCACATCATGGACGGGGAAAGTTTTGGAGGAAGCATGGTATGATTGTACGCCCTTATGAATAAAATTGAAAGTATTTTTGTTTACCGGCAAAATAAATGATATAATGAGAAAAGACAGGGGGATAATATGCTGAAAAACAGGCAGTATTCCGAGCGGTTAACCGGAGCCGTTGTTCCGGTGGGCGCCCTGCGGGGTGGAAACGGCATGGGAGTCGGCGAGTACCTCGATTTGGAAGAATTTGCCGATTTGTGTAAAAAAGCGGGCCTCGCTCTTATTCAGCTTTTGCCTGTTAATGACACAGGGTACGAAAGTTCTCCCTATTCAAGCCTTACCGCCTTTGCCCTGCATCCTCTGTACATTCGCATTGAGGAAATTGAGGAATACAAACAGTCCGCTTCCGATACGGTAAAGCAGAAGATCGCGGAATTGAGGAGCGCCTTTGAAAAAGAGATCCGGTATCCCTACTACAGAATCCTCAGGGCCAAGATGGAAATACTGCGGGAAATTTACACCGCGCATTATGAAAGCATTGAAAAAAAGGCCCGGCCGGGGGGAGGGCTGGCCCTTTGGATGGAAGAGAATCCCTGGATAAAAGAATACGCGGTTTTTAGGCGTTTTAAGGAAGTGAACGGGGAAAAAAAGTGGCAGGAATGGTCAAGCCATGTACAGATCGGCGCCGCGGATATAGAAGCCGTCTGGGCGGACGGTAAACTCCGCCGTGAGCACCTCTTTTGGGCCTGGCTGCAGGAGACGCTGGATGCCCAGTTCAGCCGGGCCGCGCGGGCGGTGGCGGCTATGGGTATACTTCTTATGGGGGATCTTCCCATACTGATGAACGAAGACAGTTGCGATGTGTGGGCCCACCCGGAAATTTTTCACAAAGAGCTTTCCGCGGGGGCGCCTCCCGACATGTACAGTCCCGAAGGCCAGAACTGGGGTTTTCCCATTTATGACTGGCAGGCCCAGATGAAGGATAATTACGCCTGGTGGAAAGCGCGGCTAAAGGCGGCGGAAAAGTATTATCAGGCGTATCGTATCGATCATGTTTTGGGCTTTTTTCGTATCTGGGCTTCGGCCCGCAGTGATTATTCATCGGCCCTTGGCCGTTTTATTCCCTATACTCCCGTTACTACGGAGGACCTTGCCAATCTGGGGTTTGACGAAGGGCGTATACAGTGGATGACCAGGCCCCACATCCCCACCGGCGAAGTGTGGGACGCCGTACGTGACAACTGGGGAAATTTGTACGGCGAGGAAGAAATTGCCGCCGCCGTGGAAAAGGTCTTTGTTTCGGCCCTTGATCGCATAGGCAATGAAGAACTCTGGCTTTTTAAGGAAAAAATACAGGGCGAAAAAGACATAGACGCTCTGGGGCTTCACCCTTCCGCGCGATCCTTTCTTTTTAATGCATGGCATAACCGTATCTTTCTTGAATATGAAAAGGACCGTTATTTTCCGGTCTGGTATTACCGTTATTCCAGGGCCTATGCGAGCCTCGAGGAAGGGGAACGGAGCCGGCTTGAGATTCTTCTGGAAAAGCGGCGCGCCGAATCCGAGAAAATATGGGAAGATCACGGGCAGAAGCTTCTTGCGGTATTGACGGCCAATTCCTCCATGCTTCCCTGCGCGGAAGATCTGGGGGCGGTTCCGGCCTGTGTTCCCCGCGTACTTGAAAAACTTTCCATACTCGGGCTCCGGGTTGTCCGCTGGTTCAGGAAATGGGACGAGGAAGGCCAGCCTTACATTCATTTTGAGGATTATCCGGAACTTTCCATCTGTACCCCCGCCGTTCATGACAGTTCTACAGTGCGGGAATGGTGGGAACAGGAGGCGGATCAGGAAGCCTTTGCGGGCTTTATTGGTTTTCCTTCCCTGCCCAGGGTGTATAATCCCGGTACGGCCAAGATTATCCTCCACAAGACTGCCTCGGCCTGTTCGCGTTTCCGGGTTTTTCAGATTCAGGATCTGCTTCATCTTTCCCCAAAATGGTACGCGGCGGACCCCGCATCGGAACGGATAAACGTGCCCGGCAGCTATAACGAGTTCAACTGGACCTACCGGCTGCCCGCCCCAATCGGGGATATTTCGGGCGATGATGATTTCATCAAGGCGGTAGAGGAACTGTGTACAGTTAAACCGGCTCAGAAGAAAAAAACATAAGGAGAAAAATGTGGCAGTTAACAGGAACGCGGTTTTAAACGCGATGGAAAAAAAGGCGAAGACGATTTTTGATAGTGATGAAGAATACATCAGGGACGGCAAGCGCGGCATGATGGCGGTCCAGATTAGGGACGGGGAAAACGGCGAACAGTGGGAGTCCACCATACGGGGATTTGGGACCGTCTACCGTGATTATGGCTATGAGGACGGCCTTGTGGTCAATAACGGGGTGAATTTTGACGCCCTGGTTCACGGGAAAATCGCCTTTTCCCGCAGAACCGGAAAAAACTCCGGCACCAACTACTATCAGGTGCTGGGAAATGAGTCTTGGTGGAAAGGCTCCGTTACCAGTGACGACGGCCTGTGTATCTGCGCCTTTGCCGGTTTTTCCGGTCAGGACGACGAAGATATCGCCCAGGCGGGAATAACCTGCTACGAATCCCTTAAACGGACGGGAAGCCTCGCGGAAAAGCCGGCCGCGGACATTGCAGACGCCGCTGATGATGAAGGAGAAGGGGAAGAAGCCGTGAATTGAGAAACCCGCCGGACCGGATATTCGTCAAGCGGTAAAAAAACGGGGCCCCTGCAAGGCCCCATACAGTACAAACAGTACGCCGGATTACTTGCTGTAGGTTCCGCCAAAGAATTGGTCTGCCATTGCGCCAAGCATAGGGGTAGTCCCAACAAAGATAAAAGAATTGCCTGAGGGTATAAATTTGGCCGTCAATCCGTTGAAGCTGCCTATGTCGCTTTTTAGTTTTTCAGGGCTGCCGGCGTCGGGGGTCAGGTTTGTCAGCATGTATTCGAACAGATCCAGGCCAACCCAGCCAAGATTGCCGGTGATAGTCGCAGTCCCGGAAGCAAGGTCCCCTGGAGCACTACTCTTGAAATTCAAGGTACAGGAGAAAGACAGATCGGGATTAATGGTAAATGAGGCGCTGTCCGTCATTTGTGACGAACCGGTCCAGGGACCGCCCACCAGCCAGCTTGGATCTTCATGGGGAAGCACGGTATCTTCCTTCTTACATCCGGCAAAAAACAGCGCGCAGATTAGAAACAAAATCGCGGCGCCCTTTAACAGCAGCTTCTTTTTCATTAAAAATCTCCTTGATCATCTTATTGTTATCCCGTGTGTATCAGGATAACTAAAGCTAGTGTATAATATACAATAAGAGAGGATCAAGTGTTTTTTGGATTTATTTATTATATTCGTATAGTCTATAGACAAATGCATAAAAAAAGTAATATAATAGACAAATATCGAGAAACGTATGGGAGAACAGGATGAAAAAGGGATTGTTGACGGTGATAATTTCGGCGGGTTTGGCCTTATGCGGGAACATGTACGCGGCGGATTTTTCCCTGAGCGCGGGCGGCGGCGGCCTTTTGGGCGGTCTTTTTACCCGCTATACCGCGTCGGGCCACGGTATTATGGGCGGTGAAGTGTTGCATGTCATACAAACCCAGGATATTAGCCAGTTTAACTACGGGGGCTTTGTGTTTTTTGACGCGACGTACGCCGAATTGTCCGTAAGCATACAGAGTGGCGTGAATACCTGGGAACAGCTGCTGGATCAGGTATTGCCCGATCTGAAGTCGGACAAGGGGAAGGGCTGGGAAACCATGATGGGCTTTTCCCTGCTGGCAAAATACCCTTTTACCCTGACCAGCCGCCTTTCCCTCTTCCCCCTTGCGGGCGTCGAATACCAGGTGTCTCTTGTACAAAAACGATCCTTGTCGGCCGACAACCGTGTATATAACAGGACAAACGGAATTTATGAAAAAAACAAGGACAAAAAGGCCCTTAAACTATCGGACTGGAATTCCCTGTTTATAAATATCGGCGCTGGAGCGGACTTCAACCTTACTCCCGGCCTCTTTATACGCGGAGAAATACTGTACGGTTTCAGGCTTATGACGCCTTGGGAAAAAGACGGGCTTACGCAGTTGCAGGATACCATTCACAACCACGACCTTAAACTATCGGGCCTGACAAGCGGCCCCAGTTTTAGAATAGGTCTTGGCTGGCGGTTTTTTACCCTGGGAAATCGCTGACCTACCGCACCTTCTCAAGTATTTCGCCGATTACCCGGTCGGCGTCTTCGTAAGGCACCTGACAGGTACCCACCTGGAGGTGGCCGCCCCCGCCGTATGTAAGGAGGATGCTGCCTACATTGGCCGTAGCGCTGCGGTTGACGACGCTGTAGCCCACCGTTATGGCGACATTGGCTTTGTTCTTGCCGTCTATAACCCAGATAGAGATGTTCTGCTCCGGGTAAAGTGTATAGATGAGGAACCGGTTTCCGGCAAAGATCTTCTCTACGTTGCGCAGATCCACCAGCAGGGCGTTGCCTTCGATCTTTGCGTATTTGAGGATCATTTCACGGAAAAGTTCGTTCTGTTCAAAATAAACGTCAAGCCGCTCCTTGACATCGCTCATGGCCAGTATATCATCAATGGTTTTTTCGCTGCATGCCCTGGCAAGCTCTTTCATTAAGTCGTAGTTGCTGATGGTGAAATTCCGGAAACGGCCAAGGCCGGTACGCGGATCCATGATAAAACCCAAAAGGACCCAGCCCCGCGGATTGATTATTTCCCCGGTAGAAAGATCGCCCGAATCGACCTTGTCAACGTACCGTATCATCTCGGCAAAACGTCCCAGTTTTTCATCCCCGCCGTAAAATTCATAGACAACCCTGGCGCAGCTTGGCGCCTTGCGGGAAACGCCTTCAAAATAGGTTTTTTTTCCCAGCCGTTCCGTTTCACTGGAATGATGATCAAACCAAAGTCTGCATCCTTTGATGTAGGGAATATTGGCCAGAATGTCGTTATCGGTTGCTTCGACCCGGCCATCCTGAATATCCTTGGGGTGAACAAATTTCCATTCGTCAATAAGCCCCAAATACAAAAGCAGGGCCCCGCACGCCAAGCCATCAAAATCAGATCTGGTTAATAACCTCATGCCGAAACCTTCCTTAGTTCTAATTCTATCATATCATAGATCTTTATTATATATACAGCATAAATTATAATGAATTTATGAAATGTGTACATATATCTCAAAACCGTTTTTTTCACGCGTTTTTTCCGGTTTTCATGGCTGTATCCCTGCTTTTTTCGGCCTGCGCTACCGCCAGGACCGGCCAGGCGGCGTACGGAAACCTTGGAAATTCTTCCGATCCGGTTCCTTTTATGGAAAAAGTCCGGCGGGGAAAGCTCCCGTCGGGTCTTGGTTACTATATTCTGGAAAATTCCATGCCCAAAGACCGGGCGTATCTTACTCTCGCGGTATACGCCGGATCGGTACTGGAAGCCGATGACGAACAGGGACTGGCCCATTTTACTGAGCATATGGCCTTTAACGGCACGGTCCGTTTTCCCGAGGCGGAACTCATTAATTACCTCCGATCTTTGGGGATGCGTTTTGGCCCGGAGGTAAATGCCTATACTACCTACGACGAAACTGTTTTCGGCATAGAAGTACCGGTGGAAACGGGTCCTGACGGCGTAAAAATCATACCGGAACGGGCCCTGGCGGTGCTTGACGATTGGACCCGCGCCATTACCTTTGCCCCCAAAGATGTGGATGATGAACGGGCCGTCATTATGGAAGAATACCGCTCCCGGCTCGGCGCCGGGGACCGGCTGATACGGAAGCTGCTTCCAGTAATTTTTGAAGGTTCTCCCTATGCCGGCCGGTATCCCATAGGTCTGCCGGAGATCATAGAGAACGCTCCCGCGGAACGGCTTGAAAACTTTTATAAACGCTGGTACCGGGCCGACAACATGGCTGTTATTCTGGTGGGCGATTTTGACGGAGCGGCGCTGGAAGCGTCCCTTGCCTCGCATTTTTTGATCCCCAAACCCCAGACGCCCCTTGTCCGTCCCGAGTACGATCTTCCCCCGCCCAAAAAGGGAAACATATCGACCGTGGTATATACCGAAGAGGAACTGACATCCACCGGCATATACCTCTACTACAAGCGTTCTCCCAAACCAATAAAGGCCGATCTTGCCGGTTACCGTGAATGGATAATCGATGCTCTTGTGGACAACATGCTTTCTCTCCGTTTTGAAGAGGCGGGTCTTAATCCGGCCGCGCCCTATATTGGCGCCGGGGCGGCAAACATCAGATATGGAAAGTCATCCCGTTATTATGTTCTTGCGATCCAGGCAAAGTCAGGCAGTGCGGGAGCCGCCCTGGCGGAGATGCTGAAAGAAAAGGAATCGATGATCCGTTATGGTTTTACCGAAGCGGAAATCGCCGTTGCCAAAGAGGCCCTTCTTTCCAATCTTGAACGGCTGGTTTCCGAAAAAGACAGGCAGGAATCGGGCCGTTATGTTTCGTTGTTTACCGATCATTTTATTTCGGGAGAAGCCCGTCCTGATCCCGAATGGGAGCTTTACGCGGCGCGTGAACTGCTTCCCGGCATAAGCGCCGCCGGTATTCTTGCCGCCGTGAGGAATTACTTTGAGCCCGGAGATCTCCGCATCTTTATTTCCGCGCCGGAGGCCGAGGCGGCGGATCTTCCTTCGGACAAGGATATACGGAACATGGTGCGGGCCAGCGCCCGCATGAAAATAGAGCCTCCGGCAGCGGCACAGGTGGAAGGCGAACTCCTGGACGAAGAGCCTTCTCCGGGGGAAATAACGGCCGAAACAGCGGACGGTGAAACCGGCGCGGTTATTCTGACTCTTGAAAACGGAGCGAAGGTTATCCTCAAGGAGACACAGAACCGGAACAATGAAATTGTCTTTTACGCCATGGCCAAAGGCGGCCTGACCAGCGCCGGACCGGAGGAATTTACTTCCGCCCGGCTTGCCGCCGAAATGGCCGAAACATCGGGACTTGGCCCCTATTCCCGGCCTGATTTGATAAAAAAACTCGCCGGTAAACAGGTGTCTTTTTCCTTCTGGATTTCCGACATTACAAGGGGGTTTGAAGGTTCCGCCGTTTCCGGGGATATCAGAACCCTTTTTGAAATGCTCCACCTGAGCCTTACCAGGCCGCGTATAGACAGGGACGCCGTTGCCGCAATGGTGGATCAGTACCGGACTACACTGGCCCGGCGGAACGAAGATCCCAATACGGTGTTTTCCGATGAGATTACAAGGACAGTGCGGGGAAACAACCTGTGGTACAAGCCGTTTGAGCTTGCCGATCTTTCCCAGGCAGATCCGGAAAAGGCCCTTGCCTTTCTCCGCCGTACCCTTAATCCCGCGGACTATACGTTTGTTTTCACGGGGAATCTTGATATGGAAACGATGCGCCGTTGCGCCGAAACGTACATCGCCTCAATTCCCCGCGGTGAAGCTTTCAACAGCTGGAAAGATCCCCGGGTTGTCCGGCCGGGAAAAACAGAGCGGAAGGTTTACAAGGGAAAAGAAGACAAAAGCTTTGTCTATATGGGCTGGTTTAAAGACGCTCCCTGGTCCGAAGAAAACAGCGTTGCCGCCCAGATTCTGACCGAATATCTTGATATCAGGATGACCGAAGAAATACGGGAAAAACTCGGCGGTGTTTATTCGATTTCCGTAAACGCCGCGGCGTCTCCGGGGCCCGCGGCCGAATTGTTCCTGGGGGTTTATTTTGCCTGTGATCCCCGCAGAGCCGGGGAGCTTTCCGCCGCGGTAACGGCGCTGCTTGAACGTACTGTTTCACAGCCTGTGGACCGCGGTATCTTTGATAAATCTGTTGAGGCCATGCAGAAAACATGGGAAGCGTCGGTACAGAGCAACGCTTACATAGCCCAAAGCTACGCCAATTCCTCGGCGCTTCTTGATACGCCGCTTTCGCGCCTGAACAGACGGCCGGAACTTTTCCGCAGGATACGTCCTTTGGAAATTCAGGAATTGTTGAGACCGCTCCTTTCGAACGGACCGGCAAGCGTCGTTTTATACCCCGAAGGCCGGTAGGATTTTGTAGCGCCGGTTCATTAGCCGAAGACTTTGTCGGCCTTGCCGGTAAACCACAGGAGAATGGCCCTGGTACGGTTGGTGAAGGAATTGCCGATTCGTTCACCCAGGCCGGGAAAGGCCGACGCCCTGGCCATGGAAGCGGCGTAAATAAGAAGACTGTCTCCGGCATCCAGTACCGCCACAACGGACCGGAGGCGGTTCTTCCCGACCGCGTTTATAATGCCCACGCTCATCGCGGTAAGATTTTCCTGGGTAAAGATGAGAAAGTCGGTTCCTGTCCGGTATTCATAACGGTATATATTGTCCCCAAAGGTAAGATCTTTCTGCCTTGCGTAGATGACAATATTTTCAGGCGGAACGGCGTAGACCGGATCGGGTATTGGCCGTTTTGCCTCGGGGTTGTTTATTACCGCCGATGTCTCGTAAAAGGTTCTCATGGTTTTGCGGGTCGCGGAATAGTACTGTATTCCGGCAAGGCTTGAAATGGTCAGCGCCCCGTTGTAGAGGTCCCGGCGTTCTTCCCCAGTCCAGGAGCCTGGAATTTCTTCACCGGTATTTGTCCCGCCTGTTCTGCCGGGTTTTTTATACAGGGAAAGTGTTTCAACAATGATGCCCGGATTGAGGTTCCGTTCTATTTCGCCTGTCAGGGTGCGTACCGCCGTATGATTGGGGACCAGTGCGGGCCGTGGGTTCTTCAGCTGAACCTGTGAAATGATCTCTCCGTTCCGCAGAAGCGCGGCCCGCTCTGGCCCCGCAAGTTCTTCCAGCGAAACCGGGAACGCGGGAAGAACAGCCGGAATGAACATTGAAGCAATCAGAATACAGGTCTTAATGTTCATGGAGTATTTACCTCATACTTCCGCGGTAATACACCCTGACCTGTTTGTAGAGCCCTTCGCCCTCGCTTTTTGTTTCCACATCGGCAATGTCGTTCAATGTGGTGTGGATAAGACGGCGGTCAAAAGGATTCATGGGCTCAAGAAGAATGGAAGCGCGGTTTTCCCGGACACGGTCGGCGACGGTATAGGCAAGACGCACCAGGGATTCTTCCCGGCGTATACGGTAATTTTCGCTGTCAAGAATGATGCGGGTATCTTCCCGGCCCAGCCGCCCGGCGTAAATATTGGCGAGAAGCTGGAGGGCGTCAAGATTCTTTCCCTTCTTTCCGATGAGAATGGAAGAATGTTCCGAGTCTATTTTAAAGCCGATCTTGCGGTCTTCCCTGAATAGCACCGACGCCTTGCCGTCATATCCCATGCGGCCAATAAGACCCTCAAGAAAATCCACCATCTTTTTTTCAAATTCGTTCTGCGCGCCGGGATCGCCAAAAACCGCCTGTCTGCCCTCGTCATCTTCACCGTTTGTTTCCGGCCGAAAACGGCGGCCTTCGGACGATCTCTCTTCCGGTTCGGGCCCGGTTTCCGCTCGTGTTACCTGCCTGTCGGTGTGAACCTGTATTTTCACATAACCCTTTTTAAACAACCCCTGACGCTGGGCTTCCATAATCTCAACGTCAAAATCATTTTTTTCAAGTCCCAGTTCTTCCGCCGCCCGGTCAATTGCTTCCTTTTCGGTACGGCCTTCAAATTCGTATACCATTGCAGTCTCCTATTTCTTTTTCTTTTTTTTCGGGGCAATGACCGGTTCTCTCGCAGCCGCTGCCGCTGCCTGGGCCGCCCGTTTTGGCGCCAGGTATTTGTTAATTGCCAGCTGCTGGACCAGGGTCAACATATTGGAAAAAATCCAGTAGATGAGCAGCCCCGAAGGCACATCGTACAGGATAAAGAAGAAAATAAGCGGCATGGCGTAGAGCATCAGCTTCATCTGCGTATTACTCTGTTGATCCGGCGTCTGGGTCACTTTTCCGTACAGGAGCTGGGAGCCCACATAAATAAAGGGCAACAGCCGTATGTCTGTCCAGCCCAGGAGGGGCAGGCTGAAACCGGAAAAATGATACACCGATTCGGGAAGGGAAAGATCGGGAATCCATTTTGGAATGAACATGGCCCCCCGGAGGTCAAAATGGTTGTTGAAAAGATTGTACATGGCAAAGAAGATGGGAATCTGCAGCAGCATGGGAAGGCAGCCTGAAACCGGGTTGTACCCTTCCTTCTTGTAGAGTCCCGCCATTTCGGCATTCATCTTCTGGGGGTTATCCTTGTATTTCGCCTGCAACTCTTTGATCTTGGGGGAAATGGCCTGCATGCGAAGGGTGGATTCGGAACTCTTTTTTGTAAGGGGAAAGAAGAGCACTTTTACAAGGAGGGTAAGAAGGATAATTGCCACCCCGTAATTCGGAATCATACGGTAAAAAATGAGCAGCAGCCATTTAAGAACCCTTTCCAGCGGGCTAAGAAACCCCCTGGTATTTGCCGCCTCAATGAGCTGCGTATTCTGAAGATTGAAACCGTTTCTTCCGTTGTTGTAAATGACAAGGCTTTCCTGGTTTTTTGGGCCGACGTAAAAACGGTAGGTGTCTTCGGTCCGGGATGTGGAAAGAGGCGGCCGTATGATATAAAGGCGCGATGCCGCGGGAAGCCCCGGTTCCGGTTTGGCGGAAAATACCATGTCGTATTGCGCCGGATATGGAATGGCGATAAGGGTGAAATATTTCCCCGCTATGGCCGCCCAGTTCGGACGGGAGTTGATGATGTTGGGGCGCTCGTCGTTTATCTTCTCAAGCCGCCGCTTGCCGTTGGTATAGGTAATGTACTGGCGGTATTCGTAACGCTGATCAAGTTTGTCAAAGGAGGGGCCTATCTGGGGACCTGTGATCAGCGTGTAGGCGGCGCGGGAAACGTTCCCGGAATTTTCCGTTGCGAAATCAAAACCCGGAACCGAATAGCCGCCGTCAAGCGAGACGGTCAGCTCGAACATAAATTCGTCGGGTTTAAAATCGTAGCGCTTGGTCAGCGTAAAACGGCCCGGTGAAGCTCCTCCCCCCGGAGAAAGGGTGAAGTCACGGTAAAATTCCACCGAATAATCGGAAAGCCGGCGCACATAAAAAAGGGCGTCCACAGGCGGGGCGTTCTGATCCCCAAAGGCTATGGAGAAGGCATGGGCCTCCTTGTCGCCCGAAAGGATCATTTCCACCGGTTCTCCCTTGTCGTCGTGCTCCTTGAGTTTCCAGGAGACAATATCCCCGCCGGCGCTGGAAAGCGTTGCCGTAAGGATCCCGGTGTTGATGACAACGCGCTCTTCCAGCGCAGGGGCGCTTTCCGCCGGGACATTTTCCACCTGGGGCCCGGTTTCCCCGGCATCATACAATTCGCCGGCCTCAACGGAAGGCCCGGCGGGTTCGGCAGCGGCAGATCCCGGCGCGGAGGCGCCCTGAGGGGCGGCGCCGTTTACCGGAAAGGATGGTTTAGGGGGAAAGAAGATCCCCTGAACAAAATAAAAACCCAATATTACGGCGACTGAAAGCACAATCGCCAGAATCGTATTCTTTTCCATAAAACTCCTATTTTAGCGGATCATAGCCGCCCGGGTGAAAAGGATGGCAGCGGAGAATCCGCCTTGCGCCAAAGTACAAACCCCGGAAAAGCCCGTATTTTTCCACCGCCTCGTAAGTATACGCCGAACAGGAAGGATAATACCGGCAACAGGAAGGAAAATACGGGGACACGGCCCTTTGATAAAAACGTATCGCGATGAGGGTTAATTTTCTCACGTTTTGGTTTCCATAAAAAGTCCGGCTCTGGTAAACAGAACGGCAAGCTGTTCTTTCCGGGATGGAAAGGTTTCGTCCTCACGGGGCGGATAAACCAGCAAAACCAGATCAAAACCGCTTTTCAAACGGGGCCGCAGCTTCCGGTATGCCTCCCGGCCCAGCCGCCGCGCCCGGTTCCGTTCTACCGCATTTCCGTATTTCCGGGGAAAAGTAAAACAAATCCGGTTGTATTCACAACCATTATCCAATACAAAAAGTTTCGCTCCGGCGGAGCCAAACCGCCTGCCGTCCCGGAAAACCCTTCCTATTTCTTTTTTTCCCCGTAAACGCTCAATCCGCCTGAACCGGTAATCCGGTCCGGCGATTCCTTCACTAATAGGGCTTCTTCTCGTCGGAAACCGTCAGCTTAAGCCGGCCCTTGGCCCTGCGGCGTTTGAGCACCAGCCGCCCGCCCCGGGTTTTCATCCGGGCACGGAATCCGAATTTACGGTTCCGCTTTACCTTGCTGGGTTGATAAGTCCGTTTCATAGGAACATCTCCTGCTATATATAAGGTTCATGAAAGCACGTTAAACGGCGGGTACAATCGCACGCGCCGCGCAAATCAACATGTTCAGTATAGGGAAACAGAAAACAATGATCAAGGCCAAATACGAAGCTGCGCGCGGCCTCTTGACAGAAAGCCGTGCTGGTGTCAGCCTCGCAACAGATGATTCGAAAATCGCCGGAGGCAGAGATACAGACGGTGCGCTGGAGCCTTTTTCCCGTTTTAACCGCGGCGGGACTTGTCCTTGCCGGGTCCGGCCTTTTTTCGGGCTGTTATACCCTGAAACAGGGGGCCGCCATGCTGGGTTATCTGAACCGGGCGGTCCCGCTGGAAAGCCTGCTCGAAGAGAATGCCCTTTCCGAAGCGGAGATCTCCGACATGGAGAAAAACCGGCTTTTTGTGGAACGAATCCATGATATACGCCGCTTTGCCATGGAAGATCTGGGCCTTGTGGAAAGCAAAAATTACACCAAATACGTGAAAATTGACCGTTCGTATCTTGCCGCGGTAGTTTCCGCCTCGGCGGAGGATTCCTTTGCCCGTCATGAATGGTGGTTTCCCGTGGTGGGTTCCGTTCCCTACAAGGGCTTTTTCGATCCCGAAGACGCCAAAAAGGAAAGGGCGCTGCTGGAAAAAAAAGGTCTCGATGTATGGATACGGGGCGTTGATGCCTTTAGTACTCTGGGCTGGTTTGAAGATCCCCTGTATTCGTATATGCGGGATTATGCCCCCGAACAGCTTGCGAATCTTGTTATCCATGAACTGCTCCACGCCACAATCTTTATCAAGGGCCAGGTCCAGTTTAATGAGGAACTGGCGGAATTTGTGGGAAGCGAAGGGGCCAGGCTTTATATGGAAAGCCGTTACGGCGCCGAATCCGGAGAATACCGCCGCATGCAGAATGCCGGAACAGACTCCGCCGCTTTTCTTGCTTTTATCCGGGAACTCATCGCGGAACTTGACACGGTGTACCGTAGCGGCGCGGCAAGGGAAACGGTACTTCAGAAAAAGAAAGAGATAATCGCCTTGGCCATAGAGCGCTTTGACAGGGAATACGAGAACCGCTTTCAGGGAGAAAGTTACCGGGGGTTTTCCAAACTGCCGGTAAACAACGCGTACCTGGAATTATACCGCCTCTACTACGCGGAAGATGATTATTTTACCCGCCTGTACGAAAGATCGGGCCGGGACCTCTTTGCGTTTATCGCCGCCGCGAAGAAGCTGAACGGCCTCCGGTCCGCCAAAAAAGATCCCCGCGGGGAACTGGAAAAGGCACTGGCGCGTTAGGGCACGCTTCCTGAGACGGCCTTTTAATCCCATTTTGATTCGGGAATGTTTCCCAAAAACCTCTCCGCAACTTCCCATATAACGATATCCGGTTTGTTTTCCAGTATATGGTCTTTGTCGCTTTGTTCGAACTGGTCACGGGTATTCTGCCTCCAGATATACTCCGCATGGGAAAACAGGCTTGATGTATAGGGCTGTAATGAATAAAAGAAAGAATCCCTGAAAATAATGGCCTTTGGCAAATTCTGGTTGTTACTTTCGGTAATAATACCGTTTAGTCCATCTCTGCCCTCATATTTTTTATACGAATAATAAGATTCCCAGCCGCCTTCCGGTTCGATTTCCACGATTGTCCTTTGACTGTATGACTCAAGACCCATTATGGATACCAAGTCTCCCGTGGTATCATACGTTACCGTTCTTGAGTAATTGTTTATAACAGGAAAATCAACGCCGGGAAAACAGGACCGGATCTTGTCGAACAACCGTTCATACGCATACAATGTCCCCAGCTGATTCCAGTGCGTATCGGTTTCAAAGTAAAGCGGAAGGAAGTTTGTTTCTTTTTGTGAAATTATATAGTCACGGGGGAATACGGTCTTGTCAAAAAGGCTTTGAGGCATATTGTTTAGAATCTGATCCGCCCTGGTCAAGCCTTCCGGGCGGTCGAACGAGTAATGTTCGGGATATACGCTGTGTTTGTTTGGCGCGATAAAAAACATGAATTGCATGCCGTTGTCGCTGCACCATTGGGCGCGTTTTTCAAGTTGCTCCGTCACTTTGGCAAGATCGGCGTCATCCAGCAGATTATTTTTTTGAAAATCCGCAAGAAGGTTTTCGCCATATTTGTCAATGTAATACAGCCAGCCGTCTTTCCCGATAAGGACCCGGTTATCCTGTTTCTTCTTGAGAATGTTGTAATTTACACGGTAATACAGTAACGTGAAGTACTTTCTGAATCCGAACCTGTCGTTAATATAATCGTCTATTTCCCCCGGAAGGCCGAAGTTCACGGCGCCGTTATGCGTGAGTTTTGGCTTTTCGGCCAGCCTTCTGTTTTCAAGGGGCAATGTAACGCTTTTACTGTCAAGAAATACAAGCGGGAGCAGAATTACCAGCAGAAAGGAAGCGATAAAGGCATATGTAACGATTTTTGTTCTGAACCTGATAAACAGCAGCAGAACGACAGCGGCGTAAGAAATCATAAAAATCACAAGAAAGGTTTTCATGCTGTCCTCTTAAAAACGGAAGTAAATAAACGGATTATATGCGCTGCTTGCGAGGCTGCATATTGAAAGAACAAACAGGCACAGGCTAACGCCGTATTTTATTATACGGACGGGCTCGGCAAGGGGACCGCTTTGAATCAAGGACCCGATTTTACGCCACCATGGCGCCGAAAACGCTATTCCGGCTGCCAGCAGCATATAGAACCGCGCGTCAACAAGCAGTCTTAATTCGGGATGATCCTGGGTATTGTTGTAACGGAACAGGTTTGAAATAAATTCGACGCTTTCCCTGAGCTCAAGCCTGAAAAACACCCACAGCAGCACAACGCACGCCAGCGTATAAATGTGCGCAAGGGCACGTTTGATAATTCCGTCCTTTATGACGGCGTTTATCCTGCCACCCGCTATTCTTTCAATGAACGATATGGTGCCGTGTCCCAGCCCCCACAGGATAAAACTGACGGAGGCTCCGTGCCAGAGGCCGGTAATGAAGAAAACGATGTACAGGTTAATTGCCGTTCTTCCCTTGCTCTTTCTGTTCCCGCCAAGCGGAATATACACATAGTCCATGAACCATCGTGACAGAGAGATGTGCCATCTTCTCCAGAATTCCCTTATTGATTTTGAAATATACGGATAGTTGAAATTTTCCAGAAAATTAAACCCGAACATCTTTCCAAGGCCGATTGCCATGTCGGAATATCCCGAGAAATCATAGTAGATCTGCAGACTGTACGATATGATGGCTATCCACGAGTAGTATGTCGGCACCGACAGGGGAGCCAGTTCAAAAATACCATCGGCTACTTCCGCAAATGAATTTGCAAGGAGTACTTTTTTGGCCAATCCGGCGGTAAACCGCTCGGCCCCGCCGGCAAACAGACTCACGCTATGGGTTCTTTTATATATTTGCTCATTAATGTCGTGGTATCTGACAATAGGGCCCGCTATTAACTGCGGAAAAAACGTTATAAAGAGACCCAAATCCAAAACATTTCTTTGAACCAGGTTTCTGTCCTTGTAGACATCGATTATATATGAGATCGACTGAAAGGTATAAAATGAAATGCCTATTGGCATGATGATGTTTTTTATTGTGATTGACGGCAGGCCCAGGCCTGAAAAAAGCGGATTAACCAGGCCGGCGGCAAATCCGAGGTATTTAAAATAGAATAGAACCAGGAGATTGCCGGCGACGGCGGTTCCCAGAACAATCTTTTTGCGGATGCCACCCGGGGGTTCATCGGCAATAAACAGTCCCATCCTGTAATTAAACAGGATTGACAATATCATGATTAAAACGTATTTTGGCTCCCCCCATGCATAAAAGACAAGACTGCAAAACAGCAGTATAAAATTTTTTCCTTTAACGACCGGACAGTAGTAATACAACAGCAGAACAACCGGCAGAAAAACAACCAGGAATGTAATTGAACTGAATAGCATGTAGTACAGATCTCCCTTAATTAGTGTCTATCCATAATGTGGACACATTGTGGACAGACACTAGTTAAACGTAAATACCATGACCGCCTCACGGCCGTCCGGTCCTATTGTGGAAAGCTCCAGGTTTTTCCTGTTGATATTCCATTTGTAGGCGTTTTGCAAACAGGCGAAGAACTCCTTTTCCTTGAGTTTTTCGGGTTCCACAATGGGCGCCATGAGCGTTCCCGCCACAGGGTCGACGGAAATGGTTCTGTCCTTGTCCGTTCCCGGTTTATAGGAAGCAAAATAGCGGTTGGGCGCGCCCGTGCCGCTGATCCTTTCGGCATCAAAATTCAGGGTAAAGATTTCGCCAAAACCTTCGGAGGCGAGCCTGGTCCGGTCAAAGACGATACTTGAAGATCCGGTCCTGATTTCGATCAGCCGCCATTCTTTCCCCAGAAGATCGGAAAATTTCGGACTGCCTGCACACGCGCCCATAACAACGAGCGCCGCAGACAAGAAAGCGGTTTGTACAATTTTCATTGTTTCCCCTGTGATGTAATTGAGTATATACACTATAGTAGAGTTATTCAATGACTTCAGTTTGGGAATTTGCTATCCAAGAACCCGCTTGCGCGGGGGAGGAGCCGCAGATTCGCGCTTGCCGCGCGGAGACTCATTGGACTTGTTTAGTAACCCGGTTGGTTACTAAACAAGTCTTGCGATTTTTCAGGCTAAAGCAGGGCTTTAACCTTGCAAAATCGCGTTTTTAAGCGGAAGTTGTTCAATAACTGAAGTTATTGAACAACTCTATTCTTCGGGTTTCAGGCGGCGGCGGGCTTTTTTCAGGCTGTTGAGCCGTTTGGAGGCAAGCCGTTCCTCGCGCGCCGCCCGGGAGGGTTTTGCCGGCCGCCGCCGTTTGGGAAGCCGGGCCGAACCGGCAACCAGTGCCTCCAGCCGGACATAGGCCCGTTCAAGGTTGACGCGGCGCGAACGCTCTTCGCTTGATACAACGATGATTTCATCGTCCGAGGTGATCCGGCTTCCCAAAAGCTCCCGGAGGCGGGATGTCTCCGCTTCGGAAAGTCCCGCCAGGGACGCTACGGAAATACGGAGCGTTACTTTTGTGTTAACCTTGTTGACATTTTGCCCGCCCGGCCCGCCGGAACGTGAAAACGCGGCTTCGGCATTTTTGCGGATAGAAAGGTAAAGATCGGAAACATTCATGATATGCGGGGCTAACGGCGGCCGCCCGTGCGCCTGTCCTTACCCTGCCGCCCGTTTGAGTTCTTCAATCTTGTCGGTTTTCTCCCAGGGAAATTCTTCCCTTCCAAAGTGGCCGTATGAGGCCGTTCTTTGATAGATGGGACGCCTGAGATTCAGTGTTTCAATGATTCCGGCGGGGGAAAGGTCAAACACTCTGGACACCGCCCCCTCTATACGATCTTCGGGAACGGCCGAAGTGCCGAAGGTGTCCACCATGACCGAAACCGGGAAGGGAACGCCTATGGCGTAGGCAAGCTCCACTTCGCAGCGTTTGGCAAGGCCGGCGGCGACTATGTTTTTGGCCGCATAACGGGCCATATAGGCGGCGGACCTGTCCACCTTGGTGGGGTCCTTGCCGGAAAAAGCCCCGCCTCCGTGGCGTCCCATGCCGCCATAAGTATCCACGATAATTTTCCGCCCCGTAAGGCCGGTATCGCCGAAAGGCCCCCCTACCACAAAACGGCCGGTTGGATTGATGAAGTATTTGGTTTTTTCGTCAAGAAGACCGGCCGGCTCCAGAACAGGCCTGATAATTTCATGTATAACGGTATCCCGTATTACGTTATAGGAGATCCCGTCGTCATGCTGGTGGGATACCACTACCGCGTCAATACGCACCGGCTTCCGGTCTTCGTATTCCACCGTTACCTGGCTTTTGGCATCCGGCCTGAGCCACGGTATGGTTTTCTTTTTCCGCAGTTCCGCGGCCCGCATGAGGATTTTGTGAGCCAGAATTATGGGAAGGGGCATGAGTTCCGCCGTTTCGTTGCAGGCGAAACCGAACATCATGCCCTGATCCCCCGCGCCCTGTTTTCCCTTGTATTCATCAAGACCCGCGCCGGAAACGCCCTGGCTTATGTCGGGGGACTGGCTGTGTATCATATCCAGAACCGCCATGGACTGAAAATCAAGCCCGTAAGCGGGGTCCGTATAGCCTATGTCCCTTGCTACCCTGCGGACCACATCCTGGAAATCTACAAAGGTATTGGTGGTTATTTCCCCCCCTATAAGTACAAGGGACGTGGAGGCGAATGTTTCGCAGGCAACACGGCTTTGCGGATCATCCTTGAGGCAGGCGTCCAGAATCGCATCGGAGACCTGATCGCAAAGTTTATCGGGGTGTCCTTCCCCCACAGACTCGGAAGTAAAAAAAAAGCGGCGCGCCATGGTATTTTCCCCGTTTTGTCTTTTTACAGCGATGAGGCCAGTGCTCTTAGCCTGTCCCTTGTTTCGGCCCTGCCCTTCCGGTTGTAAACTTCGGCGATTTCATTGAGGAAATCTTTAATCCGCAGTCTGGCTCCCGGATCATCAAGGTTTTTCTGAAGATCGGGGATGGTCAAATTCATTCCCGGCTTGATCAGATCGGGATCGGTTACCGTTTCACGGGAGGCAAGCATGATGATGGGGAAAAAATACCCGTTGCTGGCCCCGTAATTGGCTCTGGTTATCCTTGAAAGAGTGTCGGTCCTGACAACAGCATAGGATTTTGCGCCGTCAAGGATCAGAGCCGTGGCATGCTGTTCGTACACTGTCTCAAAGGCCGGTTCCGGCTCCGGAGGGGGCGGCGGCGGGGGGGGAGGAGGAGGCGGCGACTCCTGAACCGGCTGCGGTGCGGGCGCAGGTTCGGGCTGGGTTGCGCAGGATACCACAAACAACGCAAGGGAAAAAGCTATCAGCATGAATACAATTATATTTTTCATGTACGACTCCTATACTTAAACAATACACCAATTTCCCCGGCAAAGTAAAGGCAGAATCCGAATAATCGCGTTTTTCAGCGGAAATTGTTCAATAACTGAAGTTATTCGGCAACGCCGCTATTCAAAATTCAGGCCCATTACGGTATCTACCGGCAGGGAGAAGACGACCCCTTCGGCCCCGGAGGCGATGCCGTGGGCGCTGCTTACCGCCTGCATGATGGCTATTTTCCTTTCCCGGTTGGTAAGAATAATGACAATTTCTTTTTCATCCTGAACAGAAATACCAAAGAATTTTACCGGACCTTCGTGGGCAAGCCCCCGCGCGCTTATTACCGTACCGCCTGAGGCCCCCGCCTTTCTTGCCGTAGTCATAAATTCATCGGTGTAGCCGTGATTTATGATCGCAATGATAAGATCGTATCTGATTTCACCCATTTCCGTCTCCTTCTCCATCTGTGCCTGCGGCGCCGGCGGTTGTTTTTCCATGTTTTCCGCGTTTTCAGTTTCATCTTCCGCCGTTATTTTTTCATTTTTATAAATGCTTTCCTTAAAAACCCTGAGTATGGGGTTGTTGATCCCCGAAAGAGGCACGGTAAAGGCGATTCCAACGCCCGGATTGTGGAAACCAAGTTTTTTTCGTACTTCTTTAAGCAGGACAGGCGCCATAACCGCCTGCTCCAGGCAGAGGATAACCGCTTTTTCGCTTGACCCTATTCCCAGAAGATCAAGAATATCCGAACTTGCCGTTCCCCGGCCTTTACTGATGAAATGAAACCGGACTTTTTCTTCTGTAAAGACATCGGAAATGGCCTGAACCTTGCTCCAGTCCACGATGAAAAAAATAAGCTTGAGCGTGGGCAGGGCGGGCTTTGAAGGAAGCTCCGGCTGTGCGGGCTGTACGGGCCGGTTCTGTATGAATTTTGAAGTCAGTCTGGCAAACAGCGCATCCAGCGGTTTTTTCTTATTCATTGAGAGGATCCTCAAATACCGTAATCTCGCCCGCTTCGGCCATGCCCGCGGCTTCCGCCGGTATGGCGGCCAATTCCGCCTTTTTGGTCTTGAATACATAGAGCAGGCCCATGAGCTGTATGATGATAAGCGGCGTCATGGCTACCATTGCCACGATGCCGAAAGCATCGGTCATGAGATCGCCGTTTACACCCTCGCAGGTACCCATGGCAAGGGGGAGGAGGAAGGTGCTTGTCATGGGACCGGAACAGACGCCGCCTGAGTCAAAGGCAATGCCGGTAAAAATGGGCGGCACGAAAAAGGTCAGGATAATGGCAAACGTGTAGCCTGGTATGAGTATCCACATGAGGGGAAGCCCGGTAAGGATGCGGAACATGGTCACCGCCAGTGCTATGGCCATGCCGATGGAAAGACCCCTGTTCATCATCTTCTGCGGTATGGCCCCCGAGGTGATCTCTTCTACCTGTTTGTTAAGCACATGAACAGCGGGTTCGGCGGCGACTATATAGTAGCCGATGACCAGGCCCAAGGGCACAAGGATCCACTTGAAGGGAGAAGCGGACAGCATGGAACCAAGAAGCTGGCCTACGGGAATAAAGCCGACGTCTACCCCGGTAAGGAATACCACCAGCCCGATAAAGGTGTAAATAAACCCTATGAAAATACGGCCCAGCTGGTGCCGTTTATACCGGCGGGAGGCAGCCTGGAAGATAAAGAAAAATACGATGATGGCTCCCATGGCAAGGGATACATCTTTCGCGGAACGGGGAAGTTCAAGGGCGAAAGCCTCGACCACATCGCGGGAAGTGGACACATGGGAAACTTCCACACCCGCTACCTGGATTCCCGAAGGATTGTAAAAGATTCCCAGCAGGAAAACCGCCAGAATGGGTCCTACGCTGCACAGGGCGACAAGGCCGAAGCTGTCGTCCTGGGAACTTTTGTCGCCGCGTATGGAGGCGACGCCGACACCCATGGAAAGAATGAAAGGAACCGTTATTGGGCCCGTGGTAACCCCGCCCGAATCAAAGGCGACGGGAACGAAATTGGCGGGGATAAATTTGGCAAGAATAAAAATCCCCAGGTAAAAAATAATCAACAGTACCGAAAGCCGTATGGCAAAGAAGATACGGAGCACCGCTATTACCAGAAATAAACCCACTCCGCAGGCAACGGTGAAGATAAGGGCAGGGCTGGGAACCGAAGGAACCTGCTGGGCAAGAACCTGAAGATCCGGTTCCGCAACGGTGATAATAACTCCCATGACGAAACTGACAAAGAGGGCGATAAAAAGATTTGAAGACCGGGTTAGTTCAATGCCTATGCCTTCCCCCATGGGCATCATGGCCATGTCGGCTCCCAGCGTAAAGAACCCCATCCCGACTACCAGGAGGCCTGCCCCGGTAAGGAACATTAGTATGGTTCCGGCCGGCAGGGGTACCAGGATAACGCTGGCAATAAGGACAATGATGGTAATCGGAAGCACGGATGTAAATGCTTCCATTATTTTTTCTCTAAGAACCTTATTCATTGGAAGTAAGTATACCATGCTCCGGTTCCAAAATCAATCGATTATGTATGGAAAAACGTACATTGGACATGTTTAGTAACCCGGTTGGTTACTAAACATGTCCTTGCGATTTTTCAGGCTAAAGCATGGCTTTAGCCTTGCAAAATCGCGTTTTTAAGCGGAAGTTGTTCAATAACTGAAGTTATTGAACAACTCTATTTGAAACCGGCGGATGAAATCCGCGCCTCGGGAACAGCCTTTCATGACGGCGGCCGGTCCGCCGTCTATCCATTCCGGCTTCCCTCTCATTGCATAAATTCGTTATACTATAGATAAAATATACGATATGGAGGCAGCGATGAAAAAATTCCTGGGTATATGTATGATGTTTTTTTTCGTGTTTCCCGCTTTCAGTCAGGAAAAATCCGGTCTTGAGGTTATTGTTAACCATTACGCGGCGCGGAATTTCACCACCGGGGACATAAGCCGTTCCGATCTGGATCAAATCCTTCAGGCGGGAGTCCGGGCGCCCAGCGCTTCCAACCGGCAGCCCTGGCATTTTACGGTGGTGAGAAACCAGGCGCTGGCAAAACGCATTGTTTCGAACATTGTAGAGGGGAATGTCCTTGTCGTTATTTCCACGGCGGGCGGCCAGCGGGAATTTCTGGACTGCGCCCTTGCGGCGGAGAATGTCTACCTTGCGGCCCAGGCGCTGGGTTACGGTTCCCGTCTTTATACCGGCCCCATAGAAGCCCTTAACCAGAATCTCAGGGGCGATGTGGGGCTTCCTTCGGGACACAGCGCCGTTATTTTGGTCAGGGTGGGAAGGGTACAGGCCGGAACCGACGCGGTAAGCGCCGCATCCGCCCGGAAAGCGGCGAATGAAGTGGTCAGTTACAAATAGGGCCTGTTCTGTAGATTAGACGGATTTTGACAGGGCGAACCCCTGGAAAACCCGGGAGGCTTCAGGTTCCGAAAATTAAAAAGAGGCGTTATGCAGTTTAGATCCACACAGGCGCATGAACCTTTGGTGTCGTTTAAGGAAGCGGTTCTCCGTTGTCTGCCCCCGGACGGAGGACTTTATGTTCCGGCTATGATTCCGGATCTGCGGCAGTTTTTTCTGTACATGGATTCGGAAACCGCTTTTCCCGAACTGGCGGGCACACTGGCTCCCGCGTTGCTGCAGGGTGAACTTAATCCCTTTTCGGCATCGCGAGTCGCCGAGAGCGCTTTCCGGTTTGAGCCTGAACTCCAGCGGCTTGACGGCGAATTTTCCCTGCTTAACCTGTACAACGGGCCCACCGGGGTCTTCAAGGACTTCGGCATCTCCTTTCTTGCCGCGGTAATGGAGGAACTGCTTAAAAGTTCCGGCCGGGCGATGATCATTTCCGCGGCACGGGGAGATACAGGGGTAAGCATAGCCCGCGCCTTTGCCGGCCGTGAGGGCATTGTCTGCGTGATTCTTTACCCGTCCGGACCCATACGGGGGCTTGATCCGGAAAGTTTTGTGCCCAGAGGGGGGAATATCATCCCCATACAGATCAGGGGAACCTTTGACGACTGCCAGCGGCTGATTAACGAGACGATCAACGACAGGGAATTTTCGGAACGCTACGGTATAACCAGCGCGAACGCCATCAATCCCGGACGGCTTTTGCCGCAGAGTTTCTATTATCTTTATGCGTTTACGCGGATTAAGGAAATTGTTCAGGGGGAACTTGTTTTCAGCGTGCCCTCCGGGAATTTCGGCAATCTTATTGCCGGTCTCTACGCCTGGAAATTCGGCATGCCGGTTAACGGTTTCATTGCCGCCATGAACGCCAACAACGCGTTCGGCGGCCTTATCCAGGGCGAGAAATTCACGGTTAACCGGCTGATCCACACCTGTTCGCCCGCTCTGGATGTGACAAATCCTTCAAACTATGCGCGCATGGTTTCCTTTTACGAGGAAGCCCCGGCGGTAATGCGGAACATGGTTTATCCCGCGGCAATAAATGATAAAACCACCCTCGCGGTCATGGAGAAGGTGTGGAAAAAATACGGCGTTTTTCTTGATTCGCATACTGCGGTGGCTTTTGCGGCCGCGGAGCAGTTTGCCGCGTCCCGCGCCTACAGCGGCCAGGTTCACACAGTGGTGCTCGCGACCGGGCATCCCGCCAAGGAGCCTGGTCTTATCGTCAAGACCACAGGCCAGTCCATACCGGTTCCCGAACGCTTCCTTGCCCTTCAGGAAAAAGCCGATCCTGTCGCGGTTATCGATCCGGAACTTGCCGCGGTTGAGGGGGCTATTGCAAGTTGTTTCTGATAGACGTATGCTAAAGGACAATTCATGCGTTGTTTTGTTTTTATTCTGACAGTATTGTTTTGTTCTTTTTCTCTTTGGGGGCAAGAATCTTCCGAAAGCGTTTCGGCCGGAGGCGAGATTCCGGCCGCAAGTGAAATTCCCGCCGGGGACGAAGGTTTGGCCGGGGATTCTCCGGTTCGGGAAGACCCGTCTGTGCCCGCCGGGGAACCGTCCCCGGCCCCCGGTCCGGCCCGGCCTTTTCCGCCTGAAGCAATAACGGACAGCATTGAGACGGCGGTTTCCCGTGATACGAGCGCTTTTGCCTTTCCCGAAAGACTGGGCCTGGCCTTGGTGATCATCGCCGTGCAGGTCCTGCTTGTCATGCTGCTGTGGCGTCTTTGCAGGTTTTTTGCCAAAAAGATACATGAGGCTGGCGGAGAAAAAATAAAGCCTCTGACCTTCAAAAAATACAAACTTCTTAACACCAAACAGATTATCAATATTCTTTTGTTTTTTCTTAGAATATTCAAATACATCGTTACCGCCTTTCAGTTTTTTATTACCGTTCCGCTGGTGTTCAGCCTCTTCCCGGCCACGAAGGATCTTGCCTCCGTACTTTTCGGCTATATTTTTACTCCCCTCAAAAATATCGCTTTTGGGGCAGTCCTCTTTATACCGAACCTTATAACCATTTTGATAATTGTTTTTATAACGCGGTATATTCTGCGGGGGCTTAGGTTTTTTTCGGGCCAAATTTCACGGGGAAGGCTTGTCATACCGGGTTTTTACGCCGACTGGGCGGAGCCGACCTTTAACATACTGCGTTTCCTGCTCTGGGCCTTTACGGTGGCTATTGTTTATCCGTATCTTCCGCTTGCCGATTCCAGGATCTTTCAGGGGGTTTCGGTTTTTGTGGGGGTAATCATTTCCCTGGGTTCCAGCTCCGCCATAGGGAATCTGGTGGCGGGGATCGTTATTACCTATATGCGGCCTTTCAAAGAAGGAGACAGGATACAGATCAAGGACATTACCGGCTTTGTGGTGGAAAAGTCGCTTATGGTGGTTCGTGTCAAAACCCACAAGAACGAGTATGTTACCTTTCCCAATTTGATGATCCTAAGCTCAAGCATCATTAATTACAACACAAGTTCCGATGAGGATGAAGAGGGGCTTGTCCTTTACGCGTCCGTTACCTTTGGCTATGATACCCCCTGGCAGACGGTGCACCGCATACTTATTGACGCGGCGCTGGCAACAGGCCATGTGCAGAAAAGCCCCAAGCCCTTTGTTCTTCAAACCGCCCTGGATGATTTTTACTGCAGATACCAGATCAATTTTTATACGAAGGAAGTAAATCTGGTTCCGGCGATTTATTCGGAACTCCATGAAAACATACAGGAAGGTTTCCGCGCCGAAGGGCTCAACATGGCCGCTGCCCATTACCGGATCAATCTTCCGCCGAAACAACCGGCGGCAGTTTTGCCGGCGGTACAGGCGGCGGAAAAGGGCGCGGCGCGGGCGCTTTTGCCCAAAAAACGGGCCGTGAAAACGGGAAAAAAATAAGCCTCCGCACGGCAAGCGCGAATCTGCGGTTCCTTCCCCGCGCAAGCGGGTTCTTGGGTATTAAACCGGGCATTCGAATAACGGCGAAAACTTACGGCCCCTCGCCGTTCCCCGGAATTGTGCCCTCCGTTCGCCTAGACTATTCCGTATGTTCTTCCGTACTTGACAATCTCCACATCGGGGAACCCGTTTTCGGCAAGGTACGCCCGGAAGGCGGACTGGGCTTTTGGTTCACCGTGAACAAGAAAGATCCGTTTGAGCCGGGATGTATCCATGGCCTTGAGCCATTCGGCCGCCTCGTAATAATCGGCATGGGCGCTGAAGGTGTTTATCTCTTCCACTTCGGCGCGCCGCCTGAACCACTGGTTGTGTATTTTTACATCAGTTTCCTTATTGCGTATGCGGCGTCCCAGCGTGTTTTCCGCCATGTAACCGACAGTCAGAATTGTGGTATTGGGATCTTCTATATTGTGGATCAGGTGATGCTGAATGCGGCCCGCTTCGCACATGCCGTCGGCCGAAATAATGATGAGCGGGCCGGGATGATCGTTCAGCGCCTTTGACTCATCGACACTGGTGGTAAAGTGCAGGCTGTTAAACCCAAAAGGGTTCTTGTGATGTTTGATAAAGGCGGCCTTGATTTCCTCATCATAACATTCGGGATGAACCTGGAAAATGGTGGTGGCGTTGGTTGCCATGGGGGAATCCACATAGATGGGTATTTCGGGGATAACCCCTTCATCTACAAGAGAATGAAAGTAATAAACCAGCTCCTGGGTGCGTTCTATGGCAAAAGCGGGAATCAGTATCTTCCCCCTGTTTCTAACCGTTCGTTTGGCAAGAACGGCCAGTTTTTCCATCGCGCTGTCCGTGTCGTCGTGGCGGCGGTTGCCGTAGGTGCTTTCAAGAATAATGTAATCGGGCGGAGGCGGAAGATCGGGATCGCGGATGATGGGCTTGCCCTTTCTGCCCAGATCCCCCGTGGCAAGTACGCGCACCTCTTCCCCGCCGCGATTAACGGTGATATAGGCCATGGCGGAACCGAGAATGTGCCCCGCATCGTAAAATTCAAGCTTGACCCCGTCGCCGATAAAAAGGGGCCTGTTGTAAGACACGCCCACGATTTGGCCCGTCGCCTGTATCGCGTCCTTTTCTTCGTAAAGGGGGGTCCAGTCGAACTTTTCGCCCTTTTTCCGGGCCTGGCCCCTGAGATACGCGGCGTCACGGGCCTGTATGTTGGCGGAATCCATCATGATAAGGCTGGCAATGTCACGGGTCGCCGGAGTGGCGTAGATGTTTCCGCCGTAGCCCTTTTTCACAAGGAGGGGAAGCAGGCCGCAGTGATCAAGGTGGCCATGGGTCAGTATCGCCGCCTCTGTGCGGCCGGAGGGAACGCCGAAATTCCTGTTCTTCCGGTCCGCTTCCGCGCGGCTTCCCTGAAAGGCCCCGCAGTCAATCAGATAACTCGACCCGTCAATTTCAAGCACATGTCTGGAACCGGTCACTTCTTCGGCCGCCCCAAGTGAATAGAAGGTTATGTCCATTGACCAGAAGAATAGCGTATTTTCCCGCGCCGGGTAAGGGTGTGCATTGCCATTCTTGTCATTTCAACACAAAAGTATCACACTAACCAAAAGGAGCAACCATGCTGACGCCCAAAGTGGAAAACCGCATTACCCAGTACCTGAGATTCCTTAAACCCCTGCGCTACCGGGAAATTTCCCCGCTTGTTTTTGAGTACTTTGAAACGGACAGGACCTTTCGCGCCCCGCCCGAAAAGGCTCAGTGGAAAAAAATCAAAAGCCCGTTTCCGTACGGAACGCCCTGGCACTGCGGCTGGTTCCGGGCGGGTTTTAAAAGCCCAAAGGCCGCGGGTAAACAGGGCCGTCTCTTTCTCCGGATCATTCCCAATGCCGATTCCCTTGTCTTTATCGACGGAAAACCGGCGGGCGCCTTAAATTCTTTTCATCATAAAATTGCCGTTCCCGCGGACGGCAGGGAGCATGTTCTTCACCTTGAAGCCTACGAAGGCCACCCCTATCCGGGAATGCATCCTTTTCAGGGCAGAACAATCATGCTTACCCTGGGAAGGCAGATCCCCGATTATCCCAATACCTTTGAAGGCGGAAATCTCCTTGAACGGCTGGAACCGGTATATTCGCTTTACTACGATGTAAAATGCCTTTTTGAGCTTGCCCTTTCCCTGGATAACAATTCCCTCAGAAAAGCCCGCATTCTAAAGGGGCTTTATGATTCTCTTATGGAAATTCCTTTTGACGGGGAATACATGGACAGCGGCGAAGAAAAACGGCCGGGCGAAAACATCGAAAAGCTCGCCGCGGCGGCCTCAAAAAAACTCGCCCCGCTGCTTGCGGCAAAAAACGGGCCCACCGTTCCTGAGGTACACCTTATAGGCCACGCCCATATTGACCATGCGTGGCTCTGGCATATAGGGGAAACGGAGCGCAAGGCGGCCCGGACCTATATGAACATGGCGGCCCTTGCCCGCGAATATCCTGAGTTCGTGTTTATTCAGAGCCAGCCCTGTCAGCTTGAAATAGTTAAAAACGAATATCCCGGCATTTTTGCCTCCGTAAAGGAAGCCTTTAGAAAGGGAAACTGGGAACCCAACGGCGGCATGTGGGTTGAAGCCGACTGCAACGTGACGGGAGGCGAATCCCTTGTTCGCCAGTTTCTTGTCGGCAAGGCGGCTAACCGTGAAATGCTGGGATCGGAAAAGGGCTTTACCGAGGCGGATACCCTTTGGCTGCCCGATGTCTTCGGCTATGCGGCGGCGCTGCCCCAGATTCTTGCAGGTTGCAGAATAAAATACTTTGTGACAAGCAAGATCAACTGGAACGATACTACCCGTTTCCCCTACGACACCTTTATCTGGCGCGGCATAGACGGTACGGGTGTTAAAACACATTACATTTCCTCATGGTCGCAGGGCTACAACGGCCGGGTAAGTCCCGAAAGTCTCAGGGAAATCTGGAACCAGGTACAGCACAAGGAACTGCAGGGGGCCGTTGTTAAATCCATAGGCGAAGGCGACGGAGGCGGCGGCACGGCAAGGGGAGATCTGGAAGAGGCCCGGCGTCTTGCAAACCTTGAAGGGGCTCCCCGTTCGCTCTGGAAGAAAGTGTCGGCGGCGCTCGACAGCATCTTCAAAAAGGGCGGTCCCTGGCCCGAATGGCGGGGCGAACTTTACCTGGAACTGCACCGGGGTACTTACACCACCCAGGCAAAAACCAAGATGTATAACCGCCGCCTGGAATTCGCCCTGCGGAATGTTGAATTCCTTGCCGCGGCGGCGGCCCTGGAACAGGGCCTTCCCTATCCCCATGAGCAGCTTCTTAAAAACTGGAAACTGCTCCTTACCAGCCAGTTTCACGACATTATCCCCGGATCGTCGATACACCGGGTCTATGCCGAAGCCGAAGCGGCCTACAGGACAATTGAAGCGGAACTTTCGCAGCTTTCAGGAACGCTGCGGCAAAAGCTGGCTCCGGGTGCGGAGGGGATTACGGTATTCAACGATCTTTCATGGGAACGCCGGGACCCGGTACGCATGCCGGCCGCCGGGCTGGGTAAAATCAGGGCGCTGAAATCGTCCGTTGTTCCTTCCGTTGTCAGGGGGAGCGGCGGGCCGGCCTCCCTTCGCGCCCTTGCCGCGCAGGGAATCTACCCTGTTCAGCGCTACAGAGATCTTGACGGCAGGGAAACCGCCGTCTTTATCCCTTTCCTGCCTTCAATGGGCTGGGCGCATTTTTCGGGAACGGAACCGCCTTCCCGGGCGGATACGGGCGGCTGGAACCTTTCTTCGCCGTTTGAGTATTCGGGAAAAAACCTCAGAACCCCGTTCTACCGGGCCGTTTTTGACGGGGCGGGAAGAATATCGGCCCTGCGGGACATAAAGGGAAAACGGGAACTCGTAGCGGGCGGAGGGGTTTTTAACGGCTTCATAAGCGCGCGGGACGTGCCCGTTCTCTGGGAAGCGTGGGACGTTGATTCCGACTGGACCACATACCTTGAAGAAGAAACCCGCCTCGTGTCTACCGAAGTTGCCGCCGACGGCCCGGTCTGTTTCATCCTGCGCAGACGGTACAACATAGGCGCCGCTTCCGTTCTTACCCAGGATACGGTTTTCTACGCGCTGGAAAAGCGGATAGACTTTATCACCAAAGTAGACTGGCGTGAAAAACGGCGGCTTCTTAAGGTTTCCTTTGACACGGCGATAGACGCGGCCCAGATCCGTTGCGAAGTACAGTACGGCCATCTCCTGCGGAACACCCACAAGAATCTTCCCCATGACCGGGCAAAATTTGAAATCTGCGCCCACAAGTGGGTTTCCCTGGAAGAGACGGGCGGCGGCGTGGCCCTTCTTAACGACAGCAAATACGGCCACGATGTAGAAGGCGGCCGCGTCAGGCTTACCCTGCTCCGTTCCCCTACCGCCCCCGACGAAGACGCGGACAGGGGAGAACAGCGCTTTACCTATTCCATCCTGCCTTTTACCGGAAGTTTCGGTGAATCCAGGGTGGTCCGCGCGGGGTACGAACTTAACGACGGCGCCGTTGTGGAATGTAATACCGCTGCGCCGGAACCGCGGGGCAGGGCCGCAAAGGGGGGAACAGGGGATTATTCCTTCTTTTCAATTGATGCCGGCGGAATAATCGCCGAAAGCGTAAAGATCCCCGAAACAGAAAAGGGGAAAGTCAAAAGCTGCGTCATCCGCCTGTACGAAAGCCTTGGCGGAAAAGAACGGGCGTTGCTGTGTTTTTCCCGGAACATCGAGTCCGCGTACCTTACGGACATGCTCGAAGGAAACCCCAAACCCCTCCGGTTTTCGGAAAAAGAACTTGTCCTGCAGTTCAGGGCCTTCGAAATCAAGACCGTCCTGGTACATTTCAGATAAACCACGCCGGCATGGCCCTGCGGGCCGGAATTGGTAGGGTTGTTCAATAACTTCAGTTATTGAACAACTTCCTCTTGGAAACTCAAGCCCTTTGGAGGGGAAGGTTATAGAAAATGACAATTCTTTCTTTATTCAGTGGAGCCGGAGGGCTGGATTTAGGTTTGATTACATCCGGCAACAAAGTTGTCTGGGCAAATGATATTGATGAAAATGCGGCGGCAACATACCGGAACAATATAGGAAGCCATATCGTATGCGCCGATATAAAAGAGATATGCATTGCCGATTTACCTGCTACGGATGTAGTAGTTGGGGGGTTCCCATGCCAGGGTTTTTCAATGGCGAATATGCTGCGCAATGCGGATGACGAACGGAATACACTATACAAATATTATTATCAGGTAATAAAACAAAAACAACCAAAATACTTTATCGCTGAAAACGTTAAAGGTATTTTGAGTCTTGACGGCGGAAACGTTATCAAAAAAATCATGGCTGAATTTTCCGATGCGGGTTACAATACCACATATAGATTGTGTAATATGGCCGATTTTGGGGTTCCGCAAAACAGGCAGCGTGTGATTATAATAGGCCAGCGTAAAGACATTGGCGGTACAATATTTTTTCAGTTTCCGGAAAAAACCAATAGTAAGGATGGAGTGCCCAAAGCGTGGGTTTCAATCCGGGAAGCTATAGGTCATTTCCCGGACCCGGACAATGAAAATAATATGTTAAATCATGTATATTCCTCGTATAAGGTGGAATTTAGAAACTTTACAGGACACCGGCAGACAGACCCCGGCAAGCCGTCCCCTACTATTCTCGCGCGGGGAAACGGCAAGGGAGGGGTATGCGCCATCCCGCATTACAACGGGAAACGCCGGCTGACTATCCGTGAAAGCGCCGCAATACAAACCTTTCCTGAAGATTTTGAGTTTACCGGAAAAATGAACTCTTGTTACCGGCAGATTGGAAACGCTGTGCCGGTCAAATTTGCTTCGCTGCTCGGCAAAGAATTGATTCGTTTGGAAAAATTGCATATATGAAGGTAGTGTCCCTGTTCAGCGGCGCCGGAGGGCTTGATCTGGGATTTATACAAGCCGGGCACCGTATCATTTGGGCCAATGATATTTATGCCGATGCGGTGGAAACATACCGGAAAAATATCGGTACTCACATTGTCGAAGGCGATATTACCGCTATACCGTCAGAACAAGTGCCGGATTGCGATATTGTGATTGGCGGCTTCCCTTGTCAAGGTTTTTCTGTCGCGAATACAAAAAGAAGCGCAACAGATGAGCGAAACGAAATGTATAAGCAGATGCTGAGGGTAATAAAAGACAAAACCCCCTTGTTTTTTCTGGCCGAAAATGTAAAAGGCATTTTGAGTCTTGAAAAGGGCAAAGTGATGCAAATGATACTGGGTGATTTTAGAAACTTGGGATATACCGTTAAATGCCAATTATTGAATGCCGCGGATTACGGTGTGCCTCAACAGCGGCAGCGTGTAATAATTACGGGCGTCCGTAATGATGTGGATTTCGAATATATGTATCCTGAAAAAGAATATGGTGAAAACGGCGGATGTGGTATTAAACGCTGGGTAAGCGTAAAGGATGCTTTGAAAAACCTGCCCGACCCTGACAAACCTAATAACTTGTTAAATCATGAATATTCAAAATACAAGTTGCGGTTTAACGGTTATTTGGGACACAGAATGATAGACCCTGACAAACCGGCTCCAACAGTTACCGCCAGAGGTGACGACAAGGGAGGCGTTGTTGTTTTGCATCATTACAATAACAAGCGCAGAATGACATGCCGCGAACTTGCAGTTATTCAAACCTTTCCCATTGATTTTGTTTTTGAAGGAACCCGTTCATCCGTATACCGGCAGATTGCCAATGCCGTACCGCCTTTACTTGCTTTCGCGGCGGCGAAACAGTTTAAGCTCTATAAAGGGAAATTAAATGCTTGAGAAAAAATACATACCAAAACTTCCTTTCCCTGACTTTAAATGGAAATGGGCAAGCCTTCAATGCACGGAAAGTTTAAATGATCCTGTAATTCTTTTGGGTGTTTTGTTCCGTATGCGAAAACTTGAGAATATGGGAATTAAGTACAGTTCCCCGGAATTCGCGCATGAAATGCAGGAATTGTCCAATGATGTAGAAGATTCAATCGGAATTAATCTTTCCGGCAGAACCGGAGAGCGTAATCTGATAAGAAATTCAGGCCAGTATTGGCGGGCTGTCGGTCTGCTTGAGGATGGCGACAGAACCGGCCTCATCAGATTGACGGATTTTGGACGGCGCGTTGCTGACCGCGATATTTCACAAACTGAGTTTGCGGCGATTACAATTCAGACATTCAAGTTGCCCAACATAAAAATACAAAGCACCGATGAATGCCAGAGTTGGTTAAATAGCGGTATTATTCTTTATCCCCTGCGGCTAATTTTGAACATATCAAAAAAACTTAACGGCCAGGGCGTACCTTTTGTTACCACAGAGGAACTTGTAAAAATTGTTATTCCGTTATCGTCAAATCCAAATGTTATGGTTGACGATTATGTGAATTTCATTTTGTGGTATCGCGCAAAAGAAATTACCCTGACTGGCTGGCCTGATTGTTGTTCCGGCGCCAATGACAAGCGGATAGCGCGGGAGTATTTGCTGTTTCTGTCAAATTACGGCTATCTTCTCAAACAGGAAGGCGGCAACAGGCTTGACGAACATTACCGTTACAATGATCTTCTTGATTCAGAAATAACGGGTATTTTGGAACAAAAGGCATCAGGCCAATCTTTGATTCAGGTGGCTGCTCAAATCAGGAAAAATGAAATAGCGGCGGAAATTGAGAAAAAGCGCGTTGAATCCAATACAAGAAACAGGCCCAATCAGGCAAAATTTCGCAAAGAGGTCTTGTCTGCCTGTGGGCGCTGCATAATTACGAATGTTACTATGCCAGAGGTTTTGGAAGCCGCCCATATAAAGCCATTTAAATATCACGGCGAAGATACAATCGCCAATGGGTTTGCAATGCGGATAGACATACATATATTGTTTGACTCAGGGCATTTAAGAATTTCTGATATTGGTGAAATTGACCTTTCAACAAAAGCACGGATGGATTATGGCGCCGCAATACCGCCCCGTATTGTTCTGCCCGGTTTTACGAACAGGGGCTTCTTAAAATGGCGGTGGGATAACTATAATGGACTGTAGGCTTAAATATGGATGTATTAACTCCTGAACAGCGCCATAAAAACATGTCGCATATCAGAAGCAGTGATACGTCTATTGAAATTTCATTGCGCAAAGCGTTGTGGCGTGAAGGCCTCCGTTACCGGAAAAATTACAACAAATTGCCGGGGAAGCCGGACATTGCCATAACAAAATACAAGATTGCCGTTTTTTGCGACGGCGAATTATGGCATGGCAAGAACTGGACAGACAAAAAGAAAAAAATTAACACGAACAGGGATTATTGGATTCAAAAAATTGAGCGGAATATAGCCCGGGATACTGAAAATGAAAAGAAGCTTGAAAGTATGGGCTGGACCGTTATCAGGTTTTGGGGGAATGAAATAAAAAAGAACCTTGCGGATTGTGTAAATGAAATTAAAGAAACCATTTATGAAATAGAAAATGGCATATACGGCATAGAATATAATGAACCCATTGATTTAATGGCGGCAGAAGATGACCCTGAGTATACTGTCGGTAACGGATAATTCGGCTAAACGGATTCCCCGATACCGGTCTCCCTTTAAATAATTCTCGAATAATATCGAAAAAGAAAAAATAACCACAAAAAACGCATGTTTTTCTTGACAGATCACGATTTCAATAGTATGTTTAGGTTCAAATGTATCAAAAACGATAATAATGGGAAAAAATGTGGAAAACACGGAATATTCAATAGCCGTGGATCTGGGCGCCAGCGGTTCAAAAATGGCCGCTGTACGGGTGCACGGCGGTGTTGTCAGTCTGGAAGACATTTATACGTTCCCCAATGTCCCGCTTAATCTGGGGCCCGGCCTGTACTGGGATATCTTTGATCTTTACCGGAATATTCTTAAAGGGCTTTCGTGGTTTGGCTCAAAATACGGAAAACCAAAAAGCATAGGCATTGACAGCTGGGGCGCAACCTATGGTTTTTTGGATGCCCAGGGACGCCTTGCGGAGCCTGTTTTTCACTACCGCGATAAAAGAACCGCCGGGGTTCTTGAAAAACTGTACGGCCGTCTTTCCAAACGGGAAATTTTTACCCTGACCGGCTGCCAGTGCGCCTCCAGCTATACCCTTGTACAGCTTTACGCCTCGGCGTTGCAGGGGGATGCAATCCTCTCAAGCGCACAGCATCTGGTTCTGCTGCCGGATCTTCTGGCCTATTTTCTTGGCGGCGCCCTTTCGGCGGAGCGGACCATTGCCGGAACCACCGCGATGCTGCAACCGTCCCAGCGGGACTGGTGCGGGGAACTTCTGTCTGCCCTTGGCATACCGGCCGGTTTTTTGCTGCCCCTGACCGATACCGGCACAATTAAAGGGCACTTAAGCCCTTCGGTTGCCGGTGAAACAGGAATGGGGGCCGTTCCGATTGTTTCGGCGATTGGCCACGACAGCGCCGCGGCGGTTGCGGCCATTCCGGGTTTTGGCGAAGACGATCTCTATGTCAGCATCGGGACGAATATCAGCATGGGGATATACCGGGACGCCCCGGCTCTGGATGACGCCTTTTATGAAGGGGGATTCAAAAACACAGGCGGCGACGGGGGAAAGATCATTGTGTACCGTGATTTCCCCGCCGCGTGGATACTGAACTGCCTGTACGCCGAATGGATAAAAACGGACACGTCCTTAACCTTCAACGATCTTGATGTTCTTGCCTCCCAAACGGAACAAGGGGAATTTTTTGATATTGAAGATCCTCTGGTTCAGGAAGCCGGCGGGGTAATGTCAGAGACAATTGCTTCTCTTGTTGAAAAAACCGGTCGGCCGCCTCCCCGGTCACGGGAGGCTTTCGCGGCAAGCGTCATGAAGAGCATTGCGCTCTGTGTACGCCGCTACGCCCGGAAGCTGATCCGGCTCCGGAGAAAAGACTTTGACAAAATTTGGCTTATCAGCGGGGGAATACGGTACAGGAATTTGACATCCGCCATTGCCGGCGCGCTGGAGAGGCCGGTGTACTCCGGGCTTCCCTACGCGACCCTCCTTGGAAACGCGGTATCCCAATTATACGCGCTGGAAGATTTGGACAGAACCCTCTACGGGGAGAAAAACGCGGGAAATTCTTTTTTTGCGGAAATCAGGCCTTCTTCGCGCCCGGACTGGTCCGGATGCGGAGATTGCGCCATAGACAACAACATACTGCCGTTAAATCGGTGTAGCAACGGAGGATTGCATGGACATCAGTATAATTAAGGACATTCTGCAAGTGTGCCGGCGGCTTGATCAGAAAGGGCTTGTAAACGCCTACGAAGGGAACATATCGGTCCGGCAAAACGGATTAATATACATAACGCCGGCCGGTAAAAACAAGGCGTTCCTGGACGAAGAGGCAATCTGCGTACTGGAAGAAGGCAGCCTTAAACAGATTGGCGGTAAATTTCCCCCTTCTTCCGAAGTGCCCCTTCATGTCAACTCATACCAGACACGGTCAAATATCGGCGCCGTGATACACTGCCACCCCCCCTATCTTACGGCCTTTGCCCTGGATCACCGTCCGGTAAAGACTAAGGCGTATCCTGAAATGATGGGTAATTTCAAGGAAATTCCCGTTGCCCCTTACGGAAGGCCCGGAACATCCGATATTTTTGAACCGGCCCGGAAATACATCGAAAAATACGACGGCGTACTGCTGGCCAACCACGGGATTCTGGTTGTCGGTAAAGATGTGTATAACGCAATGAACAAGGCCGAAGCCATGGAAGCCATTGCGCGGGTTCTTTCCATTGCGGAACAGATCGGAAAACCTGTGGATCTTCCGGATGACGAATGCGCCTTCTTTCTTGCCAAGTAGCGCCGGAAAAGGGCGGAAAAAAACGGAAAAAACAAACAGTTTGTTTGTTCATCAATTTCTTGGAGGATTAGAATGAAGAACAAAAGAACGATTGCGCTGGTACTGCTTGCGGTATTTGCCGCCGGCAGCGTTTTCGCCACCGGAGAAAAAGAGGGAAAGGCTTCCGCGCCGGGTGCACAGACCGAAGTCAGAATTTTGACATGGACGCCCATTCCCCGGACCATGGAGAAGATGATCGCGGCATTTCAGGCGAAAAATCCCGGCATCAAGGTTACATTCAACAATATGAACTACAACCCCCAGTACCTTGCCGCGCTTTCCGCCGGAGCCGGTTCGAACAGTCTGCCGGACATCATTGCCCTGCAGCCCGGTTCCCTGACCCAGCAGTACAGGAATTATCTTATCGATTTAACTCCCTACATGGCTAAATCCTGGGGGAACCTCTGGGCCGACAAATTCTACAAGATCGACGCGGATCAGATGAAGCTTGGCAACCCCTCAGGCGACAATTCGGTGTACATCGTTCCCTGTGAATCCCAGATCATTGACATATGGTACAACAAGACGCTGTTTGAACAGCTGGGTATCAAGGTGCCTGGCACCTGGGCCGAACTCAAGGCCGCGTCCGCCGCCCTGTCTTCCAGGGGCTATGCCCCGCTGTATTTCGGCGGCGCCGACGGGTGGCAAAAGATCAACCTGTTCCTGATGCTTTCCGAACAGCTTGCCCCCGGAGAAGTTTATACCGCCCAGGAGGGCAGGAGCCAATGGACCAGCGCCGGCATGGTAAGGGTCATGGAAGCATGGAAAGATTTTTATACCAATGTAGCCCAGGTCGGTTCCCTGTCGAACCTTGCCTATCCTGACGGAGTAGGACAGTTTGTGGCGGGCCGGGTCGGCATGATGGCGCTGGGTTCCTGGTGGCCCCAGGAATTTACCGCTCCCGATGCTCCCCCCAACGTAAAAAACTGGATTTTCGATCACTTCTTCCTTCCCTCCTATAATCCGGGCGGGCAGGCGAGCCCTCCCATCGGCGGGATGGATTTTGGTTTCGGCATCACCAAAAACTCGAAAAACCCGGACGCCGCGTGGCTCGTACTTGAATCTTTTACCGCCGGAGAAGGCATACAGGCGTCGGTAGATGACCTTAATAACCTGCCGGCCGTAAAGGGCATAGCGCCCCAGGCGACAAATATTCCGGCAAGCATCAAAGAGCAGATTGGCCGGTACAACGCGGTTCTCGATCAGGCGCGTAACCAGCGGTTCAGTAACCCCGAGGTTGAAACCGCGCTGCAGAATGCCATGGATGGCGTCGCAACAGGACAGCTGTCTTCTCAGGCGGCCCTTCAGCAGGTTCAGGCTGTCCAGAACCGTGTAAACAGATGAAGAACGCCGCAAGCGCGAACCTGCGGTCAGGCGGGGTAGCAGACCCCATTGAATAAAAGGTACGGAAGGTGATTCGTATTGAGGGTTTCATGCCCCGCGGCTCTGCGCCGCCGCGCTTCACCTTCCGTCCGCCTTTGGCCTGTTGTTTTTTTTAAGAGGAAAAAATGTTGAGAAAAATATTGGGTTCGGGATACTGGTTTTTGGTTCCCGCGTTTGTGTTTTTTTTGTTTTTTATCCTGTATCCCATCATCTTTGTGGTTTCAGGCAGTTTTTTCAGCTGGTCAACCCTGTCCGAAATGAAATTTGCCGGCTTGGACAATTACCTTGAAATTATGACCGACCGGGTATTCGGAATTACCATGCGCAACACGGTGTTGTGGTTTTTTATCACAATTTTTGTACAGGCGGCAATAGGCTTTTCTATTGCGTACATTATTGAAGAAAAACTGATAAACGGAAAGCTCTTTTTCAGAACCCTGTTCTTTATTCCGGTAGTAACTTCGATTGTTGTTATCGCCATTATCTGGTCAAACCTGTATTCCCCCTACAACGGCCCCATCGGTAATTTTCTGTCCAAAATAGGGTTTAAGGGGCCGTTTAACTTTCTTGGAGATGTTCACAATGTTATCTTTGCCCTTATTGTAGTGAATATTTTTGAATGGACCGGCTGGTCCATGGCCCTGTATATTGCCGGCCTGTCGGAAATATCGGTCGAAATGAAAGAGGCCGCCCTTATCGACGGAGTCACCGGTTTTCCCCTGATCTGGCGTATATACCTCCCGGCCCTTTCACATGTACATAAATCCCTTATTATGCTCGGGGTTATCGGCTCGCTTCAGACCTTTGCGCTGATCTACAGTATGACATCAGGCGGCCCCAATTCCGCAAGCGAGATGCCGGGAACCTATATCTTCCGCACGGGCTTTACCATGCAGCGCATGGGTTATGCTTCGGCCATTTCAACGGTAATACTTATTCTTACCCTGATTATTACGGTCTTCCAGATGACGGTATTAAAATCCGGAAATTTGACGATCGGAGGAGGGGGAGAAGCATGAACGAAACACGGTTAAAACGGCGGCAGTGGTTCTGGATAATCCTGCTTCTTGTAATTGGATATATCTGGATGATCCCCCTTGTCTACATGCTGAGCATGTCTTTTAGAACGCCGGAAAACGCCTTTAACCCGGCGCTGTTCACGCTGCCAATGACGCTGCACAATTACAAACTGGTCCTTACGGAAAATCCCCTGCATGTGCATTTCTTTGTCAGCCTGGTTATCAGTCTTGCCAGCGTTATTATTGTTACCCTGGGCGCCGCCATGGCGGCCTTCGGCTTTACCCGGAAGGATGTTAAATTCAAGAAATTTCTGTACGGCGCCCTTCTGGCTACCCTCATGGTTCCCATCAGCGCCATTGTCATACCCCTGACCCAGCTCAACTCGGTCATGGGCTGGCTCAATACGTTTCAGGGTCTGATCTTCCCCTATTCGGCGCTGGGAATTCCTTTCGCCCTGGTTATTCTAAAGGGCTTCATGGACGCCGTTCCCGGTGAACTGGAGGATGCGGCGATGATCGACGGATGCGGAAACTGGCGCCTCTTTTTCAAAATTATTTTATACATGTTAAGGCCCGGCATCATCGTCGTGGTAATCTGGGAATTCATGACCTGCTGGAATGAATTTTTTCTTGCGCTTGTTACAATGTCGGAACAGATGAAAAAACCGCTTCCCCTTATACCGATGCAGTATTCGGGAATGTACTTTAGCAGGCCAAATGCGCTGTTTGCCATTCTGGTTCTTGTTTCAATTCCGATGATTCTGTTTTACGCCGTCATGTCAAGAAAATTCATGCAGGGCTTAACGAGCGGCGCCATTAAGGGATAACATTATTCCATGAATACGCCAGCGGTTACCGACTCAATTGTACAGAACAGAAGGCGATACCGGCACAACAGGGTATTGGGCATAATCAGGTCAAAGGAGGGGGTTTCCCGTTATGACATCAAAAAGATTACGTCCTACAGCATAGAAACCATTCTGGACATTACCGGCGAACTGCTCAGGGAAGGGTTCATTTACGAAGAGGCGGGCCGTAACGCCCGGATAGGGCGCCGGCCGGTATCCCTGTACATCAACGCCCAGGGAGGTTACTTTGCCGGCGTTGAATTCAACAGCCAGCGTATTCAGGGCATTCTGTTGAATTTTGCCAAAGAACCGGTTCATGGCGAATTGCTCCCGGTAAGCGCCGATGACGACGCCGCGGTTCTGCTCGAAAAGGTAGAAACGGTTATTGAACGCCTGCTTGCCGCGCGGCCTTCCGGGGGGAAAAGGGTAATCGGCATTGGGCTGGGCCTTCCCGGTTTTTTTGATCCTGAAACCGGATCGGCTATAAGCTATGATTTTTTGCCTTCCTGGAAAAACATACCCATAAAAAAAATAATAGAAGACCGGTTCAGGCTTCCCTGTTTTATTGAAAACAACGTTGCCGTTATCGCCATGGCCTACCGGTGGCTGATGTTCCGGGAAGAGCCGGAAGATTTTCTTTTTGTGTCCATCCGTACCGGAGTACGGATGGTCCCATGGTACGGCGGCAGGTTCATCTTCGAGGGAAAAAGCTATGTCGGACAATTGGGACACGTTAAAGTGCCCGGTTCAAACCGGCTTTGCAACTGTGGTGAAAGGGGATGCCTCAACGCGGAGATAACCGATCCCGGAATACGGAACAAGATGATAGAGATGATTCTTAATCACCGCCTGGAGGGGATTTCCGGCAGGATAAACGGAAATCTGGAATGTTTGAACGTAGACATGCTAAAGGAGGCGGTGCTCGAGGAAGACCCGCATGCCATTGATCTTGTCCAGGATTCGGCGGTTAAACTGGGCCACTGCCTGGGAATGATGGTCGATATTCTGGCCCCCAATGTCATTGTTCTTTCCGGAAAACTGGTAAGCATGGGCGGCATCTTCATGGACGCCGTAGAAAAGGGCATACGGCAAAATACCATAAACGGCAGCACATCCAAGATACGGCTTGTAAATTCCACCCTTGAGGATAATGCCGGGGCTTGGGGGGCCGCGGTTCTGGCGCTGCTGCGGAGCTTTGAGTTTGAAACCCTGCAAATTTAAAAACGCGGTTTTTATCCGCTGTTAATTGTTACACAGGAGAATAGTATGACAACTGTTAAAATTCTGGATGTTCTTAAAGAGATGAGTTCCAAAAAAGAAGTGCTTGTTTCCTTTAACCTTTTTAACAACGCGTCGATCAACGGCGTCCTCAGGGCGGCGCAAAAGGTAAACCGGCCGGTTATGCTGGGAGTTACCGAACGCGATCTTGCCCATTACGGCCTTGAAGAGCTGGTAAAAACGGTACGGATCAAGGCAGAACGAATAGGAGTAATCACCGCCCTTCATCTGGACCACGGAATGAGCCTCGAAGCGGCCGTGCGTTGTATCCGGGCCGGTTTTTCCTCGGTGATGCTCGATCCTTCGGGGCTCGAACCGGAAAAAAGAATTCTGGTAGTCCGTGAAGTAATGGATTTTGCCCGTTCCGCCGGTGTAATGGTAGAAAGTATGGTCGGCCAATTGAGACTGGCCCTTGACGACATACAGGGAGAAGGCGTTTCAAAAGAAGAATTAACCGACCCCGCAGAGGCCGCTTCTTTTGTCCGGGAAACGGGAATAGACATTCTGGCGGTTTCCGTAGGCACCGAACACGGCAGCGCCATCGCGGGAAAAGAAGAAGAAATAGACATGCCGCGGCTCAGGGCCATTGCCGAAGCTGTTCCGGTTCCCCTGGTAGTTCACGGCGGCAGCGGTGTTTCCGCCGGCCAGCTGCGGGAACTGCGGAATTATCATGTAGGCAAAATGAATATTGGCGGAGCAATCCGGGTGGCCTATACCAGGGCCATTATGAAGGCTTTGACGGAGAATCCCTACATTGACATGAATGACGCCGACGCGGCCGGAGAAGAAGCGATCTGTGAAACGGCAGCCGGCAAGCTGCGGACGCTAAGCTGCTAAAAATGCGCGGCTGTTATGTCGGAATAGACATCGGAACTACCAACACCAAGGCGGCGATCCTCCATACCGACGGAACACTGGGACCGCCCCTAAAGGCGGCTACGCCCTTTTACTCCGCGCACGGGGCGGTCTTTTTTAATCTTTCACTATTGGAAAATATAATCGGGGATTTCAGAAAAAAAATACAGAAACACCGCCGTATTTTGGGAATCTCCTTTACCAGTGTGGGAGAATCGGTGGTGCCGGTACGAAACGGAAAAGCTCTGGCCGATCCCCTGTTTTGGAACGATCCTGTCACCGAAAATACGGCCCGCAATACGCCGGTTGACAGTGAAGCATGTAATCCTGAAATAAACCGGAAGGGAAAAATAAACGCCACGCTGTCCATCTATAAAATTTTATGGATGCGGGATGTTTTACCGATGGATGAACCGGAATTCTGGCTTTCCATCGCGGGCTATTTCATTTACCGTTTTACCCGCATCCCCTGCTGGGATTATTCACAGGCAAGCCGCACCATGCTTCTGGATATTGACAAGGGCATATGGAACGCCGGGCTTCTGCAACGTTTTGACCTGAAAGAAAAGCTGCCCCATATTAGCGCAATGGGTTCCTGTATCGGGAAGGATGAAGAAGGGGTCCCCTGCGCCCTGGGCGGGCATGATCATATTACCGGCCTTTTTTGTATTGAAACCCTGGCCGAAAAGCGTCCCTTTATTTTCGACTCAATCGGTTCTTCCGAATCCATGGTAACCCTGACGGATTCCAGGGAATTCCGCCCCGGTTCAGGCGAACTATGCATAGGCGCGGCCTTTGGCCCCGGCAGTTTTTATGTCCTTAACGCCATAATTTATTCAGGGCTCCTTATGAAATGCATCGCCGCCCTTGGCGGCAGCGGCGGCGCGGACGCTTTCTTCACGGCCATGAATGAGAAGCTTTTGAAATCAGAACCCCCGGAAAAGATTTTTCCGATCATTGCGGGGGGAGATCCGGTAACGGGCCTTGAGAAATCGGGGCTTTCGTTTGTCAACATGCCCATAGACACGGACATTGTACGGCTGACCCACACGGCCTACGTGTATATGGCCGCCATGGCGCGGCTTAACATTGAAAGGCTCGGCAGGTATACCGATCCCGGAGCCCTCGTTATTTCGGGCGGCGGCGGAACCGCCAACAGCCTCTATCTGCAGTACCGGGCGGCCGTTCTTGACCGTCCGGTTCATGTCGCGCCCTCAACCGAAATAGGGGGCATAGGAGCCGCCCTTTGCGCGGCCAAAGCATTAAACGATGAAAAGACGCCCCTTGCCTTCAGACGGAACCAGTCCTTCCGGATTATCCGGCCGGATTACAAACGGGCTTCCCTTATCCGCCGCCAGGCCGATGAACTTCTGTCCTTTTACGGGAACATGAACGGGAAAAAACCTTCGGACCTCTTTTGCTGAGGGGATTTGTACGATGTTATCCTCCGAAGCGGAGGCGATGCACCGCAAAAAAGATTGATGTTTTCAGGTCTTCTTAGCGTTCCCCGCAAAATGTGGTATACTAAGGCCCATGGACAGAAAAATACATTCCAACCATCCCCGGCCGGCCTATGTGTTGCGGGCAAGCATTGAAGGAACCACGCCGTCAATCTGGCGGGAGTTGAGTGTTCCGGCGGACTGTACGCTGGGAGATCTTCATGGGATTCTTCAGATTGCCTTTGGCTGGGAGAACGGTCACATGCATTCCTTTACCGTCAATTCGGCGCGGTACGGAATGATGATGGAGGACATGGGTTTCGATGATGGAGACGACGTGGCCGACGAGGATGATGTGTGCCTTGATGATCTGAATCTGCGGGCAAAACAAAAATTCAGTTACCTCTATGATTTTGGAGATTCTTGGGAGCATGAGATTAGGGTATCCAAAATTATCCCCCCGGAAGATGAAAAGCGGGATTTAACGCGGCCCCGCTGTCTTGGAGGGCAGCGGGCAGGCCCTCCGGAGGATTCGGGAGGCGTTTGGGGGTACGAGTCCATGCTTGAAATATTGAAAGACCCAAACCACAAGGAATATGAAGAAATCCATGAATGGGCCGGAGATTTTGATCCTGAATATTTCAGCCTGGAAAAAACAAACGCCCGCCTGGCACAGGCTTTTAAGTCCCGGCGCTGAATGACCAGTAACCAACCGGGTTACTAAACAAGTCCAATCTTTTCTGGCCTAATTATGTGCTGTAAAACCTGATATGCGGTTATATAGTTAACTGTATTAATTCATTTAATTTTTCTTTTGAATAACCTAAAAAAGCGTCGGTAATTACACGCTGCCCGTTTGAATTTGGGTGTGTGCCGTCTTCACACAACAATTCATCTATTCGAAAATATTTCAGGAAGGCGCCGCGTATATCGACTAAAAGCGTATTTGTTTCACGGGCAATATACTCAATTGCACGGGAATACTGTTCCTGAAATCTGTATATTGTATTTACTGTCCCTAACCATTTTAATATATTATCTTTGTTAAGGTCTTTGCAAAACCAGTCGAAGAATCTTTGCGGTTCCAATGGCGGCAATGTTGTAATGATTGGTTCAATATACTTTTCTTTCAGCGATTTTATCATGTTTTTATATGTTTCAATAAATGCTTTAAGGGGAGTGTTGGGAATATGTTCATCATAAGGTCTTTCCGCAATTTCTTTCCAGTTAAAATCGCAATCATTCCCGCCATATTCGAGTACCACAATATCAAAATACTTTTTTTGAAGGCGGCGCTCCAGCATTATGTTGCCTTTATTTATCGTACAACCAAACATGGAAAAATTATCAATAGAAACCAAATGTTTATTTTCAATCTTTTCAAAATCAATACAGTTTTTGACACAATATTTTTTTGTATCCGGATCCACTTGAATGCCTTTTAATATTGAATCTCCAAAAACCGCCACTTTTCTCATTATGTTCATAATTTTATATGCTCCTCAACATTTAGACATAAAACCATGTAAAAAGTTGCTCAAGAACCGAAGTTTCCGGGTAATTTTGTTGACTTATATGACGAAAGGGAATAGTATAAGGGAACCTCTTGATAAAGGGAATAAAATATGGGGAAAATTCTGGAAAAGGCGCGCATGATACTGAGAAATGTGTATGTGGCGCTGGGGGCGACGGCAATGCCGTTTTTGATCCATGCCATGTATGGAATGCGTGAGCCGGATCTCAGCAACTATACGGTTCCCGTTCAGGGGAGGGTTGTCGCCGAAGAAACGGGCGAGCCGGTGGCGGGAATTAATGTCAGATACATGTACGCCACCGCCAATACCGACATTGACGGACGTTTCCTTATCTACGTGCCCGAAGAAGATTCTTACTCTATCAGGTTTTCCGATAGTGACGGCTTTGAAAACGGCGGATTTTTTTCAAACAAAGATATGAATATTACCCAGGATGAAATTACGAATCCGTTAGAGGTAAGCCTCTATGGGGAAAGTCCGGCTGCCGTTATTCACGGGACTGTGCTTTCCAAAGGAACAGGGGAGCCGGTTTCAGGAATCAGGGTTATTGTTTACTCTGAGGCCGGTAACAGAGGTGAATCCGCATACACTCCTTTTTATTCCGGCTTTGAGATTTTATCTGATAATGACGGCCAATTTTATATTCAGGTACCCGAGCGGGATAATTATTCTATCCGTTTTCTTGATGGCGGCGGTTTATTTCAGCTTAAAATCATGCAAGTTACCTCCGATGAAATTAAACATTCGCTAGAAGTTGATTTGGAGCAAAAGCCCGAAGAAAATGACGAAGAAGTTGAACCCTCCCAATAGACCGGGCGGCAAGCATCCTTCAAATAAATTTTCCCAGTTCTTTTTCAACCAGTTCAGAAAAAACGAAACGCGCCTTCATCAACTGTCGTATCTTTTTTGGGAATGTACCCGGCGGTGCAATCTGCGCTGTCTGCATTGCGGTTCCGATTGTTCCGCCGGCAGTGAAACGGAAGATTTGCCCTTCGACGATTTTCTGGGAGCCATTCTTCCGTTAAAAGAAGTGTATAAACCAGAGAGCATAACCGTAGCCATAACCGGCGGTGAACCCCTTGTGCGGAAGAATTTGTCGGAGTGCGGCAGAAGGCTGCGGCAGCACGGTTTTCTCTGGGGAATAGTTACCAACGGCTATGCGTATACTCCCGGTATACACGGCAGGCTGCTCGCGGCGGGCATGGGTTCCGTCTCCCTGAGTCTTGACGGGCTGGAGGCTTCCCATAACTGGCTTCGGGGAAACGATCAAAGTTTTAACAGGGCTGTCGATGCCCTGGCGTTAATCACCTCCACAAAACATCTGACCTATGACGTGATAACCTGCGTGAATCAAAAAAATATTTATGAACTTGAAGAACTCAAGGCGTTTCTTGTTTCGCGTAATGTCAGGGTGTGGAGGCTGTGTACCATTGCGCCAATCGGAAGGGCGGCGCGGAACGGCGATCTGTGTTTAAGCCCCGGACAACTAAAGTATCTTTTTGATTTTATTGTCAATTCCCGTACCGGTAACGATATTCTTGTTGAGTTTAGCTGTGAATCCTGGGCCGGGGAATATGAAAGAAGAATCCGCGATGCGCCTTTTTTCTGCCGCGCCGGAATAAACATTGCTTCGGTTTTGGTTGACGGATCTATCTCCGCGTGTCCCAATATCAACAGGAGTTTTGTTCAGGGAAACATATACCGTGATTTGTTTTTGGATGTTTGGAATAACCGGTTTAAAATCATGCGGGATCGCCGGTGGACAAAAACGGGAATATGCAAAGACTGCAAAGATTACCGGAATTGTTCCGGCGGCCCCATGCATTTGCGGGATGAAAAAAAAGACGCTGTTTTAACCTGTATCTACAACCGGCTGTAAGCAGTTGTCCGGCGGTCAAGTTCCATGTATGCTCCTTTGATCATGCCTTTGGGAAGACCTCCCTGGTAAAAAATTCCCCCGCGGTTTCCGCCGTTACCTGATGGATCACGCCGTTTACCGAGACCGCCACCCCCGGATGTTGGCATTGTTTTTGGCAAAAGCTGGACTTAAAATTTATTCGGTCATGCAGCATCTTTTCCTCGATAAGCTGCTGGAAAGTCTGAATGACGTTGTAGGAACCTTTGATATGGCAGGAACTGCCGATACAAACGCATAGTTCAAGCATGGGTCTTCTCCTTTTGTGTGTAGTGTACATGCAATAATTCTTTTACCCGGCCTTTCAGAATACCGCTGTAGAGATTCATCATCAGGGGGTTTTCCTCGGATCGTTTTATGCCGCACAGTTTGTCCGCCGAATAAAGCCCCCGGCC